>DATJRP010000008.1:0-40535 GCA_035504555.1 Rhizomicrobium sp. | reverse complement strand
GTCGCCCACGATGGAAGAGGGCAAGCTCGCCAAATGGCTCGTCAAGGAAGGCGACGAGGTCCATTCGGGCGACATCCTGGCCGAGATCGAGACCGACAAGGCGACGATGGAGTTCGAAGCCGTCGACGAAGGCAAGATCGGCAAGATTTTGGTGCCGGAAGGCACGGAAGGCGTGAAGGTCAACCAGCCGATCGCCGTGCTGCTCGGCGAAGGCGAGAAGCCCGGCAACGGTTCCGACATTCCGGCTACCATGCAGTCGATCAAGGAAGCGGTGAAGGCCGAAGCGAAGCCTGCCGCGAAAGCCGAAGTGCCCAAGCCCGCCGCGCCGAAACCCGCTGAAGCTAAAAGCGAAGCCCCGAAGCCTCCCCCGCAGCAACGCCCGTCGGCAGAGCAACGCGTGTTCGCCTCACCGCTGGCGAAGCGGCTGGCCGCGCAGGCCGGCATCGATATCGCCGCGATGCATGGCTCGGGTCCGCGCGGACGCATCGTCAAAGCGGACGTTGAAGACGCGAAGAAATCGGGCGTGAAGGCGCCGGCGGCGCCGAAGCCCGCAGCGCAGGCGCCCGGCCAAGCGGCAACGGTGAGCGGCATCGCGCCCCTGCCGGACGCGCGGCTCTTCTACAAGCCGGACGACTACACCGAGATCCCGCACGATTCGATGCGCAAATCGATCGCCAAGCGGCTCACCACCTCGAAGGCGCTCATCCCGCATTTCTATCTGACGATCGATTGCAACATCGGCCAGTTGCTGGAAGCCCGCGCGCGGCTGAACGCAGCGGCGCCGAAGGGCGAGGGCGCCTACAAGCTTTCGGTCAACGACTTCGTCGTGAAGGCCTGCGCCATGGCGCTCATGCGCGTGCCGGAAGTGAACGCGAGCTGGACCGATACCGCCATTCTCCGCCACAAGCATGCCGATGTCGGCGTCGCCGTGGCGCTCGATTTCGGCCTCATCACGCCCATCGTCTTCCAGGCGGAGACCAAAGGCCTCGTCACAATCTCGAACGAAGTGAAGTCGCTGGCCGAGCGGGCGCGCAACAAGAAGCTCAAGCCCCAGGAATATGAAGGCGGCGGCTTCGCGATCTCCAATCTCGGCATGTTCGGGATCAAGGAATTCACGGCCGTCATCAATCCGCCGCACGCGGCCATCCTCGCGGTGGGTGCGGGCGAGGAGCGGGCGGTCGTCAGGAACGGCAAGATCGAGGTCGCCAACGTCATGACGGTGACGCTCTCCTGCGACCATCGCGTGATCGACGGCGCGACCGGCGCGCGCTTCCTGCAGGCATTCAAGCTCTTCGTCGAAGACCCGGCCGCGATGTTGTTGTAAAGTCCCCTGCATGGATGGGCTCGACGCAATATCGGAAACGGCGGGCGCCGCAGCGGTCGAAATGGCCGTGGCGGCGATCGTCGAGCGCGGCGGCAAGGTGCATCCCTGTACCAATTGCGCGGCGCCGCTGATCGGCCCCTATTGCGCGGCCTGCGGCCAGCCCATCGAGACGCACCGCCGTTCGGTCCTCCATCTGCTCCACGACTTCGTGAAGGACGTGGCGAGCTTCGACAGCCGCATCCTGCGCACGGCACGCGCGCTTCTCTTTAACCCCGGTGAATTGCCGTTGGCCTTCCGTGAAGGGCGGACCCAACCTTACGTTCCGGCCGTGCGGCTCTATCTGTTCGTGTCGCTGGCTTTTTTTGTGATCCTCGGCTTCACGCATATCGCCATCGTGCAGTTCGTGCCGGAAGCGCACCTCGAAAAGGTCGTCGTCATCAACGGCCAGCACTATCTGGTCACGCCGGGCGACAATGATCCCGACGACAAGGCGAAGGCGCCCAGGTGGCTTGACCTCACGAAGCCGCACTATTCGATGAGCGCGAACAACATGATCTTCTTCGCGCGCGAGGGCGCCTATCACAGTAATGTTCCCGATGCGGCTGTAAGGGATATCGAGTCCAAGATCGACCACGAATCCGGCACAGCCAGGGATCCCAAAGCGATATGGTTCAAGACGACCGTCCGCCGAACGATGGAGAGCTTGGCGAAGGATCCCGCTGCGCTCAACGGTGCGCTGACCGCCTGGATACCGCGGGCGCTGTTCTTCCTGCTGCCGGCGTTCGCGCTGCTGGTGGCCGTTTTCTATTGGCGGCAGCGCAAGAAGTTTTATTTCGTGGACCATCTCGTTTTCTCGCTGAGCTTCCACACCTTCGCGTTCGCGTTTCTGTTGATCGCAGCAGGGCTCGCCCAATTTATGTCGGGTTACGCCGTGGCTACGATCACGGCCGTCGTGCTGAGCCTTTACCTGCTTCTGGCGATGAAGCGTTTCTACGCGCAGAACTGGTTCTGGACATCGACAAAGTTCATGATCATCGAATTCTTCTACGTCACGTCTTTCATCTTCCCTGCCGTCATCACCATTCTCGTCATGGCTGTGCTCTATGGCGGATAGAAGCGGGGACGCATGATCGACGGTCTGGATGCAGTCGGCGAAACGGCCGGCGCCGTTGCGGTGGAAATGGCGGTGGCGGCGCTGCTCGAGCGCGGCGGCAAGGTCGGTTCCTGCACGAATTGCGGCTCGCCGATGATGGGCGCCTATTGCGGCGTCTGCGGTCAGCCCGTCGAGACGCATCGGCGCTCGGTGTTCACGCTGCTGCACGATTTCGTCAAGGATGTCGCGAGCTTCGACAGCCGTATCCTGCGAACCGCCCGCGCGCTCCTATTCCAGCCGGGCGAGCTGTCGGCGGCCTTTCGCGACGGCCGCACCCAGCGTTACGTGCCCGCCGTGCGGCTCTATCTTTTCGTGTCCCTGATCTTCTTCCTGGCGCTGTCGGTCTTCGGCATCGCCATCATGCAGCTGACGCTGTCCCATACAACAAAGCAGTTCGTCGCCGACAAGGATCACAATGTCTACGTCGTGACGAATGGCGTGCGCTCGCGCATGGAGGGTTTCACGGCGGACACCAAGGGAAATGTCTATGTGGCCGGATCCGGGCACCGCCTCCTGACCACCATGAAAGCCAATGGTGAGCAGAACATGCTCATCACCACGCAGCCGCATTTTTTCACACGCATCGGCGCGCTCAACAACGAGAGGGACAACACGGCGCTCGCGGAGGCGATGAAGGAACTCGACAAGGGCGACAAAGAAGCGAAGTCCGGCTTTGCCCACTGGGTGAACGGCCGCGTGATGAGGATGTTCCGCGCGCTGGCGGCGGATCCGGCATCGATCAACGGCCCCCTGACCGAATGGATTCCGCGCGCATTGATCATTCTGCTGCCGCTGTTCGCGCTGCTTCTCGCGGCCTTCTACTGGCGGCAGCGGCGGAGGTATTATTTCGTCGACCACCTCGTATTCTCGCTGAACTTCCATACCTTCGGATTCGTGGTTCTGCTGGTTGCAGCAGGTCTCGCGCAAATATTGCCGACGGAAATCGTAGCGGGCGGGCTCTTTTTGTGGCTGGCTGCCTATCTGCTGTTCGGGATGAAGCGCTTCTATGGGCAGAACTGGTTCTGGACGTCGACGAAGTTCGTCAGTGTCGGCTTTGTCTATTTCGCGTTCTTTCTGATACCGGCGCTGGGCCTCATCATTCTTGCCAGCATCCTGCGCATGTGAGGAATCATGGCTGAACAATTCGATGTGATCGTGATCGGCAGCGGCCCGGCCGGCTATGTCTGCGCCATCCGCGCCGCGCAACTGGGCCTGAAGACGGCGATCGTCGAGCGCGACCGGCTGGGCGGCATCTGCCTCAACTGGGGCTGCATTCCCACCAAGGCGCTGCTGCGCTCGTCGGAGATCTGGCATCTCATGCACCGGCTGAACGAATTCGGATTCTCGGCCGAGAATTTCAAATTCGACATCGCCAAGATCGTTGAGCGCTCGCGCAAGGTGGCGCAGCAGCTGTCGAACGGCGTCGCCTTCCTCATGAAGAAGAACAAGATCACGGTGATCTCGGGCGAAGCGAAGCTCGCCGGTCCGGGCAAGATCGCCGTCACCAAAGACGGCAAGGTCGCCGATTACGACGCCAAGAACATCGTCCTGGCGACCGGTGCGCGGGCGCGGACGTTTCCCGGCCTCGAGCCCGACGGCGAACTGATCTGGACCTATCGCGAAGCGATGGTGCCGAAGGCGTTTCCGAAATCGCTGCTGGTCGTGGGGTCCGGCGCCATCGGCATCGAATTCGCGAGCTTCTATCGCACGCTCGGCAGCGAGGTGACCGTCGTCGAAGTGCTCGACCGCGTGCTTCCCGTCGAGGATGAGGAGATTTCGCAGCTTGCGACCAAGGCCTTCACCAAGCAGGGCATGAAGATCAGGACGTCAACGACCGTCGAGAAGCTCGTGAAGGGCAAAGACAGCGTCACCGCCACGCTCAAGAGCAAGGACGGCAAGACGGAAACGATGACCACGGATCGCGTCATCCTCGCAGTCGGCATCGTCGGCAATGTCGAAAACCTCGGGCTCGAACAGGCCGGCGTGAAAGTCGAGAAGACCCATGTCGTCATCAATCAATGGGGCGAGACGGGCGTCAAAGGCCTTTATGCCATCGGCGATCTCGTCGGTCCGCCATGGCTTGCGCATAAGGGCATGCATGAAGGCGTGATCGTCGCCGAGCGCATTGCCGGCGTAAAGGGCGTGCATCCGCTCGATGTTTCGAAAGTGCCGGGCTGCACCTATTGTTGGCCGCAGGTGGCTTCCGTCGGGATGACAGAGGCCGCGGCGAAAGCCTCGGGCCGCAAGATCAAAGTCGGCCGCTTTCCCTTCATCGGCAACGGCAAGGCGATCGCGCTGGGCGATGCCGACGGCCTCGTCAAAACCGTGTTCGATGCGGACACCGGCGAACTTCTGGGCGCGCACATGATCGGCGCGGAGGTGACGGAGCTGATCCAGGGCTACGGCATCGCACGCACGCTGGAAGCGACGGACGCCGATCTGGAAACAGTCGTGTTCCCGCATCCGACGCTCTCGGAAATGCTGCACGAAGCGGTGCTCGACGCGGATAAGAGAGCGCTGCATATTTGAGAGCGGAGAGGCGCGGGCGTTTGCCATAGCTGGATTTCACCAAGGCTTACCCCGCACCCGAACGAACATCTCCTTCTGAGACGTGCCTCCCATATTTCAATCAGATCGCGATTGCCAAATCGCAGAACCTTGTAGCGTAACTTACTTCGACCTCAGGGTTGGGCCGTCGGTCGCATGCCCGGCCGGTATTTCGCGACCAGCTGCTTTATGGCTGCGTCGGTCTGCTGTTTGACGCCATCAGGCACAAGCTTGGCAGGTGTCAACGCGTCGGGGCTTGCCGGGCTGCTAGAGGACGCCTGCATTTCGGCCGTCAGGCGGCGCGCCGGGACGGGTTTGACCTTGGGCTGAGGCGTCGACGGCGCCAGTGCTGCCTTCGCGTCCTTCAAAAAATTCGCGCGCGCCACGGGGTCAGGGAATAACGCGTTGATGTCCGTTATTTTGAACGCATCTTCCCGGAATTTTTCGCCTTCCGTCGCGGGTTTCGGCACGCTCGAAGCCGACACCTTATGCTCGGAGTGAACGGGCACCGTGTACTGCAACTCGACGGAGCCGTCGGTGCCGCAGGCATAGCCCGGCTGCACCTGGCAATAAACCTGGACCGCGGTCCATCCCTTCTTGTGCGAAGGACCGACCCAAACGCTGGCGTTCGACACGCCCCAGCTCCATTGGGTGGTGTCCAGCACCTTTACCGAGGTTGCGCCGTCCGGCCACGGCAGGCTGATGTAAAATACGGGAGAGATGCCGGAAGCCAGGAACGGAGGCTGCCAGACCACTTCGTTCGAACTGCACCCGCCTCCGCTTTCGTGATCGCGCAAAAAATAGACCCACTTTTCGGTGACCGTTCCTTTCCCCTCGCTGAACCAGGGCCTCAGAGCCAGCGAGAACACGGGATGCACCTCGGTATAGTCACCGTGCACCCCGTCGATGCCGACGAGTCCGGTCACGACGGCCTTCGGAAAGTGGAACAGGTTATATTCGGGAGCACTGAAGAAGATTTGGAATGGCGTCGGCTGCGCTCCGTTTTTGACGCTGTTCACCAGGTTCTGCCACCATGTGGTTCCCGCATTATCGACGGTGTCGGTGTCCTTGAATTCCAGGCCGAGGCCGTAGCCGGTGCTCTTACTGTCGTTGAGCGTCGTATAGCTGGCGGTATTGTCGGGCGGATATTCGGAAGGAAACAGCGCAAGGTTGTAGTCCCCGTCAGCCAGATTGAAATTGTCAAAAAAATTCGAATCTCCCGACCAGTCGAGCCAGGCCGCTGTCCCCGTGTACGTGGCGACCGTCCACGTTAGGTGTCCGTTGAAGCCATTAGGTCCGCTCGTGCAGTACGGGGACGACATGCCGGCAGCATGAGCCAGCCACCAATCGCCGACCAATGATGATGTGCTGACATTGAGGGTCGGATGCTGCGATGTGCAGATATTCGCGAGGGTCTGGTTATTGACGGCATTGTTGCCGCTTCCGGATGTCGCCGTCGCTGTCTGGCCCTGCGCATTGTAGAACGCCGCGCCGCATATCTTTGCGAAATCGGGCAATTTGCCGGGATGATCGAGCTGATATCCCCACTGCGGATTAACGGGCAGCCCGTTCAGATCCGTATTATTTCGGTCCCACACGAGATCGAACGGTCTCGAATGAGGAGACCAGTCGGTTGCGAGCGCAGAGGCGCCGGCGAAGAAAAACGTAAGAACGATGGCCGATAGCGCGAGCTTCATCATCAACGTCCTCCATCTCGAGGTCGGATCAAGACGCATTACCGAACGCTGACCTTTTACCACTTTATGCGGACAGAATCATCTGACACGTGCATCGAATCGCGGCCGGCATGGGGGAAATTGCGACCGCGAACGGTGTCGCAGTGAATACAACAGGCACAGGCTATCGGCATCTCGATGCACACGACCGAGCCGACCGGAAAACGCCTAACCCAATGATTTCTTTGGAGCGGCGAGGCGGATCGAACGCCCGACCCAGGAGCGGGTGCGCCTTGGCTATTGCAGCAGCTGACGAACGTGCGCCGTAATCAATTTCGCATTCGCAACCGACGTCGCCACGTAACGTGCGCGGCCGTCACGGTCGAAGAAGAACACGCTGTCGGAATGCATGACTTCGTAAGGCGGGCCGGGCGTCACCTGATAGGTGATGCGATAGCGCCGCGCGAGACGGGCGATGGCGTCTTCCGAGCCGCGCAGCCCGTCGATCTCGGGTGCAAAGGCGTTCACATAGGCTTTGAGCGCGGAAAGCGAGTCTCGGTTGGGGTCGACGGTGACGAACAGCACGCGCACGTCGTCCGCTTTTGGTCCCAGGCGATGCAGCACGGTCGCCAGATCGCTGAGCGTGGTGGGGCAGGCGTCCGGGCAATTCGTGTAGCCGAAATAGAGGACGACGACACGGCCGCGATAGTTGCCCGCGTTGACCGCCTCGCCGTCATTGGCGCGCGTCATCGCGAATGCGAGATCGGGCATGGCGCCGCGGATATCGGTCATCGGTCCGTGCGGCGGCGCACAGGCGGCGAACGTAAGGAGTGCGAGGAGAGCGGCGAAACGATGCATGCCGCGTCGGCATAGCACGGCGCGGCGGACCTAAGAACCCTGTGACCAAACGTCCCGCGCTCGGCCGCCGGCCGACGCCCTATAAGGCTCCCGTTCAGGGGACGACATGTCCGAAGCCGCCACGCTCACATCCCTTCCGCGCGATGACACATTCGGCTGGTTCGGCTATGGCGTGATCCTGGTGTTGGGCTGCGCACTTTACGCGGCCTGCCGCTATTTCCCCGCCGAGCTTCCGCCGTGGATGCCCTACATATTCGTCTGGCCGGAATATCTGGCGACCGCGCTTGCGCTCTACTGGTTCTTCCGCGGGCTCGCGCGCCTGCCGCGGGCGGAACGGCCCGCGCTCTGGCGCAGCGCCTCGTTCGTGCTGGGCGTGGTCTCGATCTACATCGTGCTGCAGACGCGCATCGATTATTACGCCCTGCACATGTTCTTCATCCATCGCGCGCAGCACTACGTCCTGCATCACTCCGGCCCGTTTCTCATTGCGCTCGGCGCCTCCGCACCCGCGCTGTGGGCGGGCATGCCGCGCTTTCTTCATCCCATCCTTGGGTCGCGGCCGGTCAAGGCGCTGGTCGACTTCATCCAGCATCCGGCGGTCGCGCCCGTCCTGTTCGTGGGGCTGATCTATCTCTGGCTGGTGCCGTCGCTGCATACGCGCGTGATGCTCGACTTGAGGCTCTACAACTTCATGAACGAAAGCATGGCGGTGGACGGCATCTTCTTCTGGTGCCTGATCCTCGATCCTCGTCCGAGGCCGCCGGCGCGCATCGGCAGCGGGTTGCGCGCGCTGCTCGTGATCGCGGTCGAGCCGTTTCAGATGATTCTGGGCGCCATCCTCTCGCTGTCGTCGATCGACTTCTATCCGGTCTACAAGATCTGCGGACGCATCTTCGACATCTCGGCGATCAGCGACCTGCATTATGGCGGGCTGATCATCTGGCTGCCCTCGACGCTCACGAGCTTCGCGGGCATGATCGTGGTGCTCGTCAACATGCGCATCAACGACGAAGCGGCGGAACGCGAGCTTAGGTCACCGCCCCTTTGATCAGCTCGAACACGTCATCGCTGCGACCCGCGAGCACGCCCTTCGCCGAATAGAGGGCCATCCCAAAGGCCTGCTCGAGTTCTACCTTCGGTGGCATCACGAGTTCGAAGCGATCGGTGACCACGTCGAGCAACGCGGGCTCGGACGTCGCCAGCCATTCCTTCACGGCGCCTTCGAGTTCGTCCGGCTGTTCGACATGACGGCCCCAGATGCCGATCGCCTGTGCGACGCGGGCGAAGTCGGGATTCTTGAGATCGGTGAAAGCATCGAGAAGGCCTTCGACTTTCTGCTCCAGCTCCACGAAGCCCAGCGAATTGTTGTGGAAGACGACGATCTTGATCGGCAGCTTTTCCTGGACGGTCGTGAGCAGGTCGCCCATCAGCATGGCGAGGCCGCCGTCGCCCGACATCGATATCACCTGGCGATTGGGATAGGCGGCCTGGGCGCCCAGCGCTTGCGGCATCGCATTGGCCATCGTGCCGTGCGAGAGACTGACGACGGTGCGGTTCTTTCCCGTCGAGCGGATGTGGCGCAGACACCAAACCATCGCCGCGCCGCCATCGGCCGTGAATACGGCATCGGACGCCGCGTGTTTCGAGATCAGGCTGGTCAGATATTGCGGATGGATCGGGCTCTTCTTCGCGACGGCATGCTTGTCTTCCGAGTGCATTGCGTCGCGCATGCGCGACAGCGCATCGTCGAGGAAAGCGGAGTCGGCGCGTTGTGTGAGACGTGGCAACAGCACTTCGATGGTCGGCCTGACGTCGCCGACAAGTCCCAGATCGACGGGATGACGGCGGCCCAGATGCGCGCCGTCGATATCGATCTGAATGATCTTCGCACCCGACGGGTAAAATTGCCGCCACGCGAAATCGCAGCCGAGCAGAAGAAGCGTGTCGCAATGCATGAGCGCGTGATAGCCGCCTTCGGAACCGAACACACCCGTCATGCCCACATCGAACGGATTCTCGTAGGCGAGGAAATCCTTCGCGCGCGACGTGCGCGCGACCGGTGCTTTGAGGCGCGAGGCGAGCGCCACGACTTCGTCGTGCGCATGCCGGCAGCCAGAGCCGCCATAGATTGTTATGCGCTTTCCGTCGTTCAGGAGTTTTGCCAACAGATCGAGCTCGGCGTCGCTCGGACGCACGACAGGCGCGGGGCGGTGGGCGGCGAAAGGCGGCTCGTTCGGAGCTTCGGCTTTCGAAACGTCGACAGGCACGATCAGGACCGCCACGCCGCGCCGCGACAGTGCGGCTTGCGCCGCCATCGCCGTCATGCGGCGCGCCTGCGCGGGCGTGCGGATCTCTTCGCAAAATACGGAGCCCGCGGCATAGACCGACTTGAAGTCCACCTCCTGCGGAAAATCGAAGCCGAGCTCATCGCGCACGATCTGGCTTGCAATCAGGACGACGGGGGCGCGATTGCGGTTGGACTCGAAAACGCCGTTAATGAAATGAAGGCTGCCGGGGCCGCAGGACCCTGCGCAGAGGGCAAGCTCTCCAGTCAGCAGCGCGTCCGCGCCGGCGGCCATTGCGCCGGCTTCCTCATGACGCACATGCACCCAGCGGATGTCGCTCCTGCGGATGGCATCGGTGAAGAAGTTGAGCGTGTCGCCGGGAACGCCGTAGCAGCGCTTGGCACCCGCGGCCCGGAAAGTTTCGACCATGACCTCCGCAACCGTGCTCATGTCAGCCTCCAGATGGTGGGATCAACGCGATATTGCTGAGAACGGGCGGAACCGCATCCGGTTCGCGCGAACGTGCCACGACGACGCGATCGTCGTACGCGCGAGCGGCCGCCTTAACGGCGAAGCGCCGAGCGGCCCGCCGGGGTTCCTCCGCGCGCGTCGCCGCTTTGTCGCATGAAGGTTGTCGAAAAAAGCCGTTTCGTTGCCGAACTGTCGCTCTTCACGGCGGCTCGGTTCGCGCGCAGACTCCGCTGCATGACAGCGCCGTCGCAGATATCCACCGCGGTCCCTTCCCTCTCCCTGGAGAAGGGGAGTGGGACGTGCGGCACGTATGGCGGAAAGGGACGTACACGGACGAAATATTCCTTGCTGTTCCCTGTTCTTGTCCTTGTCGTCCGGGTGCGGCGTTGTGGAAAGGCCCGTCAATGCCGGATGACCTGCGCACGCGCTGCGGAGCAGATTTTAGAAATCGCTGTTAATTTCCCTGTTAGCAGGGAATTGCGATGTTCAATATCCGATCGCTTCGCCATCCTTGCGCATTTCGGAAGCACCCCAATAGACGTGGTGCTTGGCGTCCCACAGGATCGCCTGGTATCCGCCGAAGCCGCCCGCGCCCGGCGCGAGCTTGAAGCCGCGCTTTTCGAGTTCCGCTTTCACGGCGGGATCGAAGCCCGATTCCATCTCGACCGTGCCGACGCCGGTCGACGGCTCTCCCGTCACTTCGGAGCCGCCGAAATGCCGCCAGCGCGCGGCGTCGCCTGCTTCCTGGATGTTCATGCCGAAATCGATGATGTCGGTCAGGACCTGCACGTGACCTTGCGGCTGCATGTCGCCGCCCATCAGGCCGAAGGAGAGGAACGGCTGTCCGTCTTTCGTCACGAAGCCCGGGATGATCGTCTGGAAGGGACGTTTGCCCGGCGCGTAGACATTCGCCGCGTTCGGATCGAGCGAATAAAGTTCGCCGCGATCCTGGAACATGAAGCCCAGATGGTCGGCGACGATGCCCGAGCCCATGCCGCGATAGTTGGACTGGATCAGCGACACCATCATGCCGTCCTTGTCGGCGGCGGTCAGATAGATCGTATCGCCGTCATACAGGCGCGGATCGCCCGGTCCGAATTTGGGATTGGCGTGCGAAAGGTCGATCAGCTTGCGGCGCTCGTCGGCATAGGCGTCCGACAAAAGGCCTTTCATCGGAATTTTGACGAAGGCCGGATCGGCGTACCATTTGGCGAGATCTTCGTAAGCCAAGCGCTTGGCCTCGAACATCGCCGTCAGCGTGTCGGCCGAACCGGCACCCATCTTCTTCAGGTCGTAGCCTTTGAGTATCTGCAGCATCTGCAGCACCGCCGCGCCCTGGCCGTTGGGCGGCAGTTCGTGCACGTCATAACCGCGATAGTTGACCGACAGCGGCGTCACCCATTCGCCGTGATGGGCCGCGAAGTCCTCATAGCGCAGATCGCCGCCGATGCGCCTGAAATAGGCGTCCATGGTGTGCGCGATCTCGCCCTTGTAGAACGCGTCGCGGCCGCCCTTGGCGAGCAGCGCATATGTGTGCGCGAGATCGGGATTGCGGAAGATTTCACCTTGCTCCGGCGTATGGCCGTCGGGCGCGTAGGTCGCGCGCGCGTTGTCGAATTCCTCGATCAGACCCTTGTTCTTCTCGAACAGGGCCATGTTGTTCTTCCAATAGAATGCGATCAGTTCCGTGACAGGGAAACCGTGCTGCGCATAGCCGATGGCGGGCGCGAGGTCCTCCGCCATGGGGAGCTTGCCGAACTTGCCGTGCAGCGCGAACCAGCCGTCGACGGCGCCGGGGACGGTGATCGGCAACGTACCGACCGGCGGGATATGCGCGCGCGGTGTCTGGCCGGCGCGTGTGTAAGCGGCTTCGACCTCGGCTTTCATCTTCGCGAGATCGCGGCCCATCGGCGCGCGGCCCGAGCCGTTGTAGCCGTAGAGTTTTTTGGTCTTCGGATCCCAGACGATGGCGAAGAGGTCGCCGCCTATGCCGTTCAGCACCGGCTGCATCAGCCCGATGCAGGCGTTCGCTGTGATCGCCGCGTCCACGGCGCTGCCGCCTTTGCGGAGAATGTCGATCGCCGCCAGCGAGGCGAGCGGCTGCTCCGTCGCCACCATGCCGTGCTGGCCGATGACAGGCGAGCGCGTCGCCCACGGCGCGCCCGTATAGCGATCGCCCCTGCTCAGTTGTCCGTATGCGCTTGCCTGTGTGAATCCAAGTGCCATGACGATTGCAACTGCCCCCCAGCGACGCATCTTCGATCCTTCACTGTTCCGCGAAATTCGTGCTCCGGGAACACCCTGCTCAAAATATGGCTTTATTCTTTCAAGACAGTTCGTTCTCGAACGGTCAACGACTATAGGAACGGAACCGGCCATCGTCATCATCCGTCTTCGGGGTTTGACGGGGCAAGGGCGAGTGCCTAAGTCCTGGGAGGCCGTTGCGGAACGAATTCAATGAAGATCGTCGTCATTGGCGCCGGTGTGGCCGGCCTGTCGATCGGCTGGCGATTGGCGTTGGGCGGAGCCGAGGTCGTCGTGCTCGAGCGCGCGCAGCCGGGCCGCGCGGCGACCTGGGCCGCGGGCGGCATGATCGCGGCGGCGGCCGAACACGCCGATCAGGCGACGCCGGACGCGGAATTCGCCGCGCGCGCGGCATCGCTGTGGCCGGAATTCGCGCGGGAGATCGAAGAACGTTCGGGACGCGCCGTATTCTATCGCCGCGATGGAAGCCTGATCGCGGCGCCGACAAAGACGCGCTTCGACGAACTCGCCGCGCGCGCCGGCGGCGACACGTCGCTGCTCGACGCGGCGGAGGCACGCCGTCTTGAGCCGCTGCTGAGCGAGCACATCGTCGGCGCGCTGTTCGCGCCGGGCGACGCACAGGTCGACAATCGCGCGCTGGGCATGGCGCTGGCCTATGCGCTGGTCAATGCCGGCGGCACGCTTCAGACCAACGAAGCCGTCGTGCGTCTCGAGGTGTCGAGCGGCAGCATCCAGGGCGCGCGTACGCCGTTCACGCTTCACCAGGGCGACGCATACGTGCTTGCAGCCGGCGCGTGGAGCGGCGAGATCAAAGGCGTGCCGCGCGAAGCGCTGCCGCCGGTCATTCCCGTCAAGGGCGAAATGATCGCCTTCCGGCCCGCAAACGGCGCGACGCTGCCGACGCGGCTTCTTTGGGGTCACGACGTATATTTGATTCCGCGTCACGACCGGCTGTTTGTCGGCGCCACCGCCACGCGTGAAGGCTTCGATACGGCGCCGACCGATGGTGCGGCCGATTGGCTCGCCGCGCGCGCGACGGCGCTCCTGCCGGCGTTGTCGGACTGGGAGATCGTCGAGCACTGGGCCGGGTTGAGGCCGGGATCGCCGGATGATCTGCCGATCGTCGGAGAAACCGCTCTTTCCGGCCTTTTTGTCGCCAGCGGGCAGTACCGCAACGGCATTCTTCTTGCTCCGGCCATTGCGGACGCCTTGCACAGTCTCATCCTGGAACGCCGGACGCCGCCGGACATCCGCGGTTTCGATCCCAAACGCTTTGCCTGATGCGGGCTTGCGACGGGGAATAGTGTCCGTTAACGAGACGGTGCGGGGCGGGGGAGTCCCGGAGTTCTGCGTCCGATGGTTTACGTCTTTCTGGGGATCGGCTTTGCGCTGCTTCTCATCGGCAGCGAGGCGGTTCTGCGCGGTGGAACTGGGGTGTTCCGTGCGCTCGGATTGCCCCCCGTTTTCGTCAGCCTTTTGATCGTTTCGCTGGCCATGTCCGCGCCCGAGCTTTCGGTCGCCATTCAGGCGTCGCTGCGCGGCATGTCCGACATTGCATTGGGCGACGTCGTCGGCAGCAACATCGCCAACATGCTTCTGGTTTGCGGCATCGGTGCTCTGATGCGGCCGATGCCGGCGCCGCCACGTGTCGTCTTCCGGGACGGCGGTGTCCTGATCGCGGCGAGCATCGCGCTTGTGTTCATGGCGTTCGACGGATTCATTCCGAAGCCTTTCGGCGCGGTTCTGCTCGCGGCCTGGATCGGCTATCTGGTGCTCGTTTCGCTCACCGATTGGGGGCGTCCGCCGCAACTGCTTTCGGACGAAACACGGAACGGAGAGGTGGGTGGCGCACTCGGCCTGTTCTTGTTGGCCGTCGGCGTCGTTTGCCTGTTCTTCGGTGCGCGTCTCGCCATCGACTTCGCGCTCCTGATCGCGCGCAACTTCCATCTGCCGCAACTGGCCGTGGCGCTCACGCTCCTGGCGATCGGGACGACGCTCCCGGAACTGATTTCGACGTTTGTGTCGGCGACGCGCGGGCATCCGAACCTCATATCCGGACGTCTGGTCGCCTCCAGCGTGTTCAACATCCTTCTGGTCTTGGGCATCGCGGCGGCGGTGCGGCCGATTTCGGTCGCGCCCATGCTCGCGCAATTCGACGCGCCGCTGATGGCCGCCTGCGCCATCGTCATTCCCCTGCTGATGCTGTTCGGCTGGCGGCTGACGCGCGGGCAGGGGCTGCTGCTGCTGCTGGGCTACGCGGGCTATATCGTCTCCGTGGGTCTGCGCAGCGGCCTACATCTGCTGGGATGAGCATGGTTGAATTCGCGCTGCATCCGCGCCTCGCCGCCGACACGATTTTTGTCGAAGACTGGCCGCTGTCGCGCGTTCTGCTGATGAACGATGCGCGCTATGTCTGGCTTGTGCTCGTGCCCCGTCGCGCCGATATCATCGAGCTGCACGACCTCGCGTCCGCAGATCGCCGGCTCCTCATGGAAGAAATCGCCCGCGCCGGCGCAGGCCTCAAGACACTCGGCGGGGCCGCCAAAATCAACACCGGTGCGCTGGGCAACATCGTCCCCCAGCTCCATATTCACGTCGTGGCGCGCTCGCCGGGCGATCCTGCCTGGCCGGGTCCCGTGTGGGGTCATAGTCCCGCGGAGCCCTATGTGCCGTCTGCGCTGGCCGAGCGGCTCTCCCGCCTCCGCGGCTGTTTGTAAATTTTTAACCATAGGCAGCCGAAGCTGCCCGAAGCGCAAAGAAAGGCGCTTCGAAGTCATGCTGGCAGAAGCCACCACAGCCGTGCGCAGCGACGTGCTCGCTGCATTGAAGCAAGCGAGCGCCGCCACCGGCTCGGATTTCAGCTTCCTTCTTTCGACGGCGATGCGCGAAAGCAACCTGCACCCGCAGGCGAAATCAGGCACCTCGAGCGCCTGCGGCCTGTTCCAGTTCGTGGAGCAGACCTGGTTCAGTCTCGTCAAGCAATACGGCGCGAAGCATGGTCTCGGCTCTTTCGCCAATGCGATCGTGCAGTCGTCTGACGGCCATTACGAGGCCGACAATGCTAGCGACCGGCACGCGATTCTGGCGTTGCGCAACGATCCGCGCGTCTCCGCGCTCATGGCCGGCGAATATGCCAACGCCACGCGCGCGTCGCTGGAAAGCGCACTGGGCCGCAACGTCTCCAATGGCGAACTCTACGCCGCCCATTTCCTGGGCCCCGAAGCCGCCTGCAAGCTCATCCGGATGAATTCCGCGCAGCCGCAATCCTGTGCTGCAACCGAGTTCCCGCAAGCGGCGGCTTCCAACCGTTCGGTCTTCTATCACGCCGACGGCACGGCGAAATCCGTGCGGGAAGTCTACGCCTGGGCGCTGAAACAGCCGCTGGCGCGGCCCGCGGCTCCTAGCGAACCGGCACCCGTTGCACAGCAAAATCTGACGATCACGGCCCAGACGTCGACGCAGACGGTGACCGCGGTTCCGCCCGCCGAGGACTCTTTGGCGGTCCAGCTGTGGTCCGCCATGCAGTCGAGCTCGGCATCGATCCTGCCGGCCGCATCCGTCCCGCAGGCGCCGCTGGCCGCGACGCCCGACATTCTCGATCTTCTGGGCACAATGGCGGAGCATCACAAGATCGCCACGCTCCGCACGAAAATCGAATAGCCAAATAATCGGGAGGCAGCCGCTTGGCGGCGGCCGTGGACACTCGTTAGTCTGTCTTCGAACAGCGAGGAAACATGTCCGACACACAAGCCAAGCCGGCCGCACCGGCGGTCCCGGCAGCCACGGTTTTGCTTATCCGCGATGGCGCGAACGGCCTCGAAGTCTTCATGGTGAAACGCCATCACCAGATCGATTTCGCCACCGGCGCGCTCGTCTTCCCCGGGGGGAAAGCCTCCAAAAGCGATTTCGATCCCGTGCTTGGCGACCACATGGACGGCGCGTCCGCCTGGTCGTCGGAAATGCGGGCGCTGGCGGCGGCCGCCATCCGCGAGGCCTTCGAAGAAGCCGGCATCCTGCTCGCGCGCGACGCGAAGACTGGCGAATTCATAGACGAGAACCGTCTGGCCCGGCTCGATACCTATCGTCAGCCGCTCGAAAAAGGCGAGATGAGTCTGCGCGATCTGGTCGAGAAGGAAAACCTGCGGCTCGCCTGCGATCATCTCGTGCATTTCGCGCACTGGATCACGCCCAAGATGATGCCCAAGCGCTTCGACACGCATTTCTTCATCGCGCTGGCGCCCCACGGGCACAGCGGACATCACGACGGCCGCGAATCCGTCGATTCCCTATGGATCGCACCGGACGAAGCCGTGGCAGACCGCAAGCGCTGGAACATCATCTTCCCGACCAAGCTCAACCTGATGAAGCTCGCGCAATCCAAATCGGTCGATGCGGCGCTCAAGGCCGCGCGCGAAGCGCCGCCTTTAACGGTTGAGCCATGGGTGGAGCAGAGCGCGGATGGCGCGATTTTGCGCATCCGCGACGACGCTGGCTATGAGCAGACCTGGACGTCGATGCGCGACGGAGTCTAGAGCCGCTCTAGGCCGCGACCAGACTGACTTTGCAGTCGAGCGGAATTTCGACCGTCACTGTCGTGCCGCGGCCTTCGACGCTTTCGATCCGCAGCTGGCCGCCATGCATTTCGGCGAGCGAGCGCACGAGCGCGAGGCCGAGACCCGTTCCCTCATGCGTTGAACCGGCATTGTTGCGCAATTGCACGAAGGGATTGCCGAGGCGGTAGAGTTGGTCCGCCGGAATGCCGACGCCCGTGTCTTCGACAGATAACGAAACGCTGCGTCCGGATTGGACCGCACGTGTGATCACGCGGCCGCCCTCCGGCGTGAACTTGACGGCGTTGGACAGGAGGTTGAGCAGGATCTGCTTGACGGCGCGGCGATCGACGTCGAGTTGCAGCGGCTCGGACGGGACCTCCTCCTGAAGGGCAATGCCGGCCTGCTTGGCGCGCTCGCGCATCAGCATCGAGCATTCGTTGACCAGGATGCGCACGTCGATCTGCTCGCGGTGCAGCTCGAACTTGCCGGCTTCGATCTTCGACATATCGAGAATGTCGTTGATGAGATCGAGCAGATGCCGGCCGGCCTTCTGGACGAGGCCCGTATATTCGCGGTAGCGCGGCGATCCCAGTGGTCCGAACGTTTCCTCTTCCATCAGTTGCGAGAAGCCGATCACCGCGTTCAGCGGCGTGCGCAATTCGTGGCTCATGGTGGCGAGGAACATCGACTTCATGCGGTTGGCTTTTTCGGCCGCTTCCTTGGCGACGACGGCTTCTTCACGCGCGGCCTGCGCGCGTTCCGTCGCCAGGGACAGGCCTTCCTCGAGCCTGCGCCGTTCGTCCAGCGCCGCGCCGACAAGTACGACGGAGAACCCGATGACGGCGATAAAGATTTCGACGATGAGGATTTGGTCGCGCAGTGAGTATCCATGCAGGCCGCCGAGCGGCGCGCCGAAGAAGAGGGGCGAGATCAGATAGCCCCCGACGAGCATCGTGCCGATGGCGCCGCCTTCGAAACTTCGCTGGAAGGTCAGGAACAGCACGGACGGGAAGAACAGGAAAGCGAGCGGCAGGCCATGCACAAAGCGGTTGATCAGGACCGCGACGACGACGGCGCTGATGTAGAGCAGCGTCTTCAGAATCTGGTCCTTCCGGAACATGCGCACGAAGGCTTCCGTACGAACGGTGAAGAGGATCGGGACGATCACGATGAGGCCGAGGCCGTCGGCGGCGTACCAGTTGAACAGCGTCGGAACGAAGTCCATGCCGCGCACTATGTGAGCATAAGCCGCGGCGAAGACGGCGGGTAGAAACGGCGCCGGACCGGCCGCAAGAAGATAAAACGCAATGAGCGACTTCGGGCGGCTGAAATCCCGATGGGCGTTCAACGCCCGCAGCGGCAGGGCGACGATCAGCACTTCCGCCAGGTTGCAGAGCGAGAAAATCGTTGCCGCAGCCAGCGTGCTTCCGATCGCAAGACCCGCCATGAAACGGGCGAACGTTCCCGCGGCCAAGACCCGCCAGGCGGCTTCACGCGGGCTGCGCAACGTGAGGTAGATGAAGAACGCGTTGGCGATCCAGATGGGCGCGACGCCATTCTCGCGATCAATCATCGCGATGCCAGCGTAGGAGGTCACGAAAACGATGGCTGTGACCGGGGCCAATTCGGCCAAAAGCCGAGCCGGTCTGACACGGTCTCTAACGAAAGAGGTCACGGCGTCCATCTGCTTGCCCTAGACGAGGCGCGGACGTCCAGATTCGGCCCGCGCAGCCCCAGTTTGCTAGACTAGGGGAGAGGGGGATAACGCAGTGTTAAGCTAGCGACGCCAGTCAGGGCTGTGTCAGAAACTCGCCGACACGCATCTCGAGTTCCTTCGCGAGGGTCGAAGCCATCGTATTCGAACGGTCCTTGATGTTGTCGCGGACGATGACCCGGATGGCACCGACATGCGCGTCCACCAGTGCAAGTGCCTTGTTGGCGCCGGGGGCGTCGAGAAGACGGCAAAGCGACGCCGCAACGCGCTCGACCAGCGGGAATTCGAAGGTCCTGGCCTGACCGCGCAGGTCGTGACTGGCGCGATAGAGATCGCCCTGGCGCTCGGCGTTCGGATCGGCGAGGAATGCATCGCGCGAACTGACAAGGATCTGGACGTCGGCCGCGATCCAATCGCCGAATTCCGTCTTCAATGTCGCGAGCGCCTGCTCGGCGCGCTTGACGGCAGACATGTCGATGGCAGCGCCGCTGCCGCCGCCAACCTTCGCCTTCAGCGTATTGGGCGGCGTGAATATCTCGATGGGTTGCTGCTGCTTGCTCATGACGTCCCCTAACTTTCTGCTTGGGCGCTTGTCTTGGCATGACCCTTTGGCGTGCCCGTACCGCGCCGCTCCGGTCCCGTATAATCCCTGTCCTGCCGACGCCTCCGGCACGGCCCGAAATAGTCGGGCGTGCGCACGAAAGCGCGGGGATTTTCGATGACCGCCGTCATACGGGCGAGCACCGTGTTGGCTGAAATCGGTTTCGCGAGAAATTCGGTCACGCCCGCGTCGCGCGCCTGATGCACATGTTCGACTTGCGTATAGCCGGTGACCATGATGATCGAAACGTAAGGATTGGGGCAGTCGTTCGACGTGCGCACCATCCTCGTGAATTCAAGTCCCGTCATGCCCGGCATCATCCAGTCGAGGAAGACGATGTCAGGGTTGTGGTTGCGCAGCTTGTCCCATGCCTGCACGCCGTTCGGCGCTTCGTGAATCGTCGTCACGCCGAACGCCTGCACGATCGCCGCGAGCATTTTGCGCATGTGCAAATTGTCGTCGACGATGAGAACTTTGATTCTGTCGAATCTGTAACCGCTCATGGCCCACCCGCCGCGGTTATTCCGCGCACGGGGCGACTATAGCGGCGGCTCGCTTAACGAGCCGTAAACCTTCGTTAGTCGAGAAACTGTTCGGCCAGAATGCGTTCGTTAAGGCTGTGGCCTTCGTCGAACAGCATCGTCATCGCGATCGAGCGGTCTTCGGCCACATCGACGCTGGCGACGTCGCGCACTTCCAGAGCGTCGGCCACCGCGCTCACCGGACGTTTGTTCGGCTCCAGGATTTCGAAGCGCGTGCGGGCCAGATGCGAAAGGATCGCCCCGCGCCAGCGCCGCGGGCGAAAGGCGCTGATTGGCGTCATCGCGAGGAGGGCCGCGTCGATCGGCAAAATTGGTCCGTGTGCGGAAAGATTATAGGCGGTGCTGCCGGCGGGTGTCGAAATCAAGATGCCGTCGCAGATGAGCTCGGCGATGCGCGCGCGCTCGTCGACGATGACCCGCAATTTCGCGGCCTGCCGCGTTTCGCGGAAGAGATAGACTTCGTTGAAGGCATGGGCTTCGGCCACCATGCCGTTGCGCGTGACAGCCTTCATGCGCAGCGGATGTATGCGCGTCGCTTCCGCCGCAGCCAGCCGTTCGAGCAGGTTGGTCTCGCTGTACTCGTTCATCAGGAAGCCGACCGAGCCGCGGTTCATGCCGTAGATCGCCTTCTCCTGGCCGATGAAGTCATGAAGCGTCTGCAGGAGGAAGCCATCGCCCCCCAGCGTCACGATGATGTCGGCCTTCTTCGGACCCTGGTCGCCGAAGCGGTCGCGCAGTGCGAGCAGCGCAGCCTGCGCCTCTATCGCCGGAGCGGCGACGAAATGAAGCGCGGGTCTGTCAGCCACCGGTCACCGACATGTGTCTGGCCAGCGCCGGCGTGTTGTGCCGCCGGTCGATGACGAAATCGTGGCCTTTGGGCTTGCGCGAAATGGCTTCGTCGATGGCGGCTTCGAGCCGGTCATCGCTCTGCGACGCGCGCAAGGCGGCGCGCAGATCCGCGTTGTCGTTCTGTCCGAGACACATGTAGAGCATCCCTGTGCAGGTGAGCCGCACCCGATTGCAACTCTCGCAGAAATTATGCGTCAGGGGCGTGATGAATCCGAGACGGCCGCCGGTCTCCTTCACGCGCACATAACGCGCCGGGCCGCCGGTGCGATAGGGGCTCTCTTCCAGCGTGTAGTGTTCGGCCAGCTGGGCGCGTACGAGCGATAGCGGCATGTAGTGTTCGACGCGGTCGTCCTCCACGTTGCCCATCGGCATGGTTTCGATCAGCGTCATGTCCATGCCGAGACCGTGGGCCCATTCCATCATGGCCGGAATCTCGTCATCGTTGACGCCGCGTAGCGCCACCATGTTGATCTTGAGCCTGAGCCCCGCGTTCAGAGCCGCGTCGATGCCGCCCAGCACCTGGCCGAGATCGCCCCAGCGGGTGATCCTGCGGAAACGCTCGGGATCGCGCGTGTCGATAGAGACGTTGATGCGGCGGACGCCGGCGTCGAAGAGCGGCTCGGCAAAGCGCGCAAGCTGGCTGCCGTTCGTGGTGAGGGTGAGTTCGTCCAGGCCGCCGTCGCCGAGGCGCGCGCCGAGGCTTCTGATCAGGGACATCGCATTGCGGCGCACGAGCGGCTCGCCGCCGGTGATGCGGATGCGCTTGATCCCCTTCCGGATGAAGGCGGCGCAGACGCGCTCGATCTCCTCGAGCGAGAGAAGATCGCGCTTTGGCAGGAAGCTCATATGCTCGGACATGCAGTAGACGCAGCGGAAATCGCAGCGGTCCGTCACCGAGACTCTGAGATAATGGATGTGGCGGCCGAACGGGTCGATCATCCGGATAAGGTAGGGGGTAAGGTCCGATTTGTCATGACCGGGGCCGGCGGCCGGTCTAGACGCGCTTGAGGATGTCCAGAGCTTCTTTCCGCGTCAGCGAGCCGAAGACCGCGTCGACTTCCGTGCGCTCGTCGTTGGAAAGGGCCGGGTTTATGCTCCGGGCCTGGCGGGACACGCAATAAATCGTGGGAAAGACACAGCGGTCTATGCCGACGGCGCGGCAGGCCAGCGCCACGGGACGGGGGCCTTTGCGGTAGAAGACGTCGCGGAACGCGATGACTTCCATGTCAAGCAGCTTGGCGAAGGCGATCTCGAAGAGATCGGTCTGGCCCTGCTGGAGAACGCGCACGAGAAAGCCGGGCTTGAGCTGCCCGGCGATGGCGAGCTTGTCGACGAGCTTGCGGCCGCCATCCGACGGATCGGGCACAGCGGGTGCTGCCACCGCGCGTGCGGCCTGGTCGACGGCGCCGCCGACGGCCGCAGCATCCAGGCGACGGCTCTGGACGATGTAGGCCTTGAGCGCGTCGGACGCCCACAGGCACATTTGTGACGCCAGCGGCGTCGGCAGGTCTTTGCGATGGGCGAGGGGCTCCTGGAGCGCCGCGATACGACGGGACTTTTCGACCAGCGTCTCGAAGGTCTGGGCCGCGATGCGCGCGGTCGCGTTGCGGACCAGCGCGATGAGCACGCTTTCCGCTTCGCTGGCTGCCAGCCTGTCGGTGACGGGTTCGCCGATGTTGGGGCGCTCGGCGCAAACGGTCTGGCGCGCCTCGTCGGCATCGCGGAGGAATTCCAGAATTTCGCGGTCGGTGAGCTTCTGGCTCCGCAAGATGATCGGGCGGGCGACTTCGATCGCGTCGTCGGCGAGAAGCAGAATGAGATCCAGCGGCGCCTCGGGATCGTCCGCAAGCCGCTCGGCAAGCGAGATGCGGATCGCCATTTCCACGTCGAGGGTGAGGCGCTTGAGGATGTCGCGCATGAGCGCGCGTTCGCGGTCGGAGAGCTGAGCCGCCTGGGCGCTGAAAAGCCGCGCCACGGCGATGTAGATGTCGCTGCGATTGGATTTGGGCGTTCCCGCTGCGAGCGCTGCAAGCCGGCTCACATCACCAAGATCCTCTGCCGCAAGCCCCACACCCATCCCCCAGAATTCTTCCGGCAACCGCCCCAGTCGCGGTCTCGGGACAAGCCTAGCCAGCCATCGTTAACAGCGTGTTAAGGCTGTATCGGGCCGCAATCCGCCGCCTTTCGATTCCGCCATTGCCCCTTGGGGCTTATCCGCGCCGGACGGCATGCTAGGTTGGCGTTTCCACGGTCCCCCCGGCAGCTCCTCATGGCCTCCGAACCACCCTTTATCCTCGCCATCGACCAGGGCACGACATCGACGCGCGCCATTCTCTTCGACGGCGCGGGCGCGAGCATCGCGTCGCATGCGATCGAGTTGCGTCAGATCTATCCGGACAATGGCTGGGTGGAGCACGACGCGGATGAAATCTGGCGCGCCACGCTGAACTGCTGCCGTGTCGCCATGAAAGGCGTGGCGCCGGCTGACATTGCCGCAATCGGCATCACCAACCAGCGCGAGACGACGGTCCTCTGGGATCGCCGCACGGGGCAACCGCTTTATAACGCCATCGTCTGGCAGGATCGCCGCGCGGCGGAACGCTGTCGCGCCTTGAAGGCCGATGGGCACGAGTCCGACGTCACGAGGCGCACGGGGCTTCTCCTCGATCCTTATTTCTCCGCCACCAAGGCGCAGTGGCTGTTCGATCATGTCCCCGGTGCGCGGAAGCGCGCGGAAAACGGCGAGCTTGCGCTCGGCACCATCGACAGCTGGCTCATCTACAAGCTCACCGGCGGACTGGTGCACGCGACGGATGTGACCAACGCCTCGCGCACCCTGCTGCTCAATCTGCGCGAACTGGCCTGGGATGAGACGCTGCTGAAGCTTTTCGCGATCCCGCGCGCCGTGTTGCCGGAGGTGCGCAGCAGCGCCGGCGATTTCGGCGAGACGGACAAGGAACTGTTCGGCGCGTCCATCCCGATCATGGGCGTCGCGGGCGATCAGCAGGCCGCGGCATTCGGCCAGGCGTGCTTCGCGCCGGGCGATGTCAAGTCGACATATGGGACGGGATGCTTTGCGCTCGTCAACACGGGTGCAGCCGTGCCGGTGTCGAATAATCGTCTCCTGAGCACGGCCGCCTATCGCGCCGGCGGCAGGACAGCCTATGCGATCGAAGGCAGCATATTTGTAGCAGGCGCCGTCGTGCAGTGGCTGCGCGACTCCGTGGGCCTCATCCGCGAGTCGCACGAGATCGAAGCGCTGGCAAGGACCGCCAAATCGGCGGAAGGACTCTATTTCGTTCCGGCGTTTACGGGACTGGGCGCGCCATACTGGGATCCCGATGCGCGGGGCGCGATCCTTGGGCTCACCCGCGATATGGGGGTAGCGGAAATCGCGCGCGCCGCGCTAGACGCGGTTTGTTTCCAGACGCGCGATCTCCTCGAAGCGATGGCGGCCGACATGCGTGCGGCGGGCCTCGGTCAGCCCAAATCGCTGAAAGTTGACGGTGGCATGGTGCGGAACGACTGGTTCTGCCAGCGCCTCGCCGACTTCACGGGTCTTGCCGTCGAGCGCCCCAAAGTCACGGAAACCACCGCGCTCGGCGCGGCCTATCTGGCCGGGCTGGCGGCTGGCGTGTTCACAGGTTTCGACGACATCGCGCGTGCCTGGTCGCTCGACCGCCGCTTCGATCCGGCCCTTGCGGCGCCTGCGCGCGATCTGGCGTATGAAGGCTGGATGAAGGCCGTGGCGCGGGTCCGGACAAATGTTTGACCGGTGGGCCGTTTGACAGGACCGGTTCCCGCGCCGCACCATTGCGTCAACGAAATATCGAGGTTGCGCCCATGCAAGCGTCACAGGAACTGATGGAAAAAATGGCCGGCAAGAATCCGGGCGCAGAGACGATCGGCTCCCTCAAAGACAAGGTGAGCGCCGAGGAGTGGAAGCTGCGTGTCGACCTCGCGGCGACTTACCGCCTCGTGGCTTTGCATGGCTGGGACGACATGATCTTCACGCACATCTCCGCGCGCGTGCCCGGGCCCGAGCATCACTTCCTGATCAACCCCTACGGACTCCTGTTCGAGGAGATCACGGCATCGAGCCTCGTGAAGATCGATCTCGACGGCAACAAGGTCCAGGACTCGCCCTATCCGGTGAACCCGGCGGGCTTCACCATCCATAGCGCGCTGCACATGAATCGCGACGACGCGCACTGCATCATCCATCTGCACACGACGGACGGTGTGGCGGTTTCGGCGCAGGCCGACGGACTCCTGCCGATCGACCAGCACGCCATGATGATCACGAAAGACATCGCCTATCACGACTATGAGGGCGTCGCGCTCGACCTCGACGAACGCGACCGGCTCGTGCACGACGTGGGCGACAAGCACATGATGCTCCTGCGCAACCACGGCACGCTCGCCCTGGGCAAGAGTTGCCCCGACGCGTTCCTGCGCATGTATTATCTCGAGCGGGCCTGCTCGATGCAGGTGCGCGCCATGGCGGGCGGCGCCAAGCTCAACTGGCCGAACCAGGGCGTGCCGGAGAAGACGGCGCAGCAGGGCGGACAGGCGTTCGAAGGTCTGCTCGGCGCGCTGGCCTGGCCTGCGCTCCTGCGCAAGCTCGACCGTATCGATCCGAGTTATAAGCACTAGTTTTTCAACGGGCACACCATGAAATTCGGCGTTGGACAATCCGTTCGCAGAACGGAGGATATCCGTTTCGTCACCGGTCAAGGTCAGTATACGGACGACCTGCATTTCGAGAACGAAGCACATGCGGCGTTTCACCGAAGTCCGCACGGCCATGCGCGCATCAAGAGCGTCGACATCTCGGCGGCGAAGGCTGCGCCGGGCGTCATTGCGGTCCTGACGCAGGAAGACGTCGAAAAAGCAGGCGCGGGACCGATGCCGTGTCTGGCGCCGTTGCAGGGCCGCGACGGCTCGCCCATGCGCCTGTCGGCGAAACCGCAGCTGAGCGGCAGGCTCGTCACCTTCATCGGCGAAGCGATCGTCATGGTGATCGCCGGGACCTACGCGCAGGCGCGCGACGCGGCCGAACTCGTCGCGGTCGATTATGAGCCGCTCGAAGCGGCAGGCACGCTTCAATCCGCGCCGACCGGTCCGCAGATCTGGGACACCGCGCCCGACAACGTGGTCGTCGATTGGGCGGCCGGCAAAGAAGACGAAACCAATGCCGCGTTTGCCGCGGCCGCACATCGCGTTTCACTCGATACGGTGCAGAACCGGATCGTCGTCAATTCGATGGAAACGCGAAACGGCATCGGTCTCTACGACGCGGCGACGGAGAGCTACACACTTTACACCGGCTCCCAGGGCGCCGGCGGCCTGCGCGACCGTATCGCGCAATCCGTGCTGGGTATCGACAAGTCGAAACTCCGCGTCATCACCAAGGATGTCGGCGGCGGCTTCGGCATGAAAGGCTTCTTCTACCCCGAGCAGGTACTGGTGCTTGTGGCAGCGAAACTCACCGGGCGTCCGGTGCGCTGGTCCTCGGACCGCACGGAAGCGTTCCTGTCCGACGATCACGGCCGCGACATGACCATGAACGGCGAGCTCGCCCTCGACAGGGACGGCCATATCCTCGCCATGCGCATCACCGGCACCGCCAATATGGGCGGTTATCTCTCGCAGTTTGCGCCGTTCATTCCGACGCTCGCGGGCGGACGGATTTTCGGCGGCATCTATCGCGTGCCGCTGATGTTCGCGAACATCAAATGCTACTTCTCCAACAGCGCGCCGGTCGATGCCTATCGCGGCGCGGGCCGACCCGAAGCGGCCTATCTGATGGAACGGCTGATGGATGCGGCGGCGGCGCAGACGGGAATCGATCGCGCTGAAATCCGCAAGCGCAACATGCCGGGGCCGAACGAACTTCCCTACAAGAACTGGTTCGGCATTCCCTTCGATTCCGGCGACTATCCGCGCATGCTGGAAGAAAGCATGAAGCGCGCCGATGTGGCGGGCTTCGCGGCGCGGCGCAAGGCCTCCGAAGCGCGCGGCCTCAAACGCGGTCTCGGCATCGCCTATTACGTCGAGATCACGGCCGCCGTCGGCAGCGAGCCGGCCGCTGTGAAATTCACGGACAATGGCGGCGTCGAAGTGTTCGTTGGCACGCAGTCGAACGGGCAGGGCCACGAGACGGCCTTCGCGCAGCTCGTCGCCGAGCGTCTGGGCGTGCCGTTCGAATCCATCACCGTGAAGCAGGGCGACACGGAGTGGGTGAATGGCGGCGGCACGGGCGGCTCGCGCTCGCTCAACATGTCGGGCGGCGCGATCAACATCGCGTCCGATGAAGTGATCCGCAAAGGCAAGACGGCGGCCGGACAGGTGCTGCAGGCCGGCGCCGCCGAGGTCGGTTTCGAGATCGTCGAAGGCATCGGCCGTTTCCGCGTGGCGGAGACGGAGCGCTCGCTGACCGTCGGCGAACTTGCGGTCACCCTCCGCCGCGAAAAGCTTCCCGGTTTCGAAGATGGCCTCGACAGTGACGGCCTGTATCAGGGTACGG
Source organism: Rhizomicrobium sp. (assembly GCA_035504555.1). Taxonomy (GTDB): domain Bacteria; phylum Pseudomonadota; class Alphaproteobacteria; order Micropepsales; family Micropepsaceae; genus Rhizomicrobium. Next base: position 13,168 of record DATJRP010000008.1, on the reverse strand, counting down.
CGTCGACGTTCCCGAACGGCTGTCACGTCTGCGAAGTCGAAATCGATCCGGAGACGGGCGTCGTCGATGTCGCCTCCTATAAGGTGCTCGACGATTTCGGCCGGGTCATCAATCCGATGCTCGTGGCGGGACAGGTGCATGGCGGTGTCGTGCAGGGCATCGGTCAGGCGCTGCTCGAAAACTGCGTCTACGATCCCGCGACGGGCCAGCTGCTCACGGCAAGCTTCAGCGACTACGCGATGCCGCGCGCCGACGATCTGCCGGACATCGAGTTCGCCTATGAAGAAATTCCCTGCGTGACGAATCCCTTGGGCGCCAAAGGTTGCGGCGAAGCGGGAACGGTCGGCGCGCTGCCGTCGGTGATGAGCGCGGTGTGCGATGCGATCGGCATCGTCCACATCGACATGCCGGCGACACCAGAACGCGTGTGGCGGGCGATTAGAGAGAAGAAGGTCGCGTAATACTGCGACAAGCGGGGCACGATGCGATGGTTCGGCCGTAAGCGGGAGGTCACTTCTGATCCTCTTAGTGTTGGCCGCGTGGCGGACAAAGCGAGCTTTCTTGCGTTCCTTTCTGCATTGAACGCCGACTTGCGCGACCATCCAGAGGCTTGGGAAAACCCCGAGCTGACTCGCTTTCCGGAAGCGATGGAACGCTGGACACACGATTGGAAGAAATTCGAGAAGTCTCCCAATCCTTGGCGGCATGCCGCAAGCCTGCTCATTGCGGCTCGTATTTACGAATGAGGACGCCATGTCGCAGCGTCTGGCGGCAGGTGTGCGCTCACACCATATGTCCCTGCGGCGGCCTCCGGCGTTAAAGCGGGCGCTATCGAAGGAGCGGTCATGGACGCAATGGCGCTAACTCCATCACGTGACTTGGGACTTGCAGTGCGGCGAGGCGCGCTTCTTCGCTGTCCGAATTGCGGCGTCGGCCATCTTTTTCGGAGCTATCTCAGGCCGGTCGACGGCTGCGCCCATTGCGGCGAACAGCTCGGCTATATCCGTGCGGACGATGGCCCGACCTGGCTCACGCTCATCGTCGTGGGACATGTGGTGGTCGCGCTCGCGCTCGTCGTCGTCAGCACGACCGATTGGTCGACCGGGTTCAGTATGGCACTCTTCAGTGCGCTGGCCGTCGTCTTGTCGCTCGCGCTGCTGCCATCCGCGAAGGGCATCTTCATCGGCATTATCTGGGCCCAGAAGCTGGCCCGGCCGGAAGGCGCTTAACCACGCGATTTGACTCGCGCGGGCGCGGCGGTGAAAAGTTCCGCCATGAGCACGCGTACCGATACCCCGCCAAAGTCCGTCGAAGCCCGCACGCCGCGGCGCAAACCTGAAAGCCTCGCCAAGATCAAGAAGGCGGCGCGGAAGCTGTTCGTCGAGCGCGGCTATCACGCCACCCGTCCGCAGGACATCGCGCGCGAGGCCGGCCTCGGCCACGGCACGTTCTATCTGCACTTCCCGGACAAACGCGCCTGCTTTCTCTCCTTCGTGGAGGAAGCGCGCGAAGAACTCGACGCGCATGTGCGCGACCGCGTCAACGACCGCATGTCGCTCGAGGAGCTCATCGCCAACACGCTCCACGCCATCTTCGAATATACGCACACGCATCCGGGCGTCCTGAATGCGGCGCTGACCGACGAAGCAATCATCGACGCGGAAGGCGCGCAGGCCGTGCCGCTTGTGCAGCAATGGGGCTACGACTGGGGCGCCACGCTGATGAAGGCGGCGAGCGCGGGTCACATCGCACCATTTTACGATGCGGACATCATCGGCCAGGCCATCGTCGGCGCCATCCATCAGGCGACCAGCGAAGCCGCGCGCACCGAGCGCGACCGCCACGACGTCGTGCGCAATCTCACGCAATTCCTCGTGCGGGCGCTGAAGGCTTAAGTCGCGTGCGTCGCGCTTGCGCGCGAAAGAAAGATTCACCACAGAGACACGGAGGCACAGAGAGAACGAGTGTGCTTTCGACACAGCGTTTGCGCCATGAAGTTTGATTGCGCGCGGAACGCGCGCAGGCCAACTTCGCGAGACGAGGCATATCTCTGAAATCCTGCCAGCTCTCTCGGTGCCTCCGTGCCTCTGTGGCGAATCTTCTTTTTCGCCCACCGCCGCGGCCGGAGAGGATTGACAGGCTCCGGAAACTGACAAATTATCAGTCCAGCGCTTCGAAGAGAGCGCGAGGCCATGGGGAGGAGAGACGCGTGCCCAAGCTCAGCTATTCGGCGGAAGAAATCCTCGCCGATCACCCTTATGCCAAGCCGCACATCGAAGCGGGCTACACGTTGCATGGCGGCTTCGATGCGGCGGGAGAATACGTCTCGCCGCGCACGTTGAACCGCTGGCCCGCCATTCGCGCCTGGTCGGAGGCGCTGAAGGGCCGCGGCCATGAACTAATCGATTCGTCCCAGCAACTGATGGTCAAAGGCTATTTCCCGAATGTCGCGCAGCAGAAGCTTCTGCTCGAGCAGGGGCTCGGACAGACGCTGTGGGATTCGTTGACGGTCACGGGCGTGATCGAAGCGCGCGGCAAGAAACTGGCGACGGCGCAGGCGCCGGACTTCCAGTCGATCATCGTCGACGATATTTCCGAGACCGCGACCGGCCATCTGAACAAGGGACTGCTCCGCGCGCACGGCCTCGACGAAGGCGGCGACGACGTCTCGGGCCAGGGCGGTCACGACGCGATGTGGTTCGCGGTGCGTGACATGCTGTTCGGCAGGAACGCTTATCCCGTGCCGGAAATTCCCGAAACGCTTTCGCGCCCGGAAATGGGCCGGCTGATGCCGCAGATCCCGCCGGAGTTCGAGCATTTCATCCTCTTGATGATGAACGTGCTCATGATCGAAGTGCGCGCGGAGAATTTCTTCAGCTTCTGTAACGCCGTGATGCGCGATCCCGAGAATTTCCGCGACCGGCGCGCGGCGGCGGAACACGCGGCCGAACTTGTGGCGCGCATCCGCCAGGATGAGGCCTCGCATGTGGGTTATCTCACGGCCGTTGTCTCGGAACTGCGCAGCTTCACCTTCAAGACGGCCGACGGCGGCCGGGTCAAAGGCGCGGACATGATTGATGCCATCTGGCGCGGCATGGTCCAGTGGCATTCGGTGACCAACGTCGAGTTCGATCGCGCCCAGACGCGCAAGGAATTGACCGCAGCGCTCGCAACGCGCCCGCAATCGGCGGAACTGATCGCGCGCTTCGACGCTCTAGCAACAGAGACCCGGGAACGCGAGCGCGCAGCATGATGAAAGACTTCAAAGGCAAGACCGCCTTCATCACGGGCGGCGCGAGCGGCATCGGCTACGGGATGGCGCATGCGTTTGGCCGCGCCGGCATGAATGTCGCGATCGCCGACATCGATCTGGAAGTCGCGCGCAAGGCGGCGGAAATGCTGCAGCGCGATCAGATGAAGGCCATCGCCGTCCACTGTGACGTAACGCTCAGAAGCGAAGTGCAGCGCGCGGCGCTCGATGCGGTCGCCGCGTTCGGGAAAATCCACGTCGTGTGCAACAACGCTGGCGTCGGAGCCGGAGGTCCGCTCGGCACCGTCGGCGATCGCGACTGGGACTGGATCATTGACGTCAATCTCAAGGGCGTCGTCTATGGCGTCGAGACGTTCTTTCCGCTGATCAAGAGCCACGGCGAAGGCGGCCATTTCGTCAACACGGCGTCCATGGCCGGCATGATCAGTCCGCCCAACATGGAACCCTATTCGGCGACGAAGTTCGCGGTCGTCGCAATGAGCGAAGGCTGGGCGCAGCAATTGGCGCCGCTGGGCATCGGCATGTCTGTGCTCTGTCCCGGCTTCGTGAAGACGCGCATCCACGAGAGCGGCCGCGCTCGGCAGTCTCGTTACGGCGAACGCGCGCCCGATACGCGCAGCGACGAAGCGCGCGCGGAAACGGCGAAGATGGTTCTGGGCGGAATGGATCCCGACATCGTGGGCGAGCGCGTACTGGAGGCGATCAAGGCAGGCGAGCTCTACATTTTCACTCATCCCGAGATGCGCACCGCCGTCGAGGCGCGGTTCGAGGCGATCCGTGCCGGCTTCAAGCACGCGGAAGAGAGCCACGCGCTCAAAGCCGTCCGGCAATAGGCGCCGCTATTGCGGCATCAGGATCGGAATGAACAGCGCCACCAGACCGGCGGTGCTGACCAGCCAGACGAGCGAGCGGATCTGGCGGATACCGAAGGCGTAGAGCGGCACATAGACGACGCGGCCCCAGAAATAGACCTGCGCGCCGATCGCCGTCAGTTCGTTCTCGCGGCCGGCGATGTGGGCCACCAGCACGCCGCCGATGAACAGCGGCAGCGTCTCGTAAAGATTGTACTGGGCGCGCTGCAGGCGGCCAGCCACGGGATTGAGCGGCGGCATCGTCTCGTCACGCGGGCCCGTATTCCATTTGAGCCCGTATTGGCTCGTGCGGGCAAAATCAAAAAGCAGGATCTGGACGAAGGCCAAAACCAGCGACCAGACCAGCATCGTCAACTCGATTGTCATATGTCCCCTCCGTGCGCGGCCTCGAATCTGGGGCCGCTTCGACGGCCTTATCTGGGAGACGATTGCCGCATGCGTCAAATCGGGCCCATGCGGGGTGGCGCCCAATACTGGCCCCCCGCCCGGTGTTGCCCAGTCTAGAGGGCTTGGATCACTCAGCTTTTCTTAACAATCGCAGCCCCATCTTCACGCCTCTTTTAGTCTTGTTGCGTAACCATTCCGGCCGAGGGGCGGGCAAAGTCATGCCCGATTTCGGAAACAGGCTATGTCCGTCAGTCAGGCGACGATTCAGAAGAAATCGCAGGTGCGCCTCGAGCGTGGGCCCGCCTGGCATCGCGCCACGACGCGCAAGGCCATTCTCGACGCTGCGCGCGAGATGATCGAGCAGGACGGTCTCGAAAAGACGTCGCTCCTGCGCATCGCCGAAAAGACGGGCTTCGCGCCGCCAACGGTCTATGCGTATTTCGTGCGCAAATCGGACCTGATTTCCGCGATCGTCGCGGACGACCTGTCGAGCTTCGCGCGCACCATTCGTGACGGCTTTCCGTTCTCGCCGGAGCCGGAGCTTCCCGAAGAAGACGTTGCGGCATCCGAAGCCGGGAGCGTGAGCGAACACGCGCAGATCGGCTACGATGCCGAAGACGTCGGTCCCATCGAACACGAACCGCAGGCCTTCGAAGCGGTACAGGTGCAGGCGCCGGTCGTGGCGCAGGTCCACGCCGAAGACGAGGATGCCGCCGCCGCCGCGCCCGTTGAGGCTGCGCCTGGGAACGGCGATACCGGCCTGATCTCGACTATCGAATCCCGCATCGCGCAGTTGGAAGCGCGGCGCGTCGACCCATGGCTTGAGCGGCGCCTGCGCGAATTCGAGCGTATGCTGTCGACGCTGGACGAACGCGTCGGCGGCAGCGCAGCGCCGGCCGACGGCAACGCGGACAATCGCCTGCAGCAGATCGTCGAACGTCTTGAAGCGTTCGAGAAGAAACAGGCCGCCGCGGTCGAGGAAAAGGCCAAGGCGCTGGCCGACACGATCGAGGCGCGCGAAGCCAAGCTCCGTCAGACGCAGGCCGAGTTGCGCACGCTGACGCTGGAAGCGTCGGGCCGCCTGGAAGTGCTCGAACGCGACCGCGAGATGCGCGCGATGGCGACGGAAATGCCGGCCGTGGACTTCATGCGGCGCGCGCCGGAACCTGTGCCGGCAGAAGAGCCTTCGCCCGAAACGCCTGCTGCGGACGATCAGGAAGACGCCGCGTCCCGCTCCGACGAATCCTATCTCGCCGCCGCGCGCCGCGCCGCCTTGACCGCACAGTCGCTGGCGAAAGCGGAAGAGAGAAGCTTTGCCGAAGAAGTCTCCGCCTGGGCCGCGCCCGTCAAAGCGCGCTCGCGGCTGCTTGTCGCCGTGTGCGTGGCACTCGGCGTTGTTCTGCTGGGAGCGGAATTCCTGCTCAGTCACCACGCTGCGATGGCGCCTGCCGCGCACCCGCCCATGACGCAGGCGGCGAAATTGCTGGTGCCGGCGGCGAAAGGCCCGCGCACACTGGACTTCGCCGGCGTCAACGCGGCGGCCCAGTCCGGCAGCAGCCGAGCGCAGCTCGAGCTGGGCCTCGCCTATCTCAACGGCGCGGGCGTCACCGAAGACGATGCGCGCGCGGCGCATTGGCTGGAATCGTCCGCGACGGCGGGCGATGCGGTTGCGCAATACTGGCTCGCGACGCTGTTCGAGCACGGCAAGGGTGAGCGCCCCGATGCCGCCGAAGCCATGCGCTGGTACGAAGCCTCTGCGCTGCAGGGCAATCTGAAGGCGATGTACAAGCTTGCAGTGTCTTACGCCGAAGGCTGGGGCACCCGCCAGAATTACGGCGAAGCGGCGCGCTGGTTCTCGCGCGCGGCCGAGTATGGTTTCGTCAACGCGCAATTCAATCTGGGCGTTCTCTACGAACGCGGCTACGGCGTCCCGCAGAGTCTGCTCGATTCCTACAAATGGTATGCGCTCGCCGCCGCGCAGGGCGACAAGGACTCCGCTGCGCGCGTCGACGCGCTTTCCTCGCAACTGAGCGCCGACGATCTGGCAACCGCCAAGGATGCGGTCGCCGCGTTCAAGCCGCTGACGCTCAACCCGGAAGCCAACGTCGCACCGGTCTTGCCCGAGGCAAAGCCGCATGCAGCCGACACCGGTGCGCAGGCGCCGAAGGGCTGATGAAAAAAAGCGGGCCGGAAATCCGGCCCGCCCAATCTCAGATCTGACTCAAATCCGATCGATCAATATCCCGGCGGAGGCGGCGGGGGCGGCGGCGGGTAATAACCCGGCGGCGGTGGTGGCGGGGGCGGCGGGTAATAGCCCGGCGCGTAATAGCCCCGCGGATAGGCGGCCGCAGGCACCGTGTTGCCGTGCGTCGTCATGCATTCCGCATAGGCGATGTTGTAGCGCTGCTGAATGCTCCACTGCGCGCGGTTGCTCTGGTTGGCACCAACGGCCGTACCGGCGACACCACCCGCAGCCGCGCCGATGCCGGCGCCGTGACCGCCGCCGACAGCGGCGCCAAGGCCCGCGCCCAAAGCCGCGCCGATAAGGGCCGAGCCGACCGCCTTGTTGTTGGCTTCCTCTGCCTGTCCGGCCGTGCGCTGATTGGCGTAATCCTCGCAGGCCGCTTCGTCCTGCTGGAAGGCGGCAGGCGACTTGCCCCGCCCAGGGTTCGCATAGACCGTCGGCCCCATCGGCGGTGTTACGCAACCGGCGAGAACGCTCGCCGCCGCGGTGACGAGGGCAATGGCTTTCAATCGCATTCTGATACTCCCTTAATTGGGTCCGCACCGGACCCGTTATAGCGGTTTAACTATCAGTTGTTAGGCGGCGGAGGCCCGTCCCCGGGGCCCTGCGGCGGGGGCGGAGGCTGATTCTGGTAGCCAGGCGGATAGCCTGGCGGCCCTTGATCGCCCGGCCCGGGACCTTGGTAGCCGGGCGGCGGCTGATCTCCGGGCCCTGGGCCGCCCTGATAGCCCGGCGGAGGCTGATCGCCCGGGCCCGGGCCCTGATAGCCTGAAGGCGGCTGGTCGTCCGGCGGCCCGCCATTGGGGCCTGGCGGCGGCCCGTTGTAGCCCGGCGGGGGGCCATTGTAGCCCGGTCCCTGGCCGGGGCCTGGCCCGTAGGCGCCCGCAGGTGGCGCGGCCGCCGGCACCGGTTGCCACGGCATCGAGCAGCGGCGCACATAGGGGTAATAGCCCGGCGGGTTCTGGCAATAGTACCAATACTGTCCCGGCGGCGCGTAACTGTCGGAATCGACGTAATAGTCGGACACGTAGCCGGGATAGGGATAGATGGGCGCGGTATAGAAATACCAGGCACCTCCCGCAAACCACCACCAACCGAAGCGGCCATTGTGCCAGCCGTGGTTCCAGCTGCCACCGACCCATGCTGCGCGCTCGCCCGCGGAGAAATGCGCGAAATCGTGGTGGAATGCGAAATGCGACGCACCGCCCGCGTGGCCACCCGGCGGCCCGCCGTGCGAAGGCGGATGACCGCCATGCGGCGGCGGAGACTGAGCGAAGCCCGGTGTCGCGAACAGAAGCGAGCTTCCGGCCAGCAACAGGGCCGCGCAAATCAGGCGTTTCGATGTCATGGACCACCCGTTCAATTTTCGGGTTCCATTACGGCGCATCCAAGCTGAACCGCACATGAATGGAAAAGGGCGAAAAAATGCGCCGGGCCGCCGGCCCGTGCGATCCGTCAACATTCCGTGGTTGCGGCGTGTTGCAATGAGCATCGTTTGCAAACGGCGCGTGTGCATTTGCCGCCAAACTGGATAATTCGAGAAACCAATTCGGCTCGGCGCGCAATCAGCGAATGAGTCGGAAGTTGTGCCGTTCGTTGCCGCACGCGTGCAACTTTAGGAACCGCAATTCACAGGGCCGCGTTAACTCCTCGTCATGCCGGGCAGAGGCCAGACCCTGTCGCGGCCAACCAGGGAGAATTTTATGACGTTCAAGTCCATCATCTTGGGTGGTGCGGCGGCCGTTGCATTAACGTGTGGCGGTTTTGTTGCGTCGAGCTTTGCCCAGACACAGCAGACGCCGGCCGATCAATCCGCGCCGGCAACAACACCCGGCACCCAATCGGCGCCGGCTGCAAGTCCCAGCACGTCGAGCACATCGAGCGATGCCGCAACATCATCGACCAGGCACGTGAAACACCATCGCCGTATGCACACCGCGCGCCGCAGTGAGTCGTCGAAGTCGGAACGCGCGGAAACTGAAAAACTCAACCAGGAACAATTGGCGAAAGCACAAAGCGCGTCGCAAGGCCAGTATGGCACGATGCAGCAACAGCCGAGCGATCAGTCGATGCCGAACAACCAGTCGTCGCCGAACACGTCTTCGCCGTCGAACAGCCCATCGACGCCCAGCTCTGCCACACCGCAAAACAGTCAGCCGGCGCCGGGATCCGAAAACTCTCCGGGCAAGTACGGCACGGAACAGCCGCAGGCGCAGCCTGGCAGCGAGCCGAGCAACATGAACAACGCACCGGCGCCTTCGACGTCTGCGCCGAATGCGAACGCGCCGAACGACACCAATAAGTCGACGCCGCAGCCGCCGGCGGACCAGACGACGACTCCGCACTAGTCGGTGAGCGGCAGGATTGAGATGTACCGGGTCGGCTCGCACTCGCGGGCCGGCACGGCTTACTTACACATCCTGCCGCGCAGGTCGAGACTCTGTCGCGGCCAACCACGGAGAAATCTGAATGACCCGCAAATTCCACATTCTAGGCGGTGCAGCAATTGTGCTGACAAGCACGACATACCCGGCTGGCGAGCCGACTTCCAATCAGAATCCGCATCGGTAGCAGGGTTTGATCGGGCCGACCTTCCCGGCCGGCCCGATGCATTTGCGAGTTTATTTGATCGCCTGCAACGTCGCAGCCGTAGCGCTGGCATCGCCTTGTGCGGTTTTCAGATTCGTGGCGGACAATCCGCTGACGGCCTGGCTGACCGCAGACTGCAGCGCCGCCGTCGTTGTCGGGTTGGTCGAATCCGGAATGGCGCCGTTGCCGGCATTGGCGCACGGATTCATCTCTTTCTTCGAGAAGTCGGCGCCTTTCGGACCTTCGAGACAATTCAGCGTGTGATGCAAATGCATCCTCACGCCGGCCAGATCGCTCGCCTGTGCCGCCAGCGAAGCGTGCTGGGCCGCGATCGTGATCTCGCCCTTGTCGTCGGCCGCAAGGACCGGGGCCCCCATCGCCACGCATGCCGCGATAGCCGACCCTCCCAGAATCCAGTGTCTGATACCCATTGAAAGAGCTCCTCCCATCTCTGCGGCAGCATCGCCGCATGTCCCGCACCCTTCGAACGTAGCATCCTAGCGCAAAGCCTTTGCGAAGACACTCATTCCGATAAGGCGCGCACGGGCTCGTCATGCGGCCCGCGCAGGACCCAAGTGCCCCGCCGGACCAGCACGAAACGGTAATAGAGGAGCGCCACTACGACCGCGATCGCGTTCGCGATAAGGCTGTGGCGTCCGGTTTCGGGATCGAGCCAGCTCGTATAAACGATAAAACCAAGCGCGGCGAACCCGATTATCGGCACGGCGGGGAAGCCCGGCATGCGATAGGCAGCATGCGACGAGGATCCGCGCCACCGGCCGACACACGCGCTCACGCAAAGCGCCCCATAGACCAACACGATGCCCGTTCCTGTAAGCACCAGGAGATACTTCATACCGATGAAGCAGGCGCCAATCGCTGTGGCTCCGCTGGCAAGCGTGGCGGCCCAAGGCGAATTGAACCGGGAATGCGTGTGTGTGAAAGCATTGTTGATGAGCGCGTGCCAGGTTTCGTCCCGTCCGGTGCTGAAGAAGAAGCGGCCATTCTGCATGACGGTTGCGAGGACTGCGTTGAAGATTGCGAGCGCAATGCTGAGGCTAATAGCGATGCCGAGCGCGCGCCCGCCCATCGTTTGCACGAAATAGCTGAACGGATTGGCTGCGCCGAGCAGCGCCTTCGTGTCCGGCGCACCCATGAGCACCGCCGTGACAGGTATGATCTCGGTCGCGACCGCGAGGACCAGCGTCAACATGATGGTTCGCGCAACGAGACGCGGCGCTTCATGCATCTCTTCCGCGAAATAGATGGCCGAGCCGTAGCCATTGTAGGCAAAAATGGATGTCGCCGCCGAAAGCCCGATCATCGCGAATGTCGCCGATTGAAGGCCGCCGGACGAAAGCTGCACCGGATGGAAGATAAGCGCCGACAGCGGCGTGTGAATGTGTGCAAATCCGAGAACCGCGAGCACGAGCAGCGCCAGCACTTCCAGCGCCAGAAACGTTCCCGTTACCCAGGCATTCGTGCGTATGTGGAGAACGCCCAGGAGCGTCGTCATAACGATCATGACGATGCCGACGGCAGTCGCGTTGAGGCCGGGCACGACCGCGCTGATATATTCGGCGGCGCCGAGCGCGAATACGGCAGGTGCCAGCATATTGCCAAGCGCGGTCAGCGTCAGCGTTGCGAAGCCCGCGGCGGGGCCGAGCGTGTTTCCCACCATGCAATATTCGCCGCCCGCGATCGGAAAGGCGGACGATAGTTCCGCATAGACATAGGCGACCGCGAGCGACACGAAGGCCATCGCCGTCATGCTGAGAAACGCGCCCGTGCCCGCCTGCTGAAGGACGCCGCCGGTGCCGCCGACAATGACGAACACGGATGAAGCCGGCGTGATCGAGGACAGTGTGAGAAGCGTCACGCCTACGACGCGCATGCTGCGCTTCAAGGTGCGCGGCGGCGACGGTGTGACGGCGTTCATTGCGGCGCGAGGCCGGGAACGGAGTAGCGAATGGCGTGGGAGTTCGCGAACTGCTCGGCAAGCTTGCCGACGATGTCCTGCACCGCCGTGTCCGATGCCGCCGCCGCCGCTTCGCCGGCGCCCGAGCAATCGATATGCGCGTCGCGTTCGGCCTGGCCTATGCCGGTTTGCCGCGAATCGACCATGCGCTCGCCGCCCTTGATGACGAGGATCGCGCCTTCGATCTCGGTTTCGGCCACCGCCCGCGCCTCGACGACGCCGTCCGTCTTGAGGCTCGCCTTAAGGGCGGACACGCTGAGGATGATGACGCCCGAATAGCCGCCCGAAATCAGTTCGGATTTCGACAGCGCGTGATCGGAGAGCCGCACGTCGTCGGCGACGGTCTTGAACGTGGCGTCGGCCGTCTCGGTGAAGGCTTTGGAGAGATCGAGCGGATAGTCCGACTGGCTGCAGCGCGTGCCGGACGATTCCAGCGCCGCATTCGCTCTGGCCGCGTCGACGATCAGCACCCATTTGCCGGGCACTCTGTCCGTGTAGGCGGTGAGGATCGGGACGGCCTCGGCGGGCGGCGTTTCGACCGGATAGGTGCAGGCGGCGAGCCCCACAGCCAAAACGGCACCTGCGAAGATACGATTCAACACGCCCTCCAGAGATTTGTCTGGACGCTAGCGTTCTGGCCGGAGGACCGCAACGCGCGATTAGGCGGTTCGCGCCGCCAAACGGTCTCGTACGAAGAAAGGTGCGTAGACGAGCGCCATGAAGGCCAGCGCCGCCAGCGCCAGCTCCGGCAGATACCAGGGCCAGGGCGACAGCGCATCGAGGAATGTCAGGTGATCCGGCTTCGCGCGGAGGAATCCGTAGTCGGCGCCGAGCCAGGCGTCGGCCGCGCCCGCCGCCGCCGCGTAAACCGCCGTCCAGCCGATCACGCGCGGAAAGGATGACGGGTAGGGCCGCATGCCGCGCCCGAAGACGAGGTAGAGAACGGCCGCGATAATGCCGCCGTGATAGACGAAGAACAGCGTGAACTGCGCGTCGGGGAATTCGTATTTGCAGTCGGGTGTGATGAGCGCCTGCAGCGTGCCGCACAGCGCCCAGAAATAGGCGACCTCGAAACTCTTCTGGCCGGGCCATACGAGCGCGATGAAGGTGGCGACTGTCGCCCAGTCGCAGAGATTGAGCGGGATCTCGTTGCCGATGTTGAGCCAGCCCTTGGCATAAAGAAGGGGGCTGACGTAGATAAGGGAGGGATCTACGGTGGCTGAATGGGGATTAAGCGCTGCAAATTGGGCAAAAAGCAGCAGTTGCGGCTTCTGGAATGTTTTGTCCTGGGAGTGACGGCGCGATCGGCGGCGGATCTGCTGGGGATGCAGGCCAATACGACGATGCTGTTCTATCGCAAGGTCCGTCAGCTGATTGCCGGCGAACTGGCCAAGACATTCCCCGAGCGCGGCGCGTTCGAAGTCGATGAGAGCTATTTCGGCGGCGCACGCAAGGGCAAGCGCGGCCGCGGAGCCGCGGGCAAGGTCCCGGTCTTCGGCATCCTCAAGCGCGGCGGCAAGGTCTATACCAAGATGATCGCCGACGCGTCGTCAAAAACCTTGCTGAAGGCGCTGAAAAGCAAGGTTTTGCCGGACTCCGTCGTCTATACGGACAGCTTTAACAGCTACGACGTTCTGGACGTGTCGGAGTTCCGCCATCGCCGCGTCAATCATTCCAAGACCTTCGTGAGCCGCCGCGGCCATCACATCAACGGCATCGAGAATTTCTGGAACCAGGCCAAGCGCACCTTGCGTCGATACAACGGCATCCCGCGCAAGACCTTCTATCTCTTCCTCAAGGAATGCGAGTTCCGCTTCAACTACGGA
>DATJRP010000007.1:0-65872 GCA_035504555.1 Rhizomicrobium sp. | reverse complement strand
AGAACGAAAAGATCGGCCCACGAAATCTTCCGGCCGTATTTCTGTTTGATGGGCCACAGCAGCCGGCGCGCTTTGTCGAGGTTGGCGTTGTCGGGCCAGCTGTTGAGCGGCGCAAAGCGCTGCTGACCGCCTCCGGCGCCGCCGCGGCCGTCGGCGACGCGATAGGTGCCGGCGCTGTGCCACGCCATGCGGACGAACAACCCGCCATAATGGCCGAAATCGGCCGGCCACCACGGCTGCGAGTCTGTCATCAAGACATGCAGATCTTCGATCACGGCATTGAGGTCGAGAGTTTTGAACTCCTTGGCGTAGTCAAACTCTTCGCCCATCGGATTGGGGAGGGCCGAATTCGCATGGAGAACGCGGAGATCCAGCTGGTTCGGCCACCAGTCGCGGTTGGTTCTGCCGTGGCCATGCGCCACCGGGCACTTATTTTCTTTGTCCATATCCAACTCCCGAGCGTTTCTTCTGTTGTCGCTCGCGCGAATGCCATCGCAGCCAGCGAACGGCGCGAAATTAACCCTCGCGAATACGGCCGTCAATACAATTTAGAATAGTTCTAATATTAGAAAATCATCTTGCCGGCATGCGCAAATTGTTCATGCGATCGCGCGCACGGCATATCAAAGCAAAAGGGCGCCGCAATAGGCGCCCTTTGGGTGGCCGGGTCGCGCTTCGCCGTCCGGCCATGACAGGGATTAAGGTTACGCCGCGATCTCTTCCGATGGATCGCGCAGGACGTAACCGCGGCCCCAGACGGTTTCGATGTAGTTGTCGCCGTTGGTGGCCGCCGCGAGTTTCTTGCGCAGCTTGCAGATGAAGACGTCGATGATCTTGAGCTCGGGCTCGTCCATGCCGCCGTAAAGGTGGTTCAGGAACATTTCCTTGGTGAGCGTCGTGCCCTTGCGCAGCGAGAGCAGCTCCAGCATCTGATATTCCTTGCCGGTCAAGTGCACGCGGCTGCCATCGACTTCGACCGTCTTGGCGTCGAGATTGACGGTGAGCTTGCCGGTCGTGATAACCGACTGCGAATGGCCCTTCGAGCGGCGGACGACGGCCTGGATGCGGGCCACGAGTTCGTCCTTGTGGAACGGCTTCGTCATATAGTCGTCGGCGCCGAAGCCGAGCGCCTTCACCTTCGCTTCGACGATGGCGTTGCCCGACAGGATCAGAACCGGCGTCTGCACCTTGGCGAGACGCAGCGATTTCAGAACCTCAAAGCCGCTCATGTCCGGCAGCTGCAGGTCGAGCACGATGATGTCGTAGTCGTAAAGCTTACCGAGATCGATGCCCTCTTCGCCGAGGTCCGTCGTGTAGACGTTGAAACCCTCTGAACGCAGCATCAGCTCAATGCTGCGGGCCATCGCGCTATCATCTTCGATCAAGAGCACGCGCATCTCTCAAAACCTCTTTCGCGGCACAGGGGCCGTGGTTAACGAATGGGCGCAACTTAGAGCGAAATGGTTAACATCCGCTTTCACAGTAACGAATGGCTTCATCGGTCTCGAACAGGTATGAACCGAGTGTGAGCCGTGAGAACTACCATCCCTTTGATTCGCCTTGTTAAGTTTACCGCCACTTAAAGCCTTTGCTTCAAGATGCATCCCGCGGGATCCCCGCTATTCAGGACGCGCGATGCAAGCCTTGCTCAAAGACATCGAATCTGTTGCGCCGCTGACGCGCTTCGGCCGGGTCGCCCGCATCGAGGGCTTGCTCGTCGAAGTCACCGGCGCGGCCGGCGCCGTCAGCCTTGGCGGTCAGGTAAGCATAACGTGTTCAAATAGCAAGAAAATTCCTTGCGAGGTCGTGGGCTTTCGGGACGGCCGGGCGCTTGCCATGCCGCTCGGATCCCTGGACGGCGTGACCCTCGGCGCCAGGGCCGATTTCGACGACACGCCGCAGATGATCTACCCCTCGAAGGCGTGGCTGGGACGCGTCCTGGACGCCTTCGGAAGGCCTGCGGACGGCAAGGGGCCGCTGCCGTACGGCAAGCTCGGATACCCGGTCAAAACCCAGGCTCCCTCGGCCCACACCCGCGGCCGGGTGGGGGGCAAGCTGGATATGGGCGTCAGGGCGCTCAACGCATTCCTTACCTGCTGCAAGGGTCAGCGCTTGGGCATCTTCGCCGGCTCGGGCGTCGGAAAATCGACCATGCTCGCCATGCTGGCGCGCCATACGAACGCCGACGCCATCGTCATCGGGCTGGTCGGCGAACGCGGCCGCGAGCTCAAGGAATTCATCGAGGACGACCTGGGACCGGAAGGTCTGGCGCGCAGCGTGGTCGTGGCGGCTACCTCCGACGAGCCGGCGCTGGTGCGCCGCCAGGCCGCCTATGTGGCGATGACGGTCGCCGAGCAGTTGCGCGACCAAGGGCTGCACGTGCTGCTCCTTATGGACAGCGTCACGCGCTTTGCCATGGCGCAACGCGAAGTCGGACTGTCGGCAGGCGAACCGCCGGCCAGCAAAGGCTACACGCCGACCGTGTTCGCGGAACTGCCGCGCCTTCTCGAGCGTGCAGGACCGGGCGCCGCCGGATCGAACGGTTCCATAACGGGACTCTTTACGGTGCTCGTCGAAGGCGACGACCACAACGAGCCGATCGCCGACGCCGTGCGCGGCATCCTCGACGGGCACATCGTGCTCGAACGTGCGATTGCAGAACGCGGGCGTTTTCCCGCGATCAACATTCTGAAATCGGTTTCGCGCGCCATGCCGCAGTGCAACACCGAAGAGGAACAGGCCATTGTGGCGCGCGCCCGCGCCCAACTTTCGGTTTACGAAGACATGGCCGAACTCATTCGCCTCGGTGCCTATAAACCGGGCACGAATGCAGACGTGGATGCCGCCGCACTGGTATATCCGCGGCTGGAAGCGTTTTTAACTCAGAAGAAAAACGACAGATCGACTTTGGCCGAGGGATATGCCGCGCTGCAAAGCATCGTCGGTGGCGGTATGGTGAGAGGTAAATAGTCATGAAACGCCGGGACACCCTGATGCGCCTCAAGCGCTTCCGCGTCGACGAGCTGAAGCGACGCATGGCGACGCTCGACGGCATGCGCGCCGATCTCGACCGCAAGCTCGCGGACCTCGAGGACAGCGTCGCGCGTGAGCGCCAGCGCGCCAACGATTCCGACATCGGACGCCTCGCGTTTCCCTCGTTCCTGCGCTCGATCGAATCGCGCCGCGAGAACCTGAGGAACACGCTCAAGGAAATCGACCGCGAGCGCGAGCAGTGCCAGGGCGAGCTCTCCGCCGCGTATCAGGACCTGAAAAGCCTCGAACTCGCGACGGAGCAGCAGGCCAAACGCGTCGCCGAAATCGAAGCGCGGCGCACGCAGTCCCGCGTCGACGAAATGGCGATCGTGCGCCACCTGCGAAAGCACGCGCTCAGACAGGTTTGATCCCCTCCCGCGCTGCGCGCAGGGGAGGAAACCGGATGCACGGGATTCAACCATTTATCGCGCTCCGCTAACGTCCCCGCTCGCCCTGGGGAGTTCGTGGATGTCGAGAATGGCTGCGTGGCTTTTCGGTCTGGGTGCACTCGTCGTCGCGTCAGGTGCCTCCGCCGCGCCGCCGCCGCTGGCGGACGACGTCCTGATCGACGGCGGTTACGAACAGACGGTGCCGCAGATTCTCGCGAATTTGAAAACATGGGGCGGAGATTGCTTTGCACGAGGCCGTGGCGAAGCAGTCGCATCCCTAACGCCGCTTTGCCGCCGCCGGCCGCTTCGTTACCCTGATCCCCCAGCGATTCGCGGGGGAGTTGGCGCATGTCGATCTCGGAGACGATCTCGCCCTTTCTGGGCCGTCTGATCCTCGCCTGGTTTTTTTTGAGCGAAGCGTGGTGGCGGATCCGCGACTGGGAAGGCACCGTCATGCTCATGCACATGAAACACGTCGCCAATGCGGAGCCGTTGCTCGCGCTCGCGGTGGTGCTCATGGCGCTCGGCGGGATTTCGCTGCTGCTCGGCTACTATGCGCGCACCGGCGCGCTCATTCTTTTCGCGCTCACCATCATCATGTCGGTGCTGATCCACGACTACTGGAAAATCAGCAACAGCGTCGACCGTGACGCGGACTACGATCTGTTCATTCGCAACATGGCGATCGCCGGCGGCCTTCTGTTCCTCGTGGGCATGGGACCGGGTCCGTTCGCGATCGATCAGCCGGCCAAGAAAAAGCGGTGACGTCCGCCCGCAGCAACGCGGGCGGCATCTAGGACGCCTGCAGTGTGAAGCGTGTCAGCCGCGCATCACGACGGAGCGGACGACGTGCACCACGCCGATGACGATCGCGAAGGCGATCGCATAGGCGAGGAGACTGTGAACCGTCAGCCCGAGGAGATTGTGCCAATCGGTCTGCGCCAGTGTGCCGGCATTCTTGCCGCCGGCTTTCGCCACCGCGACGACGAAGCTTGCGAGCGCAAAAGCGACCAGCGCTACGAAGGTCGACGTGATGATCGAACCGAAGTTCTCCATCATGTAACCGACCGCGATCGCGATGGCCGCCATGATCGCCAGCGACATGTAATCGCCCGACGTCACGATGCCCACGACCGAATGAAAAAGATCCAGCAATGCTGACATGATACCCCCTCAAAGACTGCCCAAGTACCGGCGATGCAGCCCCCAGGACGCATGCCTCCAGCGCTCCCACCGCGCCATCTGTACCTCAATGATACACGAGTTCGTGAGACAGGGGGAGATGGGTGTCCGATCGCGCGGCGAACACGGGAATTCGGTCATCGTTTTGGTTAACGAAGCGGGAGCATACCTTTCAGCTCGGCGTGCCGCGCGGGGTCGCTCGAGAGCCGCCGCGCAATGTCCTTGAATGCGCGCGACGAGGGTGCGCCGGGATAGAGTTCAACCAGAGAGCGTTGCTGGCGCACGGCCAGCTGCGCCTGCGGATCGCGTGGAACAAAGCCGACATAGTCGGGCGCCGTCTTGAGAAACGCGTTGCAGGTCTTGGCCAGCGCATCGCGGGTGCGGCGCGCTTCGGTCTCGTTCTCGACCATGTTCACGAGCGCCCGCGGCTTGTGTCCGCCATGGCGCAACAAAAGCTTCGCGAAAGCATAGGCGTCTGTCAGCGCCGCGGGATCGGATGTCAGCACCAACAGAGTCTCGTCCGCGCGCGCGGCGAAGCCGATGGTTGTCGCGTCCACGCCGGCGCTGAGATCGAGAAGAATGCGGTCATAGACACAAGCCAGCCGCAATTTGGCGATCATCCGGTCGGCGACGCCGTGATCGAGGTTGGCGAGCGCGCCCGAGCCGGGTGGCGCCGCCAGGAGATCGAAGCCGCCGCGCTCAGTGACGCCGCCAAGCACGGGTACGACAGCTTGATCGAGCGTGGCGCGGTCGGCGAGAAAGCCGCTCAGGTCGCCGCCGGACTCCAGTCCCAGATGCACGGTGGAATTCGACAATCCCAGATCCGCATCGCACAGAAGCACACGTTCGCCGCGTTGCGCGAACATGGCCGCGAGCGCGGTGGCCACGAGCGTTTTGCCAGTGCCGCCTTTTCCGGAGCCGATGGCGGTGAGGTTGGGAAGGATCATTGCGGGCTCCCGCGATCGATCTGCCCGTTCGCGGCTTCGATCAGCATTCTGGACAGAGACAGCGGCGTCAGCGTTTCGAGTCCACCGGACACAAAAGGCGAGCGCGTGGTGTGGGCGAGGGCTGCGCCTTGCGTCACGCCGGCCGTCAGTGCGCCGAGGCGCCGCGTGACGTCGAGGCCGGTGACGATCATGCGCTTGATGCCGAGCGTGACGAGCGAGGCAGCGATCTCCGAAACTTCTTCCGCATCGCCGGTGGCCGCGACGACGCCCATTGCTTCCACGTCTGGAAGACGCGCCAGCGCCGCATAAGCCGTGCGCGCCTTGGCGCTTCGGGGATCGAAGCCGGCGGTATCGATGACCGTCAGGATGCTTTCGTCGGCGACGATGGCTTCGGCGATCGCTTCGGCGGAATCCGCCACGACCCATTCCGCGCCCAGATGTTCGGCGAAGGTTTCGAGGCGCGCAACGGCGCCCGCGCCGGCCGTGTCGCCGGCCACGAGTTTCACGCCGCGTCCGGCGAGGCGCGCATGCGCTGCGATCTTGGCGGCGACGGCTGTCTTTCCGACGCCCGACGGTCCGACCAGCAGCAAGGCCTGCGAAATGCCCGGCACCAACGGCGCCGTCTGCATGCGCCGGTCGAGCGCGGAGGCGAGCGCCAGCGCCATGTCGCTGAGCGCGCTTTTTTCCGCGGCCTCCGCCAGCTGATGCGCCAACGCTTCCGGTGCGCGGTGGCCGCGCAGGATCGTAAGCAGCTCGGCACGATTGAAGCTCTTCGCCGGAACGTGCGGGGCGGGTTCGCCGCGCAGTCGCCGGATCAGACCGTCGTGATAGGTCTGCGCGAAATCGGGGATCGCTTCGGCGGGCGCAGATTCGGCCGCGACCAGCCCGGCCTCTTCTTCGACATTGGCTGACGGCGCGTCGAACGCTGCGCGCACCAGGACGCCGCCGCCCTTGGCGCGCTGGCTCGCGACGATGACCGCATCGGGCCCCATCTCGTTGCGCACCTGGCCCAGGGCCTCACGCATGTCTTTCGCGATGAAGGTGCGCAGTTGCATGGCTCAGACCGTTCCCAGCGTTCTCAAACGCACCGAAGCGTGGATTTCGTTTTGCGACATGACGACGGTCTGCGCGCGGAAGCGCTCGACGATGGAGCGCACGAAGGGCCGGATGGCGGGGCTCGTGAGCAGCACGGGCACGTCGCCCTTGCGCGTGGCTTCGTCGAAGCGATCGCGCATAAGCTGGATGAACTGCTGGAGCTGCGACGGCGCCATGGCGAGCTGGCGGTCTTCGCCCGTCCCCACGATCGATTCCGCGAAGGCCTGTTCCCAGCCGGGCGACAGCGCGATGATCGGTAGATATCCGCCCGAGGAAAGATACTGGTTGCTCAGCTGACGGGACAGGCGCGCGCGCACGTGCTCGGTGATGTAGAGCGTATTCTTGGTGTGGCCGACGGCTTCCGCGATGCCTTCGAGCACCGACGGCAGGTCGCGGATCGACACGCGCTCGGCGAGCAGCGTCTGCAGCACGCGCTGGACGCCCGTGACGGAAATCTGCGAGGGGATAAGTTCTTCCACGAGCTTTTTCTGTTCGGCCGGCAATTCGTCGAGCAGCTTTTTCGTCTCGGCGTAGGACAGCAGCTCCGACATGTTGCTTTTCAGGACTTCGGTCAGATGCGTGGTCAGCACCGTGCCTGGATCGACCACGGTAAGCCCGCGGAACGACGCCTCTTCGCGCAACGTTTGTGCGATCCATGTCGCGGGCAGGCCGAAGGCAGGTTCGGTCGTGTGCGTGCCGGGCAGGTCGATGGGCGAACCCTTCGGATCCATGACAAGCAGGCTTCCGGGGAAGAGCTCGCCGCGGCCGGCGTCGACTTCCTTGACGCGGATGCAATATTCGTTGGCGCCCAGCTGCATGTTGTCGAGAATGCGCACGGACGGCATGACGAAGCCCATCTCCTGCGCCAGCTGGCGGCGCAGCGCCTTGATCTGGTCCGTGATCCGGTGGCCCTTAACGTCGTTGATGAGCGGCAAAAGCGCATAGCCCAGTTCCACGCGCAGGAGATCGAGTGCGAGTGCAGTCGAAATGGGTTCTTCCTTGGGTCCGGCCTCGATGCGGGCCTGTTCTTCCTTTTTCTTTTCGGCGACCTGTTCCGCATTCTTGCGCTTGTAGGCCTGCCAGGCCAGACCGCCGGTGGCAGCGGAAAGGCCTGCGAACACCAGGGTCGGCATGCCGGGCAGCACGGCGACGATGCCCATGATGGTCGAAACCATACCGAGCGCCTGCGGATAGAACGACAATTGTCCGATCAGCGCCTTGTCGGTCGATCCTTCGACGCCCGCCTTCGACACCATGAGGCCGGCCGCGGTCGAAACGATCAGCGCGGGCATCTGGCTGACGAGACCGTCTCCGACGGAGAGCAGCGTGAAGGTCTGCGTGGCATCGACGAAGCTCATGCCCTTCTGGGCGACGGCGATGATGATCCCGCCGACGACGTTGATGCCCACGATCAGGAGGCCGGCGATGGCGTCGCCGCGGACGAATTTTGATGCACCGTCCATGGCGCCGAAGAAATTCGACTCCTGTTCGAGCTCCTTGCGGCGCTTGCGGGCTTCCGCTTCGTTGATGAGGCCCGAGGAGAGATCGGCGTCGATCGCCATCTGCTTGCCGGGCATCGAGTCCAACGTGAAGCGTGCGGCGACTTCGGCGATGCGGCCCGAACCTTTGGTGATCACGACGAAGTTCACGATCACCAGGATCGCGAAGATGATGAGGCCGATCAGGAAGTTGCCCTGCATGATCAGCTTGCCGAAGGCTTGAATGACGTAGCCGGATGCCGCCGTGCCTTCGCTGCCGTGACTGAGGATCAGGCGCGTCGAGGCGAGGTTGAGTGCCAGGCGCATCATCGTGGTGATGAGCAGCACCGTCGGGAAGGCGCTGAATTCCAACGGCTTCTTGACGAAGACCGAGGTCATCAGGATCAGCATCGACGTGGACAGTGAAAACGCAAGGCAGATGTCGAGCAGCCATGACGGGAGCGGCAGGATGAGGACGACGAGGATCGCCATCATGCCAATGGCGAGCGCGAGGTCGGCGCGCTTCAGATATTGCGCGAACGCCCCCAGATCGAGCTTGACGCCCGTAACCGGAGCCGGCAACGCGGTCTCAGCGCCGTCAGCCATTGCGTGCAATCCCAATAACAATGTCATCCCCCGCCATCCCCGCTTTCGCCGGGACCAGGCCACCCGGGTGACGTTGCGCTGGTGTCGAAGAACTCACGACGGCGACCTTCCTGAAAGACCTTCAAAGACCTCGACTGGGCGGCCCGCATTCGCGGGCCATGACGACGGAGGTGGTTTAACCAGCCAGGCGCGTTTCGCCCGGTTGCGGCACCTGCAGGCCCGCATCGCCGTATTCACGCAGCTTGTTGCGCAACGTGCGGATCGAGATGCCGAGAATGTTCGCGGCGTGGGTGCGATTGCCGAGGCAGTGATCGAGCGTGTCGAGGATGAGATCGCGCTCGACATCGGCGACCGTACGGCCGACGAGGCTGCGGGTTGCGGCTTGTGCCGTTTCGATCGCCGCTTTCACGGGGCCGCTCAGATCGCCCGCCGGTGCGCCGACCCCCACTTGCGTGCCGTCCGGCAGACGGATCGCCTCCGGCATGATCTCCGACCCCTGGGCCAGCAGCACCGCACGATGCATCGTGTTCTCGAGTTCGCGCACGTTGCCGCGCCAGGAATAAGAGAGGAGCAGGCGCTCCGTCGTCGGTGCGATGGGGCGGAACGGCGCGCCGTTGGCCTGCGCGTATTTCTGCGCGAAGTGGCGTGCGAGTGCCAGGATGTCCTTCTGGCGTTCGCGCAGCGCCGGCAGGCGCAGATTGACGACGTTCAGGCGATAGAGAAGGTCTTCGCGGAACGTGCCGCGCTTGACCGCGTCGGCGAGATCGCGGTTCGACGTGGCGATGATGCGGATATCGACCTTGACCGGCTTGCCGCCGCCGACGCGGTCGATTTCGCGTTCCTGAATCGCGCGCAGCAGTTTCGCCTGCAGGCGCGCATCCATCTCGCTGATTTCGTCGAGGAGGAGCGTGCCGCCATTGGCTTCTTCGAACTTACCGATGCGCCGCGCCACGGCACCCGTGAACGCGCCCTTCTCGTGGCCGAACAATTCGGATTCGAGGAGGTTGTCCGGGATCGCCGCGCAGTTGACCGAGATAAACGGCTTTTCGGCGCGGTGCGACTTCCTGTGCACGTAGCGCGCGAGCACTTCCTTACCGGTACCGGATTCGCCGGTGATGAGGATCGAGGCCTCGCTGCCGGCCACCTGGTCGGCGAGCCTCAGGACCGCCGTCATCGCTTCGTCTTCGTGGATGAGCTGATGGCTTTCGTCGGCCACGGCTTCGAGGACGGCTGCGATCAGCTCGGGATCGGGCGGCAGGGGTACGTATTCCTTGGCGCCCGCACGGATCGCGTCGACGGCGCGCCGGGTATCGGTGCCGACACCGCAGGCCACGACCGGCGTGCAGATGCGTTCCGCCGCCAGCGCGCGGACGAGCCGCCCGATGTCGAGCGTCACATCGGCCATCACGAGGTCGGCGCCGCGCCCGTTGCGCAGTTCCGCCATCGCTTGATCGATGTCGGCCGCGTGCGTGACTTTCGCTCCGCGATCCATCGCGATTTTGGTCGCCGCTCCGATCTGGCCCTGGAGCCCGCCGACGATGAGTAGCCGCATGATACGATCCTTTCTTCCTGCCGGTCCGCTTACGCCTGACCGGCCTTAATGATTTCCGTCATCGTCACACCCAGACGGTCTTCGACCAGCACGACCTCGCCGCGCGCGACGAGGCGGTCGTTGACGTAGATGTCGATCGCCTCGCCGACCTTGCGGTCGAGCTCGACGATCGTGCCCTTGCTGAGCTTCAAGAGTTGGCTCACTTCCATTCCCGATTTGCCGAGCACCGCGGACACGGTCACCGGCACGTCGAACACGGCTTCGAGATCGGCCGAGCTGCGCTTGGGCTCGCCGTCATTCGCGCCCTCGGTTTGCAGGAGCGCCGTGTTGTCGCCCGCGCTTTCGTCGCGTGCGAGGTCGGGCAACTCGACTTCGTCGTTATTCGCCATGTCCGGCTCCTCTGTCCTCACCGTCCCGGAAACTGCGGGCGATCAATTCTTCCAGCGCGCTCTCGATGGCCGCGGATGCGCGTTCCGCGCCGCCGCCGCGCCATTCGATGCGGCAGTCCGCGCGCTTGAGCGTGGGATCGGCCGAGACCTGCACGCGGCCATCGAAGCCTTCCGCACGCGCGATCTCGCCGGCGCGCGCCGCCAACCGCTCGGCGACCTGCGGAGATGTTTTCAGCACGAGCCGCGGCTCTCCGATGGCCTGATGCAGCGCCTCGCGCAAAGCCGCTTCCACTTCGACATGAGGAAACTGCGTCAGCGCGGTCTGCGCGAGCTTGGTCGCGACCGCGAATGCGATGCGCGAATTCTCCTCAAGAACCTTGCGCCGTTCGCGTTCGATGAGCGCGAGCGCGCCCTTGATGGCGTTGCCCGCTTCCTTGGTCGCGAGCGCGAGCGCTTCCTGCGCGCGGACTTCGCCGGCGCTCATGCCCTCGGCGCGGGCCTGGCTGCAGAGCTGTTCGACTTCGGCCTCGCTGAAGGTGCGCCTTTTGCGCGCGCGTGCGGCCTCTGCGGCGTCGTCGGTGACGCCGTTCGTGAAGACCGTATCGAAGGTGTATTTCGTCGCGCTCATCAGTAGATCAACTCGTCTTCGCCCTGTTTGCTGGCGATCATGATTTCACCCTTGTTCGCAAGGTCCTTCGCCACGTTGACCATGCGCATCTGTGCGTCGTCGACGTCCTTGAGCCTGACGGGGCCCATCGCCTCCATGTCTTCGCGCAGGATCTTGCCGGCGCGTTCGGACATGTTGGAGAAGAAGACGTCGCGGAGGGAATCCGTTGCACCCTTGAGCGCGAGGCCGAGCTTGTCCTTCTCGACATTGCGTAGGAGGGTCTGGATCGAGCCGGGATCGAGCTTGCCCAGGTCCTCGAAGGTGAACATGAGGGCCTTGATGCGTTCGGCGGATTCGCGGCTTCTCTCGTCGAGCGCCGCCATGAAGCGGCCTTCCGTCTGGCGGTCGAAATTGTTGAAGATTTCCGCCATGTATTCGTGCGCGTCGCGCTTGGCGGTGCGGGCGAGGTTCGACATGAATTCGACGCGCAGCGTGCGCTCGACCTTGTCGAGGATGTCTTTCTGCACCGATTCCATGCGCAGCATGCGCTGTATGACTTCGAGCGCGAATTCCTCCGGCAGTGCCGCCAGCACGCGCGCGGAATGCTCCGGCTTGATCTTGGAGAGGACGACGGCGACGGTCTGCGGATATTCGTTCTTGAGATAGTTCGCGAGGACGGTCTCGTTCACGTTGCCGAGCTTGTCCCACATCGTGCGGCCGGCCGGACCACGGATTTCTTCCATGATCTGCGTGACTTTGTCAGGCTGCATGAAGCGGGTGAGAAGCCGTTCGGTCGATTCATAGGAACCCATCAGCGAGCCGGTGGCCGACATCTGCGAGACGAATTCGACGAGCAGCTTTTCGACCAGGCTGGCGCTGATCGTGCCCAGCGTCGACATGGTCTGGGAGATGTCCTTGATCTCCTCCTCGTCCATCATGCGCCAGACGCGCGAGCCGTGTTCCTCGCCAAGAGCAAGCATCAGCACGGCGGTGCGCTCGGCGCCGGTGAGTTGCCGGATGTCTTCCTTGACGGGAACTTTGGGCGGGCGCGACATGGGTTACACCGGCTGATGTAGCCAGGTCCGGATGATCGCGAGCGCCTCTTCAGGATGCGCTTCGACGACTTCGCCGACCTTGCGGATGGAGGATTCGCGCACCTGACCTTCGATGCGCGAGATGTCGATCATTGATTCTTTCGGAGCCGATATGGCGGCAGGCGTGGGCTCGCCGGGCTTGGCCGGCGCCGGCAATTCGCCGGCGATGGCCGGCTGGCCCGGTTGCGGCGGTGCCAGCGACAGGTTCGAGAGCGGCGCGAACATGCGGTTGATCAGCGGGCGGACGACGAGAAGCCCGATGAGGAGCGCCGTCAGCGAAAGGATTCCCGCCTCGATGATCTTGAACCAGTCGCCGGAATCGAGGCCGAGGAACGGCGGGGGCGCGCCCACGGCCTGGCCGGCGTCGATGCGCGCGAATTCCATGTTGGTCACCTGCACCTGGTCGCCGCGCTGCTGGTTGAAGCCGATGGCGGACTTCACCAGCGCCTCGATCTGCTGCATCTCCTTCGCAGTGCGCGGACGATAGGAGTCCTTGCCGGCGGCGTCCGTCGTCGTCTCGCCGTCGACCACGACCGCCACCGACAGGCGCTTGAGGTCGCCGCCATCCGTCTGGCTCGTGCGCACGGTCTTCGAGATTTCGTAATTCGTCGTCTCTTCGGTCCGGTCGCTGTTGGATTTCGTCTGGCTGCCGTTGTTCTGGTTCGCCTGCTGGCCGCCGGGCAAGGCGCTCTGCACCGAGACGGCGTTATTGTCCTTGCCGTTGCTGTCGCTGGCGTTCTGCTCGACGGTCTGCGTCGAGCGGATGACCTTGCTGTCGGGATCGAAGGATTCCTGCGTCTCGTTGATGTGATCGTATTTCATGTCGGCGGCGACCTGGACGCGGACATGTCCTGGTCCCACTACGCTCGTCACTATGTTTTCCACCCGCTGGCGCAGACGCTCCTCGAAGTCCGTCGTCTGGTTTTCCTGATTGTCCAGGACCGCGTCGACGCCCGTCTTTTCTTCGCCGCCGGCAAGAAGATCGCCGCGGTCGTCGACGATGGCGACGCGCGCGGGATCGAGGCCCGCTACGGCCGCGGCCACCAGGTGCTGGATGGCGGCCACCTGGCCGTGGCCCATCGAAACGCGCGTCCTGAGGATCACCGAGGCGCTCGGGCTCTGCGCGTCGCGCGCGAATATCTGGCGTTCGGGAATGACGAGATGCACGCGCGCCTCGTCGATGCCGTCGATGGTTTGGATGGAGCGGGCAAGTTCGCCTTCGAGCGCGCGCAGCTGGTTGATATTCTGGACGAACGCCGTCGTGCCGAAGGAATCGGACTTGTCGAAGATCTCATAACCGACGCCCGCGGAGGGCAGGTGCTCGGACGCGAGCTCCATGCGCAGCTTCGTCACCTGATCGTTGGGAACGAGGATCGTGCCGCCGTCGCCCTTGGCCTCATATTTGACGCTCATGGCGTCGAGTTTGGCCGTAACGGCTGCTGCATCGCGCGGTTCGAGGCCGGCATAAAGGATCGTCATCGGCGGCTCGGAGACAACGCCCGCCACATAAAGGAAGAAGGCAGTCAGCGCCGCGGCCACACCGGCCATGACGCCGAAACGCGCGGCGCCGATATTTCTGATGAGTTCCAACAACTCCTGCCTCCGCTTCGGACCGAAGAGAGGCCACGTGGAAAGTCCACGCCCGCCCCGTTCGCCCGTCGTGCTAGGCAATCATTGCCGGGGGTTCGGTAAAGGTCGGCTTAACGGCAGACGAAATCGCGCCCGCGGCGTTAAAGGTTACGGATATCTTACCGGCCTTCGCGCGGAAATATCAGTGACGATACTGCTGGACGCGCGTCGCGCGCAGCCCGGGCATGCCGAAGCGATCGATGGCGCGCTGCCATGCCAGAAATTCTTCCACGGTGAGCGTATAGCGCCGACATGCCTCGTCGAGGCTCAGCAAGCCGCCGCGCACAGCCGCGACGACTTCCGCCTTGCGTCGGATGACCCAACGCTTTGTATTTGGCGGCGGGAGGTCGGCCAACGTCAACGGGCTGCCGTCCGGCCCGATAACGTAGCTTACACGCCCCCTGCGATCTTCACCCATGTCTGTTTTACTCCAGACTTCCACTACCTTGACGCAGGATAGGCGCCGCGCCTTTAAGAAAGGCCGAAGCGGCAAGGTAAAAGAAATCATAAATCCGTGTGTTGACCTCTAACGTTTGACGGCTGACGGCGCTCCTTTATGGGACGGTAACGCCGTTAACTTACGTCGCCGGAATTTGATCGAGTGTCTGCAGCATCTGATCGGCAGTTGTGATGATGCGTGCAGCCGCCGAATACGCGTTTTGCGAAGTGATAAGGTTCGTAAACTCCGTATTGATGTCGACGGTCGAGTCTTCGAGCTCCGACGATTTGATGGTGCCCGCGGCGCCGGTTCCCGCCGTGTTAAGAAGTGCGGAGCCGGACGCGTTGGAACTTTGGTAGGCCGTGCCCGAAACGGCGGTGAGGCCGTCTTCGTTGGCGAAGGTCGCGAGCGGGACCTGGTAAATGACCGAGCTCAGACCGTTCGAGTATTGGGCCGTGACATCGCCGTTGGTGCCGACACTCACGCCCGTCAGGGTTCCTACCGATGCGCCGTTGGGCGTGGCGGCGGTCAGCGTCGATGCGCTGTCGAACTGCGTCATGCCGTTCGACGAGCCCACGGTTCCCATGTCGACAGTGATCGTCTGGGAGGCGAGGCCGGAGCTTGCCGACCAGGGAATGGTGAGAGAGAGATCGCCGGACGCCGGCGACGCGCCGTTGATATTGGCGAGCGTGCCGTCCGAGTTGAAGGTCATGGTGCCTTCGGAGATCGGATTGGTGCTCGTGATGTTGGACGCATTGCCCGCATAGTTCACTTCGTAGGCCCAGGTATTGGCCCCCGTTTCGACGAAGTTGAACGTCAGGGGCTGTGAGCCGCCCTGACTGTCGTAGACGTCGACCGTGCGCGAGAAGTCCGGCGAGACGTTTCCGGCGGCCATGTCGCCCGGGTTATAGGTGGAATCCACCGTCGACGTGGATTGCAGGTTCGCCTGCAGCGTGATCGCAGTGGTCGGCTCGGCCTGGCCCGAAAGCGCCGAGACGTTCACTGGCGAGAGCGTGTTCGACGTCGTCGACACGCCGCCCGCTGTCGTCACCGGATAGCCGAGCAGATAATAGCCCGAACTGTTCACGAGGTTGCCGTTGCTGTCGGGCGAGAAGTCGCCGTCCTGCGTGTAGAACTGGTTGGCCGTATCGCTCAGCGACTGCGCCGTCACGAAGAAACCGTTGCCGGAGATCGCAAGATCGGTCGGCGACGATGCGGACGCCAGAATGCCCGCCTGCGTGACGTTCTGCACGGCGGTGGCGCTGACGCCGGCTTCGCTTGAGCCGCTGCCCATGCTCGACGCGAGCACGGTGGCGAACGCGGTCTGCGAAGCCTTGTAGCCGACCGTGTCAACGTTTGCGATGTTCGCAGACGAAACGCTCAGGGCCTCGCTCTGGGCCGAAAGGCCTGCGACGCCGGCGAGCAATGCACCATAGAGACTCATTTGTTTCTCCTTCGGCGTCGGACCGGACTTCGCGCGGCCATCTTGCCTTCAGTTTTTCGGGGGCCGGTTCTCAGCCCGATCCTTCACGTCAAGACGTCTGGTTCTGAATCAGCGACACTGCCGTAAGCGGAACGGCCAAGGAGCCGATCATCAGTTGCGGCGAACTGCCCGACAGATTGATCTCGCTGACGGTGCCAGTGCTCGTGACGTTCGTCGTCACGGCGTTGCCGTTGGCGTCGGTGGCTGTGACCGCCAGTGTGTAGGTTCCGTCGGCCATCTGGTTGCCGTTGTTGTCCTGTCCATTCCATGTAAACGTGTTCGAGCCGGATGCCGTTGCGCCGGAGCCGCTGTAAACGGTCTGGCCGCTCGAATTGGTGACCGTCAGCGTCGTGGCGGCGGCACTGGAGGCCAGCGAGTAATTCCAGGTTGCCGATCCATTGGTCAGTGCGGCGCTGCCGTTGGTGACGGTGACCTCCTTGCCGAGATAGCCGACGGACGCGGCGCCCGCGCCGGCCTGCTGCAGCGAGATCAGGCTCTGTAGATTGGTATTGGTGTTGATCTGCTGTTCGACCTGCGAATATTCGACGAGCTGCTGCGTGAATTGCGTCGAGTCCATGGGTGACAGCGGATCCTGGTTCTGCAGCTGCGTGGTGAGCAGTGTGAGGAACGTGTTCATGTTCCCCGACAGCTGCTGCATCGCGCTGTTTGTCGAACTCGAGGAGCCCGTGTTCGTGGTGTTGTTCGTGTTGACGGCCGTGGTCATGGCTTGAGCCCTTTCAGACGCGGATATCGACGCCGGACGTCGACACGGAGTAAGCGGAAGAGGATGCGGCCGCGGTGGTGTCGGTCGAAGCGACCGCGGTCACAGACAGCGAACGGCCGCGCGATTGTGAACCGCGCGAGCCGTCGCCGTTGCGGCCCTGCCCCTTGAGCGAGAATTGCAGACCGTTGTTGCTCAACTGGACGCCGGAGTCCTTCAGCGCGCGCGCCAGGTTTCCGGAGTCCTTCTGCAGGAGTTCGAGCGTCTGCGGCTTGTCGACGGCCAGATGCGCCTGGGCCTTGCCTGCAGCATCGACGGTCAGGCGCACGTCGACGCGGCCGAGTTCCGGCGGGTCGATGCGGATGTCGAACTGCTTGGCGCCGGCCTGGGACTGTGTGGCGATGCTGACCGCCAACGCATGAACGTCGGGCGTGGGGCTCGGAGTCTGCGTCGCGGGTCCCACCTGCAGCGTTGCGGCGGTCGCCTGCGTCGAAGCCTGCGCGGGCGTCGTGGCGGCAACGGCGTTTGCGGCGTTGTTCTGGCCGGCACTGGCGGCTGCGGGCGCGTTCTGTTGTGCGAGCGCCTGGTCATGCGCCACCTGCATGAAGGTCGGCAGGTTCGGATTGCCGGATGCCGCATCGGACGATCCATTCGACGCCGCCTGCCCCTGCGTGCCCGTCTGCGCGTTCGTTTGTGCATTGCTCTGCGCGTCGGCCGAGTCATGCTGACCCGACTGGCCCTGGGACGCCGTATTCGAGCCGCCGGAACCGGAGCCGGAATGTGTCGGCGACGACTGGGCCGTCGATGTCGAGAACTGATGCAGCGCCTGCTGGCTGAGCTGACCGAATTGCGCGTGTTGCGCCGGCGCCCGTGTCGCCGCACTCGCCGCTGAGATATCCGTTTGCGTGGTCTGCTGCGGGTCGGCTGCCGTCGTTGCGGACTGCGCGACCGTCCCGGTCAGGGCGGCTTCTTCCGCTTTCATCGTTTGCAGAAGCGCTGCGAGCTGCGCATTGGAGGGTGTCGTCGGTCCGGCCGCGGCAGTCGTCGATGTCGGCTGCGACGTTTGTGGCTGTGCGGTCGTGCCCGTCTGTGCCTGCGCGAATTGCGCGGCAAGGCTCTGGAGGGCGGCCAACAGGTTCGCATCCTGCGACGACGTACCGGAGTCTTGCGTGCCGTCTGCCGCCTGCGAATTCGCTGGCGCCGGCTCCAGGCCGCTCTGGTTCTGCAGAAGGGCGGCGAGCGCCTCCTGCGGTGACGTTGCCGTCGATTGCGGACTCGTCTGCCCGGATTGCTGGGCCTGTTGGGCCAGCGCGGCCAGCCAGCTGGCCAGCCAGTTGTTCTGGCTGCCGTTCGCGGACGACGTCCCGGCCTGGCTGGTTTGTCCGTTTGCGGAGGATTGCGAATCCTTGGCGGCGCGCCAGATGCTCTTCCAGGCGTCCGGCGAAGGGCCGGTGGCCGCCGAGGTGTCCGTGGTGCTCTGTTGCGACGGATCGGAAGCGGTCTGGGCCGCATCCTGCGAAGGCTGCGCGTCCTGCTGAAGCTCGGCGAGAAGATCGGCGAACCAGCCGCCGCCCGCATCGGCAGCCGCGCCCGACTGGTGCGCACGACCGCCTGCGGCCTGCGTAGCCGCCGCACTCGTCACAATTGCGCTTGCCGCCGCTGACGCCACGAGCTGCACCATTCTTTGTCCGCCCAACGCGGTAGCAAAGCCCGGACCACTCGCGGAAATGCCTGTTTCCCGCTTTATATGCGCGAGAACGCGATGTGTACGCCGCGTCTTTCACAAGGCACGTTCTGCCGCCCAGGCAAACAGTGCCGCCTCCAAAACCGAGTTTCGTCCCTTGAAAAGGCGGAATTCCGTGCAAGATGCGGCGTTTCCGTGGCACGAGGCTTGCGAACAGCGATGCGGACCAATAGTGCACGCGGAGTTCCGCCTGTGTCGTTGAACGGGATTATGTCGAACGCGCTGTCGGCGCTGCAGACGAACACGACTGCCCTCGACGTCGTTTCGAGCAACATCTCGAACATGAACACGCCGGGCTATGCCCAGCGCGTCGTCAACGAACAATCCCAGGCCGTCGGCGGCCAGCTCGGCGGCGTGGAAATCGCCGACATCGAGCGCGTCACCAACCAGTTCCTGACGGATCAGACGCTGTCGGCGCAGTCGTCCTCGTCGCTCTACAGCGCCCAGAACAACATCCTGACCCAGGTCAACGCGCTGCTGGGCCAGGTCGGCAGCGGCACGGACCTGCCCTCGCAACTCGATGACGTCTTCACGGCGCTCGGCTCAGCGGCGCTGTCTCCCACCACCAGCACCAGTCAACAGTCGGTCCTGACCGCGCTCAACCAGTTCGCCTCCTCGGTTTCGACGCTTTCGGGCTCGATCACCAATGTCCAGAACCAGGCTGACCAGCAGGTCGTGACCGATGTCGGCTCGGTGAACGGCTATCTTCAGCAGATCTACCAGCTCAATCAGGAGATCGAGACATCGCAGGCGGCCGGCAGCCCGCCCTCGGGCCTGCTCGATCAGCGGGACCAGGTCGTGCAGAACCTCTCGCAGCTGATCGGCGTGTCGACGACGACCACGTCGAACGGCGGCATGCTCGTGTCGACGACGGACGGCGTCAATCTCGTGGGCAACAGCACCTACGCGCAGCTGAGCTGCGCCGGCGGCGCCTCGAACGGTTCCTACGCGCCCGTCCTGATGCAAAGCGTCAACGCGCTGACGGGATTGCCCGTGGGGCCGAGCCAGTCGATCGACCCCGATCTCGGCTCCGGCGAAATCACCGGCCTGATCCAGATGCGCGACGGCACACTTGCGAACCTGCAGCAGGCGCTCGGCAATTTCGCGCAGCAGGCGGCGATCGGCTTCAACGCGCAATACAACGCCAACGCCGCCTATCCCCCGCCCACCTCGCTCAACGGCCGCGATACCGGCCTGCTTTCGACCGACGGCATGAACTTCACCGGCCAAACGAACATCGCCGTCACCGACTCGAGCGGCGATCTCGTTTCCAACATCGCCGTCGATTTCGACGCCGGGACGCTGTCCGTCGACGGTGGCTCTCCCGTCAGCATCGGCTCGACCGTGGGAGATTTCGTCAGCGCGCTCAATTCCGCGCTCGGCAGCAACGGTTCGGCCAGCTTCAACAACGGTCAGCTCTCGATCAGCGCCACCGGGACCAACGGCATTGTCGTCCAGGACGACGCCTCTGATCCTTCGAGCCGCGGTGGCACGAGCTTCTCGCAGTTCTTCGGCCTGAACGATCTCTTCACTTCGGCGGCGCCATCGATCTCGGCGACGGGGCTGTCCTCGACGGACGCCGGCGGATTCAACAACGGCACGATCGATCTTCAGTTGACGGGTCCGAACGGCCAGTCGGGTCCCACGGCGAGTGTGACACTCAATTCCGGCATGACAATCGGCGACATCGTGAACGCGTTGAACACCGGGTTCGGCGGCGCCGCGAGTTTTTCGCTGTCCTCGAGCGGTCAGCTCACCATGACGCCGGGTAGCAATTATTCGGGTTACTCGCTTGGCGTCACCAGCGACTCGACGCAGCGCGGCACGACCGGCATGAGCCTCAGCGAGCTTTTCGGCCTCGGCAGTCAGCAGACGATCAATCAGGCGGTGAACTTCGCCGTCAATCCGGTGATCGCGGACGGACAGCAGCAGCTCGCTTTCGCCGAGCCGCAGATCAGCGCATCGACCGTTGCGGGCGACACGGTCGTCGCCCCGGGCGATTCGAGCGGCTTGCTCGCACTGCAGAACCTGAGCAACACGCAGCTCACGTTCCCCGCCGCCGGCGGTCTCAACGCGCAGACGACGTCGCTCGGAAATTACGCCGACAGTTTCTATCAGAGCGTCGCGTCGACCACGCAGACGGTGCAGCAGAACAACACCGCGGCCAGCGATCAGCTGACGCAGGCGCAGACAAACCAGTCGCAGGTCTCAGGCGTCAATCTCGACAACGAACTGTCCAACATGGTGCTTTATCAGCAGGCCTACAGCGCCGGCGCGCGCGTTCTGACGGCGGCCGATCAGCTGTACACCACCCTTCTCCAGATCCAGACAGGCTAGCGAGGCAGAACATGACGATCGGCAATGTCTCCACCCTGGCGCAGAGCCAGTACATGCTGTCCCGCATCCAGCAGGACGAGGCCGCGCTGCAAAACACGCAGACCCAGGTCGCCACGGGATATGTTTCGACGACCTATGGTGGCATCGGCGATCAGACCGCGGCGCTCGAATCGGCGCAGACGCAGGGCAATCTGGCCACCGGCTATGCGTCGGCGGCACAACTCGCCTCCAACCAAGTCAATCTTCAGGATGCGCAGCTGAGCCAGCTGTCATCGCTTGCAAGCCAGCTGCAGCAGGACCTCACGACGGCCGTCGCCAACGGCAACGGCGGCACGTTGATGGCTCAGGCGCAAAGCGTCTTCGAGCAGGCGGTGCAGATACTGAATTCGCAGGATGCTAACGGCAACTATATCTACAGCGGCGGCAACTCCACCACGCCGCCGGTTTCGACGACGACGCTCGCACAGCTGATGGCACTGCCGTCCGCCGCGCAGGCATTCACCAACGGGACCCAGTCAACTTCCGTAAAAGTCGGAGAAAATCAAACTGTCCAGGTGAACGTGCTCGCGTCCAATGTGGGCA
Source organism: Rhizomicrobium sp. (assembly GCA_035504555.1). GTDB lineage: Bacteria > Pseudomonadota > Alphaproteobacteria > Micropepsales > Micropepsaceae > Rhizomicrobium. Next base: position 44,565 of record DATJRP010000007.1, on the reverse strand, counting down.
CACAGCTGATGCAGACGCTGCAGGACATCGCCAATTTCAATGCAGGTGCGAACGGCAATTTCGGCACGCAGCTGACGTCGGCGCAGACGTCGTTTCTCACCAACGAGATCCCGAGCGCGCAGACGGCTTCCCAGACGATCAATCAGGCGTCCGGTTCAAACGGCGAAGTCTATCAGGAGCTGCAGGCCGCCCTGACCCAGCAGCAATCTATGTCGACACTCTATCAGGGCTTTGCCTCCGACATCCAGGACGTCGACATGGCGACGGCGTCAACCAATCTGAGCGAGAACCAGTCGGCCTTGCAGGCCGCCCTCGAGGTGACCGCGCAGATGGGCCAGCTTTCGCTTCTGAACTATCTCCCCACCACCACCAGCGCCGGAGGCTGACGCTTGCCAGCCGGTGGCGTGGGCCCTATACGCCTGCGCCATGAGCGCCCCCAACAGCCTCGGCATCGTAAAGCCCGTCTCCGCCACGCGTGTCGTGGTGGCGATGTCGGGGGGGGTGGATTCGTCCGTGACGGCGGCGATGCTGAAGCGCGAAGGCTACGACGTCGTTGGCATCACGCTGCAGCTTTACGACCAGGGCGAGCTGGCGAAGCGCAAGGGCGCCTGCTGCGCGGGTCAGGACATCTATGATGCGCGCCGCGTCGCCGAGACGCTCGGCTTCCCGCATTACGTGCTCGACTATGAGAACAGATTTCGCGATCGCGTGATCACGGAGTTCGCGGATTCCTACGCGCGCGGCGAAACGCCGATCCCCTGCATCCGCTGCAACGAACGTGTGAAGTTTGTCGATCTGCTGGCTTCGGCGAGAGAGCTGGGCGCGGACGCGCTCGCCACCGGACATTATGTGCGGCGCGTCGACGGAGCAGGCGGGCCCGAGCTTCACGCCGCTGTCGATCCCGGCCGCGACCAGAGCTACTTCCTGTTTGCGACGACGCGCGAACAGCTGGCCTTTCTGCGCTTTCCGCTGGGCGGTCTGATGAAGCGCGACGTGCGCGCGCTGGCGTCGGAGCTCGGCCTCGTCGTGGCGGAAAAGCCCGACAGCCAGGACATCTGCTTCGTGCCCGACGGCGATTACGCGAAGCTCGTGGCCAGGCTCAGGCCCGATGCGATGAAGCCGGGCGATATCGTCGATGCGAAGGGGCGCGTGCTCGGCCGCCACGACGGCGTCATTCATTTCACGGTCGGCCAGCGCAAGGGCCTCGGCCTTTCGGGCAATGAAGAGCCGCTGTTCGTCGTCAGGCTCGACGCAGGTGAGGCGCGCGTGATCGTGGGCCCGCGCGAATTGCTCCGTACACGCACGATAGAGCTCAAGGAAACGAACTGGCTGGCGCCGATGGAAGCGTACGACTGTCTCGTCAAGGTGCGTTCGACGCGGGCGGGCGTGCCGGCGCGCGTGGTGCCGCACGAGGATGGCGGTGCGACGATCGAGATCGCGGGCGGCGAGGAGGGCGTGGCGCCCGGCCAGGCTTGCGTGTTCTACGCCGAAGACGGCGTGCGCGTGCTGGGCGGCGGCTGGATCGCCCGCGCCGAACCGATCCGCAGCGCCGCGTAAGCTCTACCGCCGCTTCGCCTTCTTCTTTTTCGCGACCTTCTTCGCGGCTTTCTTGGCAGGCTTTTTCGCCGCCTTGCGCGCGGGTGCTTTCTTTTTCTTCGCCGCGAGGGCTTTCGCCTGCGGCCGCCTGTGATGGGGCTCGTAGACGCTCAGCGTTCCCCCGCCGGGGAGCGTGACCTCGGTGACCGTACCCCAGCCGCGATTGACCGGCGGCAGGACCGAAACCCCGCGACGTTTCATGTCTTCCACGAACGCATCGACGTCGTCGCACATCAGATGCAGCCGATGGACGTCGTTTCTCTCGTCGGCATGGATGGCGACCTCCGCGGGCGGCAGGCCGAAAATGAGAAAACCCTCGCCGGCGTCGACGGAGGCGAGCTTCAGGACTTCGGTGAGGAACGCCTGGTCGGCCTTGTCGTCGCGACTTTGCAGCATGACATGGGCGCCGATGATCATGTGATCTCCCGTCTTTGAGCGCGGCCACTATGCCGGAAACCACAGGCATTTGCATGGCCGGCCCGTCAACTTGACAGGCCCGGACCCCGCCCTTAAACCGCCCGCCTTGGCTCGGGCAGCGTAGCTCAGTGGTAGAGCAGGGGAATCATAATCCCTTGGTCGGGGGTTCAAATCCCTCCGCTGCTACCAGCCTTCGCTCGCGAAGCGAGAAGGCGGGCCGGTTTCCGCGAGCTTCGGCTCGGCAAGCCAGCCAGTATGCGCTGGGACGAAAGGGCGAGATCGATGAGCCAAGTGGCGGTCCCGGACGACGTTTCGCTTGAGGATATCCGTGCCGCCGCGAGGACCATCCGCGACGCGGTCGAGCGCACGCCCACGCACCGCTCGCTGACGTTGTCCAAGATCGCGCATTGCCAGATCTTTCTTAAGTTCGAAAATCTGCAGTTCACCGCATCCTTCAAGGAACGCGGTGCGCTCAACAAGCTGATGTCGCTCACGCCGGACGAACGCAGACGCGGCGTCGCCGCCATGTCGGCCGGCAATCACGCGCAGGGCGTCGCCTATCACGCGGGACGGCTCGGCATCCCGGCCACGATCGTCATGCCGGAAGGCACGCCATTTAATAAGGTCAAACACACGAAGGATTTCGGCGCCCATGTGGTCATCGACGGCACGACGCTGAGCGAGGCCTATGCGCGCGCGTGCGCCATCGCGGCGGAAAAGGACCTGACTTTCATTCATCCCTACGATGATCCGGCGGTGATCGCGGGGCAGGGCACGGTCGGTCTCGAGCTCCTCGAAGACGCGCCCGATGTCGACGTGCTCGTCGTGCCCATCGGCGGCGGCGGGCTGATCTCCGGCATTTCCGTGGCGGCGAAGGCGTTGAAGCCGTCGATCGAGATCTACGGCGTCGAGGCGCGGCTCTATCCGTCGATGTACGACACACTCAAGGGCGCGAACCTTCCTTGCGCCGGCCAGACGATCGCCGAAGGCATTGCGGTCAAGGAGCCGGGCGCGCTGACGCGCCGCTTCGTCGCCGCGCATGTGAAGGACGTGCTGCTCGTGCGCGAGGATGAAATCGAACGCGCCGTCGCCACGCTTCTCGAGATCGAAAAGACGGTCGTGGAAGGCGCCGGCGCCGCGGCTTATGCCGCCGTCGCCGCCAATCCCGATCTTTTCCGCGGCCGCAAGGTGGGTCTCGTGCTTTCTGGCGGCAATATCGACATGCGGCTTCTGTCGAACGTTATCCTGCGCGAGATGTCGCGCGAGGGACGCATCCTGTCGCTTACGGTCGAGATCGAAGACCGCCCGGGATTGCTGGCGCGCATCGCCACGCTGGTGGGCGACGCCGGCGGCAATATCCTCAAGGTCTCGCACAACCGCATGATGAGCGACATCACGGCGAAGTCGGCCGATCTCGGCCTCGTCGTCGAAGCGCGCGACGCGGGCCATGCGTCGGAAATCTGCGAGCGCCTCGAGGCCGCGGGTTTCGTCGTGAAATCGACGTCTCAACCGGCACCGCCGCTCTAATCCGCGTAAGCGGGATAGACGCCCGGCAACAGCCGCTCGAAATGATTGCGGAGATAGCCGTAGCACTCGCAGGCTTGCCGCTCGAGCCTGGCGCGGTCGACGATGGTAATCGTGCCGCGGCCGCGGTGGATGGAGCCGGTTTGCTCGAGCTGCCCCGCAATGCGCGTCGCATAGGGACGGCGCACGCCCAGCATGTCCGCAATGAAATCCTGCGTGACCTTCAGGTTGTTTTTTCCACAACGGTCCTGCGTCGCGAGCAGCCAGCGCGCCAGCCGCGCATCGAAATCGTGCACGGCGTTGCAGGCGACGGACTGAAGCACCTGCGCGAGAAGGCAATCGGCATAGCGCGCGAAATGATCGCGCAGGCTCGGCGAACGCTGTTTCGCGTCTTCCAGCGCATCCGTCGAAAGCCTCAGCGCCGGCCCTGCGATTTCGGCGACGCCATGTGCGAACGCAGGTTTGTCGCCATTGCTGATGATGCCGCCGATGGCGCCTTCCATGCCGATCATGGCCGCTTCCGCGCTCTTGCCGTCATGCAGATGAAGCACCAACGCCGCGATCGTGCCCGGACCGGGGAAATAAATCTGCACGACGTCTTCGCCGGGTTCGAGAAGAACGTCGCCGCGGTCGAGCGTCAGCGGCCTCAGATCCGGCGTAAGAATGTGGCGATCCCGCGGCGATAAGCTGTCCAGCAAACGGTTTCCGGTTTCACTATCTTTTGACATCGAAGCGCAAGTAACTGTTTCAATCTATGCGCTAACGAAAAGCGTCGCGACCGCTATGGTTCCCCCGCCGGATACAAACCTGGTTGAACGCGCTCGAAATGCTGGCGGACCAGCCCGTAACATTCGCACGTCGTTTCTTCGAGGAGTTCGCGCGATTCGATGTGGATTATTCCGCGGCGCGAAACGATTGCACCGCGCTTCTGCAAACTACTTGCGATGCGTGTCACGTAGGTGCGCGTCGCACCGAACATGTCCGCCAGCATTTCCTGCGTCAGCGGAAGGTCGGGCTGCCGCAGGCGATCATGCATCAGGAGAAGCCAGCGTGCGCAACGCGCCTCGAGAGGATGCACGGCCGCGCAGCCGACGGATTGCAGAACCTGCGCCATGAGACAATCCTCATAGCGCGACAGAAGATCGTGCACGTCGGGCACGGCGCGCTTCGCTGCTTCGAGATTCTTCAGCGAAATGCGCACGGCGTTGCCCGGAATGTGCACGACGGCCCGGGTGAAAGCCCGTTGATGGCCGCGGCTCACGGTGCCCCCGATGGCGCCTTCCCGGCCGATGGTGGTGGCTTCGACCGTGCGCCCGTCGCGCATCGGCACCACAAGGGCGACGACTGTCGAATCAAGAGGAAAGTGTGCCTGGGTGACTTCGTCGCCGGGTTCGAAGAGGCATTGTCCGCGGCGGAGCTCTACTGCGTCCATGCCGCCGGCCATCGCATCCAGCGCATCGCGCGGCAGCAAATTGAGGATTTGATTGGCTGAGAATGTTGTGCGGAACAATGACGGCGCGGAACTGCCCTCGGTTCCGTGCGCATTAGAATTGACCACAGGCTACTTCCCCTCCCCGGCGAGGGAGAAGGCGATAGCATTTGCGGGAACCATTGGTCGGTCTAGTAGTTGACATAGCGGATTCGAATCGACGCCGTTCGGGGGAAGCGTGTTTTGCCCATTTCGCGCCGCTCCATGCGTGTACTGATCGTCGAGGACGAACCGGCGACGGCGCTGTTGCTTGAGGGCATGCTGACCGAATTGGGCTTTGAACAGGTCTACATCGCCTATGACACCGGCGCCGCCCGCGACGCGATCGTGCTCGTCTCGCCCGATCTCGCCATTCTGGACATCAATATGGGCCGGGAGCCGATCATTCTCCTGGCGGAAAGGCTGCGCGCACGCGACGTGCCGATCGTCTTTTCGTCGGGACAGGCCGCCGGCGAGATGGCACCCGAATGGTCGGACCGGCCGTTTGTTCCCAAGCCCCTCGACAAGCGCATGCTCCACGCTGCGCTGCGCAATCTGGGCTTCGAGAACAATTAAGCTTTCGGCAGAGAATCAGGCCGTCAGGCGATAATGCGCGATGCCGTTGCGCCTGTCTTCGGCCACGCGCCCGTCCCCCATCATCTGAATAAGGTGCGCAAGCACCGAGCGCGCGGCTGCAGGATGCAGGCGCTTGTCGACATCCGCGTAGAGGCGCGCGACGATCTCGGGAATGGTGTCGATGCCGTCTTTCAGGCTTGCCAGGATCTGTGCCTCGCGTGCGAGGCGATGGTCGATATACGCCTTGAGAAAAGGTTTCGGATCGCGCACGGGCCCGCCATGGGTGGGCCACAATACGTCGTCGTCGCGCGGCAGAAGCTTGCGCAGGCTCGCCACGTAAGCCGCCATGTCGCCGTCGGGCGGCGCCACCACCGTCGTCGACCAGCCCATAACATGATCGCCCGTGAACAGCGCTTTCTCTTCCTTGAATGCAAAACACATATGGTTCGATGTGTGGCCCGGCGTAAAGACGCATTCGAAGGTGTAACCCGGCCCTTCGATCACATCACCGTCGCGTATGAAGACGTCCGGCACAAAATCCATGTCGCCGCCCTCTTCGATCTTGACGCCTTCGTCAGCCTTGCCCGAACCGTGCGGTCCGAAAGCAAAGGTCCTGGCGCCCGACCATTCCTTGAGCGGCTTCGCGGCCGGCGAGTGGTCGCTGTGGGTGTGCGTCACCAGGATATGCGTGAGCGTCTTTCCGGCGAGCGCGCGCTTCAAGGCTTCGACATGTTCGGGAATGTCCGGCCCCGGATCGATGACGGCCACGTCGCGGTCGCCCACCATATAGACGCCGGTTCCCTTGAAGGTGAAAGGCCCCGGATTGTGCGCCAGGATGCGATGGATGCGCGGGCTGAGCGCGACGTCCGTTTCGAAAGGCGCATCGAAATTGCGTTCGAACGGTATCGCCATGGATCAGACGGCGTCGCCGGCGTCGCGCGACCGCATCCGGGCCCTGCGGCCATGCGCATGCGGCGCCGTGCGATGCACCATGTTTCTCATGATGGCGGGCAGGCGCGTACCGATCCCGCGCACCTTGCGCGACAGCCAGCCGTCGCGATGGCGGGTGAAGCGGTGCGTCACCTTCTCGATGACTTCGGATGTGTGCCGCGCGATCCATTCGAGGCCGCGCGACAACCAGCCATTGTGATGGCGGATATATTGGATGCCGCGGCGGAACGATTTTGAATGCGTGGTGAGAATCGCGCAACCCACCAGCAGCATCGTGATGCCGATGGGAAACGGGAACGGCAGCGGCATCGGGAGCGGCGTGAGAATGGCGCCGACCACCGTCATGAACCAACCGCCGGCAAGAATTAAGAACTTCTTCATAAACGGCTCACGCTCCGCCGTAACAGTAGCGGTGAGCGCCACGCGAATGCAACAAAGGCGGTCTGCGTCCGGAAAGCCAATGAATCCGCGGCGATTTGCGCGATGCGCGGCCGTTTCCCGCAGCAACATACGCCGACGGCAACCGCCCGGGCGACCCGGAATGGTTCAAATTATCCTTACGTTAAGGGTGCCGATGTTAAGTAGGATTGTCGAATAGCGCGGAGTGAATTCTTTCGGACACGGATCGCGCGAAGCGTCACGTTGGCTGCTCGATCGGCTGGCGTCTTCGCGAAGCCTGAAAAAGGCCGGCGTTTGACGCCTCGGACGGGACGGTTGCGGAAGGTCTGAAAGGGGACCGACATGTCGATGAAACAGAATGGGGGCGCAGACTTCCAGGCAGGTTCGATGACGAAGCCGGGCGGCGGAGCGGTTGCTCCAAAGACCGACCACACAATCGGTGAGGCCATGGAACGTTTGCAATCGATCTATTCGTCAGAGTCTGCCGAAGTGCAGACCGACGTGCCGCCCGCAAGCGACGCGCCGGCGCGCAAGCCCATGGCTTCCGCCAAGGCGACCGACGGCGCTCTCGTGGCCTGCGCAGGCGTCAAGCTGAAGGGCGAGATCATGTCCTGCGGCACGCTGACAGTCGAAGGTGAAGTCGACGCGAAGGTGCGTGCGCGCCAGATCATCGTCGCCAACGGCGGCGTCGTCACCGGCAAGGCGGAAGTCGTCCAGGCCGAGATCGCCGGGCGCTTCGAAGGCACGCTGCATGTGTCCGGCAAGCTGACCATCCGCCGCACGGGCGTGTTCAATGGGCAAGTGACGTACGGCCAGCTCGAAATCGAGCCGGGCGGCGAACTGCGTGGACGCGTCGATGTCGAGGGCAGCGCCGCGGGCGCGGGACAGCAGGAAAAAAGCTGGTCCTGGCGGGCTTAAGATTTCCAGAATAACCGCACAACGCCTTACGCGGTTTTCACGGAGCGCGCGAATTGACCATTCGCGTGGCGTTGCCTAACGTCCGCGTCCAACTTCGCGGAGGGCACGCTCATGAAATTCTACAATTCCGTCGGACCCAATCCACGCGTCGTGCGCATGTTCATGGCGGAGAAGGGCGTCGAGATTCCGAAGGTCGAGATCGACCTGATGCGAGGCGACAACCGCAGGGACCCGTATCTCGGTAAGAACCCGCACGGACAGATGCCGGCGCTCGAACTCGATGACGGCAAGACGGTCTGCGAGATCACGGCGATCTGCGAATACCTCGAAGACACGCATCCCAATCCGGCGCTCATCGGCAAGACGCCCGAAGAGAAGGCCGAAACGCGCATGTGGACACGCCGCGTCGATCTCAACATCTGCGAACCGATGGCCAACGGCTTCCGCTTCAGCCAGGGCCTGCCGCTGTTCAAGGACCGTATCGTCACCGTGCCCGAAGCGGCGGACGGCCTGAAGAAGATCGCGCGCAACCGCATCGAGTGGCTCGAGCAGCAGATAGCGGATCGCGAATATATCTGCGGCAAGCGCTTTACGCTCGCCGACATCCTGCTCTACGCCTTCATCGATTTCGGCGGACAGGTGGGGCAGCCGCTCGATCCTGCGAACAAGAATCTCGCCAATTGGTTCGCGCGCGTGAAGGCGCGGCCGTCGACCGCGGCTTGAAAAACATCCAGCGCAATCTCGCGCGGATTTCGTGTGCCTTTGCGGGCGCGACGCTGTCGCTTGCCCTGGGCGCCGCCGCGCCGGACCACGGCGCCGGACCGAACGACATCGTCGTCGGCACGCATGTCGATCTCTCGGGCCCGCTCGCGCAACTGGGCACGGCCGTGCGCAACGGCCTCGAGACGGCCTTCGACGAGATCAATGCGAAGGGCGGCGTGAACGGACGGAAAATACGCCTCCTTGTCGCCGACAACGGCTACAGCCCGCGCAAGGCGATGAGCGCGGTGAAGGTGTTTCTCACGCGCGACCACGTTCTGGCCGTGTTGTGCCCCGTGGGCACGCCGCCCGTCGCGAAGACCATGCCGCTGGTGCTCAACAGCGGCACGCTGCATCTCTTCCCGTTCGCGTCGGTCGACGAAACCTACGTCCCGCAGCAATCGCTGGAATTCGCTATCGATCTGCCGGCAGCGGAGCAGATTGCCGTCGGCCTGCGCGCCATCTTCGCCGAGCGCGGACCGTTGAAGGTGGGCGTGCTCTATCGCAGCGACACGCTGGGCCAGGCGGTCCTGAAAGGCGCGACCGACGCGTTGGCCGCGGAGGGGGCGCGTCCCGTCGGCGTTGCGGGCTTCCGTCCGGGCGAGCTGAACTTTACCGCGGCGCTGGCGGGGCTGCGCGAAGCGGGCGCCGAACTCGTCGTCCTGGGCGGCGTTCCGCAGGACGCGACCGTCGCCATGCAGCAGGCCGTCCCGCAAAACTGGCTTCCCGTCTTCCTCTGCGATGCGGCGTGCTATGTGCCGGAATTGCCGCCACTCGGCGGACGCGCCGTCGCAGGCCTCTACGCGGTCGCCGCCACCCCCATTCCGTACCCGGACGATAAGGACGCGAAACTGCGCGCCTGGGTGCGCCGTTACGAACAGCGGTTCGGCACGGTCGCGTCGGCCGAAGCCCTGCGCGCCTATCTCGATGCGCGCGTCTTTGCCGAAGCGCTTCGCCGGGCCGGCGCCGGCCCCACACCGCGCCGCGTCGCCCGCATGCTCGAACTCATGTCGCCGTGGAAGGATCCGGACTATGACGGCATTCCCGTCGTCTTCACGCCGCATGATCACGTGGGCTTCCGCACGGGATTCCTTGCCCAAATTCGCAACGGAAGGTGGACAACTCTGACGGGTGCGCTGCCGCCAGCATTGCGGCCTCATTAACTTCATTAACCGAATTAAGCATTGCATCACTTTCTTAAGCAAACCACGCGCAATCCGCTTAACATCGGCAACATGCACAGTTTTGACCACGATTTCGATGAAACCGCGCAAACCGCGCCGCGTCTGTCTTACGCCGTGTGCCTTTGGGGGCTCTGTGCGGCGTTGCTCATCGGCCCGTCGGTTCTCGTGTGGATTGTAAGGCTGGCAGCGCTGGGCTGCGAACCGGGCCCCGGTCTATGTCACGGCCTGGCGCTGGGCGGCGGCTTGCGCGACACGCTCGCGCTCGCCTGGGTGATCGGTTCGAACACGTTTCTGGTGCTGATGATCGCGCTGGTCTCCGCCGTGCTGGCGCTTTCCGTGCGCAAGCCGCTGATGGCGTCGATGGGGCTTTTGCTTTTCCCGATTTCTGCCGTGCTCCTGCCCATCGCGGCCGTTTATGCTTCGACGTATGACGGCTGCCAGATCAACGAAGACGGCATCGGCGATTGCGTGCTGTGGGGCGCAAAAATGGGCATGAGCTTCCACGAGGCTGCCGTGGTCGCGACAAACCTCGGCGATACGATGCCTTACAGCATCGCGCTTGCACTCATGGTTGGCGTCGTCGCCTTCGTCTTTTTCCGGCCGAAAGAAACGCGCTAGACCTGCGGTTGATCGTAGGGCTGCCATTCGATGGCGCGCATCAGGCCCCTGACCGAACGGTAAAGAACCCAGATCAGAAGCGCCGCATGAATGAAGAAGCCCAGGAAGAACAGCGGCCACAGCGGCATCGCTACAATCCCGACCACCAAACTTACCCAAAAGACGTCGATTGCATTGGCGAAGTGACTTTCGAACGCCGTGCCTTTTGCTTCGTTCTTTCGCGTATACGCGATAACGGCGCCGATCAGCATCGTCAGACCGATGCAGGGCGCTGCTAGCAGGTAAAGAACGTACACGACGATCGCAACGGTGCGGAGCCGTTCTGCCGCGCTTCCTGCTGGCGCAGCGCCCGGACCGTACCCCACATGGGTATCCGCCATAACGCTCACACTCCCCGGATACGGATGAATTTTGCGCGTGGCGGTAAAGAACTGTCAATCGAACTTCTGCGCGCAAGGCGAACGAATCGTTGCGAAAAACGTGCATTTTTGGGGGAAACCCGGCTGCACATTCGGGTTGCGTGCCCTATATTGTCACGTATGGCGCACAACAACGGATCAGGGTTCCGGCCGATCGGGTCGGGCGTGTCGGAAGCGTCGGCCCGTTTTCGCGGGCCCGGCGTGACGGCGCCCGTGGCACCTGCGATGTCTGGCGCGGAATTGGCGGCTTTTGTCCCGCATCGACCGGCACGGCCCGAGAAATCCGAGGGCGGCAAGCGCTTCAAGCTCGTTTCGGAATATGCGCCCGCCGGCGATCAACCCACCGCAATCGCGGATCTCACCGGCGGCATTGGACCTTCGCCCAATACGGGCGAACGCGATCTCGTGCTTCTGGGTGTCACGGGCTCGGGCAAGACGTTCACCATGGCGAAGGTGATCGAGCAGCTGCAGCGCCCGGCCTTGGTGCTGGCGCCCAACAAGACGCTGGCGGCCCAGCTCTACAGCGAGATGAAAGGTTTCTTCCCGGAGAACGCCGTCGAATATTTCGTCTCGTATTACGACTACTACCAGCCGGAAGCCTATATCCCGCGCACCGACACCTATATCGAGAAGGATTCCTCCATCAACGAAGAGATCGACCGCATGCGCCATTCGGCGACGCGCGCGATCCTCGAACGCGACGACGTCATCATCGTGGCGTCGGTGTCGTGCATCTACGGTATCGGCGCGGTGGAGACCTACTCCGGCACGGCCGTGTCGGTGAAGGCGAAGGAACGCCTCGACCGGGGCGACCTGATCAAGAACCTCGTGGCGCTGCAGTACAAGCGCAACGACGACAATTTCGTGCGCGGCTCCTTCCGCGTGCGCGGCGACACCATCGATCTTTTTCCGGCGCATTATGAAGACCGCGCCTGGCGCATCGAACTGTTCGGCGACGAAGTCGATTCCATCGTCGAGTTCGATCCGCTGACCGGCAAGAAAGCGGCGAGCCTCGAGCAGATCAAGGTCTATGCGAACTCGCACTATGTGACGCCCCGCCCCACGCTGGCGCAGGCCGCCAGGGGCATCAAAGAGGAGATGCGCCAGCGGCTCGACTGGTTCCGCGAGAACGGCAAGCTTCTGGAAGCGCAGCGCCTCGAACAGCGCACGCTGTTCGATCTCGAGATGATCGAGGCGACCGGCTCCTGCGCCGGCATCGAGAACTATTCGCGCTGGCTGACGGGACGCAAACCCGGCGAGCCGCCGCCGACGCTTTTCGAATATCTGCCCGACGAAGCGCTCGTCTTCGTGGACGAAAGCCACGTGACCGTGCCGCAGATCGGGGGCATGTATCGCGGCGACTATCGCCGGAAAGCGACGCTCGCGGAATACGGCTTCCGCCTGCCGTCCTGCATCGACAACCGTCCGCTCAAGTTCGAGGAATGGGACGCGATGCGGCCGCAGACAGTCTACGTATCTGCAACGCCCGGCCCGTGGGAAATGGAGCGCACCGGCGGCGTCTTCGCGGAGCAGGTGATCCGGCCGACCGGTCTCATCGACCCGCCGGTGGAAATCCGTCCCGTCGAGCACCAGGTGGACGACCTGCTGGCCGAATGCCGCGACGTGGCGAAGAAAGGCTATCGCACGCTCGTCACCACGCTGACGAAGAAGATGGCGGAAGACCTGACGGAATACATGCATGAGCAGGGCATCCGCGTGCGCTACATGCATTCGGACGTGGAGACGCTGGAGCGCATCGAGATCATCCGCGATCTGCGTCTGGGCGCCTTCGACGTGCTCGTCGGCATCAATCTCCTGCGCGAAGGCCTCGACATTCCCGAATGCGCGCTGGTCGCCATTCTCGATGCCGACAAGGAAGGCTTCCTGAGGAGCGAAACCTCGCTCATCCAGACCATCGGCCGCGCCGCGCGCAATATCGACGGCCGCGTGATCCTCTATGCCGACAAGGTCACCGGCTCGATGGAGCGCGCGATGGCGGAAACCTCGCGCCGCCGCGAGAAGCAGACCGAGTACAACACCCAGCACGGCATCACGCCGGCCAGCATCAAGAAGCAGATCGGCGACATCATGGGCTCGATCTACGAGCGCGATCACGTGATCGTCGATACGGGCATGTCCGAAGACGGCAAGGAATTCATCGGCCACAACATCAAGGCTCACATCGCCGATCTCGAGAAACGTATGCGCGAAGCCGCCGCCGATCTCGAATTCGAGGAGGCCGCGCGGCTGCGCGACGAGCTGAAGCGCCTGCAGGCCACGGAACTCGCCATCGCCGACGATCCCTTCGCGCGCCAGTCGACGGTCGAAGCGGCGGTCGAAGACGCCTTCCGGAGCATTTCCGACGAATCCGATCCGTCGGCGCCGCGGATCGAAAAATCGCGCGCCTCCAAGCAGGGTTACGTCAAGCGCCGCACCGGAAAGCGCCCGGGTGCCCCGAAGACGTTCGGAAGCCGGAGGCGGTAGCCGCAATTAACGTTTGCATTGCCGGGAATGAGGCTGTATTGGGCGCGCCTTTCGTTGGCGCCCGAGTAAGGACAATGCGGTCATGAAAATCTCCGGCAGGCATTACCGCACCATCTGGCCGGCCCGCGAAGGCGGGGACGGCGGGGTCGAGATCATCGACCAGACCAAGCTGCCGCATCGCTTCGAAACCGTCACGCTGCGTAACGTCCAGGATGCGGCGCATGCGATCAAAGCCATGATCGTGCGCGGCGCGCCGCTGATCGGCGCCACGGCGGCTTACGGAATGGCGCTGGCGATGCGCGAAGACGCCTCCGACGAAGCGCTCGATCGCGCCCACGAGCTGCTCCTCGCCACGCGGCCGACGGCCGTCAATCTGCATTGGGCGCTGAAGCGCATGCGCGATCACCTGCGCAACCGTCCGCGCGCCGAACGCGCCGCGCTCGCCTGGGAAGAAGCCGCCCGCATCGCCGACGAAGACGTCGAGACTTGTCGTTCCATCGGCGAACATGGGCTCAAGATCCTGCGCGACGCCGCAGCGAAGAAGAACGGCAAGACGCTCAACGTGCTCACGCATTGCAACGCCGGCTGGCTCGCCTGTGTGGACTGGGGCACGGCGCTGGCGCCGCTCTACATGGCGCATGACGCGGGCATTCCGCTGCATGTGTGGGTGGACGAAACGCGGCCGCGCAATCAGGGCGCCTCGCTCACGGCCTTCGAGCTCGGCGGCCACGGCGTGAAGCACACCATCATCGCCGACAATGCCGGCGGACATTACATGCAGGCGGGCGACGTCGATCTCTGCATCGTGGGCACCGACCGCGTGACGGCGAACGGCGACGTCGCGAACAAGATCGGCACCTATCTGAAAGCGCTCGCCGCGCATGACAACGCCGTGCCGTTCTATGTGGCGCTGCCGTCTTCGACCATCGACTGGACGCTCCAATCCGGCCGCAACATTCCGATCGAGGAGCGCTCATCCGACGAACTCTTGAAAATGACCGGCCGTCTGCCCGACGGCGGCCTTGCGACGGTCGAGATCGCGGCACCCGGAAGCCCCGGCGCCAACCCGGCCTTCGATGTGACGCCCGCGCGCCTCGTCACGGGTTTCATCACCGAGCGCGGCACTTGCGCGGCAAGCGTCGATGGCCTTTTGTCCCTCTTCCCCGAACGCAAAGGGAAGGCGTGACGGAATTGTTTTTGTAACAGGCTGTCATGGCCCGCAAATGCGGGCCACCCAGGTGACATAATCTCAAGGGGAGCAGATTTCGCTTAGCTTGCGGTCTTATCGTCTGGAATAATGTTTCCTCCAACTGGGTGGCCCGCATTTGCGGGCCATGACAATTTGGTATTTGAACGACAAACGAAGTGGAACTGCTGCCATGAAATCCCGCTGGTCCGACGCCGAGGTCCGAAGCTTCATCAAAACCTACGCCGCCAAAGGCGTGGGCGAGGATCTGGCGGAGCGCGTCTACACCACCAGGCTTCTGGGCAGCGATCCGAAGCTCGTGCTGCATGGCGGCGGCAACACGTCGGTCAAGACGCACATGACGGACCTGCTCGGCGATACCGTCGAAGTGATCTGCATCAAGGGCTCGGGCTGGGATATGGGCAACATCGAGCCCGCTGGCCTTCCGGCCGTGCGCCTTGCGCCGCTGCGCCGTCTGCGCACGCTCGACAAGCTCTCCGACGAGGACATGGTCAATTTCCAGCGCGTCAATCTGCTCGACTCCTCCGCGCCCAATCCGTCGGTCGAGACGTTGCTGCATGCGTTCCTGCCGCACAAGGTGATCGACCACACGCATTCCACCGCCGTGCTGGCGCTGACCGATCAGCCGGACGGCGAAGCGGTCGCGCGCGAGGTGTTCGGCCATCGCGTGGCCTATGTGCCTTATACGATCCCCGGTTTCGCGCTCGCCAAGAGCGTCGCCAACGTGTTCGACAAGAACCGCGACGTCGAAGGCCTCGTGCTCCTGCAGCACGGCATCTTCACCTTCGGCGACAGCGCGAAGCAGTCCTACGAACGCATGATCGAATTCGTGACGCTCGCCGAAGAGCGCCTGGCCAAGGGCCGCAAGACACTCGTCGCCGCGCGGTTGCCGGAGAAGCTTGCGAGCGTGGCGGAGATCGCGCCCATCCTGCGCGGCGCCTGCGCCATCTCCCGCGACGAACTTGCCGGCACCGTGAAGCGTCAGGTGCTCGATTTCCGCACGTCGCCGGCGATCCTGAACTATGTGAGCGGCCAGGAGCTGCCGCGCTATTCCTGGCAGGGGGTGGTGACACCCGATCACACCATCCGCACCAAGAACTGGCCGCTGCTCGTGCCGGCGCCGCAGGCGGGAAAACTCGACGAATGGTCCGCCCATGTGAAAGACGCGGTCGGCAAGTTTGTCGCCTATTATCACGACTATTTCGCCCGCAATAACGTCCGCGCAGAACCCAAAAAAACGGAGCTCGATCCGTTGCCGCGCGTGATCCTCGTGCAGGGCGTGGGATTGTTCGGTCTCGGCGCGTCGGCGAAGGATGCCGCGATCGCGGCCGACATCGCCGAGAACACGGTGGAAGTCATCACCGACGCGGAAGCCATCGGCACCTACACGCCGATCTCCGAAGCCGACATGTTCGATGTGGAATATTGGTCGCTGGAGCAGGCCAAGCTCGGCAAGGCGGCCGAGAAGGCGCTGGCGCGTCAGGTGGCCGTCGTCACGGGCGGCGGCTCGGGCATCGGGGCGGCGACGGCCAAAGCGCTGGCCCGGGCCGGCGCGGAAGTGGCCGTGCTCGATCGCGATCTTGCGGCCGCGCAGGCTGTCGCCAAATCGATCAAGGGCCTCGCGCTCGCCTGCGATGTGACGAACGCCGACGACGTGCGCGCCGCGTTCGATGCGGTGGCGAAGAAATTCGGCGGCGTCGACATCGTCGTCTCCAACGCGGGCGCCGCCTGGCAGGGCAGGGTGGGTCACGTGGACGAGGCGACTTTGCGCCAGTCCTTCGAACTCAACTTCTTTGCGCACCAATCCGTCGCGCAGAACGCGGTGCGCATCATGGACGCGCAGGGGACCGGCGGCTGTCTCTTGTTCAACACGTCGAAGCAGGCGATCAATCCGGGCAAGGATTTCGGGCCTTACGGCCTGCCGAAAGCATCCACGCTGTTCCTGATGAAGCAATACGCGCTAGACCACGGCAAGGACGGTATCCGCTCCAACGCGGTGAACGCCGACCGCATCCGGTCAGGGCTTTTGACCGACGACATGATCGCGTCGCGCTCGAAGGCGCGCGGCGTTTCGCACAGCGACTATATGAGCAACAATCTCATCGGCCGCGAAGTGACGGCGGACGACGTGGCCGACGCCTTCGTCTATCTCGCCACCGCGCAGAAGACGACGGCGGCCACGCTCACCGTCGACGGCGGCAATATCGAGGCAAGCTTGCGTTAAAAGGGGCGCGGCGCGATTCCCGCATCGGGAAATCGCGCCGCCATGGCGCCTGTCGCCTCAGGGGGCATTGGGCGGGACAGGCTCCCAAGGTCCGTTGCATTGCTGCACATAGGGGTAATAGCCCTGCGGATCTTCGCAGTGATACCAGTAATACGGGGGCGCTCCGTTCTCGTCGTAGTAGTCGTAGTAGGCGTCGGGCCCGACATAGGGCGGATACGGATAGATCGGCGCCGTGTAGAAGAACCACAGGCCGTCGGCGAACCACCACCAGCCGTAATGGCCGTTGTGCCAGGCGTGACGCCAACTGCCGCCTTCCCACGCCGCGCGCTCACCCGCCGAGAAATGCGCGAAGTCGTGGCCATGGAAGGTGCCGAAATGTCCGGCGACGCCGCCGCCATGCGGCCCGCGGAACGAAGGCGAAGCGCCGCCATGCGGCAGCGCGCCGTGAAAGCCCGGTGGCGCATCGTGGAAGCCGTGCGCCGGCATTCCACCGTGGAAGCCCAAGCTTCCGTGAACGCCGCCGCCGCCGTGGACTCCTCCGCCGGCATGCGGATCGGCGGCCAGAACGGCGCCCGCCAATGTCACGCTGCCGATTGCGATTGCGGCCGCCGAAAGCCGAAGACGTCCGATCATGTTTTGCTCCTTCGCGAACCTGTGCACGAAAGATTAAACGACCTGCGGCGACTTGCCTTTGATCTGGCGCAAGCGGCGACGGACGGCGACGCCTATCCGCCGTTGGCCCGAAACAGCTCGAGCGTCCGCTCGCGCGCCAGCTTGGCGCAGGCTTCGTTGTAATCGGCGCGGCGGTCCGAATTGAAGCCGTGGCCGGCGTCATAGATGTAGCACGTCACGTCGGGATGGAGCTTCCCGATCTGCTCGGCGACTGAGAGCGGGATGTGATCGTCATGCTTGCCGAAATGCAGGATGGTCGGGCACTTGGGTTTCCAGTCCACCATCTGCGCGATATTGCCGCCGTAATAGCCGGACGCCGCCGCCAGGCCGTCGCACCGGCAGGCCGCCGCCCAGGTCACCGTGCCGCCATAGCAATAGCCGGTGATGAACACGGGACCTTTGCTCTTCAGTGCATCGACGCACACGCCCGTGTCGGCGATCGACAGTTCGAAGGGATGAAGCTCGCGCGCGATCTTGATCCCCTTCTGGATGTCCTCCGGACTGTAGGTCGCCTGAAAGCCCGGCGCTTCGCGGTCGTAGAGCGCCGGCGCCAGCACTTCATAGCCGTCCGCCGCGTAACCGTCGCAAAGCTCCTTGATGTGATCCGTGACGCCGAAGATTTCCTGGATCAGCACGAGCCCGCCGCGGCGTTTGCCCCTGGGTTCCACGCGATAGACGCCGATCTCCGCGCCGTCTTTCATTTTCATTTTGGTCATCGTGCCGTGCGCCATGTGTGTTCTCCCTTGAATTGTTCTGCGTTTGACTCTGCAACAACAGCGCGGCGTCTAGCAATAAAAAGATTTACCACTGAGGCGGTGAGGCAGTGAGAAAAAGGATCGGCGCGCGAAGGCGCGCCAACTTTTTGCTCCAGCAAGAAGCAGCGCGAACTTCACAAAACCAAGCGGCGAAGCCCGTCTTTCAGAGCGGCTGAGTTGAAGTTCAGCAATAATCCCGTCTTGATCCGGCTCAGCTTCAAATACGTCAGCAGTTGCGCTTCGTGGATCGGCATCAGGCGATCGACCGTCTTCAGCTCGATCACAACACGATCCTCGACGACGATGTCCATGCGATAGCCGCAATCGAGTTTCACGGCTTTGTATAAGATCGGAAGCCGGACCTCTTTCCGGTGACCCAACTGCGCTTGTCGTAGCTCGAAGCAAAGACATTCTTCATAGGCCGATTCCAATAGTCCGGGACCTAATCCGCGATGTACTTCAATGGCGCAGCCAATGATCTTCTCTGTCAGAAGATCGTTCTCGATCGTCCGCATCGTGCTCGCTCTCTCACCGCCTCAGTGGTAAATCTTTGCGGGCCGTGAAATCTTCGCGGGAGTCTGGAATTATGTCGCGGGGCGTCGTTGCACGAAGCCTTTGCCGATGAAGCTGAAGACGAGCTCGCCGCTTGCCTCGTCATAGGCTTCGTTGCGGCTTTTGACGAGGCCGATGTCCTTGCGCGACTTGAGTTCGATCTTTTCGATCGTCTCCGACGTGTAGCGCAACGTCATGCCCGGGCGCACCGGTTTGATCCAGCGCAAGTCCTCGAAGCCGGGGGAGACGCCGCTGCGTCCGAGGGTTTTGCCTTCGCGCCTGGCGCGGTCGCGGTCGGCAATGGCAAGCTTCATCCACACGGCGGCGGTGTGCCAGCCGGATGCGATCAGCCCGCCGAACATGGTCTTCTTCGCCGCGTCCGGATCGATGTGGAAAATCTGCGGATCGTATTTCTTCGCGAAGGCGATGATCTCGTCTTCGGTGAAGGTGTAGGTGCCGAGGTCGCGCTTGGTGCCGATTTCGACGTCTTCGAACCAGATCATCGTCACGCTCCGCGCCGCGCCGGCATCGTGGTCACCACGAATTCCGCCACCTGACCGCGCTGATTGAAAAGACGCCAGACGAATTTCACAAAGCCGAATTCAGGCCGGCTCGCGGGAGCCTTTACGCTCAGCACTTCGGTCTCGAACATCAGCACGTCGCCGGGCCGTACGGGCTTCATCCAGCGGCCGTCGTCGCAGCCCGGTCCGCCCAGGTTGGCGGTCTTGAGGATGACGGCGTCGGCGAAAAGGCGCATGGCGATGGCGCTCACCTGCCAGCCGGACGCCGAGAGCCCGCCCAGCATGGACTGTTTCGCGGCCTCTTCATCGAGGTGATGCGGCTGCGGATCGAATTCGCGCGCGAATTCGAAAATCTCGTCCTTGGTGACGCGATACGGCCCGCCGACGAATTTGCGTCCGACGGCGAAATCTTCGAAGTGAAGGAGCTTGTTGCTCATCGCTCAGTGACTTTGTTTAACTCAGCTGCCGGCGAGACGCCGGCGGTCCCAGCAAGATGCTCAACCGTCGGTGTTTCTTGCTGGGACCGCCGGCATCTTGCCGGCACTCCAGAAAGAAGCCTCAAGCATTGAACCGGAAATGCATCACGTCGCCATCGGCGACGACGTAGTCCTTGCCTTCGAGTCGCATCTTGCCGGCGTCGCGCGCGCCCGCTTCGCCACCAAGCGCGACGTAGTCGTTATAGGCGATGGTCTCGGCGCGGATGAAGCCTTTCTCGAAATCGGTGTGGATGACGCCGGCCGCCTGCGGCGCGCGCGAGCCTTTGGTGATCGTCCAGGCGCGTGCCTCTTTCGGTCCTGCCGTGAAGAAGGTGATGAGGCCCAGAAGCGCATAGCCTGCGCGGATGAGACGGTTGAGGCCCGGCTCTTCGAGCCCGAGGGTTTTCAGAAACTCACCGCGCTCTTCGCCGAGCTGCGCCACTTCCTCTTCGATGCGGGCGGAAATCACCACGCAGCCCGCGCCTTCGCGCTTGGCCTTCTCTTCGACGAGTTTGGAGTACTTGTTCCCCGTCGCGGCGGAGCCCTCCTCGACATTCGCCACATAGAGCACGGGCTTTTCCGTCATCAGCCCAAGCTGGCGATAGGATTCGCGTTCTTCCGGTGTCAGATCGGCATCGCGCGCGGGCTTGCCCTCGCGCAGCAGCGCGATCGCCTTCGACATCAGCGCGAACTGTTCCCTGGATTCCTTGTCCCCGCCCTTGGCTTTCTTCTCGAGTGCACCGATGCGCCGCTCGAGGCTGTCGAGGTCGGCGAGCATCAATTCCGTCTCGACCGTGTCGGCGTCGCCCACGGGATCGATGCGGCCTTCGACATGGGTGATGTCGTCGTCCTCGAAGCAGCGCAGCACGTGCACGACGGCGTCCACTTCGCGGATGTTGGCAAGGAACTGGTTGCCGAGCCCTTCGCCTTTCGAGGCGCCGCGCACGAGGCCCGCGATATCGACAAAGGTGATGCGCGTGGGGACGATCTGTGCCGATTTGGCGATCTGGGCGAGCTTGTCGAGACGCGCGTCCGGCACGGCCACGTCGCCGACATTGGGTTCGATCGTGCAGAAGGGATAGTTCGCCGCCTGCGCCGCCGCCGTCTGCGTCAGCGCATTGAAAAGCGTCGACTTGCCCACGTTGGGCAACCCCACGATGCCGCATTTGAATCCCATTACGAGTCTTTCTCCGGCTTCGGCTTCTTCTCCGGCGGATGAAGCATCAACGCCACCTTGTTCATGAACCCCGGATCGTCGTCCTTGGCAAGGAAGGTCGCGGCTTCCGCGATCGCGTCGAGCATCGGCACGAGCCAGTCTTCGTCGGCTTTGGTGAAGTTGCCCAGCACATGGCTGTGCACGCGGCGCTTCTCGCCGGGATGGCCGATGCCGATCCGCACCCGGCGATAATCGGGACCGAGCGCCGCCGTGATCGAGCGCGCGCCGTTGTTGCCCGCGTCGCCGCCGCCCGTCTTCACCTTGAGCTTGGCGGCTGCCAGATCGAGCTCGTCATGGATGACGACGAGGGCCGAGAGCGGCAGCTTGTAGAAATGCAGCGCCGCGCCCACGGAGCGCCCGCTCTCGTTCATGTAGGTCTGCGGCTTCAGGAGGTGAACCTTGCGGCCGCCGATCGTGCCGTCCGCCAGATGGCCCTGGAAGCGTCTCTGCCAGGCGCCGAACTTGTAGCGGTCGTGGATGACGTCCGCCGCCATGAAGCCGACATTGTGGCGATTGCGCGCATATTCCCCGCCGGGATTGCCCAGGCCGGCGATGAGAAGGGCGGTGTCGGGCATGGCCGGAGGTCAAAGCGATTGCAGCAAAAGTGTGCAGCACTTTTGCGTCCGCAAGCGCGACAAATCAAATGGCGATTGCAGCAAAAGTGTGCAGCACTTTTGCGTCCGGAAGCGCGACAAATCAAACAGCTCCTGCCGCTACTTCTTCTCGGGCGCCTTGGGGGCCGCACCGGGCTTTGCGGCCGCACCGGCTGCCGGTGCTGCACCTGCTGCCGCAGGGGCCGCTGCGGCGCCTTCCGCTGCGGCTTCGACGACCGGGGCCGACGCTGCAGCTGCTGCAGCGGCCGCCGCCGCGCGCTGCTCTTCGATGACGCTGGTGGGCGCCACAATCGAGGCCACGGTGAAGTCGCGGTCGTGAATGACGGGCTTGACGCCTTCGGGCAGCGTGAACGCAGAGATGTGCAGCGTGTCATGGATGTCGAGGGCGGAGAGATCGCCTTCGATGAAGGCCGGAATCTTGTCGGCCGGGCAGAGAAGCTCGATCTCGTGGCGGACGATATTGAGCACGCCGCCGCGCTTGATGCCGGGCGAGGATTCCTGGCCCTTGAAGCGCACGGGGATGGCGAGGCGGACGGTTGCGCCCTCGGGCAGGCGCATGAAATCGATATGGACGGGGCGATCGCTGACCGGATCGAGCTGCATCTCGCGCGGAATGACGCGGGTCTTCTTGCCGGCGACGTCGAGCATGAAGAGGGTCGTCAGGAAGGTGCCGTTCAGCGCATGGCGCTCGAGCTCGTGACGGTCGAGCGCGACGTTCTCGGGCGCGTCGCCGCCGCCATAGACGACGGCGGGGATCAGGCCCTTCTGGCGGGTCTGGTAGGCCGGGCCTTTGCCGGTGCCGCTGCGGCTTTGGGCGGCGAGTTCCTGAATCTGGCTCATGACGTAAGTCCTTGAATTTCCAGCCCCTTAAGGCTGGTCGCGCGGCTCGTTCGGCCCGGAAAGCCGGGGTTTTTAGCGGAAGCGGCGGGCGGAAGCAACTCGGGTCCGGTGAAGCCGAGCATCAGTCCGAAAATTGTGGCTTGCGCAAAAGATGAAGGCCCACCCCAAGGCAGCATAAGTCGAAAAGGGTCAGGAGCGCCAAGACGGTGACTCCTCGTACATTCATCGACAGTCCGACGGTGTACATGTGTCGCGAGCAGACCCACAGAGCTAGAAGTCCGACGACCGGCGTCAAACCGGCGGGAAAAAGTGCGACTCCAATTGCCTGTCTCATTCACTTCGTTCCTAGGCCAAAATCCTCGCGGAACCGATCGATCTGGTGCATGCGTTCATGCAGGATCGTCACGATGCCGATGTCGCCATTCGATAGCCTCCGCCAATAGACGAAATGCCGTTCGTGGCGGAAGTAATAGCCGTCGATGCCGAATTCGGCGGGGACCGGTTTCGACATCACGCCGCGCGCCTCGATCTTGTCGAACGCTTCGAACAAGCCGGTGACGTAGCGATCCGCTTGTTCCGTTCCCCAACGATCACGCGTGAAACGATAAATCTCATCGATGCGCTGCGACGCCGCCGTCTGGATGCGGACGGCTACCATCCGGTCAGGTCCGGTTCCGGGCGATGACCTCGGCGGCCGTCAGCGGCTCATAAGCGGATTCGGGCGCAGCGAAAGCGTGGCCGAGCTCGGCTTTTAGCCGGTCGAACGCTTCCTTCTCCACACGCTCTTTGTCCCGGCGGATCAGATCGCGGATGTACTCGCTAACGTTCTCGTAAGACCCGTTCTCGCCCACATTCGCGGCCACGAACTCGCTGAGCGCGCCGCCGAGGCGGACGGTCATTGTGGTGGTTCGGGACAAGGCGCGTTCTCCTGCCAAAGCCTTCGTCTTCAATATAACCAATATTGAAGACGAAGCAACGTAATTTGTTCTTGATTTGTTCTTTTTACTATGGCAGAGTCTAGGGTTCTGCGGCCGGAGCACGGGCTCCCGGCAACAGATGGGACACAGCGTGCAAGGAAGTAGGACGTATGCGGATGAATTTGCCCCTGCGCGGCCCTGTTTTTCGACACGGTCGTCCGGCCGAAGACGCGCAAGAGCCTTGTTTCACGGGTCTTTATGGCGCGCGGGCGCTTTGGCTTTTTTTGCAGGCCCTGTTTTTCACCCTGTTCGCAGGGTCAGTCGAACAGGCTCGACACGCTGGCTTCGTTGTTGATGCGGCGCATGGCTTCGCCGATCAAGGGCGCGATGGAGATGCGCCGGATGTTGTGGCATTTGCGCATGTCGTCCGTCGCCGCGATGGAGTCGGTGATCACCATCGATTTGAGCTTCGAGTTCTGGATGCGCTGGACGGCGCCGCCCGAGAGCACGCCGTGCGTCGCATAGGCGCAGACTTCCTTCGCGCCCTGGGCGATGAGCGCGTCGGCGGCGTTGCAGATCGTGCCGCCGGAATCGACGATGTCGTCGATCAGCAGACACACGTCGCCCTCCACGTCGCCGATGATGTTCATCACTTCGGACTCGCCGGCGCGTTCGCGGCGCTTGTCGACGATGGCGAGGCCGGCGCCGAGACGCTTGGCCAGCGCACGGGCGCGCACCACGCCGCCGACGTCGGGCGAGACGACCGTGAGGTTGTCGCGCGTGCCCAGGTAGTCCTGAATGTCGGCGATCATCACGGGCGCGGCGTAAAGATTGTCCGTCGGGATGTCGAAGAAGCCCTGGATCTGGCCGGCATGCAGATCGACCGTCAGAACGCGGTTGGCGCCGGCTTCGGTGATGAGGTTGGCGACGAGCTTGGCCGAGATCGGCGTGCGGGGACCCACTTTGCGGTCCTGCCGCGCATAGCCGAAATAGGGGATCACCGCCGTGATGCGCCGGGCGCTGGCGCGCTTCAACGCATCGATGATGATCAGGAGCTCCATCAGATTGTCGTTGGCCGGAAAGCTCGTCGACTGGATGACGAAGATGTCCTCGCCGCGCACGTTCTCCTGCACCTCGACGAACACCTCCATATCCGCGAAACGGCGGACGACCGCCTTGGTCATGGGGAGCTTGAGGTACTGGCTGATGGCTTCCGCCAGGGGCCGGTTCGAGTTTCCGGCGAGCAGCTTCATGCCACGCGCTTCGTTCGCTTCGCTCATGCTCGCGGGCGCTCCCGGTGTGAAGGTTTGGTGAAACCAGCGGGGTTCTAGCAAGCGGCGCGCGCCCGGTAAACCGCCTCAGTGTTTAAGCATAATCGCCGAAATGTCGCGCCCGTAATCGGGTTCGCGGCGGTGGGTTGTGCGCCGGAAGCTGAAAAACGCGTCCTCGTCCGCATAGGTGCAGGTGCCCAGGCGCTCCACATCGCGGATTTCGGCCGCCGCAAGCCGGTCGGCCACAAAGCCTTCGAGATCGAACTGCCAATGCTCGGGACGCGCGCCGGGTTCGAAAAAGCGCGCATGGGTGGAATCCATCTCCATGAAACGCGTGCGGAATTCCGGTCCGACTTCGTAGCTGGTCTGGCTGATCGCGGGGCCGATCGCGGCACGGATGCGCGTGCGGGAGGCGCCCAGGTCTTCCATCGCCTTTACGACATTGGCGATCACGCCCGCGGCCGCACCCTTCCAGCCCGCATGCGCCGCGCCGATCACCTTCGCATCGTTGTCGGCGAGCAACACCGGCGCACAATCCGCCGTCAGGATGCCGAGTGCTACGCCGGGCACGCTGGTCGCCATGGCGTCGGCCTGCGGCTGCTCGCCGATGTCCCACGGCGTCGTCACCGTCGCCGCGTGCGGCGAATGGATCTGGTAAAGCGTGACAAGCCTGGCGGCCTTGCCGTCCGAAAGCCTTTCCAGAACACGGCGGCGGTTTTCAACGACGTTCGCGCGCGCGTCGTCCGAGCCGGGCCCGCAATTGAGCGAGGCATAGAGCCCCTCCGACACACCGCCCTGACGCCCGAAGAATCCATGCGCGACGGCGTTCGTGTCCGAAAGATTGCGGGCGGTGAGGACAAGCATGACTCAGAAACCCGGAGGCGTCGGCGTGTGCGGCGGCAGGATCGCCAGCGCCTTGAAGAGCGTTCCCATTTGCTCCGGCGACGCGAGGCGGTCAACTGCTCCGGCAACCAGCGACGCTTCGTTTTTGTTGAGCCGCGCGAGCTTCTCCGCGCGCGCACCGATTCCGAGCGCGTCGAGCAACCGGCCTTGTCCGACCGGGCCGAAGGTCTGCGCCCCGCCGCGCCGCGCCGCCGCCGCCAGCGCCGTGAAGTCGACATGGGCGGAGAGATCGATCTCGCCTGGCGCATCGAGCACGTCCTTGAAGCGATGCCGGCCCACCGCCTGCAGGGTCTCGCCGAATCCCGGCCTGTCGTAGCCGTAATCGATGATCAGCGCGGCGCCGCCTTTGCGCGCGATGGCGTGGCCGATTTCTTCGGCGATCGCGAGCGCCGCGGGCGATGTTTCGTAGACCCCGCCGATCGGCGCATCGTCTTCGACGGCTACGGCGCTTGCGAGCGGCGAAAGCGCGAAGCCGAGCACACCTTTGTCGGCGACGATCATGCGCTCGCACCAGCCGCGCTCCGTGTGCACGAACTGGCGGACGGGCAGCGCGTCGAAGAATTCGTTGGCGATGAGAAACAGCGGACGATCGCCCGCTTCGAAGCGATCCTTCCATTGGACCGGCGCGCCGCAATCCCTGAGACGCTCCTGCTGCAGCGCGCGCAAGGCGTCGCTCGCTTCGACCATCACCACGTCGATGCTCGTCAGAAATTCCGGCGCGAGTCTGGCGGCGCGCAGCGCGTCGGCCATCAGCGTGCCGCGGCCAGGCCCAAGCTCGACGAGCTGCGCCCGTTTGGGCTCGTCCTGATCGATCCAGGCCTGCACGCACCACAGCCCGACGAGCTCGCCGAAGATCTGGCTGACCTCGGGCGCCGTGATGAAATCCCCACGCGCACCGAACGGATCGCGCCTCGCGTAATAGCCGTCGGAGGGATCGAGCAGCGCGATGGTCATGAACTGCGCGACAGACAATGGGCCTTGCGTCTCGATCAGCGTCGCGATGCGTTGGCCCAGCGCGTTCACGGCTGTGCGGTCTTGGGCTTCAGCGCGTACCAGTAGAGATAGATCGCGCCCAGCCACATCGGGATGCTGAAGGCCATGCCCAGACTGAACCAGCCGATGAACGGCGTGTCCGGCTCGCGGAAGATCTCGGCGATGAAGCGGAAGGTGCCGTAGCCGGTCAGAAAGATCGCGCCCAGGAGTCCGGGACGTTCGTGCAGGCGAAAGGCGCGCAGGCACACAAACATGATGAGAAACAGGAGAAGCCCTTCCATGCCGGCTTCGTAGAGCTGGCTCGGATGGCGCGGCTGCAACCCCGCCGGGCACTGCCCGTGATAGGCCGCGAGGATGTTGGGCGTGCAGAACACCATCGCCCACGGCACGTCAGTAACCTTTCCCCACAGTTCGCCGTTCACGAAGTTGGCGATGCGTCCGAAGAACAGGCCGATCGGTGCGGCACAGGCGACGAGATCGCCGAAGCGCAGGAGGTCGATCTTCTTCTGACGCGTGAACAGCCACAGCGCCGTGATCACGCCGATCAATCCGCCGTGAAACGACATGCCGCCTTCCCATGCCGCGACGATGCGGATGGGATCGGTGAGAAACGCGCCGGGCAGTCCGTGGCAGTAGCCCGCGTCTGGCGACACGCTGCAGAGAAACGTGCCATAGAAAAGCACCCAGCCGAGGCGGCCGCCGACGATCACGCCCAGCGTCGCCCACACGACGAAATCGCCGACGTCGTCGACGGTTAGGGGCGGCTTGCCGGCGAACAGCGGCGCCGTCCAGAGCGTCTTGTCACGAATAAGTCGCACGACGTACCACCAGCCCAGAAGCAGGCCGGCGATATAGGAGAGCGCGTACCAGCGTACGCCGAACTGGCCCCAGATGTGGATGAGCACCGGATCGAAATTCGGGAAGGGAATGACGGCTTCGAACATCGCTGGGGTCGGCTCGCGGAGACGGCGCTAACACGCGCCGCTTCGCCCAATCCTGTCAAGATTGGTAAATGCGCCGGCGCTTGCCCCGGCGTCGCAAGGCCGTCATAAGGTCTCGAAAGCGAGGTCCCATGCAGAGCGACAATCCGATCCTGGACGGTTTGGCACGGCTCATGACCGACGCCGCGGGCGCTGCGCAGAGCGTGCGCACGGAGATGGACACCTTCATGCGGCAGAGGCTGGAGCGGCTTGTCGCCGACATGGATTTCGTCCCGCGCGAGGAGTTCGAAGCGGTCAAGGCGATGGCGGCTAAGGCGCGCAGCGAGAACGAGAAGCTCGAAGCCCGCGTCGCGGCGCTCGAAGCGAATCTCGCCGCGGCCAAAAGTGATTCACAGTCGTCCTGAAAGCTGTGAATGGGAGCGAGTCCCCCCAAGCCGCGTTATGGGGACTCTTGTCTCCATACAAAATCTTGTGTCAGGTAGGTCGCGAGGTGCTTCGTTTTGGCCTGCCGAGGAGTGTCGGATGACCGTTGCGCATTATGAGGATGAGGCCGCCAGCGAGAGCCACCCGCTCGACATGCTCGAGCGCTGCGTGGAGGACAATGGCTGGCCGTTCGAGCGTTCCGGGCGCGACGAATTGAATCTCTCTGTGGCCGGCCGGTGGTGCGACCATCATTTTTGCTTCACATGGCGCGAGGACCTGCAGTCGCTGCATCTGTCGTCGGCGTTCGACATGCGGGTCAATGATTCGCGCCGCACCGACATCGCCGCGCTCCTTATGTACATCAACGCGAAGCTGTGGATCGGTCACTTCGATCTGTGGCCCGAGGACGGTTCGCTCGTCTTCCGCCATGCGATGATCTTCCCCGACGCGCGCGCCAGCTCCGCCCAGTGCGAGGCGCTCCTCAATCTCGCCGTCGAAGCGTGCGAGTACTACTACCCTGCATTCCAGTTCGTGCTGTGGGGCGGCAAAACCGCGGAGGAAGCTGTCGCGGCCGCCGTGCTCGAGTGTGCCGGACAAGCGTAAGCCCCAGCGCAAGACCATCGTCCTCATCGGCGCGGGCCGGATGGGGACGGCGCTTCTCAAGGGCTGGATCGCCGGGAAGCTCGGACCCGTCGTGGTGGTCGAGCCGAAGCCATCGCCCGAACTCAAGCGCATCGCCAAATCGGGGCGCATAGCGCTTCACGACAGGATCGAAGACGTCGACGCGTCGCGGGTGAGCGTCTGCGTCGTCGCCATCAAGCCGCAGATTCTCAGAAGTGAAGCCGTGCGGCTGAAAGCTTTCGCCGACTCGGGCGCGCTGATCCTCTCCATCGCGGCGGGCACGAGCACGCAGTCCTTCGCCAGGGCCTGCGGCGCTGGGGCGCGCCTCATCCGCGCCATGCCGAATCTGCCGGGCTCCATCGGAAAGGGAATCTCCGCGCTCTATGCGACGGCCAAGGCGACGCCCCGGGACCGAGCGGAAGCGGAAGCGCTGCTCGCGGCGCTGGGCGATGTCGTCTGGGTCAGGAAGGAGACCATGATCGATACCGTCACGGCCGTGTCGGGCTCGGGGCCGGCCTATGTCTTCCTCGTGGTCGAAGCGCTGGCCGCCGCGGCCGAGCGGGAAGGGCTCTCGCGTCCGCTCGCCCTCAAGCTGGCCCGCGCCACGATCACAGGCGCCGGCGCGCTCCTGGAGTCGACCGACCGCCCGGCCTCCGAACTCCGCCGCGATGTGACCAGCCCGGGCGGGACCACCGAGGCGGCGCTCGGCATCCTCATGGAGCAGGATGCGCTTTCCGTGTTAATCGCTCGGGCGGTCGAGGCGGCGCGCAGGCGTGCGCACGAACTCAGCAGTTGAAGGTTAAAGGCCATGGCGATTGATCCCGAACTCAGGCGCCTGCGCGACAGCATCGATAATATCGACGCGGCGCTCGTTCACCTTCTGGCCGAACGCTTCAAATGCACGCAGCGCGTGGGCGAGTTCAAGGCGACGCACGGGCTTCCGCCTGCCGATCCGGCACGCGAAGCCGAGCAGATCGAGCGCCTGCGCAAGCTGGCGGTAACGGCGAAACTCGATCCGGATTTCGCGGAAAAATTCCTCGCTTTCATCGTGCAGGAAGTCATCCGCCATCACGAAGCGATCAAGACCCGCCGCGGCTGATCTCCATTTCACAAGCGTAAAAACGCCGGCCCCTGCGCGGAGCCCGCAGGTGAGGCCCTTGCGGCGTGGTCTGTGGCCGTTATCATGCTGACAAATTGTCGGAGAGAAACGCCATGGACCTGACCTTTTCGCCCGAAGAGGAAGCCTTCCGGAAGGAAGTGCGCAATTTCATCGCCGCGAACCTGCCGGCCGAAGTCAAAGGCAAGGCGCGGCGCGATATGACGTCGAAGGCCGATTTTCTTCTCTGGCATCGCATACTTTACAAGCAGGGCTGGGTCGCGCCGCTGTGGCCGAAGGAATATGGCGGCACCGGCTGGAACGTCACGCAGCGCTACATCTTCAACGAGGAATGCGCGAAGGCGGAAACACCGCAGGTGCTCCCGTTTGGTATCGCAATGTGCGGGCCGGTGATCTACACCTACGGCAACGAAGAGCAGAAGAAGAAATATCTGCCGCGCATTCTCTCGGGCGAAGACTGGTGGTGCCAGGGTTATTCCGAGCCCGGTGCGGGCTCCGATCTTGCGGGCCTCAAGACGCGTGCGGTCCGCGAAGGCGATCACTACATCGTCAATGGTCAAAAGACGTGGACCACGCTCGCACAATATGCCGACTGGATATTCTGTCTCGTCCGCACCGATCCCGGCGTGAAATCGCAGGAAGGCATCACCTTCCTTCTCATCGACATGAAGACGCCCGGCATAACGGTGAAACCCATCATCGTGCTCGACGGCGCGCATGAGGTGAATGAAGTCTTTTTCGACAATGTGAAAGTACCGGTCGAGAACCGTATCGGCGAAGAGAACAAGGGCTGGACCTACGCAAAATTCCTGCTGGTGCACGAACGCTCCGGCATCGCGGGCGTGGCGCGTTCGAAGAAAGCGATCGAGCGTCTGCGCCAGGTGGCGCGCGCCGAAACCGTCGACGGCCAGCCGCTGGTCGAGACGGACGAGTTTTCGCGCAAGATCGCCGAACTCGAGATCGATCTTTCCGCGCTCGAATACACCGAGCTGCGCACGCTGTCGCAGGAAGCCAAAGGCAAGCACGCCGGCCCCGAAAGCTCGATCCTCAAGATCAAGGGCACGGAAATCCAGCAGCGCATCACGGAGTTGACCGTCGAAGCCATCGGCTATTACGGCTATCCGTACGATCGCAGCTTCGGCGACAATGAATATCCGGTGGGACCGGATTACGCTGTCGGTCAGTCGGGTCATTACTTCAACATGCGCAAGGCCTCGATCTACGGCGGTTCGAACGAGATTCAGCGCAACATCATCGCGAAGGCCGTTCTCGGTCTTTAAGCAACAGATTTACAGGGAAGACGCTCATGGATTTCTCGTTCAGCGAGGAGCAGACGCTGCTCCGCAATTCGGTCTCCAAATTCCTGGCCGCGAACTACGATTTCGAGACCTTCAAGAAGATCTCGCGCACCGAACCGGGCTGGAGCCGGCAGAACTGGAAACAGTTCGCCGAATTGGGCCTGCTCGCGGCGCCGCTGCCGGAAGCCTATGGCGGCCTCGGCGGCGGTCCGGTCGACACCATGATCATCATGGAGGAGTTCGGCCGCGCGCTCGTCGTCGAGCCCTTCGCGCAGACGGTCGTGGTGGGCGGCAATTTCCTCGTCCATGGCGGCAGCGAAGCGCAGAAAGAGGAGTGGCTGGCCAAGATCGCGGCCGGCGAAACCGTTATCGCGTTTGCCTTCGCGGAGCCGCAGGGCCGCTTCAACTATGCCGATCTGACGACGACGGCGAAGAAGCAGGGCTCATCCTATGTGCTGAGCGGCCAGAAGGCGGTGGTCCTCGGCGCGCCATGGGCGGATCAGCTCATCGTCACCGCGCGCACGGCGGGCGGGCAGCGCGACGCGAAAGGCGTGAGCGTCTTTCTGGTCGACAAGAAATCGAAAGGCGTCGCGACGCGCGACTATCAGACGGTCGACGGACTGCGCGCCTCCGAGATCACCTTCGAGAACGTCGACGTTCCCGCGGCCAATCTGATCGGCCAGGCCGACCAGGGGCTGGCGCTGATCGAACAGGCGACGGACGCGGCCATCGCGGCGCATGCGGCGGAAGCCGTGGGCGCCATGAAGGTTCTCCTCGACACGACAGTCGAATATTCCAAGACGCGAAAGCAGTTCGGCGTGCCGATCGGAAAATTCCAGGTGCTGCAGCACCGCATGGTCGACATGTTCATGAACGCCGAGCAATCTTCGTCCATCACCTACATGGTGACGCTGAAGCTCGGCGAAGACGAAACCGAGCGCAAGAAGGCGGCGTCGGCGGCGAAGGTGCAGATCGGCAAAGCGGGACGCTTCGTCGGCCAGAACGCCGTGCAGATCCACGGCGGCATGGGCATGACGGATGAGCTCAATGTGGGACACTATTTCAAGCGTCTCACCATGCTCGATACGCTCTACGGCAATGTCGACCATCACCTGAAGCGTTATGCGGCGCTGAGCGACTGAAAAAGTCGGGAACCGCGTCGACCGGTTCTCATTGAAGAGGAATGCCGACGTCGAAGGCACCGGTCCCGCGCCCGAACTGGGCACTTTTCCTCGATATCGACGGCACGCTGATCGAAATCGCAGCGCGGCCGAGCGCCGTCGTCGTGCCCAGGACGCTGCCGCCGCTTCTGTCGGCCGTGGCCGAACGGCTGGGAGGCGCGCTTGCGCTGGCGAGCGGAAGGCGCCTCGACGACATCGACCGCTTGATGGCGCCTTACCGCTTTCCCTGTGCGGCCGAACATGGCGCGATCCTGCGCTTCGGCGACGGCTCGGCGCGCGTCCAGCAGGAAAACCGCGTCGTCCCCGAACGGCTGCGCGAAAAGCTGCGCGAGGCGGCGGCGCGATGGCCCGGCGCGAGCATCGAAGAAAAGACGTTCACGATCGTCGTTCATTACCGCCAGGCACCGTCGCGGCGCGACGAAATCCGCGCCTTCATAGGTTCGCTGATCACCGGCGAAGACTTTGAAGCGCTGCCGGCGCGCATGGCATTCGAAATCCGGCATCGGGCGCTGAACAAGGGCGCAGCCGTCGACGCGTTCATGGCCGAGCCGCCGTTCGCATCGCGCGTGCCGGTATTCGTCGGCGACGACATCACGGACGAGGACGGGTTCCGCGCGGCGGAAGCGCTGGGCGGCATCGGCGTCGACGTTCGGGTCGTCTTCGCGGGCGAGCCCGCGGACGTCCGTGCATGGCTCGGCACCTTCGCGCTGCAATTACAGGCCTGGCCGCATCGCCACAATTTATGACGCCACCCACAACATATTGAAACTGTTGGCAGGGCGCCAGCGTTTTACTGTGCGAGGCACCGGACGAAAGGAGTACCCGAGAGGGTGACTGGTTCTCGGGCAGCCGGAAAACGACAACAAAATTCACCGTGTCGTTTGACGCCGTAGTCAACCTCTTGAGGTCACGAGCTCCATGGCGCGTATCGTCATTGCCTCCAACCGCGTGCCTGCACCCGGCGGCAAGAACACACATGCAGGCGGACTCACGGTTGTACTGCACGATGCGATCCGTGCCGGAACGCTATGGTTCGGCTGGAGCGGAAAGACGGCGGCGCACATGGGCCGAAGCGCACAGGTCGTCGAGCACGAGGGCGTCGAATACGCCACGATCGATCTGTCGGAAGACCTCTACAAAAAATTCTATGTCGGCTTCGCCAACGGCACGTTGTGGCCGCTCCTCCATTTCCGGTTGAATCTCATTGAATTCCACCGCGAGCAGCTCGAGGGCTATCGCGCGGCCAATGAAGCCTTCGCAGAGGCGCTGGCGACGCTCCTCAAGCCCGACGATCTCATCTGGGTGCATGACTATCACCTGATCCCGATGGCGGCCGCCCTCCGGCGCAGAGGTGTCAGGAACCGCATCGGCTTTTTTCTGCATGTCCCCTTCGTGCCGGCGAGCGCCTTCGCGGTGCTGCCGCAGGGGGAGGAACTGCTCGGCGATTTCTGCGCCTACGACGTCATCGGTTTCCAGACCGAGACCCATCGCCAGGATTTCATCGACTGCATCCGCCGCATCCTCGGCTATCCCGTCGATCCGTCGGGCTGCATGTCGACGCCCATGCGCAGCGTCGATCTTATCGTCTCGCCGGTCGGCATCGACAGCGCGCAATTCGCACGCCGCGCGGAATTGTCCGCGCGCAGCCGCAACAGCCAGCGGCTTGCGGAAAGTCTCGCCGGCCGTTGCCTCATGATCGGCGCCGACCGCCTGGACTATTCGAAGGGCCTGCCCAACCGCTTCGAGGCCTTCAACCGCTTGCTGACACGCTTTCCGCAACATCGTTCGAAGGTGAGCTTCCTGCAGATCGCCGCGCCCTCGCGCGAAGAGGTGCCGGAATACGCAGCGCTCAGGCCCGTGCTCAACCGGATGGCCGGCGACATCAACGCCCGCCACGGTGCGTTCGACTGGGTGCCGCTGCGCTACATGAGCCAGCCTCTGGCGCGCTCGACGCTGGCGGGATTTTACCGCCATGCCTGCGTGGGCGTCGTCACGCCGTTTTGCGACGGCATGAATCTCGGGGCGCACGAATTCCTGGCAGCGCAGGATTCGGAGAATCCCGGCGTGCTTCTGCTTTCGAAATTCGCGGGCGCTGCGAGCTATTTCAGGGACGCGTTGATCGTCAATCCCTACGATCCCGACGAAGTGGCCGAGGCGATGCATGAAGCGGTCATCATGCCCATCGTCGAGCGCAAGCGTCGTCACGAGCGTCTGCTCGAACGCCTGCGCGGCCTCACGGCGGTCGGTTATTGCGACACGTTCCTCAGCGCGCTGACGAACACGCCGGCGACGCAGACGGCGGCTTAGCAAGATTATTCGAGGGCTTTAGTCTTTCGACCGGCATCAGGACGATGACGCGCGTGCCGGCGCCGAGCGCGCTTTCGAGCTTCACGTCGGCGTCGTGGGCTTCGGCGAAGCCTTTGACGATGGCAAGGCCGAGGCCCGTGCCCTTGTCGGCGCTGGTCACGTCGTGGCGGCCGCGGCCGAAGCGCTCGAACACCTGCACTTGATCCTCTTCCGCGATGCCGATGCCCGTGTCGTCGACGCCGAAGGCGAGCCGGCCGTCGCCTTCCATCTGTGCGAAAAGCGTGATGCACCCGCCCGGAGGCGTGAATTTGAGCGCGTTGGACATGAGATTGGCGAGGATCTGGCGCAGCGCGCGCTCGTCCGCCTCGAGGCGCGGCAATCCGTGGGCGACCTTCTTGACGAGCGACAACTGCGCGGCGACCGCCTTGGGCTCGGTCTCTTCGTAGATGTCGGCGAGGAGACGCGCGATATCGAACTCGCTTTCGCGCAGGGAGAGCTTGCCGCCTTCGATCTTGGCCAGATCGAGCATGTCGTCGATCAGGCTCAGGAGGCTGCGGCCCGATTGATGGATGATCTCCGCGTACTCGGCGTATTTGTCGATCGCGCCGCCGAAGGCTTTCTGCATGATGAGCTCGGAGAAGCCCAGAATGGCGTTCATCGGCGTACGCAATTCGTGATTCATGTTCGACAGGAACTGCGATTTGGTGCGGCCGGCGACGACGGCGCGAAGCCGCTCGCGGTCGGATTCCTGCTTGGCCAGCCTCAGGCTTTCGACCAGGTCGGAACGCTCGTGCTCGAGCGTCAGCATGCGGCTGATGGATTTGTGCAGCGCTATGGCCTGCGTCGACATGAGGGCGACGAGTGCCGTTGCGCCGGCGGCGAGCATGTGGTCGAGCCGGGAATGCGAGAACGCCAGCGGTCCGACCAGAAAGACGGCATGACAGACGATGGCGAAGAACACGCCCGCCGGCTGCGCCGCGCCGATGGACACTGCCGCCGCCAGCGACGTGCTCAAGGCCGTCGCGATGAACATGTGGTTCTCGATATTGTCCGGCGCTCTGAGCCACAGCCCCATCGAACACCAGACGACGATAACGACGGCGGAAAACGAAACCTGCCAGGATGCGCGCGCGCGGATCTCGGTCAGCGTCTTGACGGGCTGACGCTCCAGTCGCATTCCGGTCACGTGCAGGGTGACGGCCGTCACGGCGAGCGCCAGCCACCACGTCATGCGCGCGTTCCAGTCGATCCACCCGGCGCAGGCCTGCTGAATCGCGAAAGCGGCCACCGCGATCACGAGACCACCATAGCGCGTGACGCGGCGCGTGAGCTCCAGCTCCGCGAGCGTGAGCCAGGCATTTTCCGGCGAGGGACGGACCGAGCGCACGATCTCCGCCGTCAGCGCCGCAACCGCCCGTCGCACGGCGCCGAAGGCGGATTGCGGGCGATGCTCACTCAGGGCTGACACGCTCGGCCTCGCGGAACTTACAATGGCAAATGAGGCCAGAGTCTGGTCAAAAGGTCTTAAGGGATCATTGAGCAATGCAGGCTGAAAGGTTTATTTACCTTTTGATGCTGGAGGAAACATGTCGGCGCTACTGATCGAGAAAAACGGCCCTGTCGTCACTTTGACGATCAACCGCCCGGAAAGCCGCAATCCTTTGGGCGAGGACGGCGACGGCGAGCTTTTTGCCAGCGCGGCTTCTGGCATCAACGCCGACCGCGACGTCCGCTGCGTCATCCTGACCGGCGCGGGCAAAGCGTTCTCCGCCGGCGGCAATCTGAAGGCGATGCACGAGCGTGCCGGCACGTTTGCCGGTCCCGGCGTGCTGATCCGCGAGCGCTACCGCTCCGGCATCCATCGCATGGTGCGCGCGCTGTGGAATATCGAAGTGCCGATGATCGCTGCGGTCAACGGGCCGGCGATCGGGCTGGGCAACGACGTCGCCTGTCTTGCGGACATGCGCATCGCGGCCGACAGCGCCGTGTTCGGCGCGACGTTTCTGAAAGTGGGGCTGGTGCCCGGCGACGGCGGCGCGTGGATACTTCCGCGTACGATCGGCATGGCGCGCGCGGCCGAACTTTTCTTCACCGCCGACACGATCGATGCGGCGACGGCGCTTTCGTGGGGCCTGGTGTCGAAAGTCGTTCCCGCTGGTCAATTGCTCGAAGAAGCGCGCGCGCTCGCGGCGCGCATCTGCCGCCAGCCGCCGGACGTCCTGCGCATGACCAAGAAGCTGATGCGCGAAGGGCAAGGCGCAAGCTTCGACGCGATCATGGACATGTCGGCCGCGATGCAGGCGTTGGCGCACATGACGAAGGATCACGAAGAGGCGGTCGCGGCATTCTTCGAAAAGCGCGTACCGGAATTCAAGGGCGAGTGAGACGTCCTACGCCGTCTTTTGCGCCGTCTGCAGGCGGAGACGTTCCGCGGGCAGCGTGACGGTCACGGTCGTGCCTTCGCCGAGGCGGCTCTTGAGGCTGACGCTGCCGCCGTGCGCTTCGGTCAGGCCCTTGATGATGGGCAGGCCCAGGCCCGTTCCCTTGTCGGGCATGGCGACGTCATGGCGGCCCTGCCCGAAATTCTGGAACACGCGCTCGAGATCTTCCTCGCGGATGCCGTAACCGGTGTCGGTGACGCCGAACGCGACCTGGCCGTCCGCTTCGACGCGCAGGAAGGTGCGGACGCAGCCGAGCGCCGGCGTGAACTTGAGCGAGTTGGACAGGAGATTGAGGACGATCTGGCGCACCGCACGCTCATCCGCACGGATCTCGATCGGCCCCGCGACCGGCTCGCAATGCAGCGAGATGTCGCTCAATTCGGCCTTGGCCTGCATGAGTTCGGCGCAATTCGCGATCAGCTGCGCGAGATCGAAATCGCTCTCCTTCAGGGTGAGGCCGCCCGCCTCGATCTTGGCGAGATCGAGAATGTCGTTGATCAGCGCCAGCAGATGGTGGCCCGACTGATGGATGATGTAGCCGTATTCGATGTTCTTCTCGGCGTTGGTGCCGAACGCGCGCGAATGGATCATCTCGGAGAAGCCGATGATGGCGTTCAGCGGCGTGCGCAGTTCGTGGCTCATATTGGCGAGGAATTCCGATTTCGCGCGGTTGGCCGCTTCCGCGCGCTTCAGCGCCTTTTCCGATTGCCCCTTCGATTTGGCAAGCGCCTCGATGAGCTCGTCCTTGTCGTGGCGCAGGACGAGCATGTCGCGCGCCGTCGCGTAGATCTGGCGCGACATGAACGCCATGTAGCCGACGAAGACGAGCGCCATGAACGAGATGCTGTCGAACAGCACGCCGCCGGTCAGAAGCGGGAGCACGACGACCGAGACACCGTAGACCGCATAGCCGTTGATGGACAGCAGCCGGCTTGCGCCCACGAGCGCCGAATTGCCCGCGAGCGTGCAGCCCAGAAGCATCAGGATGAGGAGATTGTTCTGGTCGTTGCCGGCGCGCCAGAACATCAGCCCGAAGGACGACCACGACGCGGTAAAAAGAAAATAGGCGACGCCCGCAAGCGGCACCCAGGGCCGGCGGCGCAGCTCGTCCAGCGACCGCCTGGGAAACTGAAACGCCATGATGCCGAGCGGTATGCCCCCGATCACGACGAACGAGAACCACAGCGCGAGCAGGGGCAGCGCCACCCATTTCGAGAACATCACGCACATGATCGCCGCGAACAGCGGCATGGCCACGACGTTGGGTTTCAGATTGCCGAGGGCGAGACGCAGCTGCTCGAGCGCGAGCCAATTGTCGCGCCGATCGACACCTTCCGGCGCTACCGCGTGATATGCGCCCGACATCGTCCGTCTGACCGTTGTTCCCGTCCCCAGAACGCAGTGTGCCAGCGTCCGGTTAAGTTCGGCTTTCGGAAGGGTAAGCGCGGGGTTAATGGCGCGTTGCGCGGGCAGGGCGGCCGGTCTAGCCTTGAGCCGATAACCATTTGCTAAGGGAGAAAAACATGGCCGTCGGCATCATCGCCACCCTCAAGGTGCAGGAAGGCAAAGAGAAGGATTTCGAAGCGGTGTTCCGCGACATGATGAAGGCGGTGCGCGCCAACGAACCCGGCAAC
Organism: Rhizomicrobium sp.; assembly: GCA_035504555.1. GTDB lineage: Bacteria > Pseudomonadota > Alphaproteobacteria > Micropepsales > Micropepsaceae > Rhizomicrobium. The sequence continues at coordinate 6,128 of DATJRP010000007.1, read as the reverse complement.
AAGCTCTACCAGGCGTGCAAGTCCCGCAAGGAACCCGCCACCTATGTCGTCATGGAGCTCTACGACAACGACGATGCGATGAAGGCGCATTCCTCCAGCGACCATTACAAAACCATCGGGGCGGGCCTGGGTCCGCTGCTCGCCGGCCGCCCGGACATTCAGTACTTCGACACGATCTGAAGCGATGGAGACCGGTGCCGCGACCTCTGCCGCGGCACCGGTCTTACGCCCGGACTCCGTTACTCCGGAATCCAGCGGCAGTTGTCGCCGAACGCGTCGCACGAATAGTGGCCGAAGCCGCCATAGGTGCCGCGGTCGTAGTTGTAGTAATCGTCGTGATAGAAGTCGCGGTAGCTGGGATTGTAATACACGCTCTCACGCCAGCAATTGTCGCCGAATGCATCGCAGTGCATGCGCACGCAAGTATCGCCATCGCAGTCCGTGTAAGTGCGCGCCGCAGCCGTGCTCGTCCCCACCGCGATCGCTGCCACGCCCAGGACGCCGGCGAGCGCCGCGCTTTTCAGGGTGTTCGAGATGTTCAACATCTTTCTTCTCCACAATCGTTTCGCACCCTCCGACATCAGACGATAACGCCATAGGCGCTGTGACAGTCGCACGAGCCGAAGTTGAAAAGCATTCAGATTCCGCGTTCGTCCGCTCACGGATGATTGTGGTTGCACAACCCCGTTGCGCGCGATGCAATCGTGGGCTTCCGTAGCCGGTGGTCTCGCTTCGCCTGCACAACTGCGCTATGAATATTCGACGCTATAGGGGAAACGACAGATGGACCTCGCCTTTTCAAACGACGATCTGGCCTTCCGCGACGAAGTCCGCCGTTTCATCGCTGAGAATTTCGACGACGAATTGCGCGCGAAGATGGCGCAGTCGAAGAACGGCTATCTCGACAAGGACGGCCAGCTGAAATGGCAGCGCGCGCTTTACAGAAAGGGCTGGGCCGCGCCCAACTGGCCGATCGAACATGGCGGCACGGGCTGGACGCCGTCGCAGAAATACATCTTCGAATCGGAGATGGCCGCGGCCGGCACGCCGGTCGTAAGCCCCATGGGTCTGAAGATGGTGGCACCCGTCATCATGGCGTTCGGCAGCGAGGCGCAGAAGAAGAAATTCCTGCCGCCGATCCTCGCCTCCGACGTGTGGTGGTGCCAGGGCTATTCCGAGCCGGGTTCGGGCTCCGATCTCGCCTCGCTCGCCATGCGCTGCGAGGACAAGGGCGATCACTATCTGCTCAACGGTTCCAAGATCTGGACCACGCACGCGCAGTGGGCAGACTGGATGTTCAACCTCGTGCGCACCAAGCCCGGCGGCAAGCCGCAGGACGGCATCTCGTTCCTGCTCGTCGACATGAAGACGCCGGGCATCCGCGTGGAAGCTATCGTCACGACCGACGTGCCCATGCCGGGCCAGCAGGAGGTCAACCAGGTCTTCTATGACGACGTGAAAGTGCCGAAGGAAAATCTCATCGGCAAAGAGAACGAGGGCTGGACCTACGCGAAATACCTGCTCGAATTCGAACGCGGCAATGCCGGCGCCCCGGGGCTCAAGCGCGCCATCCGCAAAATCCGCAAGATCGCCAAGGAGACCGACGCGAGCGGCGCACGCCTGATCGACGACACCTCGTTCCGCGCGCGCCTCGACCAGCTCGAGATCGATGCGACGGCGATGGAGTTCGTGGAGCTGCGCATCTTCTCGGCGTTGTCCGCGGGCGCGCGTCCCGGCCCCGAATCCTCCATGCTCAAATGCCGCAACACCGATCTGCAGGAAGCGATCTCGGAACTGTCGGTGGAGGCGCTTGGCTATTACGTGATGCCGTTCATCCGCGACACCTGGGCGAGAACGAACGAGCCGCGTCCGGGCCCCGAATATGCGGCGCCCATCGGGCCCTATTATTTCAATCTGCGCAAAGCCTCGATCTACGCCGGCTCCAACGAGATCCAGCGCAACATCATGGCGAAGGCCGTGTTGGGTCTATAGGCGGCTCGGGCGAAATGCGGCATCCGTCACCGCGGATGCACAGCCAGCGTCCGTAGCTGTAGTAGTAGCCATAATATTCGGCGCGCATGAAGGCGCCGTAACGGTCGCTATAGCCGTTCACCCGGGTGCAGAGCCCGGTCTGGTCGTTGCAGTGCACGTGCACGCAACTGACGTTGAACCTGTCGCACCGGATGTAGGTGGTGACGGATGCAGAGGCGGGTGCCGCAAATAAGAGCGCAACGGCGCCGGCCGATACGGCGAATTTTAGGTGAGACATGCGCATCCCGGGATTCATCCCGGCTCCGGACAGAGTTCTGATCGAAAACGTGTCCGCGCGGCTCTGGTTGGCGCGACGGGTCAACGAAGCCGACGCGCCACAAGCGCACAGGTGAGCTTGCTTAGCCGAATTAAGGGGGCGATCGACGCGCGCCCAACCGAATCAAAACCTTGCGCGAAAAAATGCGAAAGGTTCGGCAACGGCGCGAGATTTCGCTAGCGGGGTTTGATCAATCGTATTACGGAATTCGTCACAACGGGGTATGGCGCTTCAGGCGCCGCCGTGAACACCTAGTCGGTCTCCAGCCGGATCACGTTCCACTTGTCGTCGGAGTCCGGTATGGGACCCCGGATCCAGCTGCATTTGTGATGACGCTTGGCGCACACCCAGTGCACTTCCTCGCCGGCTTTGCGTTGGTAGACGGATTCCTGCCAGCAATTGAGCGCGTCGCCGTCCTGGTCGCAGTACGAGCCCACGCAGCGCGTGCCTTTGCATTCCGTACGCGCGTTGTCGTCCAGCGCTTCCGCGTGCGCAGACCGCGCCAGCGGCAACGCGAGAAGGCCAAGGGCAAAGAAGCAGGCGGATGCGCGCATCACAATCTCCGATCACCGATCGTGCGCGATTATCGCAATTCAATTGCAACATCGCAATGACAGCGAAGGACCGTTGGGCCCCGCGAATTTCGATGTTTGTCGTGGCGGGCTCCGACGTCGGACGTACGCGAATGTTACGCTGCTATTTCCCTGATGTTGTCCCTATCCGCGGAGGCCGAATTGCCGGAAAGCCCTGCGGCCCGGGGCTCGGACGCGCGGCCGGCGCAGGAGGTTTTTTTAAAGCCCCTGTTAAAGTCCCTGATGGCAGGGACTCCGCGCTACGGGGCGTTGCGGCAACATTTGCCCGGTGTTGCCGCATTCGCCAACGGGTCGCCCGCGATAGGATACGCGCTTCAGTAGCCGCCATACTCCATGTCGTGCGGCACCAGCGCGTAATTGGGCACGTGCATCCATGTGCAATTTCTGTCCGAACGGTCGCAGACCCAGCGCACACGTTCGCCGGGCTCGCGGTAGTAGACGGATTCCTGCCAGCAATTGCGCGCATCGCCGTCCCAGGTGCAGTCCGACCCGACGCACCGCGCGCCGGTGCATTGGGTATTGGTCCGGGCCTGCGCCCCGGACGACGGGATGGCCAGCGCAACAAGGCCCGCGAAGATGGCGGCGCCTGCGAGTTTGAGGATGGTTCGAGCTTGGGTCATCTGTCTCCTCCGATTCCCGAGTCTCGTGCGGCGTAAAAACGCGCGAAACCGGCCGGCGGAACAGGCGGCGACGGACCTCTCGAGAATTTGACGGGAGCCGATCCGCGGTTCAGGCCTTGAGCGGCTTGTCCTGCAGACGCTCCATCAGCTTCTGTGTCTGCTCGCCGCCCATCGTGTAGTGCCTGGCACCGGTGAAGTCGCTGATCTTCGACCAGTATTCGGCGACGGTGTCGGCGTCGGCGCCGTGGCCGAGATTGATGCCGTTGGTCTCGATGATCTGCGCCGCCGAGAAGATGCCCGCGCCTGCGGCGAGGATGACGCCCGTGGGCGCTTCTTCGCTCGCCAGGAACACGACGCCCGGCGTGACGAATTCCGGCTTCAGCATGTCGAGCACCTGCGGCGGCATGAGATTCTCGGTCATGCGCGTGGCGGCGACGGGGCAGATGGCGTTGACCTTGATGTTGTCCTTGGCGCCTTCGAGTTTCAGCGTGTTCATGAAGCCGACGAGGCCGAGCTTTGCGGCGCCGTAATTGGTCTGGCCGAAATTGCCGTAGAGGCCGGTCGACGAGGTGGTGACGACGATGCGGCCATATTGCTGGTCGCGCATGATCTGCCACAGCGCCTTGGCGGGCTTCACCGTGCCCATGACGTGCACAGCCATGACTGCTTCGAAATCCTTGATCTCCATCTTGGCGAAGCTCTTGTCGCGCAGGATGCCGGCGTTGGCGATCAGGACGTCGACGCGGCCGAACGTGTCCGTCGTCTGCTTGACGAGATGGGCCACGCCCGCATCGTCGGTGACGGAGGCGCCGTTGGCGATGGCCGTGCCGCCGCCCGCCTTGATCTCGCCTACGACCTTCTCGGCCGCTTCCGAGTTGCCGCCGGTGCCGTCGACGGAGCCGCCCAGATCGTTGACCACGACCTTTGCCCCGCGCCTGGCGAATTCGAGGGCATGGGCACGGCCGAGGCCGCCGCCGGCGCCGGTGACGATCACGACTTTGCCGTCGAAGCGAATGGTCATGAGGCTTTACTCCTGAGGGCTGGAAAATTGGATCGCCGAGTGATGGCCGAGCGGCCGGGGGGCGGTCAAGCCGTCGCCGCGCCGCGCCTTTGACCCGTCATCAGGCCGCGCAGGAAGGCCGCAGACGGCCGCTCCACGATGGCGAAGAGGAGATAGCCCCAGACGACCGCCGCCGCCACGAGGAGCGCCGGTTCGAGCCAGTGCCAGGCCGGCGTCCAGGGGACCCAGGTGCCGCCGACGAACGCCGGATAGTCATGCACCTCGAGATGGCGCAGCAGCTGCAGGAGCGCCGTCTGGCCGATATAGATCGCGTAGGACCATTCGCCCAGCTTGCGCAGCGGCGCCGTTTGCATCACCGCCGCCAGCACGCCCCGGTCGAAGGACAACACGAAGACCAAAAGGGCCATGGCGAGCGCGACGTAGAGATCTTCCGGCCGATGCGCCCAGCCCGTCTCGTAGATCGCCCACAGAAGGACGCCGAGCGCCGCCAGCTGCAGCAGCGAATGGGCGTAGGTGGGCAAGGCCGCGCCGCCGCGCGCTTTCACGGCGTGATACAAAACGGCAAGACCTACGCCGATAGCGAAATCCGACATCCCGCGGAAAATGCCGTTATGGAAGGTCAGATCGAGGCCGTATTTTGTGACGGGGCCCAGACCGATAAGCCCTGCGAAGCCGCACAGATAGGCCAATCCGGCGGCGCCGCAGGCGATGAGGAGGATGGCGGCTGCAACGCCGCCGCGCGCGATCGCGAAATAGAGTGGCACCAGCAGACAGAGCAGGAATTCGACGCTGACGAACCACGACGCGCCGTTCCACGACAGATAGGGAAAGAGATTCCACGCCTGCACCAGGAACAGGTTGGCGATGAAGGTCGGCCATGTGTTGATGGGATGATAGGGCTCGTCATAGATCGAGACATAGCCGTAATGGGCTGCCAGCGCGCGCAGGCCGATCACCATGAACAGGATCACAAACAGCATGAAGAGATGCAGCGGATAAAGCCGCGTGAGCCGCGTCTCGATGAAGCGCACATAGCTCCCTAGGCGCCACATGTCGCGCCAGCGCGCGCCGTAGACGTAGGTGAGCACGAAACCCGAGAGGATGAAGAAGAACTCGACCCAGAGATAACCCTTGCCCACCGGCAGATCGAACCATTTGGCGCCGGAATAGGTGCGTCCCGCGCAATAGTGGAAGAGCACGAGGATCAGCGGCGGCAGCGCACGCGCGCCGGCAAGCGCTCGGATTTCGACAGGGCGGGACTGGCTCATGGCGGGCGCGAATCGCTATAGGGATACTTCGACGGGCGGAGTCTAGCCCAAAGGGGGGGCGTGTTGGGGCTGCATTATCAATCCTTGGCGGGCATCGTCGCGATCCTTGTCGCGGCGTGGCTCATGTCCGAGAACAAGCGCGCCTTTCCCTTCCGCACCGTCGTCAGCGGCCTGGCGCTGCAATTCGCGCTGGCGCTCCTGCTGCTCAAGATTCCCGCCGCCCGCAGCGTGCTCTTCTCGCTCAACGGCGCCGTCGATGCGCTGACCGCGGCGACGCGGACCGGCACGGCCTTCGTCTTCGGCTATATCGGCGGCGCG
>DATJRP010000006.1:0-24354 GCA_035504555.1 Rhizomicrobium sp. | reverse complement strand
TAGAGGTCCCGGAACCGGCGTCACGGTGATGGCCTGGACGAGGAGCTGCCCACAGTCCACCCCGGCTGTCCAAAGTCAGCTATGGCAGCCTTGGGTGCCATGCTCTCGACAACGGCAATTGAAGTAATCTGCGTCGTCGTAAAGGATCGTCGCGGGCCGTCGTAGTTTGGGCGCCCCCCGATCAGAACAGGTCATGATTTCATAGGGTTGTGGCTTGGATGTAGTTGTCGCTTTCGTCCAGCGTGGGGCGCCACCCTACGCCCTTCGGGCTTCGGGTGGCAGGCCACCACAGACAAATCTGCTAAAGCCCGAAGGGCGTAGGGTGTCTCCCGAAGCTCCGGAAGGAGCGAAGGGAGACTGGTGCCTTGTGGTATGTCTATTTTCTCGAGCTCAACAACGGCGACGTCTACGTCGGCTCGACTGACGATCTTCGACGACGCTTCAAATCTCACCAGTGCGGAAAAGTGACATCGACCCGATTGCTTCTTCCTGCGAAGCTCAAATCCTATGTTGCTGTTGGCGACGAAGGGGCGGCTCGCAAACTAGAGCGCTATTTCAAATCCGGCTCGGGGAAAGCATTTGCAAAGAAAAGATTCCTGAACACGGCGGAAAAGCGTCCAGCAAGCGAATAGGTGTCGTTTCGATGCATCGCCGACGGATCTCCCCTGCTATCAGGGGCAAGATCAGGGGCGGCGAAAAAATCGCGCGCGGCACCAACGCGTCTGAGATAGGCGCTATCGGCGTTTTTCCCGGTTCGCGTCCGGAGAGCAAGACGAAAAACAGGGCCGCGCAGGGTGGAATACATCCGTATACGGATCGATCCGCGCCCGCCTGTCCACCGTCCGTTCGCGTTTTCCGACGACGACCCGACTTCGCCGGCCGTGCGTCCATAGCCGGTTCAGGCTTGAAGATTTACGATGTCAAAGAGCCGTCCCGATGCGCGCGCGCATTATGCCGCGGCGTCTCTTCCGCCGAAAGCGAACCTTTGGGGGACACGGCGCAATGTTCGCATTTATTTTACAAGCGTTTGAATCGCGCGGCCGATTTCGGCAACGCGTTGCCGTTTCGATTCAACGCAGAGTACAGGCGTGCACGGCCGATGGCGCCAAGAGAGCAGCGGCGATCGCCTCGCCAGCGTCGGTAACCGCTTGACGCCGCTATTACAGGTTGAACCGGCCTCATCAAATCGATGCAATTCACCTGCATCCGCATCGCAGGCGGACAAGGCCGGAGATCGACCGCTGCCCGTTGGCGATTGCGCCGTGTGGCACCTCTGACATATTGATTTCCTTAACCTCCGGGGTGTGCAATTTTGCGGGAAGTCGAGCGGACGCGAGCGGGCTCTTTGAATTGTTAGCGGAGTTGCGTCAACGATGAAGTCATGGACCTTATTGGCCGCGCTCGGCGTGGTGTTGTCCGGTTGCACCGCAACGAAGACCGACACCACGGCGAGCGTGGCGCCGCCACCACCCGTCGTTGTTGCCGCTGCGCCGCGCCCGGTTCTTCAGCCTGCCCAGCCGGGTCCCTGGCGTATTACAAAAACCGAATGGACCAAGGCCGACGAAGACGGATTTGGCGAATTCCTTCGCAGGATCGCCGAAAGCGGCTGTACGACGACAACGGCGTGCATGCAGGGCGCCCCCAATTTCTATCACGACAGCGATCCGCCCTCGTTCCTCTTTCATGCCGACTGCGCCAAATGGGCTTACATGCTGCGCGCCTATTACGCGTCGAAGAATGGGCTTCCGTTTTCCTATGTCGACAAGATCGACGGCGATGTTCGTGCCGATCTGCGATACGCAAAGACACCCAATGTGGCGTTGGACCGTCGCGACATCATCGACACCGGCGCCGGCATAGACGCGGTCGCCGTGTTGCGGAAGCTGCATGACGAAGTATGGACGGCCACCTATCGCATGGATGCTGCGTCGCAAATTCCCGTCGAGCAGGATTTCTATTCGCCGAAGATCCAGCCGGGCTCGATCCGCCCCGGCACCGCGATCTACGACACCACCGGTCACGTGATGATCGTCTACAACGTCACCGCCGACGGCAGCATCCAGTACATGGACGCGCATCCCGACGAGAGCGTGTCGCGAGGCACCTATGGCCGGCAGGTCCCCGCAAGTCCGATATCGCTCGGCGGCGGCTTCAAGAATTTCCGCCCGCTCCAGCTTGTCGGCGCCATGCGTGCGCCGGACGGACACTACATCGGCGGCCACATCGTCGTGGCCTCAAATGAGGCGATCGCGGATTTTTCACTGGAGCAATATCGCGGCAATGCGCCGGATGCCAAGGATGGCGCCAAGGACGGCGGCGTGCAGTTCCGCTACAACAACGTGCCGCTCGATGCTTACGAATATACGCGCGCCGCGATGTCGAAGGGCGGCTTCGCGTTCAATCCCGTCTACGAGATTGAAGTCACGATGCGCGCGCTATGCCGCGACGCGAAGGCCGGGACGCCGGACGCCGACGCGCGAGTCGAAGCGGGCCTTACCGGCCTGCATGCCGATCTCTCGAAAATTTCGGCGCTGTGGGAAAAACGCGACCTTCGCGTGGTCTACCATGGGAGTTCGCTGAAGCAGACCCTGGCCGATACCTATGACGCGGCGGAACACGCCTGCGTCATGGACAAATCGGCCGACGGCACCCAGGTCGCCGGAAACCCGCTGGATCCGTTCGTGCACCACTCGCCGGAGACCGACGTACCAACGTTGATCGCCCAAATAGACGATTCCGTGCGCTTTGTCGGGATGCAGCCGGTCGGGAATTGAGGTTGCGATCGGGCAGGAACAGTGGGGCGAATCCGCCTAACGGATTGGTTGACAACGCTAAGCATTTGATCGGGCTTCGTGTCATTCAAGCGACTTCAGTACCGTCGCTTAAGCAAGCGTCATTGCCCGCGCGCCGGTAACAGGAACCGCGGCGAAGCGTAATCGTTCGTCGTCTGTGCGGGGGCTCTGAAGGGTTGCAACCGGAGGACCATGATGTCGCATACAATCCGTATATTGACGAACGGACGCGTTCGCGCCATCGCCGCGGCAGTCGCGGCGGTTTTTGTTTTCGGCGGTTCGGTTTTCGCCCAGCAGGACCGGTATGCGTTGAAAGTCCCCAACGGATTGGCGTTCTCCGACTTCAGGGGATACGACAAATGGGAGACGGTTGCGGTCAGCGAAACGAAAACCAGCGTCAAGGCGATTCTGGGAAACCCGGCGATGATCGCTGCCTACAAACAAGGCATCCCGGACAACGGCAAGCCGTTCCCCGATGGCGTCAAGATCGTCAAAATCCAATGGGACAAGAAGACGAACACCGTATCACCTTATTTCGTCGAGATACCGGGCTCGCTGGACTCGGTCAATTTCATCGAGAAGGACACGAAGAGATTTCCGAATACACACGGATGGGCCTATGCCAAGTTTTCCTATGATCCCCCGTCCAAGACATTCAAGCCGGGCGTCACTGGCTCCGAATGCGGATATGCGTGCCACACGGCCGTGGCGACCAGAGATTACATTTTCACGGCCTATCCCGACCGGTAAGCCCGGGCCGGTTGCTTCATATTGTCCGTTCGGGCTTGGCGGCGGCGGTCTCTTTGCCCATAAGACCGCCGCATGAGCGGAACCACCGACGTCATCGTCATCGGGGCGGGGCATAACGGCCTCGTCTGCGCCTATTATCTTGCAGCAGCAGGACTGAGGGTCCGCATCGTCGAACGGCGCGGCGTCGTGGGCGGCGCGGCCGTCACGGAAGAATTCCATCCGGGCTTCCGCAATTCCGTGGCGAGCTACACCGTCTCGCTCCTCAATCCGAAGATCATCGCCGATCTGGAGCTGAAACGGCACGGCCTCAGGATCGTCGATCGCCTGGCGCAGAACTTCCTGCCCTTGAACGACAGGGACTATCTGATCACCGGCGGCGGGCGCACCAAGGCCGAAGTCGCCAAATTCTCGGCCCGCGATGCCGAACGGATCGACGCCTACAACGAACGGATGTCCGTGCTGGCCGAGCTGGTGCGCGCCACGCTGCTGCGCACGCCACCGAACGTGACCGACAACGGCTGGATCGGCGCCTTTCGCGAGATCCTCGAGAGCGCGGGTCTCGGCAAACATCTCGCCGGCCTCGGCATGACGGCCAGGCGCGATCTTCTGGCCCTGTTCGGACAGTCGGCCGGCGACATGCTCGACGGCTGGTTCGAAAGCGATCCCATCAAGGCCGTGCTCGGCTTCGATGCCATCGTCGGCAATTACGCGACGCCCTATGCGCCGGGCACGGCCTACGTGTTGCTGCATCACCTCTTCGGCGAGACGAACGGCCGGCGGGGCGTGTGGGGACATGCCATTGGCGGAATGGGCGCCATCACCCAGGCGATGGCGAAGGCCTGCGCCGAAAAGGGCGTCGAAGTCACGACGGGCGACGGCGTGACCGAAGTGATCGTCGAGAAGGGCAAGGCGGTCGGCATTGCGACGGAAAAGGGCGAGAGCTATCGCGCGCGCGCCGTCGTCTCGAACCTCAATCCGAAACTTCTCTTTACGCGCCTTGTCGAGCAGAGCCTGCTGCCGGCGGATTTCCGGGAGCGTATGCGGAACTACCGCTGCGGCTCGGGCACGTTCCGCATGAACGTCGCGCTGTCGGAATTGCCGAAATTCACCTGTCTGCCGGAGGCCGGCGATCATCTGACGGCCGGCATCATCGTAGGTCCGAGTCTCGCCTATTTCGACCGCGCCTATCTCGACGCGCGGGCGAAGGGCTGGTCGAAGGCGCCCATCGTGGAGATGGTCATCTCGTCGACGCTGGACGACACGCTGGCGCCGCAGGGCCGCCATGTCGCGAGCCTTTTCTGCCAGCACGTGGCGCCGGAATTGCCGGACCGCAAAAGCTGGGACGATCATCGCGACGAAGTCGCCGATCTGATGATCGACACCGTCGACCGCGTCGCGCCGGGGTTTGAAAAATCCGTCCTCGGACGCGTGGCGCTGACGCCGCTCGATCTCGAACGCACCTTCGGTCTCGTCGGCGGCGACATCATGCACGGCGCGCTGGCGCTCGATCAGATCTTCTCCGCGCGCCCGGTTCTGGGCCACGCGGACTATCGCGCACCGGTCAGGGGACTCTACATGTGCGGCTCCGGCACGCATCCGGGGGGCGGCGTCACCGGCGCACCCGGACATAACGCGGCGCGGGAGGTGCTGAAGGATTTCAGGCGTCGGAGGGTCTGAAGGTGACGCCGTCAGACGTGGAGCAGCACGGGTATTCCGCCGCGGCCCCGGCCGCTGGGCGTTGCCACGATGCGGCCGCCCATGCGCTGGAATTCGAGATCGATCGAATGTTCGCCGATGGTGATGCCGCGGACGACGAGGTTGTCGATCCCGATCGGCAATTGCGGCTGATCGACGTGGATCTCCCGGCGAAAGCCATCCACGCGCAATCCGAGACAGGCCTGCAACAGCATGAACACGGCGCCCGACGACCAGGCTTGCGGCAGGCATGCGACGGGATAGGCGACAGGGGGCTCGCCGCGATCGCGGCTGAAGCCGCAGAACAGTTCGGGCATGCGCATCTCGAACCGGACCGCCGCTTCGAAGGTCGAGGCCATGACGCGTATGGCGCCCGCGCGATTGCCGTATAGCGCCATACCTGCGGTGCACAACGCGGTATCGTGCGGCCACACCGAGCCGTTGTGGTAGGACATCGGGTTGAAGCGCGGCTCGCCGGCGGCAAGCGTGCGCAGCCCCCAGCCCGAATTGAATGCCGGCGACAGGAGCTGTTCGATCACTTTTTCGGCGCGCGCGCGCGACGGAAGCCCGCAGTAAAGGAGATGACCGGGATTGGAAGCGCGGACCCGGCATTGGCCCGTCTGATCGCGGGCGATAGCATAGAAATTGCTATCGTCCATCCAATAGCTCGCTTCCACGTTCTGTCGGAGGCTTTCGGCCTGCTTGCGCCAATTCGCAGCCGCCGCGACATCGCCACGCCGGTGCGCGAGTTCGGCCATCGCGCGCCGCGCCGCATAGACATAGCCTTGCACTTCGACGACCGCGATCGCACCTTCCGCAAGCGAACCGTCCGCATGGAAGATCGAATCGTTGCTGTCTTTCCAGGCCTGATTGACGAGACCGCCGGACTTGCTTGCGCGATAATCCAGAAAGCCGTCGCCGTCGGAATCGCCGTCGCCGTCCACCCATGCCATGGCGGCGATCAAGGACGGCCATAACGTACCGATGAAGTCCATGTCGGCCGTGCGTTCGGCATAGGCGCCCGCGAGCATCACGAACAGCGGGGTCGTATCGACACCGCCGTAATAGCGTCCGAACGGAAGCTCGCCGAGCGCCGTCATTTCGCCCTTGCGGGTCTCGTGCAGGATCTTGCCGGGCTCGGCGGCTTCAAACGATGAGCGCTCCCGCGCTTGATTGTCGGCCAGGAAGCGCAGCACGCCGCGTGCGAGCTGAGGATCGAGCCACAGCATCTGAAGCGATGTGATGATGGCGTCGCGCCCGAACGGCGTCGAGAACCACGGAATTCCGGCGTAGGGATAGGGACCGGTCGGCAACTCGGTCGTCAACAAGGCGAGATCCGCGCGGGAACGCTCCATCCAGTCGTTGAACAGGCGCCCGGAGGTTCTCAGCACGGCGCCGTGACGTCTTGCGCTGCGCATGGCGAAGCGGGCGCGCGCCGCCGCCGCGCGGAAGCGCGTGAGGTTCGGCTCCGCCTCCGCGTCCAACCCGATCTCTATGAAAATCTCATATTTTCCCTGCGCCGGCAGCGCGATCGTGAAATCGGCGCGTTGGCCGGTGAGCTTCTGCGGAGCCGGGCAAAATCTCAGGGCCGTGCAGCGCCTCACGCCATCGAGGCCTTCATATCCGAGATAGACGCAGGCACCTTGCAATCGCGGCGGCAACAGGTGCCCGCGCGCCGGCCTGGGGGCGCCGCGCACTTCGAACATGTCGTGAAAGTCGGCGCCGAACTCGAAGGAGAGCGGCAGCGTGGCGTCGCATTCCGAGAAGTTCTTGAGCGACACGCGTTCGTAGAGCCGCGTGTCCCACAAGAACCGCGTCCGCTCGATATGGATGACGCCTTCGGGCACGGACGCACCACCCAGAAGCGGCAGCGGGTGATTGGTGAGGTTGGCCGTGAACAGCACATTGTCCTGACTCACGGCCCCACTTAAAAGCGACGGCCGCGCGTCCGACAAAAGAATGCGCCAGCGGGACAACAGGCGCGTGTCGTTGTTGAACAGTCCGTCGCCTTCTCCGAACACGTCGCCGTAGCGATCCGCCACAAGGAACGTGTCGCCGTGCTTGAGCGCGAAGAAACCGCCCGGCCCCGACGGGATCGCCATCGCGGTTTCCGCTTCGCCGCCAAGGACGGCCGCTGTCCCTTGCGCCATAGGATTTAGACCGCGTTCTTCAGCGGCTCCTCATGCTCGGCGCCGATCTGCCTTGCGTAGACCCCGAGATAGCGCCGCGCCATGGCTATCGCCGAAAAACGGCGCTCGAAGACGTGACGGATACGAAGCCGGTTGAGCGATCCTACGTGCTCCAGGGCGGACAAGGCTTCGTCTTCGCTGTCCACGATGAACCCGGTGACGCCGTCATCGACCACTTCGGGCACCGCGCCGCAATTCCACGCGATCACGGGCGTTCCGCAGGCCATGGCTTCGATCATCACCAGCCCGAACGGCTCCGGCCAATCGATGGGAAACAGAAGAGCCTTCGCGTTTCCCAGAAATTTGGATTTTTGAGCATCGCCGATTTCTCCGACGAACTCTATCAGCGGATGATCGAGCAGGGACTCGATGTGGTCGTGGAAATAGGCGCGATCCACAGCATCGATCTTGGCCGCGATCTTGAGACGGAAACCGGAACGGATCGCCACGGCGATGGCGCGATCGACACGTTTTTCGGGAGAGATGCGCCCGAGAAACGCGAGATAGTCGCCGTCGGGGTTCGGCGAGACGCGATACAGGTCCGCAGGCACGCCGTGCTGCACCGTCGCGGCCCAATTGCCTTCCGGCAAAGGCGCACGCTGACTGTCGGAGACAGACGCCAAACGATAGCGCGGCCAACGCGTGTAGGCGCCTGCCAGATCCTTCATATCGAGACGGCCGTGTATCGTGGTCAAGGTGCGCTCGGCGTGCTCCTCGAAGAAGGGAAAATGCAGCAGATCGATATGGAAGTGCAGAATGTCGAACGCGTCCTGCCGGTGGCGGACTTCGCTCAACATCGCAAGATGGGCCGCAAAATCCGATTTGAGCGGCGCGTCATCGAGCCTGATCGACTGGTCTCGCACCGGCACGAGATGCGCGCGCGTCCGTGCGTCGGCCGCTGCAAAAAGTGTCACCTCGTGACCGAGCTCGACAAGCGCGTCGCAAAGACTGGCCACGATCCGCTCCGTCCCGCCATAGAGGCGCGGGGGCACGGCTTCGTAGAGAGGAGAGATTTGCGCGATTTTCATGCACGGGACATCCTTCCGGCGCCCGGGATCCGGCGCTGCCATGGTGGGAACCCGCGAGAAAGGGATTTGGTGCCAAAACTTTATTCAGGACGGGGACCCGGCGCGATGCGCGAAGCCGTGAAGGAATTCAAGCGTCAGCGGGTTTGAAAGTGACGTCCAGGCCCTTTTCAGTCAGATATTGCGTTGTCACCGCCGCCAGGCCGTCGAGGTTGAACGTGTGCATGAAGAAGATGCGCGGCAGCGGCTCGAAGACCAGCTGATAATCGTAATCCGGGAATTTGGGGTCCTCGGCTTTCTGCAGGGTGATGCGCATGCCGAGCGCTTCGCCATAGACGAAGCGGTCGCCGAAGGCGTTCTCGCTGTAACGCGCCTCTTTGATGTTCAAATTCAGCTGCGCGAACAGGTTCGCCGCAAGCGTTTCGAGGCTCTGTCCCTGCCGGCTTCGGATGAAGATGGTTTCGAACACGCTCAGCCCGCCGTGCTGTTGGCTGCGCGCGCCGCATCGTTGTCCGGCTCGGCGTTGAAGCCGGATTGCGTAATGACGACTTTGTAGGCCGCCCCGTCCGCCATCGGCATGTAGTTCGCATCGCCGAAGCGGCGGTCGACGGTGTAGGCATGGTTTTGCAGCCACGTGATCCATGCCGGCGGGACGAATTTGTTCACGTCCGGCGGCGGGCCGGCGATATCGCACGATGTGATCATCTTGCCGTTGCCGCGTGCGGCCGAGGAATACATGTTCGAGATCTGGTTCAGCGTGTACGTCGCATCGAGGCCCAGCACGTTCGCCCACGATTTCCATTTCTGCACGCGGCCGCTCAACACCCAGTCGTCTCCCTGAAGGGTACAGGTCTGCGTCGTATTCGCGCCGTCGAGGCGATGAACGGTCACGTCGTAGATGTTGTTCTTCGGATCCTTGGCCTTCACCGTCACTTCGGCCACGGGACCTTCATGCGTCAGGCGCGCAAAGGTCTGCGTGTTGAAACCGAGTAGAGCGAGGGCGAAGCCGCCGATGGCGAGCGGCGCTCCGATGACCATATGTCCGCCGCCGGTGACGGGCCTGCCGCGGAAAAGATGACCGGCGCCCAGGAGAAAGACGAAGACGCCGATCACACCCGCGACCAGCGGCGCCACCAACCAGATACCACCCACGCTACATCTCCCCTCAGAAACGCCAGGTCGACCGACACCCTAACGCAAACAACGGGGCGGAGATATGACGGGGCGCACACCAGTCTTAAGCGCGGGAATTGTTTGACGAATGACCGCAGCGCTTTAGGTTCTCTGTTCATGACGCAGACAGACATCGAAGCCTTGTCCGAGTTCCTCGACGCCGCCGAGCGCATCGTCGTTTTCACGGGCGCGGGCATTTCGACGGAATCCGGCATTCCCGATTTCCGCTCTCCCGGGGGAATCTGGACGAAGATGGCGCCGATTGAGTTCCAGGACTTCGTCGGTTCGGCCGAGATGCGCAAGGAGGCCTGGCGCCGCCGCTTCGCGATGGAAGAGATGTTCCGGACGGTGACGCCGAACCTCGGCCATAAGGCCATCGCCGAACTGGTCGCGAGCGGCCGCGCTGGCCACGTCATCACCCAGAACATCGACAATCTGCATCAGGACTCCGGCATTCCCGACGATCGCATCATCGAGTTGCACGGGAACACGCGTTACGCGAAATGCCTCGACTGCGGTACACGCGCCGAGCTCGAACCCATCCGCCGTTATTTCGAGAAGACGGGCGTACCGCCGGACTGCCAGTTCTGTGCCGGCCTGCTGAAGACGGCGACGATCTCCTTCGGCCAGGCCATGCCGGAGCTGGAAATGGCGCGGGCCGAGAGCGCCACCCGCGCGTGCGATCTCTTTCTCGTCCTGGGATCGTCGCTGGTAGTCTATCCGGCCGCGGGCTTTCCGGTGCTGGCCAAACGGCAGGGCGCCAGACTCATCATCGTCAACCGCGAGGAGACGCCGCAGGACGAACTGGCTGATCTTGTGTTGCACGCAGAGATAGGCCCCACTCTCAAAGGGGCTGTTGATCGCATTAACGCCCGTCAAAACCTGCGGAATTGACGCTATCTAAACCCATGGACGTCAGGGTCCGGATGGCTAGTATGCCCTCCAGATTCCCCCCAATTCATGGAGATCACCGTGCGCCGTCTCGACGAAGACGATTCGAAAAATCCCCCGCCGGCTGCGGAGCCGCAAAGCTCGCCCGTCCTCCAGGCGTTGTTCAAGTCGCGCACCGTCCTCATCTTCGGCGATGTCGACATGAAGATGGCCGAGCGCGTATCGGCACAACTTCTGGCCTATGCGGCAGAGGGGGAGGGCGACATTCGCGTAATCGTCAACTCGCCCGGCGGCCATGTGGAGTCCGGCGACACGATCCACGACATGATCAAATTCGTCGGCCCGCGCGTGAAGATGATCGGCACAGGCTGGGTCGCCAGCGCCGGCGCACACATCTATCTCGGCGCAGCCAAGCAGAACCGCTTCTGCCTGCCCAACACGCGCTTCCTGCTGCATCAACCGCTCGGGGGCATTCAGGGCCAGGCGTCCGACATCTCCATCGAGGCGGAAGAGATCCTGAAGATGCATGAGCGGCTCATCCGCATCATCGCCCGGGAGACCGGCCAGTCCTACGAGAAGGTCAAGGAGGATACCGACCGGAACTTCTGGATGTCGGCCGAGGAGGCGCGCAATTACGGTCTCGTTTCCAAGATCGTGAACCGGGCTGACGAAGTGTGAGCGGGGCGCGGCCCTGGTGGCAGGGCGCCGTTATCTATCAGATCTACGTCCGCAGCTTTTGCGACAGCAATGGCGACGGTGTCGGTGACTTCCCCGGGCTCATCTCCAAGCTCGACTATCTGGCAGGCCTCGGCATCGACGCAATCTGGCTGTCGCCCATCCACCCGTCACCCAATCGCGACTGGGGCTATGACGTCTCGGACTACGAAGGCGTCCATCCCGAATATGGCACCAGCGCCGATTTCGACCGGCTGCTGTCGGAGGCGCATTCGCGCGGGCTGAAAGTCCTGACGGACGAGGTGCTGGCGCACACCTCCGACGAACATCCCTGGTTTCGCGAAAGCCTGGCGGGCGGCGACAAGGCCGACTGGTTCGTCTGGGCGTCGCCGAAGGAAGACGGCACGCCGCCCAACAATTGGCTGTCGGCCTTCGCGGGTGAAGCGTGGGCCTATCATCCGGCACGGCGGAAGTACTATCACCACAAATTCCTGCGCCAACAGCCGAAGCTCAACTGGCGCGAGCCTGAGGCGCGCAAGGCAGCGCTGGCGGTGCTGACGCACTGGCTGAAGCGCGGCGTCGACGGCTTCCGGCTCGATGTCGCCAATGCCTACCTCCACGACCCGGCGCTGACGAACAATCCAGCCGTTCCGATGGCGGAGCGCGGTCCGGCCGAGTGGGCGCATGCGCCGAATCTCCAATATCACTACTATGACAGCAACTTAGTGGAAGAAATTGAGGTTCTGAACGAGATTCGGTGCACAGTCGATTGTTTTCCGAATCGCTTCGTCATGGGCGAATTCTCCGAAGAGCCGGAGCGCTGCGGCGCCTTCGCCCCGCCGGACAAGGGTCTCCACTCCGGCTACAGCTTTCCGCTGCTGCATGCCCATGTTCTGGAGCCGGAATTCTTGAAGACACACTTCGCGATGCTGGCGCGGCATGAAGGTCATTGGCCGTCGGTCGCGTTCTGCAATCACGATGTGATGCGCACGCTGACGCGTTTTGGCGGCAAGAACGCCCCGCAGGCGCTCGCCAAACTGATGTTGGCAGTGCTCGCATTGCTCAAGGGGACCGTCTTGCTGTACCAGGGCGAAGAACTGGGGCTGCCCGAAGCCGATCTTCGCCGCGACCAGCTCAAGGATCCCGTCGGCGATCTCTACTATCCGCTGCACAAGGGCCGCGACGGTTGCCGCACGCCGATGCCCTGGGATGCGGACAAACACCATCTGGGCTTCTCCACCGGCACGCCGTGGCTACCGATGGCGCCCGAGCACCGGGCACTGGCGGTCTCACGCCAGGAAGAAGACGCGCACTCCACCCTCAAATTCGCGAAGGCTCTCCTTGCCGTGAGGAAGAAGCATCCGGCGCTCCGCTGGGGCGAGATCGTCTTCCGCGATGCGCCGGCGCCGATCCTTGCTTTCGAACGCCGGCTCGACAAGGAGCGCATCCTCTGTGTCTTCAACATGAGCGCGGAAAGGACGACCTATACGCCCGGTCCAAATGCCGGGTCTATCGATGTTGATGGTGGAAACGACGGCGCGCCCGACGGGCA
The DNA here is from genome assembly GCA_035504555.1 of Rhizomicrobium sp. Taxonomy (GTDB): domain Bacteria; phylum Pseudomonadota; class Alphaproteobacteria; order Micropepsales; family Micropepsaceae; genus Rhizomicrobium. Next base: position 11,612 of record DATJRP010000006.1, on the reverse strand, counting down.
ATTAGCGGCGTACGGGTTCCGGCTCTTGCGCCTCTGACGCCTCGAACGCGGCCAGCGCCGCCTGGATCGGCAGCAACACGCAGATGTGGCGACCGGGGTAAGCGAGCGCGGCATCGAAGGCGGCATAGTCCGCAAACGGTTCCCCCGGCGTGGGTCCGCCGGCCTGCAGCATCGCGCCGACGGCGCCTTGAAGCGCTTCGATGTCCGCGCGCGACATGCCCTTGAGGCTTTTTCCCAGGATCGAAGCCGAAGCCTGTGTCAGGACACAGGCCTTCGCCTCCTGGCGGACATCGGCGACGCGTCCGTTCTCAAGAACGAGATCAACCACGACCCTGTCGCCGCAGACGGGATTGTGGGCATGGCCGGACGCATTCGCGCCCGGGAGCCGGCCGGCGCCGTGGGCGTCGGCGGCGAGGCGGAGAAGCTCCTTCTTGTAGAGCGGATCGCTCATGTTCGGCGGGCCCGATAGGCCGCGAGCGCATCGGGCGTGTCGATATCGACCAGCGGACCGTCGTCGGCCATCTCCACCTCGCAGACGAGATCGGCATTCTCGCCAATCAGGCTCTTGGCACCGACGTCACCTTCGAGCTTGCGGATGTCGGCGAAGAACTCGCGCGACCACAGGACGGGATTGCCGCGTTTGCCGTTGCGGGTGGCGACGCAGATGGTGCGGTCTTCGCCGGGATCGAAGGCGGCGACCAGCCGGTCGATCGTCTGTGCCGTCACGTCCGGCATGTCGCCCAGCATCACAACCGCGCCGTCGCTGTCGTCGGGAACGGCGTTGATGCCGGATATGAGGGACGTGCTCAACCCCTTTCGGAAGTCGAGGTTCCTCACGATGGTCACCGGCATTCCGGCGAGGGCCTGATCGACATTCTCGGCTTCACTTCCGGTCACGACAATGATGGGGCGCACGCTGCTGCCGAGTGCCGCGTCTACTGCGCGCCGCACCAGCGGCTTGCCGCCGATGTCGGCCATGAGCTTGTTGTGTCCCATGCGTGAGGAGAGGCCGGCTGCCAGGACAACGGCGGCGATGCGCGGTGCGTGCGATCCGGCGGGCTGGCGATCACGCGGCTGCGGGCGCGTATGGATTTCGGAAAGCAGGCCGCCGACACCCATCGCCGCGATTTGCGGGCTGCCGACAGGTACGTTTGCGAGCAGACGCTCCAGCACGAAATCGAAACCGTTCACCTTGGGCGAGCGCGCGCAGCTGGGCAGGCCAACCACCATGGCTTTGCCGAGCTTGCCGAGCAGCAGCAGGTTCCCCGGATCAACCGGCATGCCGAATTGGGTGATCTCTCCACCGGCTGCCACGATGGCCGCCGGTACGACGTCGCGACGGTCCGTGATGGCGCTGGCGCCGAAGATGAGGATGGGATCGGCCTCCATCCTGTGTGCCGCACGGATCGCGTCGGCGAGCTGGCCGGCGTCGTGTTGGACGCGGGCCTCATGGACGACGGACGAGCCCAGCGGTTCCACGCGGGCGTCGATGGCACCGCGGCTCTTGTCGAGAATTTGCGGACGCGTTTCGGCGAACTGCGTCGAAATAAGCGCGATGCGCTTGTGGACCAGAGGCGAAACCGCGATCGCTGGCTCTCCCGTCAGGAGCTTCTCCGCCGCTTCGACGGCTCTGGCGGGGGCGGCAAAGGGAATGACCTTGACGGTCGCCACCATCTGACGCGGCCCGACCCGGTGATAAGGCGGGAGCGTCGCCAGCGTGATCGCTTCGTCGACGGCGTTCACGGCTTCGACGCGCCCGGCGTCGATGCGGGCGATGCCGTGTGCCTCGGCATAAAGATTGGCGCGTCCGGTGAAGGCGGCGCCGATGCGGACGCCGGAGCCGGTGAGCGCGGCCGCGATGCGGGCCGCAGCGATATCCTCGGCGATATCATCCGCATCGAGTTCGGCAACCGTGATCTCGCGATAGCCGGACGCCGCCAGCACCTCCACGTCGGCCACGCTGAGGACGCGGCCTTTCTTGAACATGCCGTGCCCGGTGCGCAGTGAATGGGCAAGGATCGCACCCATGGCGTCGGAAACGGGAACCTGGCCGAATTGCATGGCGCGATTTTAGGTGGCGAGGGCTTCGCGCGGCAAATTCAGACGTACCCTCAAACCGCCTTCGCTGCGGTTTTCCAGAAGAACTGAGCCGCCATGGCCTTCCGCGATGGCCTTGACCAGCGTGAGCCCGAGGCCGGAACCGCCGGTTTCGGAACTTCTCGAAGCCTCCAGTCGCACGAAGGGCTCGAAGACACGCTTGCGGTCGGCTTCGGGAATGCCCGGCCCGTCGTCGTCGACCACGATCTGATAGGCTCGATCCTGTTCCTCCATGCTCACATTGGCGCGTTTGCCGTAGGCGATGGCGTTTTCGATCAGGTTGCGCAGCGCGCGGCGGATTTCGTTGGGCCGGCAGCTGAACGGGGCGGGCGCGTGCGGCTGCCAGCTGATCGGCTCCCCCAGCTCGTCGAGATCGCTGCAGAGGCTTTCCATTAGCGCCGCCAGGTCGATCTTGCGCATCTGGCCCCAGCCGACGCCGCGCGCCGCGGACAACACAGCCTCGGTCAGCTCCTGCAATTCCTCGATGTTGGTTTCCAGGCGCGCGCGGATATCGGCATCTTCGACGAATTCGGTGTTGATGCGCATTGCGGTGATGGGGGTGCGCAAATCATGGCCGACGGCTGACAGAAGCTGCCGCTGGCTTTCGAGCGTGCGCGACACCTGGTCGGTCATGGCGTTAAAGGCCACCGCAGCGCGCCGGATGTCATCAGGGCCTTGTTCCGGGACGCGCGGCGCAGGCCCGCCACGGGCAGCTTCGGACGCAGATGCCGCCAATTGCGAAAGCGGCTTCACCACCCGGCCGGCGACGAAGGCCGCTGCCAGGACGCTGGTCAGCAGCGCCGCGATGCCTGCGATCATGACTTCGGCCGGCCAGGTAGGTGGCGGCGGCCTTAGGAACAGCATCACAAGCTGCTGGTTGCGCACGACCGGCAGGACAATCTCGTAGATCGTGCCGTAGCGCGGCTGGGGCTGGCCCTGATTGGGATTGGGAGGAAGCGCGCCCTCGTGAATGCTGACGCTGACCGGCTGCCGGGCGCGCTGCGGCTCCAGCATGCTTCGGACATGCTGCGCGAGCCTCGATTCTTCGGCGTTCATGGGTCTCGGTTCGTCGGGACCCGTCTGCAGATGGAAATGCCAAAGCCCCGAACTCATGGCGCGGATGGCTTGCGGACGCTCATGGGCCGGAATTCCGCTCAGAAGCGTGGCGGAGGTGGCCGCGCGGTCCGCGACGCGATCAGTCAGGGAGGACTGATTGAGAGCCTCCTGCGACGACTCAAACCAGAGGCCGACGGCAATATTGGACACCAGCACAGCCACCGTCGTCAGGGCGATGAGTTGTGCGCTGAGTGTGTGCGGCCACCAGTTACGCGGCCAAAGCTTCATGCCATTTCCGGATCCACTGCGAACATATATCCGCCGCCCCATACCGTCTTAATATAGCGGGGATTTTTGGGGTCCGGTTCGATTTTTTTGCGCAGACGGCTGACATGGTTGTCGATCGAGCGGTCGAAGAGATCGGCGTCGCGGCCCTTGGTCAGGTCGAGGAGCTGGTTGCGGGTGAGCGCGATCTTCGGGCGCTCCAGGAGCGCCGACAAAAGCCGGAATTCTCCGCTCGACAAGGCCGTCGCCATGCCGCCGTGGTCGATCAGCTCGCGCTGGCCCGTGTCGAGCGTCCATTCGCCGAAGCGGATGCGTTCGGCCTCCGGCGGTTTCTGCCGAGGCGGCAACGCCTGGGTGCGCCGAAGCACGGCCGCAATACGCGCGATCAGCTCGCGGGGGCTGAACGGTTTGGCGATGTAGTCGTCCGCGCCCATCTCAAGCCCGATGATGCGGTCGACCTCTTCACCGCGGGCGGTCAGCAGGATCACGGGGATCTGCGAGCTTTCGCGTATGTAGCGGCAAAGGCTGAGACCGTCTTCGCCGGGCATCATGATGTCGAGCACGACGAGGTCGATGGCGGCGCCCTTCATGACCTTGCGGGCGTTTTGGGCGTCGGCCGCCGTCGTCGTGCGATAGCCGTGCTCGCGCAGATACCGCGCCAGCGGGTCGCGGATGTCGCGCGCGTCCTCGACGATCAAAACGTGGGGCTTCGCCTCTTCCTTGGTCATGGTCCCGTTTCCTTGGCATCGAGCAGCGCCTCGACGAAGGGGATTTTCGCTCAACGAGGCGCCAAGCGGAATATGTCGCGGCCCAAAGAGTTGTCTCAATCTTTCGCAGGTCGCCCCGGTATCATCGAAACTTTGTGACCAATTCCGCGCGTGCCTAACACAGTTTCGGGACGGCCCCTGCAGTATTCATCGCTGCGAACGGGAGCATCACTAGGGGATTACTTCGATGAAAAACGTACTTCGCTATGGATTGCTTCTGGGTGCGGCAATGATCGTGGGCACGGGCGTTGCCCTGGCCCAGATGGGCGAGCCGCGCCAGCCACAACTGCCGGGCGAGCCGCCCGAGACCAGTCGCGGCCGCTTCGCCGACCGCTTCCTCGCCGAATTCGATCTCAATCACGACGGCAAGGTCACGCGCGACGAATTCAACAAGGCCGTGGCGCAGGAGTTCTTCGCGGCCAGCCGCGGCGCGCAGACGATGTCGGAAGACCAGTTCATCGCCTCGCGCACCAAAGATCTCCGCCAGCGCGTCACCGAGATGTTCCACCGCTCCGACTGGAACGGCGACGGCAAACTTTCCTTCGACGAATTCGCGGCGCCGGAACGCGCGGCCTTCGAACGCATGGATCGCGACGGCGCCGGCATCGTGCCCTGTTCGACGCGCCGGAGCGAAGCGGAAGACGCACCGCCGCCGCAGCACGGCCGGGCGAATGCGGCCGCAGCAGGTTACAGCAGCCGGAGCCGCAGTAGCAGCGGCGGTTCGCGCGGGCGCGGCAGTTTCTGCGCCGAGTTCGATCTCAACCGCGACGGCAAGGTCACGCGCGCCGAACTCGATCAAGGCCTGCATCAGCAGTTCCAGGTGGCGACGAAGGGCGGCCAATTCATGTCGCTCGACCAGCTTTACGGGCTTGAGCTCGCGCACTATCGCGAAATGGACGCGCGCATCTTCCAGCACATGAACACGAGCTACACCGGCAAGCTGACGCTGCAGGAATATGCGGCGTCGGAGGCCAAATTCTTCGCGCGTCTCGACAAGGACGGCAACGGAGTGATCACGGCCGACGAATTGTCGAGAAGCCGCAGCAGCAATTCGCGGGTTGCGAGATCGGGTCGGTAAGTCCCGGTGCTCAGGCTGTTGCACGGGTGGCGGATCGCTCCCAACCGTCATCCGTGCGCAGTCGCAAGGTCATCTCCGCCAGGATGGAGATGGCGATCTCGGCCGGCGTTTTGGCGCCGATATCGAGCCCAATGGGGCCGTGAATGCGTTTCAGCACTTCGTCGGAGAAGCCGCGCGCCTTCAGACGCGCAAGCCTGCCGGCATGCGTTTTCTTCGACCCCAGCGCGCCGACATAGAAACACTCCGACTTGAGCGCCGCCGTCAGTGCGGGATCGTCGAGCTTGGGATCATGCGTCAGAGCGATGAGCGCGCTACGGGACCCAAGCGGCTGCTTCGCGAGCGCTTCGTCTGCCCAATCGTGGCTGAGCGAGATGCCAGGGAAGCGTGCCTCCGTCGCGAAAGCCGTGCGCGGATCGATGATGCGCACGCGATAGCCCACCAGCGCCGCCATCGGCGCCAGCACCTGCGCGATATGCACCGCGCCGATGATGACCGTTTCGAGCGGTGGATTGTAGACGTCAATAAGGCAATTCGAGCCGTCGATTTCGACCGGCCCGCTGCGATCGATGCGCGCTGCTGCCGTCGCCGCCTTGCCCATTGCGGATGTTTCAGTGCCCGGCTCGAACAGCCGCTCGTCCGCCGTGTGAAGGTCGACCACGCGGACGATGGGGCGGCCTTGCCGGCGCGCGCGGTTGAGGGCTTCGAGCGTCGAGCGCTTCATGGCGTGACGGGTTCGACGAAGATCTCGATCCGGCCGCCGCAGGCGAGGCCTACGGCCCAGGCATCTTCGTTGGTGACGCCGAATTCGAGCACCCGCGCTTGGCCTGTGCGAATGGCGTCCTGCGCGCTTTCGATCACGGCGCCTTCGACGCAGCCACCGGAGACCGATCCCAGAAATGCGCCGTCGTCGCGGATGACGATCTGGCTGCCGGCCTGGCGTGGCGCGGAGCCCCAGGTTTTCACGACCGTGCCCAGGGCTACGCCGCGACCTTCCTTAAGCCACGCTTCAGCCTGCTCGAGCACGTCATCGCTCATGAGCGCTCCAGAGCCGCTTTCACCGCGCGTTTGGCCATCACCGTCACCAGATGCGCGCGATATTCGGCTGACGCATGAATGTCGGAGTTGAGATCGTCGGCGGCGACCGCGATGTTCGCGACGGCCTCGGGCGCGAAATTCTTCGTCAGCGCCGCTTCCATGTCGGCGACGCGGAAGACGCTCGATCCGGCGCCGGTCACCGCCACGCGGACGCCGGACTTGCCCTTGGCGACGAAAACGCCGGCCAGCGCATAGCGCGACGCGGGATTCTTGAATTTGGCATAAGCCGCTTTTTCGACGATCGGGAAGGCGACCTGTTTGATGATCTCGTCGTCTTCCAGCGCCGTCGTGAACATGCCCTGGAAGAAATCGTCGGCGGCGATCGTCCGTTTTGTCGTGGTGATCGTGGCGGACAGGGCCAGCACGCCGGCCGGGTAGTCCGCAGCCGGATCGTTGTTGGCGAGGGAGCCGCCCAGGGTTCCCATATGACGCACGGCCGGATCGCCGATCGTTTCGGCGAGTTCTGCGAGCGCCGGAAGCCCTTTGTGGAGATCCTCCGACGTGGCGACGTCGTGATGCCGCACACCTGCGCCGACGACGAACTGATCGCCTTCGCGACGGATGAAGCGCAACTCGCCGAGGCGTGCGATGTCGATCAGGAGCGAGGGACTCGCCAGGCGCTGTTTCATCGTGGCGACGAGTGTCTGTCCGCCGGCGATCAGCTTCGCATCGGACGTGCTCTTGAGCGCGGCTTCCGCCTCAGCGAGCGATTTCGGACGGCTGTAAGCGAACGGGTAGGTGATCACGCGCGGTCTCCCGCCATGCGCTTCGACGCGTCTTCAATGGCGCTGACGACGTTGTGGTAGCCCGTGCAGCGGCAGATGTTGCCTTCGAGCTCATGGCGGATCGTATCGCGATCGAGCTTCGGCTTGCGGCGGATCATGTCGACAGCGGTCATGATCATGCCCGGCGTGCAGAAGCCGCATTGCAGACCATGGTTGTCGCGAAAGGCTTCCTGCACCGGATGCAGCGTTCCTTCCCCGGCCAAGCCTTCGATAGTCGTCACTTCGCTGCCGTCGAGCTGCACGGCGAAGACGCCGCAGGACTTGACCGCGCGGCCGTCCACGTGAACGACGCAGGCGCCGCACTGGCTCGTATCGCAGCCGATATGCGTGCCGGTCAGGCGCAGATGTTCGCGCAGGAAATAGACGAGAAGCGTACGTTCTTCGACGTCGGCCGAAACACTCTTGCCGTTCACCGTTAAAGTCACTGCGGACATCGTGGTCATTCCAAAAATAGAGGTCGATTTCAATTTCGGGGCGGAAACCCTGCGCGTCAACGGCTTAGCGATTAAACACCACACCGAAAAGCAGAAGCAGGACCGCTATGAGCGCGATGAGGCCGACAACCCAGACCTCCGGCGCGAGCCCGCCACGCTTTTCCGCAGGCCTGTCCGCGGGGAGCGGCGCTTCGGACGGGGGCACGAACGTTTCGGCGACGGCCTCCGGTGCGCCCGCCACGGCGGCCGCGAAGCGCACGAAGAAATCATCCGCGATCTGTTTGGCTGCGCCGTCGATGAGACGCTGTCCGATCTGCGCGAGCTTGCCGCCGATCTGTGCCTGCGCGGCATAGGACAGCGCCGTCCCGTCGCCTTCCGGCGTGAGCACGATTTCAGCTTCGCCGCGCGCAAAGCCGGCAACGCCGCCCTGGCCTTCGCCCTTCAGGGTGCAGCGGCGCGGAGGGTCGAGATTGTCGAGCGCGATGTTGGCGTTGAAGGTCGCTTTGACCGGGCCGACCCGGAGCACCGCTGCGGCGCTAAAATGCGTATCGTCGGTTTTGTCCATGCGCTCGCAGCCTGGCACGCATTGGCGCAAAATCTGTGGATCATTGAGAGAGTTCCACACCTTTTGGGGTGAGGCAGGGATCAGGTAGCGGCCTTTGAACTCCATGGAAAACGGCTCTCGCGCTGGAAAGAAAGTTGGAACAGAGACTTAGTGCGGCACACCAGTACTAAGTAATAAACGGGACTGTTTGCCCGCAATTTGCTTCCCCCGCCGCGACAGTTGTGTTAACCTTATTTTTACTATCGAGTATTTCGGGACACAGGGGATGGAAACAAGCGTCTTGGACTTAAGAGGTCCCGGTGACGCCGGCTTCGAAGTAGCCGGTCTCATCAAATGGTTCGATATCTCAAAGGGCTACGGTTTCATCAAGCCCGCCGGCGGCTCGCAGGGCGATATCCTGCTGCATCAGACATGTGTGCGCCAGTCCGGCTTCAAGGCCGCCTATGAGGGTGCCAAAGTCGTCTGCGAGGCTGTGCAAGGGCCCAAGGGGCTGCAGGCAAAGCGCCTGCTGTCGCTCGACAATTCCACGGCTTCGCCGCAGGCGGCCACGCTCCAGCGGACGGCACGGTATCTCGCCGAGCCGCGCGGGCCGGCCTTCGAAGCCACGGTGAAGTGGTTCAACCGTGGCAAGGGCTACGGCTTCGTGTCGCGCGGACCGGATACGCCGGACATCTTCGTCCACATGGAGACGCTGCGGCGTTGCGGCATCCGCGAATTGCGGCAGGGCCAGCGCGTCACCGTCCGGGCGGGAGACGGCCCCAAGGGCGAGCTTGCGGCGGAGATCACGATCCTAGAGGGCTGATCCAGAGGCTCGCGTGATTTCGCGACGGAGTGGGACTTGGCCGCGGCGGTCAATGTTGGGCAGACTTGCCCGAGGCGACTCCCTTTTGAAGTGACATCCCAAGTGACATCCATTTCCAAACTGCTCGCGGCCGTGACCGCTTCGATGTGGCTGGCGTTCGGCTCGACCGCCGTGGCGCAGGACAAGCCGCTGCCGGTGACGACGATCGTCATCGACACCGATCACGGTCCGCACGCGTTCCGTGTGGAGATCGCCGCCGACCATGCGTCGCAGGAAAAGGGGCTGATGTTCCGCAAACAGATGCCGCCGGACGACGGCATGCTGTTCGAGTTTCCAAAGCCGGACATGGAATATTTCTGGATGAAGAACACGATCCTGCCGCTCGACATCATCTTCATCCGCGCGAACGGAACGATTTCATCGATTGCACCCGACGCCGTACCCTATTCGACGACGACCATTCCATCCATCGAGCCGGTGCGCGCCGTGCTTGAACTCAACGGGGGCCGCGCCGCCCAGCTCGGCATCGAGCCGGACCAGGTCGTGCATAACGCTTTCTTCGGCAATGGTCCGCGCTGAAGACCTAACGAACATCACGCGCTGCAGACAGTAATACGCAAGTACAGTTCGGGCGAGACGATCGCGCATTCGCGCGCTGCAAGTGTCGAGCGGCGAGGACAGGGCGAGTCGACCGCGCAACGCGTCCGCCGATCGATAATTTTGGATTTCAGAGAGAGGTCTCGGACAGGGGCGATTCGATGACAGGCGCTATCGCGTCGATCGCGCCATCTTCCTCTTCCGATTTAGGTCCGGACCAAAACGGTCGTCTGCGAATCGTCAAATGAAGGTCGTGCCCACTACGATTGCGCAGCTGGCCAAACCGAAGAGCAAACCGATTCCGGCGATCTCGCTCCAGGTCTTCATGGGCTTCGCACGCTCTCCCCAGGGCGTGTCGCGCATTGCGCGGGATTGCATCCGCGGGAAGATGAAATCTTCGCGGCAATAGTCCGCATGCGCGCCGATCGCGAAGGACGGTTCCTCGTCGACGACTGCCTCGATTTCCTCCGGTTCGAACTCCGGGATACGTCGAATCGCTAACGCTCGCATGACACCTGATCACTTTCCTCGCTCCCGAGAAAAACGTTTGCACTATCGATTGGTTTCCAAGGGGTGGATTGCCGGAACCCGTCCAAGTTGGCCGGGCGCATCGTCGCACGCGTTTTCCGCGAGCTTTTGCAGTGCCTCAATCGTGCGGCAGGAAGCGTTTCGAAAGGGCGTGATAGACGCCTTCGCGGCAAACGAGTCGCGACATGCCGTTGGCGATCCATGCCGCCGCCATTAACGGAACGAGCATGCCGTGATTGCCGGTCATCTCCTCGACGATCACGAAGGCCGTGATCGGCGCCTGCACGACACCGGTAAAATAGGAAACCATGCCGAGCAAAACGACGGCTCCCATGGCCCCTTTCGGGAAAAACTGCGCGATGTCCGCGCCCAGCCCGGCGCCGACGGACAACGATGGTGAAAAAATTCCACCAGGAAGTCCGCAGACGGACGATAGGGCCGTGGCCGCAAACTTAAGGGGCGCATAAAAAACTGACACGGAAGCGCCACCATGGAGCGCTTCGCGTGCCTGGACGTAGCCCGTCCCGTAGGCAGCGCCGCCGGACAGAAAGCCGCAGAGTGCGACCCCAAAGCCACACATCACCGCAAAAGCGATGGTGTGCTCTCGGAGCCAGGTCTTTGCAATTTGCGGCAAATGTGTCGGGACCACGATCAGCGCTCGGCTGAAAAGACCGCCGGCCAGACCGCAGACGACACCGCACACCGGAACGGCCAGCCAATTCGCCGGGGACCCGAGCACGGCAGCCGTCGAGCCGAAATAGGTGTAGTTCCCCACCAGTGCGAACGATGTGAAGCCGGCAAGGATGATCGTGCCGAACACCAGCCCGCTCGTGCGCGTCTCGAAGGAACGACCCATCTCTTCGATGGCGAAGACGATACCGGCGATCGGCGTGTTGAAGGCGGCAGCGACGCCGGCGGCCGCACCGGCGAGGATCAGTCCCGGCTGGCGGTTCGGCGACAGCCGGCCGATCGCAAACATAATCGACGCGCCCACCTGCACCGTGGGGCCTTCGCGGCCGATGGAGGCGCCGACGAGAAGGCCCAGGAGCGTCATCAGGATCTTGCCGAGGCCCGTATGAAGTCCAACGAGCTTTTCGCGCGCACCGGGCGATTCGATTTCGCGCGCTGCGATCGCCTGCGGAATGCCGGAACCCTGCGTGTTCGGGAAAAAGCGATTGGTCAGATAGACGGCGGCACCGAAGCCCAGCGGCGTGACGATGAACGCCGCGTAACGAAATCGCATGAGCAGTTCGCGAAACAGCGCCTGCGCGTAGTCGGACGCGACGGCAAGACCGATGGCGGCGAGGCCCACGCAGAGGCCGCCGGCGATGAAGATGATCCGGCGTTGCCAGCGACGCGACAACGCACGCAGAAATCTCAGCTGTCTGATGCTCGGGGCGGGAATCATACGGGATAGCTACAACGCGAAAGGCGAGGGTGATAGCGCGTCGCGGTGAAGCGGGTTGACGGGCGGGACGGCTCCGGCCATTTTCCGGCCGCGGCGGCGGGTCCGTCCGCCCCGC
>DATJRP010000005.1:0-61795 GCA_035504555.1 Rhizomicrobium sp. | reverse complement strand
GCCGCAAGGCCCATAGGTAATTCTGCGCAGTGCGGCTCCAGACGGTTGCGTTGCGCCCGGCCACACTAGAATGTTAAAAAAGTCGTAGATCATGGTTTGCAAATCGAGCGGGTGGAGCGAGCATTGAGACTTCTATGGAGTTGCGTTGCAGCAACCTTCCTTGTCGCCGCGGCGAGCGGCGCGTGGGCGGCCGATGGAGAAGCGGTCTATAACCAAAATTGTGGTGCATGCCACAATGCCATGGCGCCGAAACTGGGCGATAAGGTGGTTTGGGCGCCGAGACTGAAGCAAGGCACCGAGGCGCTTGTCATGAGCGTCATCAAGGGCAAGGGCCCAATGCCACCACGCGGCGGACATGCGAATCTGTCTGATGCCGATATCAGGGCCGCGGTTGAGTACATTGAAAGCAAAGCACAGTAGAGCTTGGTGCGCTTCGCCAGATTGCGGGGCTGAGGAGGCCGAACGGCTCCTCGATCGCTTGCGCGGCGCCGGCTTGATCCATGTCAATGCTGCAAAGGTTCTGAATCGGTAGTATTCAAAGTTGCTATCGCACGCTATAGGGATGAAAGCGGGGCTCGAATGGCGGCAACAAATGCAAATAGAGGACTTGGATTTGCCGTTCTGGCCATCGTTTTCGCGGTGCTGTTGAGTGCGGCATTTTTGGCCACCAATAATTCGGCACTTGCTGCCGCCCCACCGCAGAGCGCAGCACCAGCCGCCGAAAATGCTGCGCCACTTTACAGCGCCGGCGGCGCCTCGACTTGTTTGCAGTGCCACAATGCGTCGCCGGTCTCGGATATTCTGAGCACGCCTCATGCGGTGAAGGGCGATCCGCACGCGCCCTTTGGTCAACATGGATGCGAAACCTGCCACGGACCGAGCGACGCCCATGTCCAGGGATGGGCCAAGGGAACGCCGACCGCGCCCACAGTCGTATTCAAGGGTAAGGGTCAATTTCCTGCTTCTCCGGTACCGGTGCGCAACGAGGTCTGCCTCACCTGCCACCAGGACACCGAGCACATGAACTGGCATGGCAGCCAGATGGAGCAGGCGGGCCTCGCTTGCACGAGTTGTCACACGATCCACGTCAAGAAGGACCCCGTTCTGGTCAAAGCGACGCAAGCGGATGTCTGCTTCACCTGTCATACGCAGCAGCGGGCGGAAAGCTTCGAGTACTCGCATCACCCGATGCGCGAGGGCAAGGTCGTATGCTCGGACTGCCACAATCCGCACGGTTCGGCCGGTCCGCATCTGCTGAAGGAATTCACCGTCAACGAGACTTGCTACAACTGCCACGCCGAGAAACGCGGCCCGATGCTGTGGGAGCACCAGCCGGTTCGCGAGGATTGCACCAACTGTCACACGCCGCACGGCTCGAACGAGGCGCGCCTCATGAAAGAGCGCATGAATTTCATGTGCTCGAGCTGCCATAGCGCGGTTTCGAACAGCAGCGGCGGCGCTTTCGGCGGGGCTCACTCCCTGGTGGGTAACCTGCAGGGCCAGGCCGTCTTCAACTCCGCGCTTGCGAACAACCGGATGTGCCTGAACTGCCATTCGGAGATTCACGGTTCGAATAGCCCGAACGGTGCGTACTTCTTCCGGTAAGGCGGGCGCATCGGCAAGGGGTCGCAGGCGTACGCCCAATTCGAGAATTCATTCGACCTTTTCGGGCCGACTTGATTGGTATCAATTTAAAAAAATCAGGGCCGGTTATCTTTCCTGCAGTGGTTCAGCGTTCGATCACAGCGTCGCAATGCAATCGATCTGCGAGCGGGGATGTCATGACGAAGAAGCTGACTTTGTATGCCGCAACGCTTATGGGCGTATGTGGGCTGCCCTTCACTGCGATGGCGCAGGACAATGGTTCTTCCAACGCGGCCCCGCCGACCCAGTCGCTCGATCAGTTCAGCCTGGGCATGCAATGGGAAGGCGGCAGCAATACCGGGCTTTACGGCCGCTACAACGGCTTCACGGAGCAAGGACTCGATGTGCTGGGCGACTTCACCGTCCAGCGGCGCGATGCATGGGACTCCGGAAAAACCTGGTACTACGACTTTACGGGCATCAACCTGAATTTCCAGACCGGCAACCAGCTAGCCAAGAACTTCCACGACAGCACCTACACCAACAGCACGAGCAATGATCTCGGACCGACTGCGGAGCTCGACCTGAAGTTCGGCAACCAGGGCTCGTGGGGATTAACAGCGGGCTATGACGCGATCTCCTACACCGGAAACATCATCGACTCGATCTATACGGTCAACGGCGCGACCGCGACCCTCAATAACAACTTCCCGGCCTGGGGCGGCGCAACGCCGTCACCGACCGGTGGCAGCGCGGGCCTGATCAAGTCGTACACGACGCTGACGCTCGCCCCCGCCGAACAACCGTTTCAGGTGGGCACGCGACGCGACATTCTGACGTTCGGCGGTCAGACCTTCCTCGACGACTGGACGCTCAGCGCCAATATCCGCCACGAGCACAAGGAAGGCACCATGGAGCAGTCGCTTTACGCGACCTATGGCGGCCAGGCGTTCACGATGCCCGTCGACTACGACACCGACCGCCTCGATGTGACGGCGGCGTATAACCTTCCCGACCTCCAGGCGACGCTGCAGTACACCTATTCGCATTTTACAGACAACAATCTCGCTGTCGCTCTGCCACGGCCGGTATCCGGTGCGTCCCTGAGCGCCACCTCGGGTCCGTACGCCCAGACGAGTCTCTATTCGTTGCCGCCCAGCAACACCGCCCATTACGTCACGGCCATGTTCGGCGACAGTCCGATGCCCGGAACGCGGATCACGCTGAACCTGCGCGGCGGCGTCGAATTGCAGAACAGTACGTTTCCCGCGAACAACGCCGATCCCTATCTCAGCAGCAGCCTGGGTAGTCCAACCTACAACTGGTTCGGTCATCTCAACAGTTTCAATCAGGGAACAAGCGCGACTTCCCCCGATGACGTCGCCTGGGTCTATCAGGGCAATCTTGCCGTCACGTCCAAACTCGACACCGATCTCGACAGCCGGGCGTCCTATTCCTTCGACGGCCGCAGCGTCCATTTGAACCAATTCGAAGTCTGGACCGGAGGCACCAACGCGGAAGCGACGGCGAATACGCCGGCCTATGTCGTGCCGCAGGACTGGTTCAAGCAGACGGCAAAAGTCGAACTCAGTTACCGCATTCTGCCGGAAAGCAACACCAAGCTGACGGCGGATTATTCATTCAACGATGTCGACCGCACCAACGCCCAAGTCGAGCATAGCGTCACGAACACGGAATCCCTGTACCTGAGTTCGATGCTTGGGACGGACGTTCTGGGAAGCCTCAGATATGAACATGGCGACCGGAACGGCAGCCTTGTGTACGGGACAGCGTGGAACAATCTGATCAGCGGTGTACCGGGTGCCTACAACACCCCGTCGGGCGCCTATTACCAAGCCCCCATGGTATCGGACTCGGTCGTCTTCCGGATGGATTATGCCGCAGCAGGAGCGCTCACCGGCGGCCTGTTCCTCAAATATGCCAACGAGAATTATACCTATCCCGCCGTTCCAAACAGTGCCGCGCTTTGTTCAGCCAGTCCAGGCTGCGCATCCGGCGACTGGACGCTCACCGGTGTCGGAACGGGCATCAAGCACGACTACAACCTGACCGCCGGGCCGGACGTCAACTACCGGCCGGAGAGCGACATCACGGTGCACGCCTATTATACCTACGAGAAAATCTACTTCGACAATCTCGGCAACGGCGCCTGCGCCGAAAGCAACACCGGCGTTTGTGCGGGCAGCGTTGGATATTTCCAGAATACCTATTCGAGCAATATGAATACCGCGGGCTTAAGCGGAACCTGGCAAGTCAGTTCGAAATTGAAAGTCGGCGCCGAATACAACTTATCCTCCGGCGCAGTCACTTTCGGCGAGTTCAATGGCGTGCAGGTGACGAGTGTGACGCAGAACTATCAAAATGTCGTCCCCTACCCGAACATCAACTCGGTGATGAACCAGCTCAAGCTGACGGCGACGTATCAGTTCTCGGATAATATCGAAGGCTCGCTGATGTATCAGTTCAGCATGTTCCACAACAATGACTGGGACGACGTGGCAGAGCCGATCATTCCAACCACGAATACCGGAACGGCGATCAGCATCCTCAATGCGGGCTACCCGCCGCCGAGCTTCAACGTCTCGACCATTGGGACGGTGGTAAAGGTGATTCTCTAAATGTGCTTTAGTGCTTATCGTGCCAGATCCGGCGGTAGGAGAGATAGAGCAGGCCCGAGAGAACGAGCAGGAAGATAATCACGCCGAAGCCGAGCTCTTTTCTCTGCTCCATCTTGGGTTCCGACGCCCAGGTGAGGAACGCCACGATGTCTTCGGCTTCATGCTCGATGTCGTTCGGGCTGCCGTCGGAGAACGTCACGGAGCCGTCCGCCAGCGGCGGTGGCATGGAGATGTTCCGGCCGTCGAAATAGGGGTTGTAGTACTTGTTCGCCAGCACCTTGAAATTCGGCGGCGGCGTTTTCTTGAAGCCGGTCAGGATCGAGAAAACGTAGTACGGCCCGCCTTGCCGCGCCTTGACGATGACCGACAGATCGGGCGGCAACGCGCCGTTGTTCGCCGCGCGCGCGGCTTCTTCATTCGGGAACGGCGGCGGGAAATGATCCGCGATCGTGCCAGTGCGCATCATGCGGTTGCCGCTGGAATCGAACAACTGGCCGTTGTTCTGGGAATTGGGTTCGTCCGGAATTTTGTAGCCGGCTGCGATCGCTTTCGCCTGCGCTTCCGTGAAGCCCGGACCGCCCGGCTCGTCGAGATTGTGGAAGGCGATGCGGTTCAGGCTGTGACAGGCCGAGCAGACTTCCTTGTAGACCTGGAAGCCGCGCTGCAGCTGCGCCTTGTCGTAAAGACCGAACGGGCCGATGAACGACCACGTCACGTCGCTGCGCGGCGGCAGCGCCGGCAGCGTGGACACCGTCTGCGCCGCAGCGGCGGACGCAAGGCCCAGGAAAGCGGCGAGCGTAATCCCGAGTGTGATGCGCATGTTCATTGTCCTCACTCGGCAGTGGCTTTGTTGCCCAGGACCGCGGTCGCGATCGTGGCGGGCAAGGCTTTCGGCGTTTCGATCAACCCCAGGACCGGCATGAGGACCCAGAAGAAGGCGTAGTAGTAGATGGTCGCGAAGCGCGCGAGCCAGACATCGGGCAGACCGATGTAGGGGAACGTCGCGTCGACCGACTGCGAGCCGAGATAGCCGAGCAGCAGCGCATCCACGACAAAGAGCCAGAAGAAGATCTTGTAGAGCGGACGGAAGCGCGCCGAGCGCACCGGCGAGGTGTCGAGCCAGGGCACGAAGACGAGTGTGATGAGCGCGCCGAACAGCACGAGCACGCCGATCAGCTTCTGCGGGATCGAACGCAGCATCGCGTAGAACGGCAGGAGGTACCAGTCGGGCACGATGTCGGGCGGCGTGACCAGCGGATTGGCCGGCGTGTAATTGTCCGGGTTGCCGAGCGCGTCGGGCGCGTAGAACACGACGAGCGCATAGACGATCACGAACATCGACAGGATCCACGCGTCCTTCACCGTGTAGTACGGGTGGAACGGAACGGTGTCCTGCGGCCCCTTCACGTCGATGCCGAGCGGATTGTTGTTGCCCGGCACGTGCAGCGCCCAGATGTGCAGGCCGACGACGCCGGCGATCACGAAGGGCAGCAGATAGTGGAGGCTGAAGAAGCGGTTCAGCGTTGCGTTGGAGACACCGAAATCGCCCCAGATCCAATAGGCGATGTTGGTGCCGACGTTCCAGTGTGGATTGACGAAATGCGAGAGCTGGTCGAACGAGCTGAAGAGGTTGGTGATGACGGTGGCGGCCCAGAACGACATCTGGCCCCACGGCAGCACATAGCCCATGAAGGCGGTGATGATCATCAGCACGTAGATCAGCACGCCCAGG
The DNA here is from genome assembly GCA_035504555.1 of Rhizomicrobium sp. Lineage (GTDB taxonomy): Bacteria > Pseudomonadota > Alphaproteobacteria > Micropepsales > Micropepsaceae > Rhizomicrobium. The sequence continues at coordinate 55,840 of DATJRP010000005.1, read as the reverse complement.
ATCCACAGCACTTCGCGCGGCGCCTTGTAAGAGCCGTAATAGAGGTTGCGGAAGATGTGGATGTAGACGGCGAGGAAGAAGAACGACGCGCCGTTGGAGTGCATGTAGCGCAGGAGCCAGCCGTAGTTCACGTCGCGCATGATGTTTTCGACGCTGTCGAACGCCATCGTCGAGTTGGGCACGTAATGCATCGCGAGCACGATGCCCGTGACGATCTGGATGCCCAGCATGAAGGTGAGGATGGCGCCGAAGCCGTACCAGAAATTCAGGTTCCGGGGCGTCGGGAACGTCGTCATCGTGTCGTTCGCGAGCCTGAGGATCGGCAGTCGCGTATCGAGCCAGCGGGTGAAGGCGGACTTCGGATCGTAGGTCGATGGGCCGGACATGCGCGCGTTCCTCAACCGATCTTGATGCGGGTGGGGGAGAGATAGCTGTAAGTCGGCACTAGGAGATTCTGCGGTGCGGGACCTTTGCGGATGCGGCCCGCCGTATCGTATTGCGATCCGTGGCAGTGGCAGAGCCAGCCGCCATAGTCACCCTCAAGCACGGTCGGCGTGCAGCCCAGATGGGTGCAGACGCCGACAAGGATCAGATATTCGGCCTTGAACTCGCGGTTCTCGTCGGTCGCCGGCGCATCGTCGGGAAGATTCTGGTTGCGGGCGAGCGGATCGGGAAGCTCCGAGAGCGGCACGGCGCGGGCTTCGGCGATTTCCTTCGGCGTGCGGCGGCGCACGAACAGCGGACGACTGCGGTACGTGAGCACGACCTGCTGGCCGGGCTGGACCGTCGTCAGATCGGCCTCGATGGAGCCCAGTGCGAGCGCCGACGGCGTCGGGTTCATCTGCTCGACGAACGGCCAGGCGGCCAGGACTGCGCCGACGCCTGCTACGGCCCCCGTCGCGACGTAGAGAAAATCACGCCGGGTAGGCTCGGCCGCTGTCGAATTTGCCACGAGTTCACCCTCTGTAAGGCAGGTGCTCCGGGACGAAGGGATGGGCAGCGCGCCACCCCCGGACTCCGGCGCACTCCAAAACGCGGGCGTAAAATAGAGAGTCGGTCCTGTAGGGTCTTGCGGCACGATGACGCATAAAATCACGCGGATTCAAGGGCGTGCGATGTACAACGTCCCCGCCGCCCCGATGCGCACGCGGCCCTGATCGAAGCATTGAGTCGAATCCATGCGTCTCGCCCTCTTCGAACCCGACATCCCGCAGAACGCGGGTGCGCTGCTCAGGCTGGGCGCCTGTCTCGGCGTCGCCGTCGACATCATCGAGCCTTGCGGGTTTCTCTTCACCGATCGCGGCCTGAAGCGCGCCGGGATGGACTATCTCGCGCATGCGAACTATCGCCGGCATGACTCGTGGGCGGCGTTCGAGGCGCAACGCGAGGGGCGGCTCGTGCTCCTCTCGAGCAAAGCCGTGCATCCGTATACGGAATTTCGCTTCGCGCCGGACGACGTCCTGCTTCTCGGCCGCGAGAGCGCCGGCGTTCCCGATCACGTGCGCGATGCCGCAGATGCGAGATTGCGGATACCGTTGATGCCGGGCTTGCGCTCGCTCAATGTGGCGCTCGCCGCGGCGATAGTACTGGGGGAGGCGTTGCGCCAGACGGAAGGGTTTCCCGCGTGAGCGATCTCGAAAACCGGAAGGCCCGCGTGCGGGACTGGCTCACGGAGTTGCGCGACCGCATCTGCGCGGAATTCGAGCACCTCGAAGACCAACTGGCCGGCCAGTTGTCGGACCGCGCGCCCGGCCGCTTCGTGCGCAAGCCCTGGACGCGCCCCAGCGACGACGGATCGGACGCCGGCGGCGGCGTCATGTCGATCATGAAGGGCCGTGTGTTCGAGAAAGTCGGCGTCAACGTTTCGACCGTCTATGGCCGTTTCTCGCCCGATTTCGCCAAAGAGATGGGCGTGACCGACGATCCGCGCTTCTGGGCGAGCGGCCTTTCGCTGGTCGCCCATATGCAGAATCCGCACGTGCCGGCCGTGCACATGAACACACGCCACATGGTCACGAAGAAGCATTGGTTCGGCGGCGGCGCGGACCTCACGCCGATGTTTCCCGACGACAAAGCGCGGGACGATTTTCGCGGGGCCTTGAAGCGGGCTTGCGATCGTCACAATGCGGACTATTACCCGCGTTTCGAGAAATGGTGCGACGAGTATTTCTTCTTGCCGCACCGCAACGAAGCGCGCGGCGCGGGCGGCATCTTTTACGACCATCTCGATTCGGGCGACTGGGAGGCCGATTTCGCCTTCATGCGGGACGTGGGACTCGCATTCCTCGAGGCCTATCCCCACATCGTTAAGGGAAACATGAACCGGCCCTGGACGGTGGACGAGCGCGCCCACCAGCTTGTACGCCGAGGCCGCTATGTGGAGTTCAATTTGCTCTACGACCGCGGCACGCGTTTCGGGCTACAGACGGGCGGCAATGTCGACGCCATCCTGATGTCGCTTCCGCCCGAGGCCTGTTGGCCGTGATCCGCTGAGGCCCGCGTTGCCCGGCTTTCACCTCGCCGCGCTTTTTCAGGTGCTCCATCACCTGTTCCCGCCTTCGCTGGCTGCTCTGATTCAGGTGATCCTGATCGACATCGCCATGGCCGGCGACAATGCCATCGTCATTGGACTTGCCGCCACGCGCGTTCCGAAGCCGGACCGGCGCAAGGTGATCTTCGGCGGGCTGGTCGCGGCCGTCGTGCTGCGGCTCGTGCTGGCCGTGATGACCGCCACCATCCTCGAGCGCATCGGGCTGATGTTCGCCGGCGGCATTCTTCTTCTGTGGGTGGCGTGGCGGCTCTATCGCGACATCCATCACGGTCACGACGACAAAATAGGCGCGCACGCGATCGCCCATGCCGGCCAGCGTGAAAACGGCTGCACGCCGTCGTCGCCGCCCGTGCCGGCGCACGATGTGCGCAAAGCGATCATTCAGATTGCGATCGCGGACGTGTCCATGTCCCTCGACAATGTGCTGGCCGTCGCCGGCGCCGCCATGAAGCATGTCTGGGTTCTGGTTGTGGGCCTGATGCTGTCGGTCGCGCTGATGGGCTTTGCGGCATCGTTCGTGGCGAGACTCCTGCAGCGCCATCCCTGGATCAGCTATGCAGGCCTCACCATCGTCGTCTACGTGGCGCTGCGCATGATCTGGTTCGGCGGCATGGAGATCTGGGGCGTGATGTAGGCGCTCCGTTTCGGCGAACTCATATTTTTGGCAACTGCCTCGTTCGTCGTCGCGCGACTGCGCCCTTCAAAATATGGGGCTTGACCCTCCTGTAACCTTTGGGTTACTGTAACCCTACGGTTACAAATGGTGGACACAAATGCTGAGCGAAGGATCGCCTGCCCCAAAAAACCGAAGCGGATTTCCCGAGCGATCCGACGCAGAAATACTCGAGCAACTGAAGCGCAGCCAACACGCTGTCTGGTTCGTGATTCTCAGCCTTATGGGGTGTTTGGTCGCGAGCGGCGCTGTGGTCTTTGCGGGATATGTCGGCGCGGTGCCGCCGGTCGTCGGGGAATATTTCGGGGCCGCAACGCTGATCGTATGGTTTCTAGCCGTGTTCCTCCGGCTCAGCCGACGTATCAACCCGCCGCCGGAAGCGAACGAAGAACGCATATTGCGCAAGAGAATCGACGCCCTACAGAGCCGGTGGCGCTTGATGGCGGTGTTCTTTGTGCTTTTTGCCTTCACGACAACGTTCAGCGTCAGCCGCGCGCTCGAGCAGCTCAGTGCGCGTTATCCGGCTCTTGCGTTGCTCGGCGGATCGATATTCGTTTTCGTCATCCTTCTTTATGCGCTCGTTGCCTTTTACGGTCCCCGATATCTGGACAGCAATCACCGCGTCATCAACGACGAACTCTCCCACGCCTTGCTCGCCCGCGCACTTAAGGCGGGGTATCTTCTTTTGATGTTCATGGTAGGAGGCGTGCTGCTGGCGATTCTCTATCGTCCCGCGCTGGCCGTTCCGGTCTTGTGCTGGGCGCTGTTCGCCGGCTTTGCGATGCCGACGCTTTACTACGTCATCCTGCAATGGCGGACCGGCTCTGGTGGCTGAGCGTCGATTGGGCAATCGCCTGAAGGAAGCCCGGACGCGGTGCGGGCTCACTCAGACCGAACTCGCGGAACGCATCGGCGTCTCGCGCAAGACGATAAACACGGTTGAGAACTCCGTCTTCGTACCATCGACCACCCTGGCGCTCATGCTGGCGCGCACATTGGATACGACTGTCGAGGAATTGTTCTACGTTATCGACAATAACGGTTGAGGCCGTCTGCCAGCCCGCCGGATGGAATCCCGTGCTCAAGCCACCCTCACCAGCACCGCCGTCGCGTCGTCGCTTTTCTTGAAGCGGGGAAATTGGCTTCCGTCGGGATCGCTTTCCTCGATGTCGCGGAGCTCGCGTATGAGCGTCGGCAGTCCGTCTTTTTTCGCGGCTTCGACCAGTCCCGCGACGTCGTAACGGCCGTAGTCGCTGGAGAGCGCCAGAAAGCCGTCGGTGACGAGCAGCACATGGGCGCCGGACGCGACCGCAACGCGCCGGGATTCCGCATAATCCGCGGCGATGACTTCGGGCCCGAAGAGGTAGCTGCCTTTCAGCGTGTTGACGCGATTGCGGCCGTTGCGCAGCGCAGGCAGGAATTCCTCGCGCACGCTGACGGATGCGGCCTGCGCGCCTTTCGATTCGGAAAGCTTCTTCACCTGCCGCGCTTCATGCGCGCGCTTCTCGATCGCTTCGCCCACGATCTCCACGCCGCCGTCGGCGTGCTGAACGAGCGCCGCGCAATCGCCATACCAGAGGAATTCAAGCGCGCCTTCGCCCGCTACGGCCAGCATCATCGACGCGAAGGGAATCTCGTAACGGTCGGCCGGCTCGCGCCGGCGCAATTGGGCGAAGCTCGTATGCGCATCGAACAAGGCTGCTGTGACCGCCTCCTGCGCGGAGGCGCCTTCGCCGATATAGGACATGATCCGGTTGGCGCCGAAGCGCGAAAGCCAGGCCGCGTCGCTCAGGCCCGGCATCAGCCGCTCGCCCAGACCCGTGGCCCCGTCGAGCACCACGGCCGCGCCCTCGCGATAGGCGAAGGCGTCGTCGTTCGCCTTTTCCGGATTGCCGGCCAGACTTAAGGAATCGACGAGTTCGAGCTTCATCCGGCCTTCCCTGACACGCAAAAAGAACGCCCGAAGGCGTCAGACGGTTTGCCTGGCCTTTTCGAGGCGCACCGGCAGAAGCTGCATGATGCGCAGGCGCTCGCTTTCGGCCATTCCGCCCCAGCGGGCGATTTCCTCGAGCGTACGCCCGCAGCCGGAGCAGATGCCGGCCCGCGGGTCCATCGTGCAGATCTTGATGCAGGGCGTCGAAACCATCGCCCTCGTTTAGCGCGCCATCGTGAAGACGCAAAGCTTGTTGCCGTCGGCGTCGCGGAAATAGGCGCCGTAGAAGCCGCTGTCGCCGCGCGGGCCTGGTGCGCCTTCGTCCTTGGCGCCGAGCGACAGGGCTTTCGCATGCGCCTTGCCGACAACCTCTTTCGACGGCGCCGCCAGCGAGATCATGGTGCCGTTGCCGTGCGTTGCGGGCTTTTCGTCGAACGGCTTGCAGACGGCGAACATCACCGGGCTCTGGCCGTTGCTCCAGCCCTGCATGCGATCGTTCGTCATGGTGCGCTTGCCGCCGAGCTCGCCCAGCACGGCGTCGTAGAACGACTTCGACTTTTCGAAATCGTTCGTTCCGATGGTGATGTATCCAATCATCGTCGTCTCTCCTTATCGCCCGCTCGGCATCTTGTTGAACGGCACGTCCTTGTCGACGCGCACATCTTGCGGCAGTCCCAGCACGCGTTCGGCGATGATGTTCCTGAGGATTTCGTCCGTGCCGCCGGCGATGCGAAGGCCCGGCGCCGACATCCAGCCCATCTGGAAGGCGCCGTGCTCGGGCGCATCCTCGCCCTTGAGCGCGCCCGCTTCGCCTTCGAGCTCCATCGCGAAGGCCGAAAGGTCCTGCAGCTTGGGCGCCACGACGATTTTTGCGATGGACGCTTCCGGTCCGGGTTGCTGGCCGCGCGACAGCGCCGTCATGGTGCGATAGGTCGTGTATTTGAGGCCCGCCGAGCGCACGTACCAGTCGGCCACGCGCTCGCGCACCGCCGCGTTCTTGATCGCGGGCCCGTCTTCCAGCTCGAGCGTGCGTGCAAGGCCCATGAGCTCTTTCACGTCCAGACCGCCGCCCAGGCCGCCGCCGACGGCGAGACGCTCATGCATCAGCGTGGTGAGCGCGACCTGCCAGCCCTGCCCCACTTCGCCCAGACGCTGCGAGTCCGGGATCTTCACGTCGGTGAAGAACACCTCGTTGAAGCCCGAAGCGCCCGACGCCTGCTTGATGGGACGCACTTCGACGCCCGGCGATTTCATCGACAGGTAGAACATCGTCAATCCCTTGTGCTTCGGCACGTTGGGATCGGTGCGCGTGAGAAGGATGCCATAATCGGAAATCTGCGCGCCCGTCGTCCAGATCTTCTGGCCGTTGATGGTCCAGGTGTCGCCGTTCTTTTCGGCGCGCGTGCGCAAGCCCGCCACGTCCGATCCGCCCGCGGGCTCCGAAAACAGCTGACACCAGATCTCTTCGCCGCGCAGCGCGGGGCCCACATAGCGCCCGACGGCCTCTTTGTCGCCATAGGCCATCAGCGTCGGAATGCACATGCCCAGACCGATGCCGAACGGGCCGCCGAGACCGGCGACATTCGACTTGCCTTCTTCCTGGTTGAAGATGACCTGCTGGATAGCCGTGCCGCCGTAGCCGCCGACGTCTTTCGGCCAGGTGATGCGGGCGTAGCCGGCCTTGGCCTTCTTCGCCTGCCAGGCTCTGGCGCGCGCGAGGAAATCCTTGTCCGTGCGTTCGGCCATCTCGTCGCCGTCGCCCTTCGCGCCTTTGACGTTGTCGTCGAGCCAGCGGCGCACTTCATTGCGGAACTTCGCCTCTTCGGCGGTGTCTTCGAAATCCATCGTTTCGGTCCTTCGGATAGGGAATGGGGTTCAAGCGGCGTTCGAAAGTTCGAGCTCGGTGACGAGCTTGTCTTTCCAGCTGCGCTGCGCGCCGAGTGCTAAGCCGAGCTCGCGCGAACGCTTGTAGAAGAGATGGCAATCCATTTCCCAGGTGTAGCCGATGCCGCCGTGCGTCTGCGTGTTCTCTTTCGCGGCATAATCGAAGGCTTGCGTCGCGGACACGCGCGCCGCGGCCGCTGCGAGCGGCAACTCGCGCGCATTCGTCGACAAAGCCCAGGCGCCGAAATACGCGTTCGAGCGCGCCAATTCCGTGTTCACATACATGTCGGCCAGCTTGTGCTTGATCGCCTGATAGGAGCCGATCGGACGGCCGAAGGCGTAGCGCGACACGGCGTAATCTTTCGCCATGGCGAGACACGTGTCGGCGCCGCCCACCTGCTCGAACGCCATCAGGATCGCGGCGCGATCGAACACGCGCGAGGCGAGCTGCCAGCCTTCGCCCGTCTTGCCGAGCGGCTCGGCCGCGGCATCGTTGAACGTGATCTCGGCGTGCTTGCGCGACGGATCGATCGAATCCTGCGCCTTGCGGGTGACGCCCTTGGCCTTCAGATCGACCAGCGCCAGCGCGAGTCCGCGTTCGCCCGGCTCGTCGGAGCCGCGCGCCAGCACGACCGCGTAATCGGCATCGGCGCCGTCGACGACGGCGATCTTCCTGCCGTTGAGCTTGCCGGCCTTGAACGCCGTGCGGATCGATTTCGGCGTCACGGGGCCCACGCCTTCCGTGCGCGCAAACGCGCCGATGATTTCGCCGCCCGCGATCTTCGGCAGGAGCTTCGACTTCTGCTCTTCGCTGCCCGCGACGAGAAGCGCCTCGGCCAGAAGATACACCGTCGAGGAGAACGGCACGGGCGCCAGCACGCGGCCCAGTTCTTCCGCGATTACGCACAATTCGAGATAACCGAGGCCCAGGCCGCCGTAGTTTTCGGGGATCGCCGTGCCCAGCCAGCCCATCTCGGCAATCGCCTTCCAGAGGCCCGTATCGTGGCCCTGGGAGCCCTGCAGGACGGCCCGCACGGTCTTGCTCGTGCATTTTTCGGCCAGGAACTTATGCGCTTGATCGCGCAGCATTTTTTGGTCGTCGGAGAAATCGAAATTCATCGTCTCGCACCCTGGGAATGTTGTGGTTCCGGACACGATAGGCCCAAGGCGCGGCCGCCGCCAACTGGGTCCGGGGCAGCTTCGGCTTAACGAGGGTTTAATCGCCAAATCCTACCCTTGCGCGGCAACCGAGGGTCCCTCGCCATGGCCAAGGCACAGTTCCACAAGAACCAACGCGTCTACGTCAAACCCGTGGGCACCTGGGCGCTCGTCGAAAAGGTCGTGCCGCACTGGACCAAGGGCCTCGATGAGCCTTTGCGCGTCTATTACGACGTGGGTCTCGGCCGTGAATTCGCGGCCGACGAATTGCAGGCCGAACAGGCCGTGGCGCCCGATTCGGAGAAAGCGGCGGAGAGTTGGCGCGTCACGCGTGCGCGCAACAAGTGGCAGCCGGCGGAAGACTGCGCCCGTCATCCCGTGCCGGGCACCTATCCCGTCGTCGTGACGGGCGAATCGGATTGGGGCGGCTGGCGCGTGCCGGGCGCGGAGTACGATCTCGATCCCGAACGCATCGAGCGTCAGGCACGGCTGATCGCCAATGCGCCGCAGCTCGAGACCTTTGCGCAGGAACTCGTCGAATGGGCGCGCAAGTCGGGCGAAGACATGCCCAACGCGCTCATGCAATTGGCGCACGACGCGCAGGACCTGCTCACCCGCGTGAACGAGAGCGAACGCTAGGCGTCAGATACGCCCGACCAGCGTCAGCATGCCGGTCTGTTCCGACGGACCGTTGGCCGCTTGCACGTAATCGAAGTCGAGGCTGATCGACCACGCGCCCGTCGTCGTGGCGACGCCGCCGCCCAGCACGAGGTTGCCGTGCCCGGGATCGGGTCCTTCGATCGAGAAGGGCGTGTAGCTCTGCCCGTTCAGCGAGCTCACGCTCGCGAAGTTCGCCTTGAGCTTCTCGGCGCCATTGAGGAAGTCGTAGCGATAACCGGCGCGCAACTCGGGCTGCAGATAGAAATCGCCGAAGTTGAAATCCTGCCGCACATCGGTGCCGATGAAGAGGCGCAGCGAATCCGCGTAATAGGGCTGGACGCTGAGATCGAAGCCCTGGCCGCCGTTCGATTCCGTGTAGCCCTCTTCGCGCATCGCCATGCCGTCGAGGTCGACCTGCGGCATGAAGACGGTGCTGCCCGCGGTGAGGATGCCGCCCGTCGTGATGCTGCCTGCCATCAGTTCGCTGGCGCGCTGGCTTTGCGCGTCGCGGCTGACCGTCGATCCCGTGGTGGGATCGGTCAGCGTCAGATAGCGGTTTCCTTTCAGATTGCCGTAGCCGACCGTGCCCTGCGTGTCGAGGAAGAGGCCCTTGCCGCGCCAGTCGGTATAGCCCGTCAGCAGGTAATATTCCGACGACGTCTTGGACGACGTCGGTTCCTTGGCGCTCATGCCACCCGTGAAGAAGGTGAAGGCTCCGCCGTAGCGGCCGTCGACGGGATCACCGTCATCCATGCCGAGCACGAAACCGAAGCCGCTGTCGTTGTATCCCGTCAGCGTATCCGAATTGGCCTGACTCAGGCGCTCGGCGAATTGCTGGCCCCACAGCGTGGTCGCGCCTTCCTCGTTGGCATACATGCGCAGCTCGCGCTGGCGCGCGGCGACGATATTGGTGGCCGAGTCGGTCAGGGAAATCACCGTCGCGCGGTTGGCGCCCGAAACGTCCGGCGCAAAGGACGCGTAGGCGGCCTGCGCCTGCTGCGCGTTGGTGATGTCGTTGATCATCGCCGCGCCCAGTGTGTTGTCGTTGATGAGCGCCTGATTGACGTAAGGGAACATCTTGGCCGCGTAGCCGGTCAGCGGAATCTGATTGGCTGCGGTCCCCACGGTTTTCGGCGCCAGCTGCAGCACGATCTGCGAATCCGTCGAGCTTATCGGTTCGGTACCCGTACATGTTTGGGCGGCCGTCGCGGTGGCCACGTTGTACGTGCAGATGTCCGAGGTAAAGAGATACGGTATGCCGTTCGCGTTTGCCGCGTTGCCCGAATTGTTGCCGGTGTAGAGGGTCGTGAGATCGGCGAGTTCCGTCGGCGAAATTGTGATCGGATTCTTAGAGTCGATCAGAACGAATTCGGACGACGTGTTGGTCGTATTCGTCGCGGTCAGCGGCGTCGCGATGTAACTGCCGAACGAGACCGTCAGGGGGTGGATGCCGCCGGTCGGATCGCCGATGCTCGCGTTCTGTGCGCTGATCACGCTGACGCCGGAATAGACATTGACGTTGTAGCCCTGGGAAACGCTGATATCGAGCCCGCCACCGTTTTTGACGGTGAGCATTCCCACGCTCAGGGGCACGCCTTTTACCACAGGCGACGACACGGTGGCGTTCAGGTTTGTCTGCCCTGTTGTGAGATAGTTCAACTGGCCGCTTTGCAGGATCGTGACATCGACCGATCCGCCGTTCGCCTCGGTGATTTCGCCCGTCATCGATCCCGCGGTGCCGATCATCAGGACGTCATGCACGGTCGAGGTGTTTTCGAAAAAGATGTTGCCGTCGACGCTCGCATAGTCGGTCGAATTCAATCCGGTCACGTTCAACGTGCCGTACTGGGACCCGAAATAGATCGCGCCCGTTATGGTGGCGGGACCCGATGTGGTGGCCGTGTCGTAGATGGTCACCGGACTCGTGGTGTTCGAGGCCGTATTGATGGCGACCGCCTGGTTCAGCAGGTCGACGCCCGTGCCGCTGTTGCTGTCCAGCTGGGTTACGGAAGCCGTGATTGTGCCCTCGTTGGTGATGCTCGTCAGCGTTCCCGAGAAGTCGGCGATCGCATAAGCATTCAGAGCGCTCGAGCCGGTAACCGGCGTCTGGTCCAGCTCCGTGGTCGACGCCGATGCGAGGATCGTCCCGCTGTTAAAGAGGGACGGCACGTTGGCGTATTGTGCGATGTTGATGGCCGTCGCGGATCCGAGATCGGGGCCCGACACGGTCGCCGAGATCTTTCCGCTGCCCGTCTCGTTGGTGTTGACGATCGCGCCGGTCTCGCCGGCCTGGGCGGTGCCGCTCGCGATGGTCGTATAACCTCCGATCGTGATGCCCGTCGCCGTAACGTAGGTGGTCCCGCTCAGCGTATTCGTGGTCGCCGCAGCGGTGATCGTTCCACTGTTGAAGATGCCGCCGGACAGGGTCACGGGATCGCCCTGCGTGCCCTGCATGGAAATCGCGATGGTGTTCTGGTTCGGGTCCTCGGACGCCTGCGAGATCGAGCCGCGGTTGAGCAGCGAGAACTGGCCCGCATAGTCCGGATCGCTCTGGACGGTGCCGATAGTGATCGGAACGGCGTAATTGTTGTTATTGACCGCAGACGAAATGTAAATGGTTGGCGTCGCTCCCGTGCCGAGCGTGGAGATCGATGCGGCGGCGGTAGTCGAGCCTTTGATTGACGGGCCGTTGTTGTCGATACCGCCCGTGATGTTATTTCCGATTGCAATGGCGGAACCGCCCTCGGGATCGACGGCGTTGATGGCGGTGGATGGCGCGGTTGTGCCGAACGTCTCGATCTGGCCGCTGTTCAGGATGCCGCCGTTAATGGCGCCCTGCACGACGATGCCCTGAGCGCCGGCGCCTTCCGACGAGACGAGGCCGCCCGGCAGGATGTTGAGGTTGCCATACATCGCGCACGCGCAGTTGGCATAGGGCGTTCCAGCAAGCGCCGGGTCATTTGTTGGACTGAAAGCCGGATTGGTCGGTTGCCCGGCCGACTGCTCCCAGCCGGCGATGTTGATCGCGACGTTTTCGGAGGCTGTTGTGACTCCGACCGTCGTGGGCGTCATCAGGATGCTGCCACCCACGTCGATGTCGCCGATCAGGCTGGCGCCACCGGCCGGCGTCACGACCTCCGTGGGACTTGTCGTGTAGGTCGGGCCGATCAGGTTGATGCCGTACGACGACGTGCCCTGCACTTCCAGCGTCGACCCGTTCTCGAGATAGATGGCGATGGGCGAGGTGCTCGTGCCGCTGCCTGTCGAGCCCGGTATGATGTTGCCGCCCGTGAAAACCCCGAGACCCGTTGGAGAGGTGGTCGGTCCGGCCGTGTTGGGATATTCGCCCGATGTAGGATCGGAATAGACGCTGGTCGTCGATGTCGTCGACGTTGTGCTCTGATAAAAAGCACCACCAGCAATCAGGATGCCGGTCTTGTTGGTGCCGGCGCCGAGGAGATTGACCGTGCCAGCGGTATTGATGAACTCGCCGGTCCAGTTTTCAGCGGTGCCATATTGGGCAGCTGACGCCGGCACGCTCGCTTCTTCAAGCAGGACGCCGGTTGTGTAGTTGATCCCTTCATAATCAATCTGCGTCGCGTTCGTCACGATCGTGGGCGACGCAGCAGTGCCCGAATTGATCGTAATCGCCGGCGCCTGGGGCGGGTTGACGCCCAGATCCAGCAAACCGTTGGTGTCGACGGTCAGCCCGCCGCCGGTGCTTTGCGCGTTCACGACGTTCGGAGCGACGGGGCCCGTGAACAGCGGGTATTGAAACTCGGTCGTGATATCGCAATTGCCGGCGGTCGACGTGGTCGTGCTGCACACCGACGTCGCGCCAAACGCATGCCCGGAGAGCAGGGCTGTGGCGGCAGCGGTCAGCATTAACGCGCGCTTGTTCAAGGCAAACCTCTCGTTAATTTCAGATACAGCGGCCGGAGAGGTTCTGTTAATGCCCCCCGCCTATGACCGCGTCGACACCCCATTGGTTTCCGCGGGCGGCGGCACCTTAGCCATTTTTCTTCGCCCAAGGCTAGCGGCTCCCGCCCGACTCCGGCCAAGATTTCTTTTTTTAATCAGGTGTTAGCGCCTACCCACCAGAATATCTGAGGGCCTTTCTGCGCAATTTTATCGGTCGATGCAATCTGATGACGACGACACAACGCATCAGTTTTACCAAATTGACCCAGAAGCAGGCTGCCGCTTCCGCAGCGCGGCATGAAATGCTCTATGCCGGGCGGGTGGGCGGCGCGCGCGCGGTTTTCGCCTTCTGCGACCTTTCGGGTCTCGACCTCTCCGGCCGCAACCTCGCCGATGCGGATTTCACCGGCGCCGTCCTCGAAGAAACGAATCTTGCCGGCGCGCGCCTCGAAACGACCAGTTTCTTCGGCGCGGATTTGCGCCGCGCCAATCTCGAAGGCGCCTGCCTGAGACGTGCGGACCTGCGCGGTGCGTCGCTGCGCGGCGCCAACCTGATCGGCGCCGATCTCTACGAAGCCGATCTGCGCGAAGGCACGATCGCCGAGAAGGACCGTTTCGGCGAATTGCGGGTGTTGCAGCACGACGTGGGACCATCGGAACTCCCTTCGGCGCTTCTCAACTCCGCCAACCTCGAACGCGCCAAGATGACGGGCGTGATGGCGGTGCAGGCGGATTTCAGCGACGCGATCATGCGCAACTGCCGGCTGTCGCGCGCCAATTTGCGCCAGGCGAAACTGAACGGCGCCAATCTCGAAAACGCCGATCTCACAGCCTGCAATCTGACGGGCGCCGATCTGCACGGCGCCATCCTCATCGGCACCAAGATGTCGCGCACGGTGCTCGACGGCGCCGATCTGACGAGCGCCCTGACGGATGCGCCGCTCGGCCGCGATCTGAGCACTCTGCCCGTGCCGATCGCCGATCTGCTCGAAGCGCATTCGCGCTGGGTGGAAACCGACGGCCGCGAAGGCCGTCCCGCCGATCTCACGGGATTGGATCTTCGCAGCCTCAAATCGCTCGCGCATCGTTCGCTGACCGCGCTGATCGCGGCGGGCGCGATCATGTACGGTCTCGAGCTGCAAGGGGCGCTGCTGCAGGGCAGCAATCTGCAGGGCGCCGATCTGCGCGGCGCGCATCTCGCGGGCGCCGATCTGAGAGGCGCGAATCTGAGCGGCGCGAAGCTCAACAACGCGGATTTGCGCGACGCCAAGCTCGGGCCGCTTCTCATCTCCGACGCGCGTCTCCTGCCGGCACGGCTCGACGGCGTGCATGCGCGTTACGCCGATTTCCGCGGCGCCGATCTGCGCCGTGCCAAGCTCTCCGAAGCCGACCTCGCCTATTCGAACCTCACGGACTGCGACGTGCGCGACAGCGACATCGGCAGCGCCGTGCTCACCGGCGCCAAGCTCCCGGCCCTGCTGCCGGAGAGCCTGAGCCACCTGCCGCTGGTGAGCTAGCGCCTGCGCGTGCATTCGCCGCGCAATTGCCTCTATTGTCGGGCCTGTATTCCGCTTCGCGAGCCCGCGCGTGCTGTTTCCCGCTGCCGACACTGCCGTCATCGCCCGCCGCGCGGAAATCGTGGCGGCGCTTCAGCGTCTGGTGCCGGGCGGCGTCGTCTCCCAACCTGCGGGCCTTGCCGCCTATGACGGCGACGCGCTCTCCGCCTATCGCCAGCCGCCGCTCGTCTGCGTGCTGCCGAAGACGAAAGACGAAGTGAGCGCCGTTCTGCGTTTTGCGCAAGCCGAAGGCATACCGATCGTGCCGCGCGGCGCGGGCACATCGCTCTCCGGCGGCGCCTTGCCGCGCGCCGACGGCATCCTCATCGGCCTCGGCCGCATGAACCGAGTCCTCGACATCGACTACGACAATCGCTGCATCGTCGTGGAACCCGGTGTGACCAATCTCGCGGTGACGCGCGCCGTCGAAAAACGCGGCTTCTATTACGCACCCGATCCGTCGAGCCAGGTTGCATGCACCGTGGGCGGCAATGTCGCGGAGAATGCCGGCGGCATTCATTGCCTCAAATACGGCCTCACCACGCACAACCTTCTGGGCGCGGAGGTGGCGCTGCTGGGCGGCGAGCGGCTGCGTTTCGGCGGCAAGGCGTTCGGCGCGGGCGGGCTGGACATGCTCGGCATCGTCGCCGGATCGGAAGGCTTGCTGGGCGTCGTCGTCGAAGCGACGTTGCGCCTTCTTCCCAAGCCGCCCGTCACGCGCACCCTGATCGCAGCCTTCCGCTCCGTGCCCGATACGGGCGTGTGCGTGGCGAATGTGATCGCCGCCGGCATTGTGCCCGCTGCCATGGAATTCATGGATCGCCGCTGCATCGACGCCGTCGAAGACTATTGTTCACCCGGCTATCCGCGCGACGCGGAAGGACTGCTCATCGTCGAACTCGACGGCCTCGAGCCCGAAGTCGCCGACACCGTTGCGGGCGTGAGCGACATCGCGCGGCGCGCGGGCGCGCATCAGGTGGAAGAAGCGGCGAACGAAAAGGAGCGCGCGCGGCTCTGGGCCGGCCGCAAGGCGGCGTTTCCCGCCATGGGACGTCTGGCGCCAGACATGCTCTGCATGGACGGCACGATCCCGCGCCGCGCGCTGCCGTCCGTGCTCGCACGGATGGCGGAAATGTCCCGCGAATTCGGTCTCGGCTTCTGCAACGTCTTCCATGCCGGCGACGGCAACCTCCATCCGCTCATCATCTTCGACGTGATGAAAGAAGGCGAACTTGCACGCGCGGAAGCGTTCGGTGCGGAAATCCTGAAGCTGTGCGTCGAAGTGGGCGGGGTTCTGTCGGGCGAGCACGGCATCGGCGTCGAGAAGCGCGACCTGATGCCGGTGATGTTCACCGAGGAAGACCTGGCGCAGCAGGGCCGCCTCAAATGCGCCTTCGATCCCAACGGGCTGCTCAATCCGGGGAAAGTGTTCCCGACGCTGTCCGCCTGCGTCGAACAGGGCCACATGCACGTCAAAGGCGGCCGGATGCCGTTTCCCAATCTTCCGAGATTATAGCGGTGGAAAGAATTTCAGCGCAAAGGTCGCAGTGGTGGACGCAGGGGCCCGTTCGTCGATTCAGCAGGAAACTGCGCGCTGATGCACGCGAAGGCCATACTGCGTCCTCTGCGCATCCTCTGCGTCCACTGCGCTAAAATTGTCGCCGCAGGCGTATGACCCGAAATGACTTTCTCTCCGCAAAATGAAAACGAACTGACAGACATCGTGCGAGCAGCCGCGTCCGACAGGCGAACATTCGAGATCGTCGGGCACGGCACCAAGCGCGGATTGGGGCGCCCCGTCGAAGCGGATGAAACGCTCGATCTGTCGGGGCTCGCCGGCATTGTCCGTTACGAGCCCGACGAACTCATCATCACCGCACGCGCAGGCACGCCCGTCACGGAGATCGAAGCGGCGCTTGCCGAAAAGAAACAGCGCGTCGGCTTCGAACCGGCCGACTGGAGCGCCCTTTATGGAACACCTGCGGGCGCGAGCACGATCGGCGGAGTGCTGTCCGCGAATGCCAGCGGTTCGGCGCGGCTTCGCTACGGCGCCGCCCGCGATCATCTCCTGGGCTTTCGTGCGATCAACGGACAGGGCGCGCCCTACAACGCCGGCGGCCGCGTGGTGAAGAACGTCACGGGCTTCGATCTGCCGAAGCTTGTCTGCGGCGCGATGGGAACGCTGGGACCGTTGACGGAAGTCACCTTGCGTCTCGTGCCGCGCGCCTCCGATACCGCAACGCTCGCCATCAAAGATGTCGAACCGGAAACGGGCTTTGCGTTCCTGCGCCGCATCTGGTCGAGCCCGCTCGAGCCGACGGGCCTTGCCTATGTGCCGAAGATCGCGGCCGGGGCGTTCGCGGGGCTGGGCGACATCGGCGAAGGCGCAGCCCTCATCCGCATCGACGGCGCGGCCGGTCCTCTGGCCGACAAGATCGGCCTTCTCAAGACATTGCTCGACGGCCGCGAAGCGGCATTGCTGCCCGGCACGAACGGCATCTTCGCGCGCATCGCGTCCGGCGAAGCCTTCGCCGTGCGCACGGACGATATCTGGCGCGTCTTCGTGCCGCCTGCGGCGGCAGCCGCCTGCGCGCGCGAGCTCGCTGCACCGTTCTGGCTGGCCGATTGGGCCGGCGGCGCCTTGTGGATTGCGGGCGGTCAGGCAGACGAGATTCATACGGTCGCACAAGGCTTCGGCGGCCATGCGATGCTGATGCGCGCCGCGGTCGAAACGCGGATGCATGTCTCCGTCTTCCCGCCGGAAGAGCCTGCACGCGCCGCATTGACCCACCGCGTGAAAGACGCGTTCGATCCGCAACGCCTCTTCAATCCCGGCCGCATGTTCGAAGGTATGTGAGTGCGCACGGAGCTGAAACCGCATCAACTGGACGATCCGCACATCGCGGCGGTGGAGCGAAACCTGCGCGCCTGCGTCCATTGCGGCATCTGCACGGCGACGTGTCCGACTTATCTTCTGACCGGCGACGAACGCGATGGGCCGCGCGGACGCATTGTCATGATACAGCGCATGCTGGAACAGGGCGGCGCGCCCACAACTGAAACAGTGTATCACATCGACCGCTGCCTCTCCTGCCTCGGCTGCCGTACCGCATGTCCATCGAGCGTCGACTATGCGCGTCTCGTCGATCAGGCACGCGCGCATATCTATGAGACCTACCGCAGGCCGTGGCGCGAACGCGCACTGCGCGCCGGCATCGCTTTCGTCATGGCGCGACCGAATCTGGTGAAGCTCGGGATGCGCCTTGCGCGCCTCTCAGCACCGATCGCGACGCGCTTGCCCGGGGCACTCGGCGCGATGGCGAAAAAAGCGGTGACGCCTGCCGACGATACCGCCTTGCCGCATGTCACGGGATCGCGACGCGTCGCCCTGATACAGGGCTGCGTGCAGCAGGCGCTGGCGCCGTCGATCGATCAGGCCGCCATGCGCGTGCTGGCGCGGCGCGACATCGCGCTCAAGCCGCTTGACGGCGCGGGCTGCTGCGGCGCGCTGGCGCATCATCTGGGCCGCCGGGACGAAGCGAAGCGCTGGGCAAAGCGCGCGATCATCGCCTTCGAAAAATCCGGCGATCCCGAGGCTGTACTGATCACCGCCACGGGCTGTGCCGCGCATCTCATGGATTACCCCGAACTCTTCTGCGACGAGCCGGACTGGCAGCCGCGCGCCCGGGCCCTCGCAGCCAAAGTCAAAGATTTTTCGGAGCTGGCGACGCCCGGGACCGGCGGCGCGCCAGATGCGTTGCGTGTCGCGCATCACATCCCCTGCTCGCTGCAGCATGGGCTCCGCCGCGGCGACCAGGGCGCGGCACTGACGGCCGCGGGCTACGACGTGGCGGACATTCCTGAAAGCCACATCTGCTGCGGTTCGGCGGGAAGTTACAGCCTCCTGCAACCCGAGATGGCCGCAGCGCTGCGGCAGCGCAAGCTCGACGCCATCGCCACGCTCCACGCCGATGCCGTCGCCTCCGCCAATATCGGATGCCTCTCGCACCTCGCGGGCCCGGACGCCCCGCCCGTCGTCCATCCCGCGGAACTGATCGACTGGGCGGAAGGCGGGCCGCGGCCCCGGGCTCTCGCAGACCTCCACGGGACGCGCTAAGATCGGCGCATGCTTGCACTTCTTCTCGCCGCCACGATCACCGTCGTCCCCGGTCCGACGCATATCGCGCCGAAGAACACGGTCGATCAGCTGTTCCAGAAGCTCGGCAAGACGTCGTCGGAGGACGACGCCAAGCCGATCGAAAAGGAAATCCTCATCCAGTTCCTGCAGTCCGGCAGCGCCAGCGTCGATCTCCTGATGACGCGCGTCGATGCGCTGATGGGTGGCGGCGACAAGGACGATGCCGTGAAGATCCTCAACGCCGTCACGCAGATCGCGCCGTCCTATGCCGAAGGCTGGCACGCGCGCGGCAAGCTCGAAGCCGAAGACGGTCACGACGAAGCCGCCATGGTGAGCCTCAACAAGGCCGTCAAGCTCAACCCGCGCGAATTCGAAGCGCATGTGGAGCTGGGCGACATGCTGGAAGAATACGGCGCCAAGCCCGCCGCACTCGCCGAATACAAGAAGGCGCTGGCCCTCGATCCGCATTTCGAGGGACTCGACAAACGCGTCGAGCAGCTGTCGCGCGACGTCGAAGGCGAGAAGATTTAGAGTCTGCTCAGTCGCAAAATTTGGTCCAATATTGCTGCGACTGCTCGCGGGCGATATGGGGGAATCATGACGGTGAGAGCGGCCTTCTTTTCAGCGATGTTGATCGCCGCGTGCGCAATGGAGGCGCCGACTGCGGCCGAAGGGATGTTTCCCTGGAAAGCGGGCGATCACCCTCCTTCCGTCGCCGGCATCGCATTAGGGGATTCCGAACAGCACGTCCGCCAAGTGCTTGGCGAGCCTACGAGTACCGCCAAAATGGGCGCCGCTAATATTCTCGAATATCAACCTTCGGGCCTAGAGATTACGGCCACAAAGGCCGACGGCGTCTCGATCATCCGGCTGCGCACTCCGCAAGCAGGGGCCATTGACGGAATCAAAATCGGGGACAGCGTCAGCACCGTCATCGCGAAGTGGGGCAATCCGAGCGATGGGCACGGACGTGTGGCTTTGTTCAACGCCGGTGTATGGACGGTCGAAGTACGGCTGGCAGACGACGGGCCGAATGTCGTCGACATTCTGCTGGCATGGAACACCACGAAATGGCCGGACCTCGACGCGAGCAAGGCGCAAGCCTATCGGCCTCAGTAATACGCCGACACTACCACGCCGTTGTCAGCGTCCACACGTGGGGCGAATTCGAGGGCTCCGACTTCATTCGCGCCCGCGCGCGACGGCGGCGACGCGGCTGACCGATTTGTTCCGCGCCCAATGGCCATGCGCGCCGTTCGCAAACGCTTTCGGGCGGCTTTTCAAGCTGCGCGTCGCGAGCCAAAGGCGCTTGAGATGCCGCTTGTAACCGTTGGCGACGTCGTCCTCATACGCCATCCGCCCATGTAGTACGTGGTAGTTGTTGATGAACTGCATGCTTCCCGGTGGCAGCTCCATGTAGACGTTGAACTGCGGATCGCGCGCCATCGCGCTCACTGTTTCGATGGCCTCAAAGGCAAGCGGCGAAAGACGGGGCGCTTCGGGATGGCGTTGCGAAGCCTTGATGTATTGCGGCACGAAAAAATTGAACAGGCGGCCTTCATGTTCGGTGAAGACCGATCGCATGTAATAACGCTGACCGCCTTCGGGCTGTTCGCCGCGGAAGTCCCACGGCAAAGGTTCGTAGAGTGCCGCCGCGAGATCCGGCCGCTTGCGGACAAGTTCGTTGTAGATCGCGACCACATTTGCGACGCAAGACTGTCCGCCCGATTTCGCCATGCGCAAGCACATGAGGCCCACAAGATCCGAGCCGTCCGTATGATAGTCGAGACCGACCAGTCCGATCTCGTTTCCGCGCAAGGTCGGATCGTCGATCTTCTTTCCTTGGTCGGTCACGTCGCCCATCATGTGACCGTATTTGTTCTGCGGCCAGGGATCGCCCAGATGCAGGCCGATGCCCCAATAGAGCATGGTGAGATCGTCGTCCGAATAGCGGCCAACATCGAGCGCCTGGATGCGCACGAAGCCACGGCCGTCGATCAGCTCGCGCTCGATTTGCGAGAGCTTCGGTACGAGACCGTCAAGCGGAAAGGAGTCCCGGCCGATGTCGAGGAGATTGTCCGAGGCGGATTTCGCGGTCCGGAGCGCATGATCGAGCTCGCGGTGATCGGTCTCCGTCAGCTCAACCGTCCATTGCCTGGGATCGGCGACGTCGGGCGAGCGCCAGTCGATATGGGTTTCGAGCTCCTTCGGCATGAACGACATGATTTCTCTCCGCT
The DNA here is from genome assembly GCA_035504555.1 of Rhizomicrobium sp. Classification (GTDB taxonomy): domain Bacteria; phylum Pseudomonadota; class Alphaproteobacteria; order Micropepsales; family Micropepsaceae; genus Rhizomicrobium. The sequence goes on along the minus strand of DATJRP010000005.1, from coordinate 35,129 downwards.
CGGATAACGGCCTCGGTGGGTCCCGAGTGCTCTGACGATGTCGTCTGATAATAGCGGCTGCGCCTTATGGCGGCCAGCGGACGCTAACGCCCGCCGACGAAGGCCACACGCAGGAGATTGGTTGCCCCCGGCGTGCCGAGGGGAACGCCGGCAGTGACGACGATGCGCTCGCCCGACTTCGCGAAGCCTTCCTCGTAAGCGATCTGCGCCGCGCGGTCGACGACGTCGTCGAGATCGTGCGCGTCTTCGGTCAGAACGCAATGAAGTCCCCAGGCGATGCAGAGCCGCCGCGCCGTCTCCTCGCTCGGCGTAAGCGCAATGATGGGCGCTTCGGGGCGTTCGCGCGCGGCGCGCAGGCCCGTCGAGCCCGATTTCGTCCAGCTGACGATGGCGCGCGCATGGATCGTGTGGGTGACTTCGCGCACCGCCGCCATCATCGCGTCCGCGGTCGTCTCTTCCGGCGCGGAATGCTGCGCATCGATGATGCCCTGGTAAAGCGGATCGCCTTCGACCGCGATGGCGATGCGATCCATCACCGATACGGCCTCGACGGGATGTTTGCCGGCCGCGGTCTCCGCCGAGAGCATCACGGCGTCGGCGCCGTCGAACACGGCCGTCGCCACGTCGGAGACTTCCGCACGCGTGGGCGCCGCGGATTCGATCATGGACTCCAGCATTTGCGTGGCGACGACCACAGGCTTTCCCGCCTTGCGCGCCGCGCGCGTGATTCGCTTCTGCCAGCCGGGCACGTCCTCGAGCGGAAGCTCCACGCCCAGATCGCCGCGCGCCACCATCAGCGCATCGGAAAGCTCGATGATCTCGTCCAGATATTCGAGCGCCTTCGGCTTCTCGATCTTGGCGAGCACGCCGGCACGGCCGCGCACGAGCTTCTTCACTTCGGCCACGTCGTCGGGGCGCTGCACGAAGGAGAGCGCGATCCAGTCGACGCCGAGGGTCAACGCGGCATCAAGATCGGAGCGGTCCTTGTCCGTCATCGCCGACAGCGGCAGGAGCGTGTCGGGAAGATTGATACCCTTGCGGTCCTTGAGCTCGCCGCCCACTTCGACGGCGGCCTCCGCCGAATCCGGCTTCGAGGACCAGGTGCGCAGGCGAATTTTCCCGTCGTCGATGAGAAGGCAATGGCGCTGCTTGAGCGCGGTGAACACTTCGCCGTGCGGAATGGGGATGACGGAAGGGTCGTCCGAGGACTGCGCGCGCACGAGCTTGATGCGCTCGCCGTCGGTCAGCTTGACCGTGCCGCCGGGCAGCGTGCCCACGCGGATCTTGGGGCCCTGCAGATCGGCGAGAATGCCAATGGGCCTGCCCTCTTCGCGTTCGAGCGCGCGCACGCGGCCATGCAGCACCGCTAGCAGATCGTGCGGCGTGTGGCTCATGTTGATGCGGAAGACATCGACGCCTGCTTCGAACAGGGCTTTCAACTGCTCCGGCGAGGACGAGGATGGCCCCAACGTCGCTACGATCTTGGTCTTGCGTCGCCGCCGCATGGTTCAATCCGAGAGGGTTTGCGTATAGTCGCGGGCCTGGCCCGTATCGACTTCGAAGAAGCCTTTGCGATCGTAGCCGTGACCGGCGCAATCGGCGCGGCCGCGGATCTGGAACGTGTCCGTTTCCGCTACACAGAAGCCGTTCTTGCCATCCCAGCCGCCCGACGCGTCGTCGATGGCATAGAGGTAGTAGTAGCGGGAATTGAGCGGATGGGTGATGAGGACCGCGCAGCCCTTGGGCGCCAGCGACCACCAGCCTTCGCTCAGCCATCCCGTGCCGTCGAAGCGGCCGAGCGCCACCTTGGCTTCATGCGGCGTACGGTTGCACACCTTGAACCCCGCTTGCGCAGGGACCGCGAGCGCACACATTGTGAGGACGGCCAGGGCGGTTCGCATCGTTGGACCAAGCATGTCGCGCAAGGCTTCCCGGCTGTCAACGCAAGTTTCTGAAATAGTACCCGCCGGGATAGAATCGCCTGTCATGATCGATACACCCTTCGAACGTCTCGAATTCTCGACCGAGCCGCCGGCGCTTCTCTTCGTCTGCGATCACGCGTCGAATACGCTGCCCGAGATATACGGAAGTTTAGGCCTCGCACCCGAAGCCTTCGCGACCCATATCGCCTACGACATCGGCGCGGCGCGGGTGACGCGCGCATTGGCCAGGACATTCGGCGCGCCCGCCATCCTCGCGCGCTGGTCCAGGCTTCTCATCGATCTCAATCGCGGCGCCGACGATCCAACCCTCGTGATGAAGCTGTCCGACGGGCGCATCATCCCCGGCAATCGCGACGCCGACGCGGCGGAAGTGGCGTTGAGGCTTGCCCAGTTCCACGCGCCCTATCATGCGGCTGTCGCCGACGATATCGCGCACGCGCGAGACGCGGGCCGCGTGCCGGTGCTCATTTCGATGCACAGTTTCACGCCCGCATGGAAAGGCGTTGCGCGGCCCTGGGACGTCGGCGTCCTCTGGGACAAGGACGCGCGGCTGGCGCGGCCGCTGATGCAGGCGCTTGCACGCGCGGGCTTCACGGTCGGCGATAACGAGCCCTATTCCGGCGAGCTCGAGAACGACTGCATGTATATGCACGGCACGTTGAACGGTCTGCCGCATGTGCTCATCGAGATCCGGCAGGACTTGATCGCGACGCGCGAAGTGGCCGAAGCTTTTGCCGAACGCCTGGTGCCGATCCTCGACGAGGCATTGGCCGCGATGGGCGCGCCGGAAATCCGCTTCACACGTGCTTTGCACATTCCTGGAGACACGCAAATGGACGAGAAAACCCGCACCGAACTCGAGGCCGCCGTCTTTCGCCGCCTTGTCGCGCATTTGCGCGAGCGCACGGACGTCCAGAATATCGACCTGATGATCGTGGCGGATTTCTGCCGCAACTGCCTGGGCGACTGGTATCGCGAAGCCGCCGCCGACAAGGGCATCGATCTGCCCAAGGACGACGCGCGCGAGATCGTCTACGGCATGCCGCCGGCCGAGTGGAAGAAACGCTATCAGAAGGAAGCGACGCCCGAACAGCTCGCCGCCCTCGAGAAAGCACAAAAGACCCACAGCTAGCCTACCATTGGACCGTTGCGCGCTGCGGCGCCCGCGGGCTAGGTTCCGCGCCCGTTATCCACACCTCACGTCATAAAGGGACGCGTATGGCCAAGTCGGGCTTCGCGAAGGAACATCTCAAATCGTTCATCGAGCGCATCGAGCGTCTCGAAGAAGAGAAGGCCGCACTCACCGCCGACATCCGCGAAGTCTATGCGGAAGCCAAGGCGCACGGCTTCGACACGAAGATCATGCGGCAGGTGGTGCGCTTGCGGAAACTCGATCGCGCCGATCGCCAGGAGCAGGAAGCGATGCTCGATCTTTATCTCGGCGCGCTGGGGATGCGGCATTAGGGCGGGCTGGAGGCCCGCGCTCCGACGTGATTGCTCGACCGGCGCGTTCGACACGTCGGTGTTGTGCACGTTTCGAAGTCTGCGAAACGCCGAAAGCTGAAATGCTACCGCTTCAGTGATGACGTCGGAGCGCGGCCTTCCAGGCCGCCTCTCAAAATCTGCGCGATAGTGAGATTTACCCCGCCGCCTTCTTCAGCTCTTCCTCGGGTGTCGGCTCTTCGTCGTTGTGGAGACCGAGTTCTTTCAGCTTGCGATAGAGTGTCGAGCGGCCGATGCCGAGGCGGCGCGCCACTTCCGACATGCGCCCTTCGTAGCGGCCGATGGCGAGACGGATGATCTCGCCTTCAAGTTCTTCGAGACGGCGCATATGCCCGTCGACGCCGGTCGTGGACATCGCGTAAGGCGATGCGCTCACGACCGCCGCCGATGCCGACGGCGCCGAGGCGCGCGGTGCTGCGATATCCATGCGCGGCATCGGACGGCGCTCGCGCGCGTCCACGCCCAGGGCCGCCGCGATCTGCGGGAAATCGCAGACGTCGAGCATGGCGCCGTCGCACAGGACGACCGCACGGAAGACAGTGTTCTCCAGCTGGCGCACATTGCCCGGCCAGTCGAAGCGTTCGATGAGATCGCTCGCTTCCGGCGTCATGCCCGTGACGGGCTTGTTCTCTTCCGCCGAGAAACGCTGGATGAAATGCCGCGCCAGCTCGATCACGTCGACCCGGCGCTGCCTCAGCGGCGGCACCGAAATCGGGAACACGTTGAGGCGGTAATAGAGGTCTTCGCGGAACTGCCCGTCGCGGGTGCGTTCGGCGAGATCGCGATTGGTGGCGGAAATGATGCGCACGTCGACCTTCACCGGACGCTTGGAGCCGACGGGATCGATCTCGCCTTCCTGCAAGGCGCGCAGGAGCTTTACCTGCATGTCGAGCCGCAGCTCGCCGATTTCGTCGAGGAACAGCGTGCCACCGTCCGCTTCCTGGAATTTGCCGAGATGCTTGTCGGTCGCGCCCGTGAACGAACCCTTCTCGTGACCGAAAAGGATCGACTCGATGAGGTTTTCCGGGATGGCGCCGCAATTGACGGTGACGAAGGGTTTTCCGGCGCGATCGGACGAGCCCTGGATGGCGCGCGCCACCAGCTCCTTGCCGACGCCGGATTCGCCTTCGATGAGGATCGGGATGTTCGATTGTGCCGCGCGCTGGCCCAGGCGGATCACCTGGCGCATTTCGGGGCTTTTGCCGATGAGATCGTCGAAGACGAGACGGTTTTCGACTTTCTTCTTGAGGCGCGACACCTCGCCGGTGAGCGTGCCGAGCTTCAGCGCATTGCGGATGGAGACCGTGATGCGTTCGGGGCTCGCGGGCTTGACGAGGAAGTCGCTGGCGCCGGCGCGCATGGCGTCGACCGCGGAATCAATGCCGCCCTTGGCCGTCAGCACGATGACCGGCAGTTCCGGCTGGTTGACGCGCACCCTCTGCATCACTGCCATGCCGTCCATGTCGGGCATGACGAGATCGAGGAGGACGAGAGAGACCTGGTCGCCGCGCGGACTGTTCAGAAGATCGAGGGCGGGCTGGCCGCCCGGCGCGGTCACGACATTCATACCGCTGCGCGTGATGGCCGCTTCCAGGAGCCGGCGCTGCACGGGATCGTCATCGACGATAAGAATGGTCTGCGGCATCGGCGTTCCGTCGTTTCGCCGATGTTTGCCCAAAGGCGGTAAAGGGCGCATTAAGGTCTCAGATTGCAACAGGAGATGGAGCGGGAGACTGTGACGCAATCCGCGGGACGCAAGGTCCTGATGCTGATTTCATGGTGAAGGAAGTATGAAGATCATAAGTCGCGCACGCGAAAAACTTACCGTGTTCGGGTGGGCATGAGCGAAAAGGAAGACGGGCTCGCGCAACGATTGTCTCGCTTTGCGCGCGTCTCTGCGGGGCTTACGGGCGTGGCCGCGCGCGGTGCGGCGCGTTCGCTGTCGGGCACGGCCGTTTTCAGCGCCAGAAATGCGGCGGACCTCACGCAGGTTCTCGGCAATCTTCGCGGCCCGGTGATGAAGGTGGCGCAGTTCGTGGCGACCGTGCCGGGCGTGCTGCCGCCGGAAGTGGCCGCCCCGCTGCTGACACTGCAAACAAATGCGCCGCCGATGGGTGCAGGCTTCGTAAAACGCCGCATGGCGGCGGAACTGGGCGCCGACTGGGAGAAAAAATTCAAACATTTCGAGCGCGAGGCCGCCGCCGCCGCGTCGCTCGGACAGGTGCACCGCGCGGGCGCAAAGGACGGACGCGCGCTGGCCTGCAAGCTGCAATATCCCAACATGGCGGCGGCCGTCGATTCTGACATCCGCCAGTTCAAGACGGCGCTCGGTCTGCAGCGAAGCTTCGACGGCACCATCGACACGCGCGAGATCGGCGAGGAAGTAGCGGCGCGTCTCGGCGAGGAACTCGACTATGAACGCGAGGCGGCCCATATGCGGCTTTACGCGATCATGCTGGCGGAGCGCGACGATATCGCCGTGCCGGAGCCGGTCGCGGCGCTGTCGACGAAACGGCTTCTGACGATGACATGGCTCGAGGGCCGGCCCTTCACCGAATTCGAAAAAGCCGCGCTCAAGATCCGCAACAGTGTGTCGACGGCGTTGTTCAAGGCCTGGTGGCGGCCCTTCGCGCGCTACGGCGTCATCCACGGCGATCCGCATCTCGGCAATTACACCGTGCGCGAAGACGGCGGCGTTAATCTGCTCGACTATGGCTGCGTCCGCACCTTCCATCCGTCTTTCGTCGAAGGGGTCGTCGGACTCTATCGCGCGCTCAAGGTACGCGACGACGGGCTGGCGGCGAAAGCCTATGCCGCCTGGGGCTTTTCCGATCTGACGCCGGAGCGCGTCGAAGTGCTGAACCTCTGGGCGCGTTTCATCTTCACGCCGCTGCTGGACGATCGCGTGCGCGTGGTGGATGACGGCGTGCCGGCGGCCGAATACGGCCTGCGCCAGGCGAACGATGTGTTCGCGAAATTGAAAGCCCTGGGAGGCGTGAAGCCGCCGCGCGAATTCGTATTCATGGACCGCGCGGCCATCGGCCTCGGCGGCGCGCTCATCCGCATGGGCGCACGGCTCAACTTCCACGAGTTGTTCGAAGAAGAGATCGCCGAGTTCGACGTGGACGAGTTGATCGCGCGCCAGAAACGCGCGTTCAAAGCCGCGGGCGTGCCGCTGCCCGCGAAGACGTGAGGGGCGAATGGCAGGATTCGACTACTGGACCTTCTTCGTGGCCGAAGCGCGGCGATTGCACGCGCCGCTCTATGTGCGTTTGTCGGAGGGCATCGGCGGCGATGCGGATTTGCGGGCGCTGGCGGAAACGGCGCGTCCTGGCCAGCCGCCGGCCAACATGATTCTGGCCGCCGCGCATTTCCTTCTGCTGCGCGGCGCAAAACATCCCTTGCGGGATTTCTACCCGAACCTTGCGGACAAGGTCGCGGACGGCGATCCGTTTCCGGCCTTCCGGGATTTCGTGGCCCAGCGTCGCGACGAGATGGCGCGCCTTGTCGCCACGCGCGTCACCAACACCAATGAAGTGGGCCGCTCCGCCGCACTGCATGCCGGCTTTCGCGCGCTGGCCGCACGCGCCGGCGAACCGCTCCATCTGATCGAGATCGGCCCCAGCGCCGGTCTCAACACGATCTGGGATTCCTACGGCGTGCGCTACGACCGCGACGGCGAACGCTTTGCCACCGATGCGCCGGACGGTGCGCTCGTCATCGACACGGTGTTGCGCGGGACGCGCGTTCCGCCGCTTGGTCCTGCGCCCGAAGTCGCCAGCCGCGTCGGCCTCGAACGCAATCCCGTCGACTTGGGCGATCGCGATTCCCGCGACTGGCTGCGCGCGCTCGTGTGGCCCGATCACCGCGCGCGGCTCGAACGTCTCGACAGGGCGCTCGAAATCTACGCGCACGGGAAGCCGGACATCCGCGCGGGCGACGCACTCGAACTGTTGCCGGAGGCTTTGGCCGAAGCCCCCGCGAACGAGACGGTGTGCGTCTACCACACCGTCGTCACCTACCAGTTCCCGCAGGAGGCGCGCGAAGCGCTGGACAACATGCTGATCGCGGCCGGCGTCCGCCGCCCCGTCTGGCGTCTATCGCTCGAATTCGCAGGTGAGAATTATCATCCCTTGCGGCTCACCCGGTATGCGGACGGCGTCAAGGCGACCGAGGAACTTGCGCTTTGCGATCCCCATGTCGCGTGGATAGAGTGGCTTGTTTGAATTTGAGTTGTCATGGCCCGCAGATGCGGGCCACGCAGGTGACGTTGCTTTGCCGGAGAAAAATGCACTCGAATTGCAGTTTCGTTCTGCGATACTGCACCCGTTACATCCGGCTGGCCCGCATTTGCGGGCCATGACAGGCAAAGCGCAATGACCGACGATCTTTTCGAAAGCGATCTGCCCACCGTCCCCGCGGGTTACGAACCGATGCAATGGACGCGCGGCTTCGGGCGCCAGATCGGGCCGCTCTATCAGAGAACCGGCGCCGACGGCTCCTACGCGCGCGCCTTCCTCGTCTGTGAGCATCACACCAACGGCATGATGAACTGCCATGGCGGCATGCTGATGGCGTTCGCCGACACAGCCTTCGGCCATGCCGTGTCGATGAAATGCGCTGACCACTACTGGGTGACCGTGCGTCTCGTGACGGATTTCCTCAGCGCCGCGAAGCTCGGCGATTGGGTGGAAGGCTCGGGCGACGTGGCGGGCATCGACGACGATCTCTACACGGTCAAAGGACGCATCTGGTGCGGCGATCGCACCATCATGACCGGCACCGGTATCTTCAAGACGCTGGGCAAGCGCCCGCCGCGGCATAAATGATCAGACGCGCATGAACGACCGTGCCAAAGACCTTGTCCCGAAGGAAGGACCGCTGGCGCGGTTCAGAGGCCAATCGCCGGCTGCGCCCGCATGGTTCGACGCCGCGGTGTCCGACATTCCCGAAAGCAAATTCGTCCATGTCGAAGGCGCGAACATCCACTATCTGCGCTGGGGCGACCGCGCGCGGCCCGGTCTTCTGCTCGTGCACGGCAATGCGGCGCACGCCTATTGGTGGTCGTTCATCGCGCCGTTCCTGGCCCGCGACTACAACGTCGCCGCCATGGATCTCTCCGGTATGGGGGATTCCGACTGGCGGCCGTCCTATTCGATGGAGATGTTCGTCAAGGAGCAGCTTGCCGTCTGCGAAGACGCCGGCATGTTCGCGCCGACCGAACCGCCCATCATCGCCGCGCACAGCTTCGGCGGCTTCGTCGCCATGCTCACGCGCGCGCTCCACGGCAAGAGGCTCGCGGGCACCATCATCATCGATTCGCCCGTCAATCCGCCGGGCCGTCCGGGGCGGACCGCCCAGGCGCGAATTCCGTCCGCACAACGTCTATCCGACGCTCGCAGAAGCCTTGGCGCGCTTTCGTCTCATGCCGCCACAGACGAGCGAGAATCTCTATCTCGTCGATTGGGTAGCGCGCCATTCGCTGAAGCACGTCGAAGGGGGCTACAGCTGGAAATTCGATCCGCACATCTGGCAGGACTTTTCCATCGGCGACACGGCCGAGCGGCTGCGCGTGACCACCTGCCGGATCGCCATTCTCCGCGGCGAGAACTCGGTGCTGTTGCCGCCCGAGATCGGCGAATACATGTTCAACCTTCTCGGCCGCTCAGCACCCGTCGTCGAAATCCCGCAGGCGCAGCATCACGTCATGCTCGACCAGCCGCTTGCACTCGTCGCCGCCCTGCGCGCGCTCCTCGCGGACTGGGAGCATTCGACGCCGCGGAGGCCCGGGCGTGGAGCTTGACGAACTCGCCTATGTGCCGACGACCGGTGTCCGGCGCACGCACGAGACGCCGCTCGTCGCGGCGACCGATGCGAGTCTCGAAGGCTATGGCAGGCTCGTCGACGATCCGAAGACCTTCCCGATCGAGATCGTGCGCTGGCCACAACAGGGCCGGCGGCCCATCGACGCCAATTCCGGCGACCAAGGCGGCATCACACAGGGCTTCTTCGAATTCCGCTGGGCGGGCGAAACGCTCTTCGCGCGCAACAACGCCGTCGGCGACAGCTATCTCTTCGGCTGGAGCACCTGGCCGGAAGAGGCCACGCGCGAAGGCCGCAGCACACGGGCGCGGGCGCTCATCTGGCGGGCGAACTACCATCCCGACGGCGGCCAGCTCGTCTATCCCGCGAACGGCGAAAGCTTCGTGGTGCCGCTGGCGCTTCCGGGCGACGACGTGACGCCCGAACGCTTCGTGAGCTTCTGGTGCGACGGGACTAAAGGCCTCTATATCCACCCGAATATCTGGCACGGCGCCTTCGTGCCCATCGCCGACGAAGCCCGCTTTCTCGACCGCCAGGGGCGGGTGCATGCGCGCGTGTCGGTCGACTTCCCGAAAGAGTTCGGCTGCTACCTCGCCTTGCCGCTGAGGCGTCCGGACGCCATTTGAACTGCTCATTTGAGCAGCCCGTCCGAGCAGGTTGACCGCGGCGTTGCTGCGGTTGCCCTCAAGGGGTCCTTTGCTATAGTCCGCCCGTTTCAAATCACTCGAGGGACTCACATGTCGACCAACCCAGACCACGAAGGCGAAGGCGGCACGATGGACATCTCCGAACACGTGAAGACGTGGGAGTGGTTCACCTGGGCGGTAAAATGGGGGATCATCGTGAACGTCCTCATCCTCGCCTTCCTCGCCATGTTCCGTACCCACGGCTGACGGCCTTTCGGCCCGCCCATGAAACTCGCGATCCTCAAAGAACGCCGTGCGGGCGAGACCCGTGTGGCGGCGACGCCTGAGACCGTCAAAAAGTTGAAGGGACTGGGCCTCGACGTCGTCGTCGAGACGGGCGCGGGCGCCGCTGCGCGCATGTCCGATGCCGATTATACGGCGGCCGGCGCCATAATCGCGCCGGATGCGGGCTCCGCACTCGTCGATGCCGACATCGTTCTGAAGGTGCGCGGTCCCGACGACGGCGAAATCGCGAAAATGAAAAAGGGCGCCGTCCTGGCGGCCCTACTTGCTCCGTACACGGAGAAAGATGCGATCGGCAAACTGGCGGCGCAGGGGGTCGCGGCCTTCGCCATGGAATTCATTCCGCGCATCTCCCGCGCGCAGGCGATGGACGTGCTTTCGAGTCAGGCGAACCTCGCGGGTTACAAGGCCGTGCTCGATGCGGCGGCGACCTTCGGCCGCGCCATGCCGATGATGATGACGGCGGCCGGCACCATCGCGCCCGCGCGCGTGCTGATCATGGGCGTGGGCGTGGCAGGCCTGCAGGCCATCGCGACCGCGCGGCGCCTGGGCGCCATCGTGTCGGCAACCGATGTGCGTCCCGCCACCAAAGAGCAGGTGGAATCGCTCGGCGCCACCTTCGTCGCCGTCGTCGACGACGAGTTCAAGCAGGCCGAAACGGCTGCGGGCTACGCCAAGGAGATGTCGAAGGAATACCAGGCGAAGCAGGCCGCCCTCATCGCCGAGACGATCAAGAAGCAGGACATCGTCATCACCACCGCGCTGATCCCGGGCCGCAAGGCGCCGGTGCTCGTGACGGAAGAGATGGTCAAGACGATGAAGCCCGGCTCCATCATCGTCGATCTGGCCGTGGAACAGGGCGGCAATTGCCCGCTGTCGAAGCCCGACCAGATCGTCGAGACGGACAATGGCGTGATCATCATGGGCTACACGAATTTGCCGGCGCGCCTCGCCGTCGACACCTCGAGCCTCTATGCACGCAACCTCTTCAATTTCGTGAGCCTCATCGTCGACAAGAAGACCGGCGCGCTCGCGCTCAACTGGGACGACGATATCGTGAAAGGCGCCGGCCTTACGCGCGACGGCCAGGTCGTGCATCCCGCGCTCAAAGGATAGAACGATGGAAGCGGTCGATCCCTTTGTATTCCGGTTTTCGATTTTCGTGCTGGCGATCTTCGTCGGCTACTATGTCGTCTGGAGCGTGACGCCGGCGCTGCACACACCGCTGATGAGCGTGACGAACGCCATCTCGTCGGTGATCGTGGTGGGCGCGCTGATCGCGGTGGCCGTTCCCGCGCACGTAGCATCGGGCGTCTATCACGAAGTGTTCGCGCCGACAGCACAGCAGCTGACAGCAATGGACGCGAATGGACTGGTTCGAACGGCTGCTGGGGCATCAGCTACCAATGCCTGGATTTCCAAGGGCCTGGGCTTCTTTGCGCTGATTCTCGCCTCGGTGAACATCTTCGGCGGCTTCCTCGTCACCAGCCGCATGCTCGCCATGTACAAGAAGAAAGAGAAGAAATGACGCGCGCGCGGGGGGCGATGACGCCATGAAAGCCGATCTCGCCGCACTCTCTTATCTCGTCTCGGGCGTGCTGTTCATCATGGCGCTCCGGGGGCTTTCCTCGCCCACGACGTCGCGCACCGGCAACAGCCGCGGCATGATCGGCATGGCGCTTGCCGTCATCACAACGCTCTGGGTTTCCAACATCGTCGATCAGGTGACGTGGGGGCTGATCGTTGTCGGCATCGGCATCGGCGCATTGATCGGCGCCATCATCGCGCGACGCATCGCCATGACCCAGATGCCGCAACTGGTCGCCGCCTTCCATAGCCTTGTCGGTCTGGCGGCCGTGCTCGTCGCGGGTGCGGCGCTCTATTCGCCCAGCGCCTACGGCATCGGCACCGAAGGCGCGATCCGGATGCAGAGCCTGATCGAGATGAGCCTCGGCGTCGCCATCGGCGCCATCACCTTTGCGGGCTCGCTCATCGCGTTTGCGAAGCTCAACGGCAATATGAGCGGCGCGCCGATCCTGCTGCCGGCGCGGCACCTGCTCAACATCCTGATCTTCGCCGCCATCGTGGGGCTGATCGTCTTCTTCGTGATGCATCAGCCGCACTGGGCGTTCTGGACCATCGCGGGCCTTTCCTTCGTCTTCGGCATCACGCTCATCATTCCGATCGGCGGCGCGGACATGCCCGTCGTCATCTCGATGCTGAATTCCTATTCGGGATGGGCGGCGGCCGGCATCGGTTTCACGCTGGAGAACACAGCGCTCATCATCACCGGCGCGTTGGTCGGCTCGTCCGGCGCGATCCTCTCCTACATCATGTGCAAGGGCATGAACCGCTCGTTCATCTCGGTGATCCTGGGCGGCTTCGGCGGCGAGACGGCGCATGCCGCCGGCAAGGCCGAGACGCGCCCTGTCAAGCAGGGCTCCGCGGACGACGCTGCGTTCATCATGAAGAACGCAGGCTCCGTGATCATCGTACCGGGCTACGGCATGGCGGTGGCACAGGCGCAGCATGCGGTGCGCGAGATGGCCGATCAGCTCAAGAAGGAAGGCGTGAAAGTCTCCTACGCCATCCATCCCGTGGCGGGCCGCATGCCGGGCCATATGAACGTGCTCTTGGCCGAAGCCAACGTGCCTTACGACGAAGTCTTCGAGCTCGACGACATCAATTCGCAATTTGCGCAGACCGATGTCGCCTACGTCATCGGCGCCAACGACGTGACCAACCCGGCCGCGAAGTCCAATCCGCAATCGCCCATCTTCGGCATGCCTGTGCTCGACGTGGAGAAGGCGAAGACCGTGCTCTTCGTGAAGCGCGGCATGGGCTCGGGTTACGCCGGCATCGAAAACGAGCTCTTCTACCACGACAACACGATGATGCTCTTCGGCGACGCCAAGAAGATGACCGAAGAGATCGTGAAGGCACTGGGTTCGGCTTAGAGTATTCCTAGCGCCTCGAGGCGTTTGCGCGCACGCCTCCAGCGTATTTCCTGGTACACGGCGAAACCGGCCGAGCCTGCGACGGCAAAGATCATGAAAGTGCCGGCCTGCATCAGCAGACTTATTCTCGCTCCGGCCGGAGTGACGAATGAGTCAAAGAGAATGAAGATGAAAACGAGGCTGCTGCCGATCTTGAGGTAGTGCAAGAACTTCCGGCGAATGCGGCCGAAGGATTCTTTCATCGCTCTTCCCCGTTCTTTGCCGGACGATTAAAGCAGCCGCTTCGCCGTGCCGTCGAGCGCCATCAGATAATATTCCGAGGTCAGATCGGGGTGCAGGGCGAGGAGCTTGACCTTGAGCTTCTCCATCACGCCCTTGTGCTGCGCGTCTTCCTCGGGCGGATTGGGTGCGTAGTCGGGGCCGAACGCGACCTTGTAGGCGCCGCAGTCGCGATGATCGAGGACGACGAGCTTTTTCACGTGATGCAGCGACTTGGCGATGTCGAGCTGATCCCAGAACGCCTTGTTCGACGACGGGAACTTGTCCGACACCGCGGCAAGCGATGCGCCCGCCAGCGCGACCTGATCGAAATTCTTGGTGAGCCCCAGGCCGTCCACGAAGTGAACGCCGTCGTCGACGACACGGTAGTCAATGCAGGTGAGCGCCAGCGCTTCGACTTCTGCGGCGCGGGCGCCGAAGGGCAGAAGCGCGAAGGCCCCGGCGATGAGGCCGAAGTGGCGGCGGCTTAGATGGGGGACGGCGGGGTGAAAATCAAGACACATGGATTTCTCCCGGATTGCAGCCCCGCCGCAATCTAGCGCGCCGCCCGCCCGATTTCCCGCTCCAGCCGGTCGCAGGACGGCAGCCTGTGAATTCAAAGACTTATGAAATAAATGGCAACCTTTTGGATACCCCCCTTGGTATCTAGCCGAAGCGACTGCTATATTGGTGTCCCATGACCATCGACGCCCACGACCACGGACTCTGGACCCACGACCATCGCTTCCTGGGCCAGGGCCACGAGCAATCGGAACGACGCGCCACGCTGGCCGCTACGGTCACGACCGTGTTCATGATCGTGGAGATCACCGCGGGCTTCGCGTTCGGCTCGATGGCGCTGATCGCCGACGGCGTGCACATGGCGACGCATGTGGGCGCGCTCGGCCTCGCGGCCGGCGCCTATTGGCTGGCGCGGCGCCACGCGAGCGACAGCCGCTTCACCTTCGGCTCCGGCAAGTTCGGCGATCTGGCGGCGTTCGCGAGCGCCATCGTGCTCGGCATCGCGGGCCTGGGCGTGGCGGTGGAATCGGTCGAACGGCTGCTGTCGCCCGTAGCCGTCGATTATCGCAACGCCGCGTTCATCGCGGCGCTCGGGCTCGCGGTCAATCTGCTCTGTGCGTACATCCTGGGCGGCGGACATGGCCACAGTCATGGGCATGCGCATGATCACGACCACGATCATCGCGACCATGACCGCGATCATGACCATGATCACGCGCAGGCCGGCGTCGATCACAACATGCGCGCGGCCTACGTCCATGTGCTGGCCGATGCGGCGACGTCGGTTCTGGCGCTGGGCGCGCTGACGATCGGCCTCTTTTACGGCATCCGCTGGCTCGATCCGCTGGTCGGCATCATCGGCGCGGGTGTGATCGCCTCGTGGGCCTATGGCCTCGTGCGCGACAGCGGCATGGTGCTGCTCGATGCGGAAGCCGATCCCAAACTCGCGAAGGACATCCGCCGTATTATCGAGAAGGATCTCGGCGCGCGCGTGGCCGACCTGCATCTCTGGCGGCTCGGCCCCGGCCATCACAGCCTGATCGTGTCGCTCGTCTGTCCCGACGCCATCTCGTCGGAACAGGTGAAGGCGGCGCTGCGCCAGCATCATCCCGATCTCAGCCATGTCACCGTCGAGATCGCCGTCTGCGCCGATTGCACAACGCAATGATCGGACGACCAGGCGATCAGTCCCCGTCCGCGTGAACGAGTCCCGGCAATCCATCAATCGACAGCGCGTTCGAGTCGTAACGACGCTCGACCCACTCCTCATACGGCTTGGCCGCAATCCAGCGCTGTAGCTGGTCGCGCTCCTGCTTGAATTCGAAGAACGGCACGCCCCAGCCACAGCTGTCCGCAGCACGCGTGACGTGGACGACAACGACATTTCGAGCACGCTCAAAAGCGGGGAACAGTTTCATCTTCTCTGCGAAGCCCGGGTCGTCGAACGCAATCGACTCGCCGTGACCATAGACGCGAAGGATATTGGCTGGTCCTTCGAACGCACAAAACATCAGCGTGATGCGTCCGTTTTCGCGCAGATGGGCGTGGGTTTCGATCCCCGATCCCCCTAGATCCACATAGGCGACGGTGCGCGCGTCGATGATTGCGAGGCTGTCATAGCCCTTGGGCGACACATTCACCGACCCTGCGGCGGAAAGCGGTGCCGTCGCGACGAAAAACATCTTCTGGCGCCGGATGAAGGCCATTAGCTTCTCGTCGAGCTGTTCATAGGTACTGCCCATCGTCCGTTCTCCGTTCGGCACACCGGTCGTATCTTCCGACAGAATCGTAATTTTGCAACCGACAGAGCGGAATTCCAGGTCGAACGCGAAAGCCCACGCGTCGGCAGGAGCGGCGTTACCCTTCCTTCGCCACGAAGTCGCGCGCTTGGCTTGCGATGCGCAGGCCGTGGTGCCGTTTCATCGGGGTGTTGAGATAGCGGTTGACGGCGGCGCACATCGTGTCGGCCCACGGCGCCTCGGGCGCTGTGGTGAGTTCGTCTTCCAGCGCGAAGAGCACTTTCAGGCGGTGGCAGGCGACGATCGGCTCGGGGATCCCGTGGTCGTAAAGCGTCGCCATCTCCTCCGCGATGAATGTCTCGCGATCGCGCGCGCGCCAGGCATCGATGTCGATCTGTTCCGTCACATATTTCTTGTTGCGGCCGACGAAGAGCGCCAGCTGCAAGAGCGCGTTGGGCCAGAGATCGCCGCGTTCCTCGCAGAGGTGCCGCGAAGCATTCGCGAAAGTGAGCGCATGGGTGAAATCGAGCCAGGAAACGTTGTCGGCGATGGCATTCCCGGTCGCTCGCTCGACGGCCAGATCGAAATGGAGAAGGTTCCACGCCGCAGCACCCAGAAGCGCGTCATAAAGCTCACGCGGGCTGCGAGACGACGATGAGAGCGTGCGTTCCAGAACCGCATCGATCGACAGGCCCACGAAACCGTCCGCTTCGGCGGTCGCGACGCCGTGGCCGTTCCAGCGCTTGAACGCATCCGAATAGCCCCGGAATTCCGGAATGCGTTCCTCGCGCGTGGCGCGCACGAGCATGCGGGTCAGTGCCAGCAGCACCGGAAGGGCGACATCGTCGCCCAAACGTTCGATCAATTGTCCCGCTTTGAGCACATAGATCGCGCAATGGCCGAAATCGGCATAATGCGCCAGCGCGGCTTCGGCGAAAGCCGGCCGCATCTTCGCGTAAGGAATCCGTTTCTCCAATGCACCGCGCACATGCGCGGTCGCGGCGGCCTCGTTTTCGGCTTCCACCGCCTCGACGAACGCACGCGCATTCCACGCCGCCGTTCCGTCCGCATAAGGAAAGCCGTCCGCGCCTTGCGTATCCCAGGCGAGATGGCCGAGCGGTTCGAGCATCGCCGCCAGGCGCAACTCGTCATTCGAGGCGCGCGCGGCGAGTGCAAGCCAATCGGCGGCAGCGGCGTGCGCATGCGTCATGCCGTTTTCGAGATGATCGTTGCGCTCGGCGATCGCATGCACGAGCGCCGTCTTCGCGCTGAAGCCCGCGCGCTCAAGCCGCGCCACTTCGCGGGCCATGCGCGCCATGTCGTTGTCGGCCACAGCCGCGTCGAGGCCCTTGAGCGCACGCGCGCAAAGCCGTCCCGGCGGCGGGTCGGAGAGGTCGACATAAATCTCGCCGCTGCGCTCCTCGACCTTGTAGGTGCGCACGGGATCGCGCCCGATCAGCGCCTCGCCGCTGGCGAGATCGAATTTCCAATTGTGCCAGTTGCAGGTAAGGACGGCGCCCGGCCCTTCCGTGCCTTCGCTCAGAGGATAGCCTTCATGCGGGCAGCGATTGGCGATGGCGTAGACACGCTCCTCGCTCAGGATGAGCAGAATCTGCTTGCCGTCCTTTTTCAGGAGCCTGCGGCCTTTTTCCTTGAGGTCCGCACGCGTCAGTCCCGTCGGCGTCATGGACCGCTCCTTTTCTAAAGACCTTGCTTTTGTAAATCTGCGCCCGGCGATTGATTTTCACAAGCTGGAACTTTAGAAAATCAGCCATGCCGAATCCGAAGACCGAACCGTCGGGCCGGGCTGCCGTACTCGACCTTATCAAACGCGAGGGACCGATCGCGGCCGAGGCGCTGGCGGAAAGACTGGGCGTCACCGCCATGGCCGTGCGCCAGCACCTGGCGGGACTGGAGGCCGAAGGCCTTGCTGCGCACGAAGCGAAGCCTGCGGCCCGCGGCCGGCCGGCGAAATACTGGCGCGCGACGGAGAAAGCCTCCGCGCATTTTCCCGACAGCCACGCGCATCTGGCGACCGATCTCATCGGCCAGATGAAGAAAGCTTTCGGCGAGAACGGTCTCGACAAGCTCCTGAAGCTCCGGACGGCCGATCAGGCGCGCACCTATCGCGAGGCCACAGGCAAGGCGCAGACCCTGAAAGGCCGGCTTGAGGCGCTGGCGGCCATCCGCTCGAAGGAAGGCTATATGGCGGAGGTCCGCCGCGAACCGGAGACGGGCGCGTTCCTCTTCGTCGAGAACCACTGCCCGATCTGCGCCGCAGCCCGCCTCTGCACCGGCCTCTGCCGCGAGGAGCTGTCGCTGTTCCACAAGGTGCTGGGCCGCGACGTGAAGATCGAACGCCTCTCCCACATCCTTGCCGGCGCGGGACGGTGTGCGTATCGGGTGAGCGCTTAAGACTCGATTCCACCTCCCCCTACGTGGGGAGGTGGACCGAACGCAAAAGGCCACCGAAATCGGTGGCCTCGAACTGCTCTGCTCGGACAAATCGCTCAGCGCGGAACGACGCCCTCGCGCTGCAGGCGCTTGCGCTGCAGCTTGCGATAGCGGCGAATGGCCTCTGCGCGTTCGCGTGCCCGCTTTTCGCTGGGCTTCTCGTAATGTCCGC
This sequence comes from Rhizomicrobium sp., assembly GCA_035504555.1. GTDB lineage: Bacteria > Pseudomonadota > Alphaproteobacteria > Micropepsales > Micropepsaceae > Rhizomicrobium. Next base: position 16,829 of record DATJRP010000005.1, on the reverse strand, counting down.
GGAGCTTCATCTCGCGGAAGATGCCTTCCCGCTGCATCTTCTTCTTCAGCGCCTTGAGCGCCTGGTCGATGTTGTTGTCGCGAACGATGATCTGCAAAGCGGGCTATCCTTAAGGTTCCGAGAGGGGCGGGGTGATACCAGAAGGCCCCCGGGCTGTCCACCCCGGGACCGTGACAGGCCTTTGACCCCGTGGGCCCGCCGCTCCATATAAGACCATGGCCATTCTTAAGATCGCCCGTATGGGCCATCCGGTCCTAGCCAAGCGCGCCGAAGCCGTCGTGGACCCTACCGCGCCCGGTATCCGCCGCCTCGTAGGCGACATGACCGAGACCATGATCGACGCCAACGGGGCCGGTCTGGCCGCCCCCCAGGTCCATGTGCCGCTCCGGGTCGTGGTCTTTCAGGCCCCGGACGACCGCGCCGAGCCGGCCGAGACCGACGCCGAGCGCTTCGACCACACGGCACCCCTGACCGTCCTCATCAACCCGCAGATCGAGGTCCTGGACCATGAGCTCGAAGGTGGCTGGGAGGGATGCCTGTCGGTCCCGGGGCTGCGCGGCCTGGTCGAGCGGCCGAACCACATCCGCTATCGCGGCTACGACCAGGACGGAACGCTCATCGAACGCACCGCCCGCGGCTTCCACGCCCGCGTCGTGCAGCACGAAATCGATCACCTGGACGGAATCCTCTATCCGCAGCGCATGAAGGATCTTACGAAGCTGATCTTCGAATCCGAGGTGCGGCACTGGCTGAGACCGGTATGACGGGCGCGAAAACCACGAAACGGCGCAAGGGCGCGGACGACGACGCATCGCTCAGACGGGCGGTGGCGCAGGCAGCGCTCGCGCATATCCCCTTCGATGGTTTCACCGACAAGGTCTTGAATGCGGCAGCTTCCGATGCGGGCGTCGACAAACGTGGCGTCGCGCGACTCTTTCCCGGCGGCCCGCTCGACCTCGTCGAAGCGCTGTCGGACATGTTCGACGACGAGATGGAAGCGCGTCTCGCCAAGGCGAAGCTCGGAGCCATGAAAGTGCGCGCGCGCATCGCCAAGGCCGTGAAGACGCGTCTCGAGATCCTGAAGCCGCACAAGGAAGCCGCACGGCGCGCCGCGGCCTTCCTCACGCTGCCGCCCCATGCTGCGCGCGGCGCAGCACTTCTCTATCGCACGGTCGACGTCATGTGGCGCGCCGCCGGCGACACCTCGACCGATTTCAATTTCTACACCAAGCGCGCGATCCTCGCCGGCGTCTATTCCGCGACGCTGATGCGCTGGTTCACCGACGAGAGCGAAGACGAAAGCGAAACGGACGCGTTCCTCGCGCGCCGCATCGACGACGTCATGCGCTTCGAGAAATTCAAGGCGCAGATCCGCGAACGCGCGAAGCACCTGCCGTCACTATCCGATATCTTCGGCGGCGGCCCGAGCGCGAAGCGCTCATAACGCGAAAGAAGATTCAACGCAGTGATCGCGGTGGATGCGCTGTGGACGCAGTGAGACCACCGCGGCCTCTGCGTTAAAAATTGCGGATTAAGTCCACCTTCCGCGCACGGGCAGCGAGCTCGACAGGCCGCCGTCGACGGCGATCGCCTGCCCGTTCACATAGGACGCATCGTCCGACGCCAGGAACAACGCCATATGCGCGATTTCGTCCGGTTCGCCGTAACGCCTCAGCGGATTGAGCTGGCCGATCTTGTCACCGGTCCCTTTCGATCTTGCATAATCGAAAATCGGTTTCGTCATGCCCGTTTCGATCAGGCCCGGGCAGATTGCGTTCATGCGTACGCCGGTGCCCGTCAGATAATTCGCGCCCGTCTGCACCAGCGAAATGACGCCCGCTTTGCTCGCGCTGTAGGGTCCGCCGCCCGCGCCGGAACGCAAACCGGCCACAGAGGCCGTGCAAATGATGGAGCCTTTGCCCTTCGGCATCATGATGCGCGCGGCGTGCTTCACGCAGAGGAAGGCGCCGATCAGGTTCACCTGCAGGACGGCCGACCAGTCAGCCGCATCAAGCTCGAAGAACGGCTTCAGGCCGCCGCCCACGCCCGCATTGGCGAAGGCCACATCGAGCGTACCGAAAGTCTTCACCGCCGCGTCGACCGCGGCCGCGATGTCGGCTTCGACCGATGCATCGCATTGCAGGGCGAGCGCCGCGCCGCCCGCATCCTTGATCGCCCTGGCCGTCGCCTCGACTTCACCTGCACGATCGACGGCCACGACTTTCGCGCCTTCGGCGGCGAACAGTTTTGCGCTGGCGCGGCCGATGCCGCTTGCGGCGCCCGTCACCAGAGCGACGCGCCCTTCGAGACGTTTCATGCCTTCCTCCCTTGGCTGTTTTCGGACCCGACCTTGCCTCACTCCGCCGCACCGTCAAAGAGGCTCGCGAAGGTACTGTCTCGCGGCGAATCGACCTGCTAGGAAGGACCGTCTTTCCGGAATTTTCAGGCGCGTTATGGCCATTTTGATCACGGGCGGGGCCGGCTATATCGGCAGCCACATGGTGTATGCGGCGCTCGAGCGGGGCGAGAAAGTCGTCGTTCTCGACAATCTCTCGACCGGCAGCCGCGGGCTCGTGGCGGAAGGCGCTGTCTTCGTCGAAGGCAATGCGGGCGACCGGGAACTGGTGGCGAAACTCGCCGCCGAACAGGGGATCGACGCCATCATCCATTTCGCGGGCTCGATCGTCGTGCCGGATTCGGTCGCGGAGCCGCTCGCCTACTATGCGATGTCATTCGAGAAAAGCCGCAAGCGCAGGTGCTAAGAGTGAGCCGCCGGCGTTATGGGGTCGTACGTACCGCCGGCCAGGCATCCAAGAGTATCGGAGAACCCATGCGCAGCGCGCTGCTCGCTTTCGGTGCGGGCCTTCTATTGATCGTGGCTTGCGTTTACCTCGTCGACGATCCCCTGGCGCGCTTCGTCCATACGCTCCCTTGGGCGCGGAGCCTTCGCGCTCCAGCGCTCGGATTGCCGGTGCTGGTCGTTTCTGCGGGGTTTGCAATCCTTCTTGGCGCCTTTCAAGTCTCCACGCACCACGCGCTCAAGAAGCTGCAGGAAGTGCTGATTGTTGCGTCCTTCAGCCTGGCTTCGGCGGTCTGTGTCGACGAGCTGGTTTTGAAGCGCCTCTTCGGCCGGGAAATGCCCGACGAGTTCCTGCAAGGCGGAACCGATGCATTCCATTGGTTTCAGGGCACACCGTTCAGCTCCTTCCCATCGGGTCATGCGACCCAGATTGTGTCGGTCGGAACGGTATTCCTGATCGCCTATCCGCGACAGCGACCCGTTTGGCTCACCTTTATGGGATTGATTTTGATCGTGCTCGTCCTTGGGAATTGGCATTTCGTGAGCGATGTCCTTGCGGGCGCGGGCTGGGGCGTGATCGCAGGGACGGCGACGATGGTTCTCTGGCGTTCTAAGTCGCAATTGCGGGCGCCGCGTGAAAAAGTGAAAGATTGCGGACAAGATTTCCTCTGACATTATGGCGTTCACGAAGGCCGCGAACGCGGCACCATCAGGGGGAACGCCACCCGTGAACACAGTGCTGTACCGGACCGCCCGCGAGATGATCGCCGATCTTGCGGCAAAGAAAATTTCGGCCCGCGAACTTCTCGACGCCCATGTGGCGCGCAAGGATGCGCTGCACAAAAAGCTCAACGCCGTCGTCGCGACGGATCTCGAACGTGCGCGGCGCGATGCGGACGCAATCGATCAGGCGCGTGCGAAAGGCGAGACGCTGGGCCCGCTCGCGGGCCTCCCCATGACCATCAAGGACGGATACGACGTCGAGAACATGCCGGCCACTTCCGGCAATCCCGTCTACGCCAGGCGCGACAAGAACTGCGTCGATGCCGATGTGGTGAAATCCGTGCGCGCGGCGGGCGCGGTGGTGTGGGGCAAAACCAACGTGCCGCTCATGCTCGGCGATTTCCAGAGCTACAACGACGTCTACGGCACGACGAACAATCCCTATGACGTGACGCGCACGCCTGGCGGTTCGTCGGGCGGCGCGGCAGCATCGCTTGCGGCCGGCATCACGCCGCTCGAGATCGGTTCCGACATCGGCGGTTCGCTGCGCCATCCCGCCAATTTCTGCGGCGTCTGTTCGCTGAAGCCGACGTGGGGCGTGCTCTCGTCGCGCGGGCAGATTCCGCCACCGCCGGGATTGTATTCCGAAAACGATCTCGGCGTCGTGGGGCCGATGGCGCGCAACACCGGCGACCTACGCCTTCTCTGGAACGTCTTGCGTGGACACGCGGGCGCATCGCCGCGGCCCATCAAAGGCGCGCGCGTTGCCGTGTGGGACGAAGAGCCCGGCTTTCCGTTGTCACGCGATGCGAAGGCGGGCGTCGCAGGCGCGGCGAACGCGTTGGCCGATGCCGGTGTCGAGGTCGAACGCAGACGTCCCCCCATCGACGGCCAGCAATTGATGGAAGTCTATCTCGGGCTTCTCACGCCGATCGTGAGCGCGGGTCTTCCGGAGGCCATGCTGCAAAGCTTCGAAGCGCAGCGCAGCGACGATCTTGCCGCCAGGCGCAACGGCATCGGAATGTTCAGCATGGCGGCGTATCGGCTGCGCGCCACGGCGAGCCATCGTGAAGTGCTCGACCTGATGACGCGCCGCCAGGCGATGAAGGACAGGCTCGATTCGTTTTTCGCGGAGGGCTGGCAGGCGATACTCTCGCCCATCTCCGTCATGCCGGCGTTTCCGCATCTGCATCAACCGGGCTTCAACGAGCGTACCCTCGACATGGACGGCGAGAGCGTGCCCTACGGCACGATGCTGTGCTGGATCGCGCTCGCCACCGCCCTTCTGGGACCGAGCCTTGCGGTGCCGGCCGGGCAGACAGCTTCGGGTCTACCCACCGGCGTGCAGCTGATGGGTCCGTCCGGCGGAGAGGACCGCCTCTTCGATTTCGGCGGCGCCATCGAGGAACGGCTTGGTGGCTTTCGCCCGCCCGCGCTTTGATCCGCGCCCCGAGACTCCGCACTGACAATATGTCATAAAAAGCCGGCACGATATTCAGGGACGCACACATGACCATCAAGCTCAGGAACGGAATCTTTCTCGCGCCATTTCATCCCATCGACGAAGACCCGACGCTTTGCATCCAGCGCGATATGGAGCTGATCGAGCACCTCGATCGCCTCGGTTACGACGAAGCCTGGGTAGGTGAGCATCACTCCGCGGGCTTCGAGATCATCCCGAGCCCCGAGCTTTTCATCGCGGCGGTTGCCGAACGCACCAGGCGCATTCGGCTCGGGACGGGCGTCGTGTCGCTGCCCTACCATCACCCGCTCACGACCGCGAACCGGATGATCCAGCTCGATCATCAGACCAAGGGCCGCGTCATGTTCGGCGTGGGCCCCGGCCTTCTGCCGTCCGACGCGTTCCAGATGGGCATCGATCCGTCGACGCAGCGCGAGCGCATGGTGGAAGCGATCGAAGTGATCCTGCGCCTGTTCGCGGGCGAGCGCGTCACCCACAAGACGTCGTGGTTCACGCTGGTTGATGCGACGTGCCAGCTTCTGCCATACACTTGGCCGCATCCGGAGATCGCCGTCGCTTCGAGCGTCACCCCGTCGGGCGGCAAGCTCGCGGGCCGTCACGGCTTCGGCATGCTCTGCGTCGCTGCCACGCAGGAGGGCGGTTATGACGCGCTCGGCATCAACTGGAAGATCGCGAACGACACGGCGGTCGAGCATGGCCGCAAGATGAGCCCGGAGGCGCTCAGGCTTGTCGGGCCCGTGCACATCGCCGAGACGCGCGCCCAAGCCTTCGAGAACGTGAAGTTCGGCTTCCAGAAATGGCAGGATTACTTTGCGAGCATCGCGGGCGTTGCGGGCCGCGAAGCGTCCTCCAACAAATCGGCTGAAGAGCTCGTCAAGGAAGGCGTGATCGTGGTCGGCACGCCGGACGATGCCATCGCACAGATCCGCCGCCTGCAGGAAAAGCAGGGCGAGTTCGGCTGCTTCCTCCAGCTGGCGCACAATTGGGCGAATTTCGAGGCGACCAAGAAATCTTACGATCTCTGGCAACGGCACGTGACGCCCGTCATCAACAAGGCGAATGTGGCGCGCGAGACCGCGTACAATTGGGCGCGCGACAACCGCGAGCGTTTCATCGGCGCCGCCATGCAGGCCGCGATGCAGACGATCCAGAAGCACCACGAAGACGAAGCGAAGAAGACGGGCGGCAAGAAGGCCGCCGAATGAGATGAGCGCCGCGCATCGCTTCGAAGGTGGTTGTCACTGTGGCAACCTCGCTTACGTCTTCGAAGGGAGCGCGGGTCTCGACGTTCTGGGTCTCAGGGCCGATCAGTGCAGCTTCTGCCGGGCGCATAAGAATCGTACAACCAGCGACCCCAAAGGCACCATGCGCATCTACGTGCGCGAGCCGTCCGCGCTTTCGCGCTATCGTTTTGGACTGGGGATAACGGATTTCCTCATCTGCGCGCGCTGCGGCGTTTTCATCGGTGCCCTGATGGAGGAAGGCGACAAAGCCTGGTTCACCGTCAACGCGAACACGTTCCGTCCGCCGCCCGCGGATGACTTTCCCGTCGCACCTGTCGACTACGACGCGGAGGACATCCCTGCCCGCATCGCTCGACGTAAGCGCAATTGGACCCCGGTAGCCGAATTCAAACTGGGAGCCTGAGACACCATGTACCGCTATCGCGGTATTCGGCCGGGAATGACGAAGTGAGAGAGATCACCCGAACACCCGCTGGAAGATCGTGTCGACGTGTTTGAGGTGATAGTCCATGTCGAACAGCTTCTCGAGCTCGGCAGGCGGGACCTTCGCCGTTACATCCTTGTCCGCCTTTAGAAGATCGAGCAGCGCGCCGTCGCCGTTCCAGGCGCGCATCGCATTCCTCTGCACGAGACGATAGGAATCCTCGCGGGCGACGCCGGCTTGCGTGAGCGCCAGGAGCACGCGCTGGCTGTGCACGAGCCCGCGCGTGCGGTCGAGATTTTCCTTCATCCGCTCCGGGTACACGATCAGCTTGTCGACGACGCCGGCGGTGCGCGCGAGCGCAAAGTCCAGCGTAATGGTTGCGTCCGGGCCGATGTAACGCTCGACGGAAGAATGCGAAATGTCGCGCTCGTGCCAGAGCGCCACGTCTTCCAGCGCAGGCGTCACGTAGCTCCTCACCATGCGGGCGAGGCCCGTGATGTTCTCGGTGAGCACGGGATTGCGCTTGTGCGGCATGGCGGAAGAACCTTTCTGGCCTTCCGAGAAATACTCCTCGGCCTCGAGCACTTCCGTCCGCTGCAGATGACGGATCTCGACCGCCAGGCGCTCGAGCGAACTGGCCACGATGCCGAGAGCGGCAAAGAACGCCGCATGCCGGTCGCGCGGGATCACCTGCGTGGAAACGGGTTCGATGCCGAGTCCCATGGCGCGTGCCACATGCGCTTCCACGCGCGGATCGATATTGGCGAAGGTGCCGACGGCGCCCGAGATCGCGGCCACCGCGACTTCCGCTTTGGCCGTCACCAGCCTGGCCCGCGCCCGCACGAACTCGGCATAGAATCCCGCGAGCTTCACGCCGAACGTCGTGGGCTCCGCATGGATGCCGTGGCTGCGGCCGATCGTGACCGTATATTTGAATTCGAACGCGCGCCGTTCCAGCGCCGCCAGCAGCACGTCGACATCGGCGATGAGGATATCCGCGGCGCGTGCAAGCTGCACCGAAAGGCAGGTGTCGAGCACGTCCGACGACGTCATGCCCTGATGCACGAAACGCGCGTCGGGGCCGACGAACTCCGCCAGGTGCGTGAGGAACGCGATGACGTCGTGCTTCACTTCGCGCTCGATGGCATCGATGCGCTCGACATTGAACTCCGCGCGCGCACCCTTCTCCCGGATCGTCTTCGCGGCAGATTTCGGGATGACGCCCAATTCCGCGAGCGCGTCGGCGGCATGCGCTTCGATCTCGAACCAGATGCGGAATTTCGTCTCCGGCGACCAGAGCGCCGTCATCTCGGGGCGGGCGTAGCGGGGAATCATCCAGGTTCCTTTCGTCGGGCTCCGATTACCCGCCTATGCCGCCGAGCGCCAGATATTTGATCTCGAGATAGTCTTCGATGCCGTATTTGGAGCCTTCGCGGCCGATGCCGGATTCCTTGAAGCCGCCGAAGGGGGCGACTTCGGTGGAGATGATGCCTTCGTTGATGCCGAGGATGCCATATTCGAGGGCTTCGGCGACGCGGAAGACGCGGCCCAGGTCGCGGGCATAGAAATAGGCGGCAAGCCCGTATTCGGTGTCGTTCGCCAGGCGGATCGCCTCGTCTTCGGTTTGGAAGCGATAAAGCGACGCCACCGGCCCGAAGATCTCTTCCCTCGCCATGGCCATGGCGGGCGTCGCTTCGGTCAGAACCGTGGGCTCGAAGAAGGTGTGACCCAGCGAATGGCGCTTGCCGCCGACCATCACTTTGGCGCCTTTCCTGACCGCATCGTCGATCAGGCGTTCGACTTTTTTGACGCCGTCCATGTTGATGAGCGGGCCCTGCGTGACGCCGTCCTCAGCGCCGTCGCCCACTTTCATCACCCGCACGCGCGCCGCGAGCTTCTCGGCGAACGCGTCATAAACCTTGTCCTGCACCAGGATGCGATTGGCGCAGACGCAGGTCTGACCCATGTTGCGGTATTTCGACAGCATCGCGCCGTCGACCGCTGCGTCGAGATCGGCGTCGTCGAAGACGATGAACGGCGCGTTGCCACCGAGCTCCAGCGAGACTTTCTTCACGGTGGACGCGCACTGCCGCATCAGGAGCTTGCCGATCTCCGTCGAACCGGTGAACGAGAATTTCCGCACCAGTGGATTCTGCGTGAGCTCGCCGCCGACTTTGGCGGGCTGGTCCGACGGCACCACGTTGAACACGCCGGCCGGGATCCCCGCGCGCCTTGCAAGCTCCGCCAGCGCCAGCGCGGACAAGGGTGTGTCTTCCGCGGGCTTGATGACAAACGTGCAGCCGGCCGCCAGCGCGGGCGCACATTTGCGCGTGATCATGGCGTTGGGGAAATTCCACGGCGTGACCGCCGCCACGACGCCGACCGGCTCTTTCAGGACCAGGATGCGACGACCCTGATGAGAGGTCGGAATGACGTCGCCATAGAGGCGCTTTCCCTCTTCCGCGAACCATTCGATGAAGGAAGCGCCGTAGGCGACTTCGCCGCGCGTTTCGGCCAGCGGCTTTCCCTGTTCCGCCGTCATCAGTCGCGCGAGGTCCTCCTGGGCTCCCATGATGAGGTCAAACCATTTGCGCAGGACGACCGCGCGTTCCTTCGCCGTTTTCTTCCGCCACGCAGGCCAGGCCCGCGCCGCCGCCTCGATGGCACGTCGCGTCTCGCCTTCGCCCATGTCCGCCACTTGCGCGATCACTTCGTCCGTCGCGGGGTTGCGTACGTCGAACCGCTTGCCGGTATCGGACGCGGCCCAGGCACCATCGATAAACGCGTCGGATTTCAGAAGTTCAGGATCGGAAAGCTTCAGCATGGAGACCTCGGAAAGTCGCCCTTCGCGGCCTCCGTTCTAGCCCCCGGCGGCGGCGGACGAAAGAGTGCCGGGCACATCGAGGCGCGACGCCGCAACGAGCGCACGCGCGTAAGGGTCTTTCGGTGCACGCAAGATGTCGGCAAGCGCGCCGCGTTCCACGATGCGGCGCTCGCGCAACACCATGGCTTCGTCGGCCAGCGCGCGCGCCACGGCGAAATCCGCGGTGATGACGAGAAAAGCGGGGCCTTCTTCGGCGCGGAAGCTCTGCAGCAAATCCCGGATCACCGATTGTGCGAACGCGTCGAGACCGCGGAAGGGTTCGTCCACGATGGCGAGCACGGGTGCCGTCACGATGGCGCGCGCCACCTGCAGCCGGCGGCGGTCGAAAGCGGACAGCGACGAAATCGGCAGATGACCGGGCAGCGATGCAAGTCCCACCCGCCTGAGCGCCGACTCGCGATATTGCGCAACCAGATCGCCGCGCAGATGCAGATGCGCGCGCAGCGGCTCCGCCACCGTGTCCCACAGGCTCATGCGCGGATCGAGCACGTCGTCGGCGCCCGCGATGATGGCCACCCGGCGCCGCAGGCGCGACATCATGTCGGGCGAGAGAATGCCGATATCGACCGCGTCGAACACGATGCGGCCTTTCTCCAGACGATCCATGCCGAGGATCATGCGCGCCAGCCTGTGCCGCCCGGAACCTTCTTCGCCGACCAGCGCCAGCGACGCGCCGCGGCGCAGCTCGAAATTGATCTCGTCGCGCGTGCGGTTCTCGCCGTTGAGCGCGATGCGCAACGCCTGCACGACGGGCTGACCGCGCTGGGCGCTGCGTTCGCGCGGCGTTGCGTCCTTGAAGAGCGTCTGCGTGTAGGCGTGCGCCTGCGCCGTCGCCAGACGCTGCAGCGGTCCTTCCTCGACAATGCGGCCGTGGCGCATGACGATGAGACGTCCGCCGAGGCGAAGCGCGGTGTCGGTGTTCATGGTCGCGCAGATGAGCGTGCAGTTGAGGCGCGCTTTGGCGGCCAGCAACGCGCCTTCCAGCACGCGCGCCGCCTTGGGCGCGAGACCTTCGAACAGATGATCGACCAGAAGAAGATCGGGCGTCTGCGCCAGCGCGGCGGCCAGCAATCCCCACGCCAGAATCTCGTTCGGGATTTCGCCGGCGCGCTTTTCGAACGCGGCAAGAGGCGGCGCGCCGTCCAGGCGTGCGATCTCCTGCGCGAATTCCGCCCGGCCACTCGCCTGCGGCGCGCCGAGTTTGCGCGCGATGACCCGGGCCAGCTGCGAGACCGCCGACGCGTTGGGGCTGAGCGGCTTCGAAATGGGACCCGGCAGATAGGCCGCGCGCATCACGCCGGCACTTTCCGAACCTTGCCCGATGGCGCCGTACCGGATCGATCCCGTCTGCGTTTCGCCGTCGTCCAAAGCTCTGGCCAGCGCGCGCATGAGCGCGTCTTTTCCCGATCCTGCTTCGCCCAGAATGACGACGGTTTCGCGCGCCTCGACCGCGGTCGAAATGTGATCGAGCTCGGGCCGCGCGGCGCCCGCGCGCGACACGGTCAGATTGGTGAGGGTGAGAAGGCGTTCGGGCTCGCTCATGGCCGCTCGCCTTCTTCCAGGGCAGCAGCGAGGCGCGCGCAGAGAATAAGAAGCGCCAGCGCCGCAGCGGGGAACGTCGCCGTCCACCAATGATCGAAATAGGTATCGCGCGCGGCGCCGATCATGAGACCCAGATCGCGATGCGGCGGCGTGGCGCCGAAACCCAGGAAGCTGACCGTCGACAGAATGATCGCCACCGCCGCGAGCGCGCGCGTCGCATTGACGAGAAACGTATCGCGGAATTCGTAGGCGAGATCGCGCCGAAGCAGCGCATTGCGCGAAATGCCGGTGGCGCGGGCGAATTCCGCGTGGCGGGAAAAACTCAGCTCGCGGGCGCGATCGAAGGAACGGAGGAACGCGATCGGCGCCGCAGCGAGGCCGGCGGCGAGCGGCGCAAAGCTGCGTTCGGTGAGCCCGATCAGCAGAATGCCCAGCAGCAGCGTCGGCACCGCGCCCAGCACACCGGCGATCCAGCGCGAGAACAGTCCCAGACCCCATGGCAGGCGCGCCGCCAGAAATCCGAGCAGGCCGCCGGCAAGGACGGTGACGAGCGCGCCAAACCCGGCGGCGGTCGCAGTGACGGCCAGCGCATGCAGCGTTTCGCTCGCCATGTCGCGTCCGAGAATGTCGGTGCCGAAGGGAAATTGCGCCGACGGCGGCAAAAGCGGCGGCCCGACATTTTCCGCATTCGCGGGCGCGCGCGCCAGGACATCGGCAAGTCCGACCACGACGCCGATCACGCCCAGGCCGATGAAGCCGGCGCCGCGAATGATCGCGCGCAAAGGCGGCGATGCGGCAGGTGCTGCGTTGCCGACGGCGCTCATGCGGCGCGCTCCGTCCCGGCAAGCAGGCGCGCGCCCATCACGCCCAAAAATTCCGCCGTCATCGTGAGCGCCGCGAAGACGAGCAGCACAAGGGCCACGACCGTCCAGTCCTGCAGTGCGACCGACTTCAGAAAGAGGTCCGCCGCGCCGTGCCAGCCGAACACCCATTCCGCCACGGCAGTGGCGGCCAGAAGCGAGGACGCCACTTCGCCCAGGCTATGGAGCAGGCCCGCGACGATCTGGGGCACGAGGTAAACGCGGTCGATTTCGAAGCGGCCGAGGCCCATGGCATGCAGACCGCGCCGGTAGGGCTCGCCGGCGGCCCGGCTCACGGCTCTGCGGAGCGAGAGCTGGACGCTGGCCGCACCGGCAGCGCCGACGGTGAGGGCGGGCAGGGCCACGGCGCGCAATTCGGCCTGCACGGCGCCCAGATCGCCGCTCATAAGCGCCGCCAGGAACGACGTATCGCGCGGGCCGCCCGTCCAGTGCAGCACGCGCTCGGAGAGCCAGAGAAGGCCCAGCCCGGCGCAAAATACGGGCGCCGCGGCCACGATCTGCATCAGCGGCGCGCCCGCTCTCAGAACGCGTCCGGCGCTCAGCAGGATGCCCACCGGCGCCCCGATCACGACGGCGACCACGGCGCCGAAGCCCAGCAGCTCCAGCGTCGCCGGCAGCCGTCGGGCGAGCTCTGTCCAGGCCGGGCGGTCGCTGATGGCGCTCGTTCCGAAATCGAGGCGGCCGAAGCCAAGGAGATGAGCCAGGACCGCGCGTCCATAGGCGGAGCTGCCGTGTTCCGCGGCTGCGGACACCAGCGCCGCCAGAATGATCGCGCCAAGAAGGCCGAGCGCCAGGCGACCCGCCTGCCTTAGCCCAAACCGCCACATGTTCTAGTCCCCACTCGCGGGCGCTATCCCGCACCCGACGCTATCATAGCCGGAATTGCGCCGAGGCTAACGCGCTTAGCTGGGGATCAACGCTCGAGACCGCCGGAGATCGCTGCGTCATAGAGCGCCGTCCGCGAGCGCCGGCGGATTGCACCGTCGCCGGATTCTCGCGCCCCGATGGCAACGAAGCGAGGTCCCGCCAACGCCCTGCCATCAGGGCAAAGAACAGGGCGCGCGAAAATCGCGGCCCGGTCCGGCGCGCATTTGATCGCGCAACGACAAGGCTTTCCCGCAAGTCCCGTCCCGCGGTCAGAACAAAAAACAGGGCCGCGCAGGGTGAAATTCGTCCGTGTACATTGCTTTTGGCATGGAGCGGATGTTGCAAAAGAAAGAAAATTGAACCACAGAGGCAGTGAGGCAATGAGAAAGCGAGTGCGTCCCGAACGGCACGCCTCGCTTTCGAAGTTTGCCTGCGCGCGTTCGCGCGCAAAGATACCTATCGAAGCTGACGCACGATTTCGGGGAGAGGCTGGCTATCTCTGTGCCTCACTGCCTCTGTGGTGAATCTTCTTACGAGATTGCAGCCGCACGGCGCGCCGAAAGACCCCACACCCTATTTCAAACTTCACGATGTCAAAGAGCCGTTCGAACGCCGCAGAGTCTGCGCCGGGTCTTCGCGCGCGTGAAGAGGGACGTTTGGGGGACAGCAAAGATTTATGGCAACGAAACGGCAAAATCCGCGGAGATTTTGATGACACCGTGGAAAGACGGCACTGTTACAGTTTGAATTTGGGATGCAAATAAGCGTCAGGGTTGGCGAGCAGCCGATCAGCAATTTCGTCAGCCCATGCGCCTTCGATTTCTACGGTCTTCAGAGCTGAGATAATCCCAGCCCTATCGCCTCGCGTAAGCGCCGTTTCGAAGGCATTGTACACTCCCGCCTCTGCAAGCCGCTCATTGACCGTCATGGCTGAGTATTTTCCCATCCGGCTCCCCCATTCCTCGACCAGCTTCCACGATATCAGCGACATCCCAAAGCGTCTTTGACAGATCAGCCGCCATTGCGGGCGAACATTTCACCGCTGAATTGATCCGCGCGAAATTGTACCAGACCGGCCAAATTCGGCGACGCGCGTTCCCCACTACCGCGCTCCACCGACTATCAAAGCTTCAACCCGCCCGAGATCACGGCGTCATAGAGCGCCTTGTCCAGCGGGCGATATTGCTGCGTCGCCGGATCGAGGATGTAGAGCGGGTTGGGGATCGTCTGCGGGTCGAAGCCTTCGTTCACCAAATCCACCTTGCGCATCTTGAAGGTGCCGGTGATCTCCATTTGCGGCTCCAGCCTCAGGAAGACGGGACGGGCATAGGCCGGAAGGTTGGCGGCGAGCTTTCCGGCGAGCGTCGCCGGGTCGAAATCGGGCGCCACGACCAGCGCCGCCATGCCCGCGCGGCCGTCCTGGCCGGGCACCTGCACGCCGTAGACATTGGCTTCCTGGATGCCCGGGACCACGCCCAGGGCTTCCGCCACTTCGCTGGTGGCGACGTTCTCGCCCTTCCAGCGGAACGTGTCGCCGATGCGGTCGATGAAATAGAAATAGTCGTGCTCGTCGCGCTTCATCAGATCGCCGGTGCGGAACCAGGCGTCGCCTTTCTTGAAGACATTGCGCAGGATCTTCTTTTCCGTGTCGGCGCCCTGCGTATAGCCCTCGAAATTCTGGCCGGGCTTGTCGGCGATGAGGCCGATGGCCTCGCCCACCTCGCCCGCGGCGCATTCGCTGCAGAGACCGTCGGCGTTGCGGATAGGCATCTGGTGTTCGATATCGAAGCGCACGATGCGCGTGGTGATCAGCCCGCGCACATACCACGGCACGCGGCCGACGGCGCCGACCTTGCCGTCGTAGTTCAGCATCGACACATTGCCTTCGGTGGCGCCGTAGAACTCGATGATCTTGGGAATTGCGAAGCGCGCCTGGAATTGCGGCCAGATCTCGGGCCGGAGGCCGTTGCCCGTGATGGCGCGGATGACATGCGAGCGTTCGTGGATGTCGTGCGGCGCGTTGAGAAGATAGCGGCAGAGTTCGCCGATATACTGGAAAAAGGTGGGCTTGTAGGCGAAGCAGTCCTGCCAGAATTCGTGCACCGAGAATTTGCGCTTGATCACCACCGAGCCGCCGGCGGTGAACGCCGCGCCCACCGCACAGATGCCGCCGGCCGTATGATAGAGTGGCAGGACGTTGTACATGCGGTCTTCCGGCTTCGCGTCCAGCGCGCCGTTGAAGCCGTACATCATGTAGAGCGTGCGCATGTGGCTGAAATTGGCGGCCTTGGGCAATCCCGTCGTGCCGGACGTGAAGATCAGGAACGCATTGTTGCGGCCGATGATGCCGTGGCGCCATTCGGGATCGGGCGCATCGGGTGACGTCGCGGCCAATGCGGCGTCGAGGTTTTCGAAACCGGGTGCTGCGCCGCCCGTAACCCAGATGGCCGGCGCCGTCTGCAGAAGCGGCCGCGCTTCCACGAACGTTTCGAGAAGCTCGCCGCCCAGAATGAGATGGCGCGCACCGGCGACGGAGATCGAATGCGCCAGCGGCATGCCGCGCTGATTGGTGTTGACCAGTGCCGCCGTCGCGCCCGCCTTGTGCAGCCCGAGCCACGCCGCGAGATATTCGGGGCGGTTCTCCATCAACAGCGCGACGACTTCGCCTTTGGCGAATCCCGCCGCATGCGCCCAGCGCGCATAGCGATTGGACGCTTCGTCGAGATCGCGATAGGTGAGCGTACGATCGAGATAAAGAACGGCCGGGGCGTCCGGCGTCGTCTTGGCGAAACGGTCGACGATATCGACGACGGTGACGGGCGAGTCGGGCTTGACGTGCCGCATCCGGTAAAGGGTCCGCCCGACGCTGGAGATGTAGATTTCTTCGCGGCGAAATCCTTCGAGGAGATCCATAAAATTGTATGCCTTTTCCCGCACGTGGCGGCGAGGATAGGGTGCAGGCCGACATCGTCAAGGTTGGCCGCCTTAGGGTTTGTCATGAGCGATCCCAAATTGGACCTGCGCGGACTCAAATGTCCTTTGCCGGCGCTCTTTTCCCGCCGTGCGCTGGCGCGCGCCGAGCCCGGCGCGATCATCGAAGTCTGGACGGACGATCCCATGGCCCCGGTCGATGTTCCCCACATGTGCCATGGTGAAGGCTATGACGTGGTCGAGGTGATTCGCGAGAAAGACTTCGCGCGGCTCAAATTGCGCCGCCCGGGTTGAGCCGTCCCCGCTTGACCTCAAGCCGCGATTGTGCGGCCATCGCCGGAACGCAAGCCGTCGAACGCCATGCCGGACAAGGAATTCATCAACTCCGACATCAGGCCCATTCTCGAGCTCTTCGCCGCGCAGCTCAGGCACCCCAATGTCGGCGCAGTGCTCAAGGACTGGCGCAACACGCTGGCGAAAGGCGTACTGCATTTCGCGCGCCGGGAATCGCTCGACGGCGACCTCGACTTCAACACGCTGATCTACACCGATCTCAATCTGCAGCCGACGAAGAGCGGAAAGCGCCTGACGCTCGAACCCAAACTCGAACTCGTGGGCGTGGTTTCGAGCAAGAAGCTCGCGCACGACAAGTTCCGCTACATGCGCAACGAGATGGTCATCGTCCGCGCAACAGGACGCTGGGACTATGCGCGCAACGAGGGACCTTACGATTTGAAGATCACACCCGATGTGACCGTGCGCCTGCCCAAAGGCGCGAACTCCGCGGCCTCGAAAGGCGTGCTGCACGATGTGGGGAAGCTTTGCTTCTCCTGGCTCGTCGTCAATCGCATGACGCAGGACGGCCGCGCGTAGTTCCTACGTCACGGTCTGCGCAGATTTCGTCGCCCTTAAGATTCACCACAGAGGCACGGAGGCACCGAGATGCCGAGGCTGGTGGTGGCCAGCAGCGCTAGTATCCCGCCGTAACTTTAATCGGCGCGCTTCGCGCGCCAGTCCTTGCCGATCCCAACGCGCTCGCACCGGAACCTC
>DATJRP010000004.1:0-6857 GCA_035504555.1 Rhizomicrobium sp. | reverse complement strand
GATACAACGGCATCCCGCGCAAGACCTTCTATCTCTTCCTCAAGGAATGCGAGTTCCGCTTCAACTACGGATCGCCTAAACAGCAGTTCGAACAACTCAAAAAATGGGCTAACCTCTAACCCTTATCTACGTCAGCCCCATCCTTTTTCTGATCGCCTAAGACGCATGCAGACGGATGTTACACTGCTACTTCCCTGTTTTTGTCCATGAGACCCGACAGGGAATCGCAGGGAAGCCTTGCGGGATGCGGTTCAAATGCGCGCGCCGTCGGGACGCGCTCTAAAAACCCCCTGATAATGTCGCTGATCGCTGGGAATTCGCGCAAACCGCAACGAACGGGTTTTCAGCTTCCCGTGCGGCGCGGGGCGGGAGCTTCGGAGAGCACGTCCTTCACTTTCGCGGCGAGCTGCTTGAGGCCGAAGGGCTTGGGCAGGAAGTGGAGATCTTCCGCCTTCTCGTCGTTGCGGCGGAAGGCTTCTTCCGCATAGCCCGACATGAAGATCACGGCCATGTCCGGACGCAGGCGTTTGACCGCGCGCACCAGCGTCGGTCCGTCCATGTTCGGCATGACGACGTCGGTGATGAGAAGGTGAATGGTGGCCGTCGAGCTTTTGACGATCTCGAGCGCTTCCTCGCCGCCGGAGGCTTCCAGCACGTTGTAGCCGCGCAGCTTGAGGGCGCGCGCCGCGAAACTTCTGACCGCTTCCTCGTCCTCGACGAGCAGGATCGTGTCCTGGCCGGTGATGTCGCGCGGGGCCGCGCGCTCCGGCTCGTTCGCAACGGCGATCGTTTCGCCCCTGTGGCGCGGCAGATAGATGTGGAAGCTCGTGCCTTTGCCCACTTCGCTGTCGACGGTGATGAAGCCGCCCGTCTGCTTGACGATGCCGTAGACGGTGGCGAGGCCCAGTCCCGTTCCCTGTCCCACGGGTTTCGTCGTGAAGAAGGGATCGAAGATCTTGCCCAGATGCTCTTTCGGGATGCCGATGCCCGTGTCGCTGACGGAGATGCAGACGTAATCGCCCGCCGGCATGATGGCGGTGCCCAGCGCCGCCGCCTGCGCCACGCTTTCATTCGCCGTCGCGATCGTCACCGTGCCGCCTTTGGGCATGGCGTCGCGCGCATTGACGACGAGATTGATGATGGCGTTGGAGATCTGCGTCTCGTCGGCATTGACGGGCCAGAGGTCGGCGCCATGTTCGAGCTTCAAATCGACGCCTTCGCGCAGGAGCCGCCGCAGCATCAGCGCAAGCTCGCCCACCACGTCGCGCAGGATCAGGACTTTCGGCTGCAGGGTCTGCTTGCGGGAGAAGGCGAGCAGCTGGCCCACGAGCGTGGCGGCGCGCAGCGCGTTCTGATGGATCTCGTGGATTTCCTTGAACGACGGATCGCCCGCCTGATGCCGCATCAGAAGGAATTCGCAATTGCCGATGATGACGGTGAGCAGGTTGTTGAAGTCGTGGGCGACGCCGCCGGCGAGCTGGCCCACGGCCTGCATCTTCTGCGACTGCGCGAATTTGGTTTCCAGCGCCTTCTGCTCGGAGACGTCGATCAGATAGAGGACGGCGCGCCTGGGTTCGCTGCCCGGAAGCGCGTTGGCATAGAGCTCCGCCATGCGGTCCGACCGGCCGGCGGGACGGAATTCGACGGCGTCGGAATAGGTGCCGCCGCCGGCCACGCGCGACACGAGATCGGCGACGCTGGCGCGATCCGACGCCTCGACGAGATCGAGGATGCTGCGGCCGTCGGGCGAGGCGCCCGGCTCGAAGAAGTTCACGAATTCCGCATTCGCGTCGGAGAGCCGTCCTTCGGTGTCGGCGAAGGCGATGCCGACGGGCGCGTCGCGGAAGACGTTGACGGAGGCAACCGGTGTGATCGTGCGGCCGCCCGTGGCGTCCAGTTCGACGCGCGGCGCAAACCACCAGGCCGAGCGTCCGCCGGAAAGCGGTCGCACGGCGGCGGCGACTTCCGCGCCCGGTCCGACGACGAAGGATTCCTCGCTCGCTTTGCCGGCGGCCGCGCCGCGTGCGAGGCGATAGAGCGTGGCGGCCGAGCTGTCGCCGCGCAGCGCGAGCTCCGGCGGCGGGGGCGCTTCGCCCTGCGGCGCGCGCGCCATCCGACGATAGGCGTCGTTGCAGTCGAGGACCGCGCCGTCCGGCCCGGTCACGGCCCAGGCGACATTGGCGCGCGCGGCCGCTTCGGCGATGCGCTTGGCTTCTTCCGTCGCGAGCGAGGTCCGCGGCCACACCGCATAGAGCAGAAGCAGCGCCACGAGGCCGATACCGACCAGGAGCACGAGACCGACCGAGCGCGAAATCTCCGGCGCACCGACCGCCAGGCCCGCAGCCAGAAGCGCCAGGAAGAAAAAGCCCAGCGCCGCCCAGCGCCAGGCGCCGGCGGGCAAGCCGTAACTGCCTCTGGAAAGACCGGGTGTAGCCGTCATCCACGGAACCTAGAATCGCTGAGCCGCGAGACTATCAGTGGGGACGCTTGCCCGTAAGCTTCAAGACGTAGCCGATGACCTGAGCCACGGCCTTGTAGTGTTCCGGCGGGATGCTTTCGTCGATTTCGACGGTGGCGTAGAGCGCGCGCGCCAGCGGCGGGTTTTCGATCACGGGAACCTTGTTTTCTTCGGCGATGGCGCGGATGCGCAGCGCCAGCGCGTCGACGCCCTTCGCCACGCAGAGCGGCGCGTCCATCTTGCCCTGTTCGTACTGCAGCGCCACGGCGTAGTGAGTGGGGTTAGTGATAACGACGGTGGCGTTGGGCACCGCGGCCATCATGCGCTTGCGCGCCTTCTCCATCCGGATCTTGCGGATGCGCGCCTTGATGAGCGGGTCGCCTTCGTTCTGGCGGAATTCTTCCTTCACTTCCTGCTTGGTCATGCGGTTTCTCTGGATGAAGCGCATGCGCTGCAGGAAATAATCGGCGAGGGCGACGACGGCGAGCACGGAAAGCACCGCGACGAGCACGCGCATCAGAAGATGCATCATGTCGGACGTCATCTGCGCCGGCGATTCGTCGAGCGCCGAGCCCAGCTGTCCGCGCATCGGCCACAACGTGGTCCACACCACGATGCCGACGATGGTGAGCTTGGCGAGGCCTTTGAGGAGGTTGGTGACGCTGTCGAGGCTGAACAGCCGTTTCAGGCCCGCCTGCGGCGAAACCTTGCCGAAATCGGGAATGAGGCGGTCGGGGGCGAAAGACGGCCGGTGTTGCAGCAGATGCGCGGCGAACGCCGTCGCCACGAGGAAAGCGATGGGCGGACCGATGATGAGCGCGACATGATACAGCGTACCGCGCATCAGATTCATGATGCCGCCCGGGTCGACGAGAAGCTGGTCGGGCTGTTCGATGAAGACGCGAAAGGTGTTGACGAAATTCTCCGCCGCGGATTGTCCGAAGATGGCGATCGCCAGCGTGCCGCCGCCCAGCACGATGAAGGTCGAAACCTCCTGGCTCTTGACGATGTCGCCTTGGGCCTGCGCCTCGTCGAGGCGCCGTTGTGTAGGTTCTTCTGTTGCCTGTCCGGAGTCGCGGTCTTCAGCCATGGCGCGCTATGCGAAGTTGCTCATCTGCGTGCCGTAGTAATTGAGGAACACCGTCATCATGGTGCCGATGAGAAGCATGATGATGAGGAATCCCGCCATGAGGTTGATCGGCATGGCGATGAAGAACACCTGCAATTGCGGCATCATGCGCGCGAGCAGGCCGATCGAGGCGTTGATGGCGAAGCTGAAGATGAGAAACGGCGCCGCCAGCTGGATGCCGAGCGCGAAGGAGCCCGAGACGAGACGGATGGTCAGCTCCGCCATATCGGCTGTCGGCAGCGCCGCGCCGGGCGGGATCAGCGTGTAGCTTCCCACGACCGCAGCGATCGCAAGATGATGCATGTTGGTGGCGAAGATCATCATGCCGCCCAGAAGCGTCAGGAAGTTGCCGACGACCGGTTCCGAATCGCCCATGGTCGGGTTCAGCAGCTGCGCAGCGGAAAGTCCCGTCTGTGTCGAGATGAGCATACCTGCAACGGAGAGCGCGCTCATGATGATGGTGGCCATGCCGCCGATCAGGAAGCCCGCGACCGCGTCCTCGGCCACCAGTACGCCCAGTCCCAGCGGCGACGCCGGCATTTGCGCCGGATAGGCGTGGGCAAGGCCAGGCGCCAAGGCGACGGAGACGGCAAGCGCCAGAACCAGGCGCACGCGCGACGGCACGCCTGCCTGGTTGATCGGCGGCAGAAGCATGAACATCGCGCCCGTGCGCACGAACACGAGGAAATAGACGAGGACCAGGCCGGTCAGATCGTTGAGGTGAAAGGTGAGCACGGCCGCTTTCCCGCGCGCTAATAGGCCGCGATGCGCGCGGCGATGTCGGTCATGAGGCCCGCCATCGCCTGACCGGCAAAGGGCAACGCGATCAGGAGCACGACGAAGATCGCGATGATCTTCGGCACGAAGACGAGAGTCATCTCCTGGATCTGCGTCAGCGCCTGCAGAAGGCCGATGACGAGGCCGACGACGAGCGCCGTGAGCATGGCGGGCGCGGCTATCTCGAGCAACACCCAGATGGCTTCGCGGGCAAAATCGATCGTCTCGGCCGGCGTCATGAATTCTCTCTAGAATGGACGTGTTGCGGAAACGTCAGATCGGCATCTGCATGATGTTCTGATAGGCGGAGATGACCTTGTCGCGGACGGCGACCACCGTATCGAGGGTGAGCTCGGCGGTGTTGACGGCGTTGACGACGTTGACGACGTCGGCCTGGCCGGTCACCTGCGTCGCCGCCACCTGCTCGCCCTGCTTCATGGTCGAGACGGCGCTGTTCATGGCCTGCGACAGGAACTGCGTGAAATCGGTGCCGACATTGGCCGAGGCGCCGGTGGCGGCGCTTTCGGCGCCGATCTTGGCGATCGCCTGATAGGCGGCGGCTGCGGTGGAAGGCGCGATGGTCACGGCTCAGTCTCCTATTTCGTCAGAAGGTCGATGGTGCGCGACAGCATCGTCTTCGACGCGTCGAGCACGTTCACATTGGCTTCGTAGGACGCCTGCGCCTCGCGCATATCCATGATTTCCACGAGCGAATTGACGTTGGGCATTTTCACGTAACCTTTGGCGTCGGCGACGGGATTGCCGGGATCGTATTGGGTGTGAAAATCTGACATGTCCTGCACGGGCTGTCCCGCTTCGACCATGTTCGCGTTCAGCTCGCGATCGAAGGTGGAGTTAATCGTCGCGATCTTGCGGCGATAAGGATCGGCGCCCGCGGTCGGTGCCGTCGAATTGGCGTTGGCGATGTTCTCCGCGATCGTGCGCATGCGCGTCGACTGTGCGCGCATGCCCGAAGCGGCGACCAGCATGGAAGTGGCAAGATCCATGAACGTTCTCCTTTGCGATTGCGCTGTTAAGTGCCCTTGTCGATCGCGGTGCGCATCATGCTGATGGCCTTCGCGTAGATGTCCGTGGCCGCCTGGTACTGCGCCTGCGTATCGGCGACCTTCATCATTTCTTCTTCCACCGAGACGGAGTTGCCCGTCTGGTCGATGCTGTCGTCGCCGGCCGCCGTGCTCTGGAATCCGGACGATGAGCTCGGCGTCGCGGCGATATGGTGCGGATCGGTGAGCACGAGCCCGCCCTGGAACGCGGCCGGCTCCGTCGATTGCTGCAGCACCTTCTGGAAATCGAGCGGCTTGAGGTCGACCGCGGAATAGCCCGGCGTGTCGGCATTGGCGACGTTCTGCGAGAGAACGTTCTGCCGCGCGCTGAGCCAGCTCATGCGCTCGCGCAGCACATCGAACAGAGGGACGCTAGTGAGATTCATTTGCCCGTTTCCGTATACGGAAAATTAGCCCTAACACCGCGCATCCTGCCCGCGGCCGACTTAAGCGCGTCTTAACAGCGAGCATTTTTTGCCGGGCAAAATACTCCCGGATTTAACCCGCGATTAAGGTTGCCAAAGTGACAATCGAATTGCGTGCCGTCTGGGGTCTTTCGTGGATTTGATCGATATCGCCCGTTATCTGGGCGCTCTCATGCTTGTGCTGGCGCTGGTGGGTTTCGCTGCGCTGGCCGCGCGCCGCTTCGGCGTGCCGGGGATCATGAGCGCCAACGCAACGCGCCGTCTGGCCGTCGTCGAAACGCTGATGCTCGATGCGCGCCACAAGATTTTCATCCTGCGGCGCGACGACCGGGAACATCTCGTCCTCGTAGGTCCCGAAGGTTCGAGCGTCATTGAAAGCGGCATCACCGCGAAGCTCCCCGTTGCGGCGACGGTCGTCGAAAGTCTGCCGCAATGAAACGCTTCATCCCTCTCTTCATCCTTGTCGCGATCCTGCTCGTGCCCGGCATAGCTTCGGCCGCGACGGCGGGCGCCGCATCCGCTACGCCCAATTCGCTTTCCATCGATCTCTCCGGCGGCGGCCTTTTCACCGACCGCATGATGCAGATCATCGCGCTGATCACGATCCTCAGCATCGCGCCCTCGATCCTCATCATGATGACATGCTTCGTGCGCATGGTCGTCGTCCTTTCCCTGTTGCGCACGGCGATGGGCGTGCAGACGACGCCGCCCAACAGCGTCATCGTCAGCCTCGCGCTATTCCTCACCCTGTTCGTCATGACGCCCACCATGAAGGCGGCCTATCAGGCGGGCGTCGTTCCGCTCATCAACCAGCAGATCACCACGGAGGTCGCGCTCGATCGCGCCAGCGTTCCAATCAAGGAATTCATGCTGCAGCATGTGCGCGATTCCGATCTCCAGCTTTTCGTCGACCTGTCCCATGCCAAGCCGCCCAAAGGGCCCGACGACGTCGCGTTGACGACATTGGCGCCCGCTTTCATGTTGTCGGAGCTCAAAAGAGCCTT
>DATJRP010000003.1:0-48270 GCA_035504555.1 Rhizomicrobium sp. | reverse complement strand
GGCGCGATATTGATCGCCGAAGGCGTGACGGCCGATGACGATCGGCTCGCTCCAACCGGGTACGAGACGCGGCACGTTGCGGCAGATGATCGGCTCGCGGAAGATGACGCCGCCCAGGATGTTGCGGATGGTGCCGTTGGGCGACTTCCACATCTTCTTGAGCTTGAATTCCTCCACGCGCGCTTCGTCGGGCGTGATGGTGGCGCATTTGACGCCCACGCCCACGCGCTTGATCGCTTCCGCCGCGTCGACCGTCACCTGGTCGTCGGTCTTGTCGCGGTGCTCGATGCCGAGGTCGTAATAGTCGAGCTTGATGTCGAGATAGGGCAGGATCAGCTTGTTGCGGATGAGCGCCCAGATGATGCGGGTCATCTCGTCGCCGTCGAGCTCGACGACCGGGTTGGCAACCTTGATCTTGTCCATCTTGGGATCCTTCGGGGGCGGGGTATCTCTCGCGCCCTCTTAGCGGGACCCGGGGGAGGCGTCAAAGCCCCAATTCCGCGCGCTCGCGCGGGCCCCTGAGATTGTGTATTCGGTGGCACGAAAGCTGTCCCGAAAGGCCCACCCGATGCTGAAACTTTCCCCCGATATCCAGGAACTCGTGAATGCCTCGCTGACCAGCGGCAATCCGATGCTGTTCGCCGCCGTCGACAAGGACAAGAAGCCGGTTCTTTCATTCCGTGGCTCGACGCAGGTCTATAGCGATGACCAACTGGCATTCTGGCTGCGCAACACCGGCGGCAACACGGTCGACGCGATCCGGGCCAATCCCAACGTCGCCTTCATGTATCGCTCGGCGACGACGCCGCTCCTGCAGTTCAAAGGCCGCGCACGCATCGCGACCGACGAAGCCGAGCGCAAGAAGGTGTTCGAAGCGGCGCCCGAGCGCGAGCAGCAATCCGATCCCGGGCGCAAGGGGCTCGCCGTCATCGTCGATCTCGACGCGGTCGAAGGCGTGCTGAGCTTCGGCCCCAACGGCCCCAATTTCGTGAAGCTTTCGCGCACGGGCGGCTGACGCCGCCTCGTCACTCGGGCGACTCGATCGTGATGCCCTCGCTGCGCAGACGGTCGAGAAGTCCGCCCTTGCGCAGAAGCGTGCCGAGGCTCGCTACCATCAGTGTCTTGCCGCCTTCAGCCAGCGCCGTGTCGACGGCCTTCGTCGCGTCGACCGCGCTCTGCTCCCAGTATTGCGCGAAGGTCGGCGTCTGCTGCAGGCAGGCGAAGATGGTCGAGTCCGAATAGTTGCGCTTCATGCCGTCGAGATCGCCCACGGCCCAGGCTTGACCCGCCTGCGCCTGATGCGCGTCTTCCGCGGCAATGTCGTCGAGCGCCGCGGACAGGCAGCGCCGGCTTGCCGCATCGGAGAGCGTACTGATCTCCTTGACCACCGGCATCGCTTCGTAGTCGGCGATGGGATATGCGGGCACGTCTTCGTCGTCGGCCAGATCCTTGATCGTATCCTGCGGCTCGCTCGACGAAAGTTTGGCGGCGCTCAGGAAATCCCGATAGAGCATGAACCCCGCCCAGGCCGGCAGATAATCCTCGTATTGATCGGCATCGCGATTGAGCTTGGTGCGCGCGGCGACGAAGCGCGCCTTCAGGGGCGGATCGAGCACATCTTCCAGATGCGCATCGTTGGGCAATTCAAGCGTGTGGCGCTGGGTGAGAAGAAACCAGCCCGCCTCGAACAGGCCGATCTGCGCGCGCGGCTGCAACAGAACGGCTTTCGCCCCGTCGAGGACCTTCGCCAGTTCCGTGTGGTCCCAGGCGAGGCCTTTCGGCATGGGCCCGACGATGCCGAGGATCCAGACCTCGGCGTTGCCGCGCGCGACGCGCCAGAAGAGCGGCCCGGGGCGATGCGCGCTGACCACCACGGTTTCCGTGGACCAGTCGTTGACGGGCGGCGCGTCGGCGGCCTGTGCGCTGCCCAGGCTCAGGAGGCAAGCTGCGAGGAATTGCGTAAGTGTCCGGCGCATCCCATAACCTCCGTCCGAGCGTGCCTGTCTTAGCATGGAACGGCCGCGCGCTTGAGAGCCTGGAACGACAAGTGACCGCCGACACCGCCCCAGCCGTCATCCTCTCGCAGCCGCAATTGGGCGAGAATATCGGCGCGACCGCGCGCGCCATGGCGAATTTCGGCTTGAGCGATTTGCGGCTCGTAAGCCCGCGCGACGGCTGGCCGAACAGACGCGCCGACGCGATGGCGGTGGGTGCCGTGGGCATCCTCGAGAAGGCGCAATTGTTTGCCACGACGCGCGAAGCCATCGGCGAACTTGAGCTCGTCTTCGCCACGACAGCGCGCGAACGCGGCACGACGAAGGAAGTGCTCACGCCCGTTGAAGCGGCGAAGCGTCTGCATGCGGCGTCGGCGCGCGGCGAAAGGGCAGGTATTCTCTTCGGCAACGAACGCGCCGGTCTCGACAACGACGAAATTTCGCTCTGCGATGCGGTGATCACGATCCCGACGGCGGAATTCGCCTCGCTCAATCTCGGCCAGGCCGTGTTGCTCAATGCCTATGAGTGGTTCCGCGCCACCGATGCCACGCCGGCGGCGCGCATCGAACACGGGCCGGTCCATCGCAAACCCACGCGCGAGGAACTGTTCCAGTTGTTCGAACATCTCGAACGCGAGCTGGAAGCGAACGGCTTTCTTTATCCGCCCGAGAAGCACGGCACGATGGTGCGCGCCATCCGTGCCACCATCCACCGCGCCCGGCTCACCTACCAGGAAGTGCAGACGCTGCGCGGCATGATCGTGGCGCTGGCCAAAGGCAAACATCGCGTCCGCAAGGACGTGTAAAGGACGCTTGACAGATAGCGCGGCCCGGTCTATGTAAAGTACGCTTTACAGGAGGAGCACCGTCATGTCCATCACGACCGCGCCGGTGAAAAGCGCCGGACGCACCTACATTCGCGAATGCGCTGCCGCCATGGCGCTCTACATTGTCGCCACATGGGCGCGCCCCTGGCTGATCGCGCATGCGCCCAACCGCGCGCTCGCCATGGCCGCGATCGTCCTTCCGGCAATTCCCGTCTGGCTGCTGTTCGTCGCGGTATGGCGTTACTACCTGCACATCGACGAATATCAGAAACATCAGTTCCTGCAGTCGCTCGCGATCTCGTTCGGCCTCGGCAGCTGCGCGCTCGTGACCTACAATCTGCTGATCGATGCAGGCCTGCCGCGGCTCGACATCTCATGGGCGTGGCCGATCCTCGGGATCGTATGGCTCGTCGCGAGCATCATGATCAAGCTGGCCTATCGCCGATGAAAAACAATCTGCCGACGCTGCGTGCGCAACGCGGCATGACGCAGGGCGAGCTCGCCGACGCGCTGAACGTTTCGCGCCAGACGATTAACGCACTCGAGACGGGGCGTTACGATCCAAGCCTGCCGCTCGCCTTCGCCATCGCCAGGCTTTTTAAATGCCGGATCGAGGACGTGTTCAGCCCAAAGTAACGATCCCGCGGGCGGCCTCTTTTCAAAGCCCGAATCCTCGCCTAGATTCCGTATGCGCAACACATATTCGAAAGGAGGTGATCCAGTGTCTCATTGTCACCAATTGCTGAGCTGGATCGTGGCTTCTTCGGAGGTTCACGCCTGAACAAGGCGTGTGCGGTCCAGCGACCGCAAACGACAATGGAAGGGCCGGTTTCCGACCAGGGAGCCGGCCCTTCGTTCATTAGACCCTGTCATGGCGGCCAGCGTCAGCGTGAGCCGCCACCCATCTGGAAATCGAGCCGGCCGGCCCCTGGATTCCCGCTGGAGTTTACGCTCCGGCCGCGCTGCGCGGACCGGTGGCGCGGGAATGACAGTAGGGGTTGGGGGCGATGGATTTCCCCGACTCGCATTCCGGCCCAATCCGCCCTATATCGGCCTCGGGAGACGGCGCGGACGGTGCTCTCGCCAACCCGGTCAGGTCCGGAAGGAAGCAGCCGTAACGAATCCGCTCCGGGTCGCTGCCGGCTCCCACCTCTATCCCCAAGAATCCAGCATCCGGCGAGCGCGCGCTTGCTATAGTTGAGCCATGGACGAAAGCGAAAATCCGGGCCTCGGCTTCGATCTGCCGCCGCAGAAGGGCGAGGCCTATCGCGTGCTCGCGCGCAAATACCGCCCGCAGGACTTCACCGGCCTGATCGGGCAGGACGCGCTCGTCAAGACGCTCAAGAACGCGTTCGCCACGGGCCGCATCGCCCATGCCTTCATGCTGACCGGTGTGCGCGGCGTGGGAAAGACGACGACGGCGCGCATCATCGCGCGCGCGCTCAACTGCATCGGCCCGGACGGCAAGACGACGGCGCCGACTATACATCCCTGCGGCGTGTGCGAGCCTTGCGTGGCCATTGCCGAGTCGCGTCATGTCGATGTGCAGGAGATGGACGCCGCTTCGCGCACCGGCATCGACGACGTCCGCGAGATCATCGAAGGCGCGCGCTACGCCCCGGCGTCGGCGCGCTACAAGGTCTACATCATCGACGAAGTGCACATGCTGTCCAAGCAGGCGTTCAACGGCCTCTTGAAGACGCTGGAAGAGCCGCCGCCGCATGTGAAGTTCGTGTTCGCCACGACGGAAATTCGCAAGGTGCCGGTGACGGTCCTGTCGCGGTGCCAGCGTTTCGATCTCCGCCGCATCGAGACGGACGAGCTGGTGAGGCATCTCGAAGCCATCGCGAAGAACGAAGGCGTGAACATCGAGCCGGCCGCACTCGCCTCCATCGCGCGCGCGGCGGAGGGTTCGGTGCGCGATGCGCTGTCGCTGCTCGACCAGGCGATCGCCCATGACGAAGGTGGCGCGATCACCGCGGAAAGCGTGCGCGAGATGCTGGGTCTCGTGGACCGCAGCCGGGTGCTCGACCTGTTCGAGAAAGTGCTCGGCGGCCGGATCGCCGAGGCGCTGAACGACCTCGCCGCCCTCTATGACCGCGGTGCCGATCCCCTGGCGGTGATGCAGGATCTCCTCGAGATCACGCATTTCCTCACCCGCGTGAAAGTGGCGCCCAGCGCGGAAGGCTTCTTCGACGGCGGTTCGGGCGAGGCCGCGCGCGCGGCCGAAATGGCGTCGAAGCTATCCGTGCCATCGCTGACGCGCGCCTGGCAAATTTTGCTGAAAGGTCTGTTCGAAGTGCGCGATGCGACGCGACCCATCGCCGCCGCCGAAATGGCGCTCATCCGCCTCGCTTACGCCGCCGACCTGCCGCCGACCGACAAGCTCGTACGCGATCTCCTGGAGTCCGACGGCGGCGACTCGCGTCCGCGCGTGTCGTCTGCTTCGGCGCCATCACCGTCGGCGCCACGCGCAGGCCTCTCGTCCGGCAGCACGGTGACGGCGCGCGCCACGCCGGCGCCGCAAGCGATGATCGAAAACGCGCCCACACTGCGCACGCTGCAAGACGTCGTGGCACTGGCTGCCGCGCGCGGGGCATCCATTCTCAAAGTCAGCCTCGAAGAGCACGTCCATCTCGTGCGGCTCGAACAGGGCCAGATCGAATTCCGCCCGAGTCCGCGCGCGCCACAGACGCTCGCAGGCGATCTCGCGCAAAAGCTCAAGGACTGGACGGGCACGCGCTGGGTGGTGACGCTGGCACGCGAAGGCGGTGCGCCGACGCTCGCCGAACAAAGGCGCGAAGAACGTGCGGCCAAGATCGAAGCCGTGGCGCAGGAGCCTCTGGTGCGCGCCGTGCTCGATCGCTTCCCCGGCGCGGAGATCGTGGGCGTACACGATCGCGCCGTCGAAGAGGTCGCGCCGTCGATCGAGGAAACCGAAACCGACACGCTTTAATTGTCATGGCCCGCAAATGCGGCCACCCAGTTGGAGCGGCCGCAACCTCCGACTGTAAAAACGAGATCACGGTGAATTCTGATAGATCGATATTATGTCATCTGGGTGGCCCGCATTCGCGGGCCATGACACTATTTTTTTAATCCATGTCGAACCTCGGTCCGGAAATCGAAAAGCTGGTGCAGCTCCTGGCGAAATTGCCGGGACTTGGCCCGCGTTCGGCGCGACGCGTGGCGCTGCAGCTCTTGAAGAAACGCGAGGCGCTTCTGGCGCCGCTTGCCAGTGCCATGCAGGATGCGGCCGCCGCGATCCGCGACTGCGAGATCTGCGGCAATCTCGATACGACGAGCCCCTGCGCCATTTGCCGCGACGAGCGGCGCGATTCGCATGTGCTGTGCGTGGTCGAGGACGTGGCCGATCTTTGGGCGCTGGAGCGCGCGGGCGTTTTCCGCGGACGCTATCACGTGCTGGGCGGCGCGCTGTCCGCGCTCGACGGCATCACGCCCGAACGTCTCAACATCACGCCGCTGATGGCGCGTCTGGGGCAGGGCGTCGACGAAATCATTCTCGCGATGAACGCCACCGTCGAAGGCCAGACGACGGCGCATTATCTGATGGACGTGCTCGCCTCGCAGAACGTGAAGGTCACGCGCCTCGCCCACGGCGTCCCCGTCGGCGGCGAACTCGACTATCTGGATGAAGGCACGCTGTCCGCCGCCTTCAAAGCGCGCCGGGCGATGTAGTCCTACGCCCGAGATCTTTAGCGCAGAGGTCCCAGCGGTTGCGCAGTGGACGCGGAAGAACCACGCCTGCGCCGGAAACTTCGCGCGCGTAGCGCGCAGTACCGCCGGCACGAGCGCGGCCGCCTGCGTCCACCGCGCAACCACCGCGTCCCCTGCGCTAAAATTCGCTACGCTTACTGCGCCAGTTTCGCGGGTTCGCCTGAACTCAGTTCGACCGACTCGATCTTTCCTGCCCGGCTGACGATCTTGTCGGTCGACGTGACGATATCTTTGATATCGCCTTCGGCTTGACCAAAATGCTTCTGCAGATTGATCACGCGCTCGCCCAAGCGCTTTACGTCGCCGAGCAGCACGCCCACTTCCTTCTGGATGAGATTTGCCTGCTCGCGCATGCGCGCGTCTTTCATCACGGTCTGCACCGTCGTGATCGCCAGCATCAGGATATTCGGTGACACGACGATCACATGCACGCGTTGCGACCGCTGGATGACGTCGGGAAAATTCTCGTGCAGTTCGGCATAAATCGATTCCGACGGCACGAACATGATGGCCGGCGTCTGGGTTTCGCCGGGCAGGAGATATTTCTCGGCGATGTCCTTGACGTGCTTCAGCATGTCGTTGCGCACGGCCGCCGCCGCCACCTTGCGTTCCGCCTCGCCCGCCACGTTCAGCGCCGTGAAGGATTCGAGCGGGAATTTCGAGTCGATGACGATGGCGGTCTTCGATCCGGGCAGGCGGATCACGCAATCGGGCCGGCTGCCGTTCGACAATGTCGCCTGGAACTCATAAGACCCGGGCGGCAGCGCGTCGGCGATGATCGCTTCCATCTGCGCCTGTCCGAATAAACCGCGCGCCTGTTTGTTGGACAATATTTCCTGAAGACTGACGACCTGGCCCGACAGCGCGGAGATATTCTTCTGCGCTTCGTCGATGACTGTCAGGCGCGTCTGGATTCCGCCGAGCGTTTCCGCCGTCCTGGTGGCCGTTTCCTTGAGGCTTTCGCCGAGCCGCCGGTCGAGCGCCTCGATCCGCTGCGCCAGCATGTTCTGCAACGCGCTCTGCCCGTCGAGCGCTTGCGCGAAGCGCCCGGCGATCTCGTTCTGTGCGGTGGTCAGCGCGTCGAGACGCGGCGCGATCGCATCTGTCGCACTGGTGCGGCCGCGGATTACAAAAAATGCCAAAAGTGTGAATGCAGCAGCAAGAAAGATGACCGCGATCAGGGAGAGTTCCATCTGTTGCTTACCTTCACCCCGCGCGACGCTTGACCCGACGGGCGCCCTCGCCTATTTCGGACTCATGGCCATCCGCCCCATCCTTACCGCGCCCGATCCGAGGCTCAAAGAAGTCTCGCGCGACGTCGAGCGGGTGGACGCCGAGATACGGATGCTGATCGACGACATGTTCGACAGCATGTACGAGGCCAAGGGCATCGGGCTCGCGGCCATCCAGATCGGCGTACCCAAGCGTGTGATCGTGATGGATCTCGCCCCCAACGCGGACGAAACCGAGCCTTACGTGTTCATCAATCCCAAGATCCTCTGGTCCTCAGACGACGTGGCCGTGGCGGAGGAGGGGTGCCTCTCGGTTCCCGACATATGGGAAAACGTGGAGCGGCCGGCGCGCATCAAGGCCGAGCATCTCGACCGCGAAGGCCATCTCGTCACGCTGGAGGCCGAAGGCCTTCTTGCCACCTGCCTGCAGCACGAAATGGATCATCTGGAGGGCGTGCTCTTCCTCGATCACCTCTCCCGGCTCAAGCGCTCCATCGCGCTGCGCAAGCTGACCAAGGCCAAGCGTCTCACCGCCGTCGAATAGACCCATCGCCCGTTGCGCCCGGCTGTTGTTGCAACGCGCGCGGCATTGCGTTAGCCGAGCCCCATGACCCTCCGCCTCGCCTTCCTGGGTACGCCCGATTTCGCCGTGCCGACGCTGGTCGAATTGATCGGCCAGGGCCACGAGATCGCCGCCGTCTACACGCAGCCCGCGAGGCCCAAGGGCCGGGGCCTGATGGCCGAGCCCTCGCCCGTGGCGCGCCATGCCGCTTTGCAGGGGCTTGAGGTCCGTACGCCCCGATCGCTCAGGAACGCAGAGGCGCAAGCTCAATTTGCCGCGCTGGGGCTCGATGCGGCCATCGTCGTGGCCTATGGGCTCATCCTGCCCAAACCCATTCTGGAGGCGCCGCGGCTCGGCTGCTTCAACCTGCACGGCTCGCTCCTGCCGCGCTGGCGGGGTGCGGCGCCCATCCAGCGGGCCGTCATGGCGGGCGACAAAGAGACGGGCGTGATGGTCATGCATATGGACGAGGGCCTCGACACCGGCCCGGTGCTCCTCGCCGAGAAAGTGCCGGTCGCGCGCAAGACCTTGGGCGAACTCCATGACGAGCTTGCCATGCTGGGCGCCGGATTGATGGCGCGGGCGCTCGCCGCCCTAGAACGCGGCACCGCCGTCGAGAAGCAGCAAGCCGCGGAAGGCGCGACCTATGCCCAGAAGATCGCAAAGGAGGAGGCCCGCATCGACTGGACGAAATCGGCGCGCGAACTCGATTGCCTGATCCGCGGACTTTCCCCCTGGCCCGGCGCCTGGTGCGAGGCGAACGGCG
The DNA here is from genome assembly GCA_035504555.1 of Rhizomicrobium sp. Lineage (GTDB taxonomy): Bacteria > Pseudomonadota > Alphaproteobacteria > Micropepsales > Micropepsaceae > Rhizomicrobium. The sequence goes on along the minus strand of DATJRP010000003.1, from coordinate 39,151 downwards.
AGAGACTGAAGATCCTCTATGCGGAACCCGTCGACAGTCACGGCCCACCCGGACAGGTCCTGGACGAGGAATTGACTATTGCGACCGGCGATGGCGGATTGAAACTCCTGCGCCTGCAGCGTGCGGGTCGCGCCCAACTGGCGCCTAAGGAATTTCTGCGGGGGTTTGCCCTGAAGCCTGGAGATCGTCTGGCATGACTTCCCAACGCGCGTCGCTCTGGCAGCGCCTGCTCAACACATGGCGCCACAATCGGCGGAAACGCGGCTACGCGATCGACATCGTGCCGGATGGTTTCGTTTTCCGGGCGAAGCAGCGCCGGACGGAGATGAAATGGGACCAGATCACGCGCATCGATGCCGGCGTGCGCTGCTGTCTCACCTTCGACTATCTCTACGTGCAGATGTTCACGCATCAGGCGACCGTCTACATCGAGGAGCTGGACGACGGGTTTCGCCAGTTCGAATACTCGATGTTCGAGCGCTGGCCCGCAATCCGCGCGCGTTGGGACGAACTTCTGAAGGGCGCGCTGCACGTGCCGAAGCACGAAACGCTTTGGCGGCCCGGCGGCTGATGCCGCGCTATCGCCTCACGCTCGAATATGATGGCGGCCCCTTTTCCGGCTGGCAGCGGCAAGACAACGGTCCCTCGATCCAGGCATCGCTGGAAGACGCGCTCTTTGCGCTGGCAGGCGAACGCGTCACCGTCACGGGCGCGGGACGCACGGACGCAGGCGTGCATGCCAGAGGCCAGGTCGCGCATTTCGATCTTGCGAAAGACTTTCCGCCGGACACGATCCGCGACGCGCTCAATCATTATCTGCGGCCGCAACCCATCGCCGTGCTCACGGCGAATGTGGCAGCGGAAGATTTTCACGCGCGCTTCTCGGCTATCGCGCGGCATTACCGCTACCGCATCGTTTGCCGGCGCGCGCCCTTGACCCTCGACGCGGGCCGCGCCTGGCATGTGATGCGCGCGCTCGATGCGAAAGCGATGCACGAGGCGGCGCAGGCACTGGTGGGACTGCACGATTTCACGACCTTCCGCGCCGCGGAATGTCAGGCCAAGTCGCCGGTAAAGACACTTGATCGGCTTGATGTGACAGCCGGCGGCGAGGACATCTTCATCGACGCGTCCGCGCGCTCCTTCCTGCACAACCAGGTGCGCAGTCTCGTCGGCACCTTGAAGCTGGTCGGCGACGGCAAATGGACGGTACGCCACGTGGCCGATGCGCTCGCTGCCCGCGACCGCTCCGCTTGCGGCCCCGTGGCGCCGCCGGACGGGCTTTATCTGATGCGCGTGGATTACTGAGCGCGGCCATGGTGAGGTTTTGGCGCCTTAATTCTGAATATCGACCAACTCGACACCGTCCGGCACGCGGCCGAGGAAGATTTCGCCTACGCGCGCGAAACGTTCCGGCGCGTCGGTCGCGAGGAAAACATGAGATGGGGTTTCAGAACTGATCTGCGCGAGACCGTTCTTCACAAGAAGGATCGATACGGCATCTGCCGTCGTCGCCGCACTGTCGACGAGCGTCGCGTGCGCACCCAGTCGCGCGATCACCTTCTTCAGCATCGGGGCCAGCACGGGAAAATGCGTGCAGCCCAGCACGAGGGCGGCGGGCTTCGTCTGAGCGAAAACCGGTTTCAGATAGCGTTCCGCAACAAGCTCGGCGATTTCGCCTTCGATGAGTCCCTCTTCCGCCAGCGGCACGAACAACGGACAGGCTTGCTGCGCGACCTCTGCATTCGCGGCGCGTGCGTGAATGGCGCGCAGATAGGCGCCGCCTTTCACCGTGCCTTCCGTGCCGATTACAGCGATCGTGCCGCCTTTTGCTGCAGCGACGGCCGCTTCCGCGCCCGGGTCCACGACGCCGATGACCGGTATCGGCGCCAGCGCTTTTTCCAGTGCGGGAAGCGCCACTGCCGATGCCGTGTTGCAGGCGACGACGATGAGCTTCACGTCGCGGCGCATCAACGCACCTGCCGCCTGCACGGCGTAGCGTTCGACCGTATCCGCACTTTTGGTGCCGTAAGGAAGCCTGGCCGTATCCCCAAGGTAGACGAAAGACTCGTGCGGCAGCTTGGCGATCAGTGCGCGCATCACGGTCAAACCACCCATGCCGGAGTCAAAGATGCCGATGGGACGCGGGTTCACGGACGCTTCGCGGCGAAATAGGATTCCAGGACTGACGCGTAGATGTCGGTGAGCTTGCGGATTTCATCGACCGGCGTGCATTCGTCGACCTTGTGCATCGTGCCGCCCGGCAGTCCCACTTCCGCCACGGGACAGAAATCCTTGATGAAACGCGCATCCGACGTGCCGCCGCTTGTCGACAGTTCGGGGCGCATATTCGTCACGCGCGCGATCGCGTCGGACACCAGCGTGATGAACGGGCCCGGCTGCGTGAGGAAGGCCACGCCGCCGACCGTCGTGTCGATCGACACTTCGCCGCCCAGCTCATGCACGACGTTGTTCGCGATCTGCTCGACGCGTTGTTTCAACGTGTCCGGCGTGTGGAGATCGTTGAACCGGATGTTGCAGGACGCGCGCGCTTCCGCGGGCGATACGTTCGAGGCGGGATTGCCGACGTCGAAGGTGGTGAACGCCAGAGTCGACGGCTCGAAGTGCTCTGTGCCGGAATCGAGCGGGTGCTCGGCGAGCCGCACGACGATCTCCGACAGGATGGGAATGGGATTGAGCGCCTTCTGCGGATAGGCCGTATGGCCCTGCACGCCGCGGACGGTGAGCCTGATCTGCATGCTGCCGCGCCGGCCGATCTTGATCGTGTCGCCCGAGCGCGCGGTCGCGGTGGGTTCGCCCACGAGACAATGGTCGAGCCGCTCGCCCTTCTCCTTCAGCCAGCCGAGCATCGCCTTGGTGCCGTTGATGCTGGGGCCTTCTTCATCGCCCGTGATGAGAAGTCCGATCGAGCCCTTCGGTTCGCCATGCTCTTCGACATGCCGTGCGACCGCCGCCACGAAGGCCGCGATGGAGGATTTCATGTCCGCTGCGCCCCGGCCGTAGAGCACGCCATCGCGGATCTCCGCCGCGAAGGGGTCGAAGCGCCAGGCCTTCACGTCGCCGGGTGGGACGACATCGGTATGCCCAGCGAAGCAGAAATGCGGCGCCGCGGTGCCGAGCCGCGCATAGAGGTTGTCGATGGGCGCGGTGCCGGGCTCCTGGAAGCGCAGGCGATGGCAGGTGAAGCCGAGTCCTTTGAGCGTCGTCTCCAGCACGCCCAGCGCGCCGCCATCGTCCGGCGTGACCGAACGGCAACGGATCAAATCCTGAGCGAGGAGAACGGGATCGGGGAGAGCCATGAGCCTCACGATTTAGGCCTTCGTCTGCGCTATGGTCAATCAAAGGCCATCAGGGAGACGGATCATGGCAGGGCGTTTGGACGGAAAAGTAGCGGTCATCACCGGAGCCGCGAGCGGCATCGGGCGGGGCACGGTCGACCTTTTCGTGCGGGAAGGGGCGCGCGTGATCGCGGCCGACATCCAGGAGGACAAGGGCGCGCGCATTGAGGAAGACTACAAGGGCGCCGCGCGCTATGTGCGTTGCGACGTCTCCAAAGAGGAGGACATCAAGGCGGCCGTAGACGCCGCCGTGAAGCATTTCGGCCGGCTCGACTGCATCTTCAACAATGCGGGTACGGGCGGCGCCCGCGATCCGGCGGACGGCGTGACGGCGGAAGGTTTCGATTCCGTCATGCACCTGCACGTGCGTGCGGCGCTGTTCGGCATCAAATATGCGGCGCCGCAGATGCGGAAGAGGGGTGGCGGCGCGATCATCTCGACGGCATCGGTGGCCGGCATTCGCGCGGGTTACGGGCCGATCCTCTACTCGATCGCCAAGGCCGCCATCGTGCACATGACGAAGGTCACGGCCGCACAGCTCGCCTCCGACAAAATCCGCGTCAACTGCATCTGCCCCGGTCTGATCGCGACGAACATCTTCGCTGCCGGTTTGGGGATCCCGAGCCAGCTCGCGGACACGCGTATCGACGCGATCGCCGAAGCGGCCTCGCAGTCCCAGCCCATCCAGCGCGGAGGCCGCCCACGCGATATCGCCGAGGCGGCGCTCTATCTCGCCAGCGACGGTTCGGACTGGGTGACCGGACAGGCGTTGGTCGTGGACGGCGGATTGACGCTGGGGCCCGTCGGCATGCAGCAGATGTCGGCCTTCGCGCCGATCATCCAGGCTCTGGGGCTCGATGCGGACACGCTCGCCGCGCTGGCGGCCGGAAGGTCCTGAGGCGTTGGAGAAGCCGCGCGCACTGATCGGGGAGGGCAACGCGGCGCTGCGGCGCGGCGAGCCGTCCGTTGCACGCGACTGCTTCGAGCGCGCGGCTGCCCTGGATCCCCGGGAGTACGAGGCATGGCTCGGCATCGCGCTCGCCATCGTAGCGCTCGGCGATCCTGCCAAGGCCCATGCGGCCGCCGACCGCGCACTGGGACTGGCGCCGCGCAGCTTCCGCGCGCTCCTCGCGAAAGCCGACATCTGCGCCGCAGATGGAAACGCGCGCGCCGCGTCGTCCTTTTACACGGCCGCGATCCGGGCCGCGCCGCCGCAAACGACGCCCGAATTCCAGGCCGAAATCCGCCGCGCGCAGGCGATGTGCGAACGTTATGCCAGCGAATACGAATCCTTCCTGCGCGACAGGCTTGCGGCGGCAGGATTTGATCCGGCGCATTCCAGCGCACGGTTTCAGCAATCACTCGATCTGATGATGGGGCGAAAGCGGATTTTCTTGCAGCAGCCGCAGCAATATTATTTTCCCGGCCTGCCCCAAATTCAGTTCTACGAGCGCGCGATGTTTCCCTGGCTTGATGCCGTCGAGGCCGCAACGGACGACATCGCGGCCGAGCTTCGCGATGTCCTCAAAACCGCAAGCGCGTTTCGGCCCTATGTCGAGGAAGACGCAAGCCGCCCGCGCCGCGACGACGATCGCATGACCAACAATCAGGATTGGACGGCCTTCTATCTCCGGCGGGACGGCCAGATCGTCGAAGAGCATGCGGCGCGGTGCCCGAAAACCATGCGCGTGCTCGAGCACGTGCCGCTCTGCACGATTCCAGGCCGCACGCCGTCGGTTCTGTTTTCGCAGCTGCGCGCAGGCGCGCGTATCCCGCCGCACACGGGCTACATCAACGCGCGGCTGATCTGCCATCTGCCGCTGATCGTGCCGGGGCATTGCGGCTTTCGCGTCGGCAACGACGTGCGGGCTTGGGAAAAAGGCGAGGCATGGGTGTTCGACGATACGATCGAACATGAAGCCTGGAACGACAGCGGGGAGACCCGCGTCATCCTGCTCTTCGAAATCTGGCGCCCCGAACTGAGCGAGGAGGAGCGCATGCTGGTCTCGGCGTTGATGCAGGCGGTCGACGCGCAGGGCGGCGCCAAGACGCGCTGGACTGCCTAAGCGCGTCTGACGAGCGGATCCGGGCCGAAGCGATTGTCGCCGGCCGTGCCTTTCAGGCAGGCGAGCTCGACGAAGGCCCAGGCGAAGACCGCAAGCGCCAGGATGTCGAAGCCGAGCCCGATTTCGACGCCCTCATTCGGCACGCGGTCGCGCAACATCTGCCCGCAAGACGACAGTGCGTTCGGCAGCACGACAAAGACGAGCAGCCACCACGACGGTCTGTCGCGGTCATGCAGTCTCTTCAAGGTCACGCAAAGGCCGGACACGCAGAGAAGCAGCAGGATGCCGAACCAGAGAGCCGCGCCGGCGATACCGGGCGGTGTCGAGGGCCACGGCACCGGTCCGCCGTTCTCGTAATTGCCCGTCATAATGTTGCGCGCATAGAGCGCGGCGAAGAGCGCCAGCAGCACGCCGAATGCGATCGCTGCGAACAGGCAGAACGATGCGCGCGCGACGCGGCCGCGTAAGCTGAATAGAAAATGCCACACGTCCAACGTGCCCCCGACGGCATCGCCGCAACTATGGGCCGCAGACTTTAGTCGCGCAACAATTCGTTGATCGACGTCTTGGCGCGCGTGCGTTCGTCAACACGCTTGACGATGACGGCGCAATAAAGCGACGGGCGATCCGCCCCTTGCGGCAGGGAACCGGGCACGACCACGGAATAAGGTGGCACGCGGCCGTAAAGGATTTCGCCCGTGGCGCGATCGACGATCTTGGTCGACTGGCCGAGAAAGACACCCATCGACAGCACCGAGCCCTCGCCCACGACCACGCCTTCGGCCACCTCCGAGCGCGCGCCGACGAAGCAATTGTCTTCGACGATGACGGGCGCGGCCTGCAGCGGCTCGAGCACGCCGCCGATGCCGGCGCCGCCCGAGATGTGGCACTGCCTGCCGATCTGCGCGCAGGAGCCCACCGTCGCCCAGGTGTCGACCATGGTGTTCTCGCCGACATGGGCGCCGACATTCACGAAAGACGGCATCAGCACGACGCCCTTGGCGATGAAGGCCGAATGGCGTACGACCGCACCGGGCACGGCGCGAAAGCCTGCATCGCGGAAATGCGCTTCGCTCCAACCTTGGAATTTCGACGGGACCTTGTCCCACCAATGCGCGCCGCCGGGACCGCCGGCGATGGACGCCATGTCGTGCAGGCGGAACGACAGCAGGACGGCCTTCTTCAGCCATTGATGCACGAGCCATTCGCCCTGGAATTTCTCCGCCACGCGCATGCGGCCCGAGTCGAGCAGCGCCAGCGCCTCGGCGACGGCCTCGCGCACGGGACCCTTGCTGGCCGACGAAAGCGCCTCGCGGTTTTCCCAGGCGTCGTCGATGATTTTTGCGAGCTCGGTCGTCATGTCAGACCCTGATCGTGTGAAGGAATTGGGCAAGATCTTCGATCTCATAATGGATGTGCCTGGCCTCAGGCTTGGGATGCTCGGGGCCTTGTTTGGACCACACCGATCCGTTCTTCAGCCAGACCGTCGTGATGCCGAGTTCCTGCGCCGGCACGAGGTTGCGTGCGGCGTCTTCGAACATCGCGGCCCGCGCAGGCACGACGGCGTGATCCTCGAGCATGCGGCGATAGCCCTGCGCGTCGGGCTTGGGCCGATAATCGACCGCGCGGATGTCCCAGATCGCGTCGAACAGCTCTACCAGCTCGAGCTGCCTCAGCACGCGTGACGCGTGATCGCGGCAGCCATTGGTGAAGATGTAGCGCCGGCCGGGCAGGCGGGCGATGGCGGCATTGAGACCGGCGTCCGGCGCCAGTACGGCGACGTCGATGTCATGCACGAAACCCAGGAACTCGTCGGGATCGACACCATGATTGAGCATCAGCCCGTTCAGCGTCGTGCCGTGATCGCGGTAATAGGCCTTCTGCAACGCACGCGCCTCGTCCCTGCCGAGACCCAGCAGCTCCTGCACATAGGCCGTCATTTTCGTGTCGATCTGCTTGAACAGATCGCTCGACGCCGGATAAAGCGTGTTGTCCAGATCGAAAATCCACGTCTCCACATGCCGGAAATCCGGTGCGGTTCCTTCCGATTTCGCGGGCGGTTCGTGGAGCATGGCGCGAAAATGCGCGAAGCACGCGCCGGGCGCAAGCGCTCCCGTCAACGAATGGGTAACCAAGAGTCTTCAGGAAGCCTTAAGGGCGCGCTCGCGAGAATCGTCGGCGCCACCGGGGCGGAGCATCATGGGCAAAAGCAGGAGCTTGTGGCGGCGGCTGCCCGGTTTGCTGGACCGCGCCGACGTCCTCAACATCCTCAAAGAGCACAACGAAGAGCAGTGCCGCGACCTGGCGGCGCGCCAGGACGCGACGCCGGAGGCTCTTTATTATCTGGCGGCCGAAGGCTCGCCCATGGTGCGCCGCGCCGTTGCCGCCAACCGGGCCGCGCCCGCGCACGCCAACCGCCATCTTGCCGACGACACCGACGACGATGTGCGCGTGGAGCTGGCGCGCAAGATCGGCCAGCTCCTGCCCAACCTTCCGCCCGAATACACGAAACGCATGCGCGATCTCACCATCGAGACGCTCGAACGGCTGGCGCGCGATACGCTGCCGCGCGTGCGCCAGGCGCTGGCGGAAGAGATCAAGGCGCTCGACTGCGTGCCGCCGCGCATCGTCAAGGCGCTGGCGCGCGACGTCGAATCCGTGGCCGCGCCCATCCTCGAATATTCGCCGCTCCTGTCCGACAACGATCTCATCGAGATCATCACCTCGGCGCAGGCGGGCTTTGCGCTGCAGGCCATCGCCAAAAGACGGCCGTTGCGCGCCAACGTCACCGAAGCGATCGCGACCGCCCTCGACGTGCCGGCCGTTGCGGCGATGCTTTTGAACTCGAGCGCCAAAATCCGCCACCAGACGCTCGACAAGATCGCGGTGGCGGCCGAGCGCGTGAAGGACTGGCAGGAGCCGCTGGTCTTCCGCGACGAACTTCCGCAACGTGTCGTGCGCCGGCTCGCGGGATTCGTCTCGAAAGCCCTGATCGAAGCGCTCGCGGCCAAGCACGATCTCGACGACAAGACGCGGCGCTATCTCAAGGACAAGCTTCAGAAGCGCTTCGACGAAGCGGCGAACACCGCCAAGGGGCACGATCTGGTGGCGCTGAAGAAAGAGGGAAAGCTCGACGACGCCTTCGTCGAAGCCGCGATCGAGCGCGGTTCGCGCGAGCTTGCCGTTGCTTCGCTGGCGCTACTCGCCGGTCTCGCGCCTGAAACGGTCGCGCGCATTTTCCAGACGGGTTCGGCGAAGGCCGTGACCGCAGTCGTGTGGCGCGCGGGCCTCAGCATGCGTATCGCGTTCAAGATCCAGACTCTGCTCTTGCGGCTTCCGTCGGGCGAGCTATTGCCCGCGCGCGACGGCGTGCACTTTCCCCTGGGCGAGCACGAGATGACCTGGCACCTCAACTATTTCCGCGCGGGCTAGGGTCGCGCCAGGCCCCTGTCGCCGATTCGGGCCGTGAAGGCAGACGCACCTTTCGCGTTGGTCGCGACGAAGCCTGCCGTCGAGAGTCCGCGCGCGGCGCAGCGGTCGCGGCCCTTGATGTCGAACGGCGTGTTGGACACGCAGAACGCCATCGGCCCCGTCACCAGATGATTGTTACCTTCCTTGCTGGCGAAGAGATAGATCGCGTCGCGGCCGAGCGCCGCGTTGATCGCGACGGTGCAGGCGCCGGCGGCAATCCCCCACCAGCCACGGGACACGAAGTCCGGTCCCGCTTTCAGGCCAAGCGCCGCCCAGATCTCGGAGCTGCCGTCGTTGCAGATCGCATAACCCTGCCGCGGCGATGATTTGCGCGCTTCGGCTTCGAGCGCCGTGAAAAGATCGTCCGGCGAAATGTTGGCCGGAAGCTTCATGTGCGCGCGAAATCGCGCGATGGCATTGCCGAGGCTTCTGGCGTCCAGCGCCGGCGCATAGCCGAGATCGTTGAGCAGACGGCGCAGGCCCGCCGCGCGCGCGTCATCCGGCGAGGCGAGCGCGGGCTGTTCCGTGAAGGTCATCGTCCAGGACTGCGCGCCGTTGGTGGCGACGGGCGCGAACGGCGCCTGGAATGATCCTGGCGCACCGCAGGCTGTATTCGTCACCTGTGTCGTGAGCGAGAAGTTCGCATCCCGGGCGCAGAACAGGAACTGCCCGCCCCAGACGCGGGGTGCCGCACCTTGCGCATGCGTCGACCGCGCATAGACGAAATAGGAGGCGGCCTTGAGCGGCTCGGCGATGGCGTTGGCGCAATTGCCGGGTACGATGCGCGTCCAGCCGCGCGTGAGAATCTGCGATGATTGCTGCACGCCGACGGCGGCGTAGACCACGTAGCTCGTCTGATTGCAGAGCTGCAGGGCAGCCTGCGCGGGCAACGCCGCCAGGCTCAGCGCCAATCCGGCGAAGACCGTGCGTGCGATACGAAAAAAAAGATTCACCACAGAGACAGTGAGACGGTGAGAAGAAAAACTGGCGCGCCTTCGCGCGCCGATTCCTTTTCTCATTGCCTCACTGCCTCTGTGGTGAATCTTTTTTCTTCAAAATACACGCGCGTCGAAAACTATTCCGCCGTGATCATGGTTCCCGCGCCGTGCTCGGTGAAAAGCTCGAGCAGCAGCACGTGGGGAATGCGCCCGTCGAGGATGACGGCGGCCTTCACGCCCGACTCGACGGCGTCGATCGCCGTTTCGATCTTGGGGATCATGCCGCCAGAGATCGTGCCATCGGCGATCAGCGCGCGCGCTTCGCCGACCGTGAGTCGTGGGATCAGCTTGCCGTCGCGATCGAGCACGCCTTCGACGTCGGTGAGGAGCAAAAGACGCGCGGCCGACATGGCACCGGCGACGGAGCCCGCCACCGTGTCCGCATTGATGTTGAAGGTTTCGCCCTTGGAGCCTACGCCGATCGGCGCCACGACGGGAATGAGATCCGATTTGATGATCGTGCGCAGCACTTCCGGATTGATCGTTTCCGGCTCGCCGACGAAGCCCAGATCGACGGACTTCTGTTCCAGCGTTGCGGGATCGATCTTCATGCGCTCGAGCTTGCGCGCCACGATGAGATTGCCGTCTTTTCCCGAGATACCGACTGCGTGTCCGCCAGCCGTGTTGATGCCGGTCACGATCTGCTTGTTGATCGAGCCGGTCAGGACCATCTCGACCACTTCGATCGCGGCTGCGTCGGTCACGCGCAGGCCATCGATGAAGGAGGACGGGATCTGAAGCTTCTTCAGCATGGCGCCGATCTGCGGGCCGCCGCCATGGACGACGACCGGATCGATGCCGGTCTGCTTCATCAGGACGATGTCCTGCGAGAAATTCTCGGACGCAGCGCCCGCATCCATGGCGTGACCGCCATACTTAACGACGATGATCTGCCGGTCGTAGCGCAGGATGTAGGGCAGCGCTTCCACTAGGACGCGCGCGGTTGAACGCCAGCGCGCCATCACGCGCATGTTGCGGTCCTGGGTTGCGTCGTCCTGCAGAGCCATTGTCGGGCCGCGCCTTAAAGGAAGTCCTGGTGCTTATACAGAAGGCCGGTTCAGGCCGCCAGCGCCGCGATGTGGCATCGCAGCAAATCGAGCCCCTGGCCCGTTAACGACGATGTGACCAGAACGTCCGGGTACGCCGCAACATGGCCCTTGAGCGCAAAGCCGGTCTTCGTGCGCGCCGCGTCGCGTTCGGCAGGCGAAAGCTTGTCGGTCTTGGTCAGCACAACGAGGTAGGAGACGGCCGCCTTGTCGAGCAGCGTCATCGCCTCGCCGTCAACATCCATGATCCCGCGCCGCGCGTCGATGAGAAGGATCACCCGCTTCAGGTTCGGGCGGCCGCGCAGATAATCGAAGATGAGCCGCTGCCATTCCGCCGCGAGCGCCTTGGAGACCTGCGCATAGCTGTAGCCCGGCAGATCGACCAGCGTGACGAGGTCGCCGAGGCGGAAAAAATTGATCTGCCGCGTCCGGCCGGGCGCTTGCGAGACGCGTGCAAGCGAAGCGCGACCCGTAAGCCCATTGATGAGGCTCGACTTGCCGGCGTTCGAGCGGCCGACGAAAGCGATCTCGGGCAAGGGCAGCGGGGGGATCGCCTCCGCGCTTGCGGCACCCGCCACGAATTCGCACGGGCCCGCGAAAAGACGCTTGGCGCGCGCAATTTCCTCTGGCGAGACGTCACTCACCCGGAAGCGAATCCGTGCTCGGGCTTTTTTTGTCGTCGGCCACGAGGCGCTTCTTGTCGTTGCTTGCAAACCGCTTCGCGAACCCCTTGAGGTTCATGTTCCCCAGGAAATCCACTTTCACGCCCTGCCGGCGCATCACCACATATTGCTGTGCCGTCGTGAGAATGTTGTTCCACGTCCAGTAGATGACGAGGCCCGCCGGAAGGCTCGAGAGCATGAAGGTGAAGATGAGCGGCATGAACGAATACATCCGCTGCTGCACCGGATCCGGTGCGGGCGGATTGAGCTTCATCTGGAACCACTGCGTGCAACCCATAATGATCGGCCACATGCCGACATTGAGGAAGCCCAGGAACGCGACGATGTGCGGCAAGGCGTGCGGATCGTAGGGCAGCAGTCCGAACAAATTGAGGATCGATGTCGGATCGGCCGCGGAGAGATCGTGGACCCAGCCGAAGAACGGCGCTTGGCGCATCTCGATCGTGCCGAGCAGAACCTTGTAGAGCGAGTAGAACACGGGAATCTGGATCAGCATCGGAAGACAACCCGACACGGGATTGATCTTCTCGCGCCGGTACAGCTCCATGATCGCCTGCTGCTGCTGCTGCTGGTCGTCCTTGAACTGCGCCTTGATGCGTTCCATTTCCGGTTGCAGCTTCTTCATCCGGCTCATGGAACGGTAAGATGCGTCGGCGAGCGGGAAGAACGCTATCTTGATGAGCACCGTCAGCAGCAGAATGGCGAGGCCCATGTTCATGTACTGCGAGAGGAAATCGAGCACGTAGAAAATCGGCTGCGTAAAAAACCAGAACCAGCCCCAATCGATGGCGAGATGGAACTTGGTTACGCCTTCCTTGTCTTCGTAGTTCTGGAGAAGCTGATCGATCTTGGCGCCGGCAAAGAGCCGCTCATTGACGGTCGCGGTTGCGCCTGGAGCAATGTTTTGGGCGCCGAGGCGATAGTTCGCCTGATAGGCTTGGGTCGAGCCGAGCGGCGAGGTCTGGTATCCCGCGTCGAGCTTTGCCGACTGCGGCGGAATGACAGCCGCCATCCAGTATTTGTCGGTGATGCCGAACCAGCCGCCCGTCGACTGGAATGTCTGCGGCGGGCCTTTATACCCGAAGATCAATCCCAGCGCCGTCGGCGGTTTGTATTCCGCGTCCTGCAGCGTACCGTCGGCGACACCGACGAAACCTTCGTGCAGCGCCATGAATTGCTGGCCCGGCGGCAGGCCGTCGCGCGCGACATAGCCATACGGATAGAGCGTGATGCGCCCATGGCCATGATTGGCGACCTGGTCGCGCACGGCGAACATGTAATTCTTGTCGACGGAGATCGTGCGCGTGAAGACGAGGCCCTGGCCGTTGTCCCAGGTGAGTGTGACGGGCGACGTCGGCGTCAGCGTCGTCCCGCTGGCAACCTTCCACGCGCTGTTGTCGTCAGGGGTTTTAATCCCGCTGCCCGGCGGCGCGACCCAGCCGAACACGGCATAATAGGGATAGCTCGTGCGTACCGGCGAGAACAGCACGATCTCCGGGCTCTTCGGATTGGTCGTCTCGCGATATTTCTTGAGCCGGAGATCGTCGAAGCGCGAGCCCTTCAGGAGCAGCGAACCGTCGAGCGACGGCGTGTCGATGGCAATGCGCGCACCGCCCGCTTTCAATGCGTCCGCACGCGAGAGCGAACTCGGCGCCGCCGGAAGCGAGGACGGCGCGTTCGGCGCAGCCTGGGGCTTTGCTTCCGGATGTTCGTGATGCAGGAGCGCCTGCCGCGCACGCTCTTTTTCGAGCTGCGGGCCGGCAATGAAATATTCCCAGCCGAAGAGCACAACGGCGGAAAGCAAGGCGGCGGCAATGAGGTTGCGGTTTTCGTTCATGGTCTCGTACGCGCGGGCGGAACGGGGTCGAAGCCCGACGAGCCGCCGAGCCAGGTGATGGGATGGCAGCGCAGGATGCGTCGCGCGGCGAGGTAGAGCCCTTTGAGCGGGCCATGCGTGTGCAACGCTTCCAGCGCATAGACCGAGCAGGTGGGCTGGAAACGGCAGGAGGGCGGCAGGAGGGGCGAGATCAGCCCTCGATAAATCCGGATGGGCAGACTCAAAGCTGCCACAGCCAATACGCGCGCATTCATGGTGAGGCGGTCCGTCACCGGGGCTCTCCCGCTGTCAACCGGCCGAGCTTGGCATGGGCCGCATGGAGCGCGGCGGTCAAGTCGCCCAAAAGGTCATCGAAAGGCCTCGTCAGCGTCTGCGGCCGCGCGACGAGAACATAGTCATTGCCCCCAACCCCATAAAGGGGAAGGAGCGCCGCAGCGGCTGCCCGGAGGCGTCTTTTGGCCCGGTTGCGTTCGACGGCCCCGCCGATCTTCCGGCTGGCCGTAAACCCCACCCGCACGGCCTGCGGCTTGGCGTCGGGCTCGGGCGTCCTGCACAACTCCAGCGTCACCGACGGCACAACCTTACGCACGCCTCTGGCCGCACGGAGAAAGTCTGGACGGGTCTTCAGTCGTTCCATGACGAGCCTCGGCCCGCCGGCCGCCTCAGTCAGGCGGAGAGTCTTTTGCGGCCATGGGCCCGCCGGCGCGCGAGCACCTTGCGGCCACCCTTGGTTTCCATCCGGGAACGGAAGCCGTGGCGGCGCTTGCGCACGATCTTGCTCGGCTGATAGGGGCGTTTCATGGCGCGATTTCCGATAGGCCCCCGCGCAACGGGGGCTTTTCAAAGGGAGCCGAGCTTCTAGAGACAAGGCTTGGACCTGTCAACCGCGGCGGCCCGTGGGTCTCATTGGTAAACGGCGACACTTTATTTTGACCTCCCGAGAAGGTCTAAAAGGGCCATGCCGAACCGGTTGCGCGTTCAGCCTGGCGACATCTGGAAGCTGCTGGCGCACAGCCTTTCGGGCCGATTGCTGTTGCTGACTCTCCTCTATGTGATGGTCAGCGAAGTGACGATCTTCGTGCCCTCCATCGGCCGCTTTTATATCGGCGAACTCAATCAGCATATCGAGACGGCCGAAATCGCCATCCTGCCCTTCACCGAGTCCGGCAGCCGCGAATTCTCCAGCGGCCTGCGAAGTCAGCTTCTGGCGCGCGCCGACGCGACCGTCGTGATCCTGAAACGCGCCGAACAGCACGAACTCTTTCTCGTCAACGAATCGATGCCGACGCATGCGGATCTGACGATCGATCTCGGCACGACGACGGCGGTCGGCGGCATGCTCGACGCCATCGACTGCCTCGTCCACGGCGACGACCGCGTGCTGCATGTCATTTCGCCGACGCGCATCAAGGGTGCGGAAACGGTCGAAGTGTTCACCAGCGAAGTGCCGATCCGCGCGGCGCTGCTGGAATTCGCGCGCCGGCTCCTGTGGGAAGCGCTGCTGATCTCCGTCGCAACCGCTGTGCTCGTCTATATGAGTCTCTACTGGGTCGTGGCGCGACCGATGGCACGGCTGATGCGGGCGATGATCGAGTTCCGGGAGAACCCCGAAGATCCTTCCCGCATCGCGCGCGCCTCCGGCCGCCGCGACGAGATCGGGCGCGCCGAACGCGAGCTCGCCGCCATGCAGGGCGAGCTCTACGGCTTCCTGCAGCAGAAAGCGCGGCTTGCCGCATTGGGTGCCGCTGTCGCCAAGATCCAGCACGATCTGCGGAATATTCTCTCGAGCGCCCAATTGGCGTCGGACCGTCTTGCGAGGGTCGACGACCCCGTCGTGCAGCGCCTCGCGCCGCGCCTCGTCGCTGCGCTCGACCGCGCGGTGGCGCTCGCCTCCAACACGCTGCGCTACGGCCGCGCCGACGAACATCCGCCCGTCCGGCGCGTGGTGGCGTTGGCGCCCATCGTCGGCGAAGCGATCGAAGCCAACGTCTCCCGCGAAGCCGTGGAGCAGACACTCGCCTTCACGAACCGGATCGATCCCGCGACCGAGATCGACGCCGATCCCGAGCAGCTCTACCGCATCGTGCTCAATCTCGTGCGCAACGCGACGCAGGCCCTGTCCGACCGGGCCGACGGCGCGATCGTCATTTCCGCGCGCCGCGAATATCGCCAGGTCGAGGTCGACATCCAGGACAACGGCCCCGGCATTCCCGATGCGATGCGCGAGCATCTCTTCCAGCCGTTTTCGGGCTCGAGCCGTCCCGGCGGATCGGGACTTGGTCTGGCGATCGCGCGTGACCTTGCCCGTGCCCATGGCGGCGACGTCACGCTGGTCACGACGACCGCGAGCGGTACGGTCTTCCGCATCACCATTCCCGACCGCAAGGAGATCTAGATGGCGTGGGACCCCGAAACCTATCTCGCCTTCGGCGAAGAACGCACGCGGCCGGCGCGCGAACTTCTCGCGCGCGTCCCGATGGAGCACCCCAAGCATGTCGTCGATCTGGGCTGCGGTCCGGGAAATTCGACTGCGCTGCTGGCCGCGCGCTGGCCGGAGGCGGGTCTCGAAGGCGTCGACAGTTCGGCGGAGATGCTGAGCGAAGCACGCCAGTCGAAGTTTCGCGCGCGGTGGACCGAAGCTGATGTCGCGCGCTGGAATCCGTCATCGCCTTACGACGTGATTTTCTCCAATGCGACGCTGCAATGGCTCGCCGACCACAAGCATCTTCTGCCGCAGATCATGAGCCATGTGGCAAAAGACGGCGTCTTCGCGTTCCAGGTGCCGCGCAATTTCACCGATCCCTGCCATACGCTGATCCACGACGTCGCGCGCCAGCCGCGTTGGGCTGACAAGCTCGCGAACGTGCGCGACTGGTGGAACGTGCTGGAGCCGGAAGCCTATTTCGACATCCTGGAACCGCACGCGCGCACCATCGACATTTGGGAGACGCGCTATGTGCAGGTTCTGGAAGGCGAAGACGCCGTCTTCCGCTGGATGAGCGGCACGGGGTTGCGCCCCTTCGCCAACGCGCTGGACGGCAAAGAGCGCGAAGCGTTCCTGGAAGAATATCGCGTGCGCGCGGGCGCCGCCTATCCAAGGCGCAAAAGCGGCGTTACGCTCTATCCGTTCCAGCGCCTGTTCTGCGTCGCGCGCACATAAGGGGAAATGGGGAGAAAAATCGTCATGGACAAGGATTCAACCTGGAGCGCGATACCGCGCCGGCAATTCGTGCAAACTCTGGTTGCGGGGTTCACGCTCGCGGCGGGCCCCGTTTCGGCCGATGCGATCATCACCGACACGAACGGCCTCGATGCCGGCGAAGTGAGCATTCCCGTCGCCGACGGAAAGATTCCGGGCTATCGCGCGCGCCCCGCCGGCAAGAAACACACTTCGGTGATCCTCGTCGTGCAGGAAGTGTTCGGTGTGCACGAGCACATCAAGGACATCTGCCGCCGCTTCGCGAAGCTCGGCGCCTATGCCATCGCGCCATCGCTCTATGCGCGTTATGGCGATGCCGGCAAATACGACATGCAGCATCTGCAGGGCCTCTTCACCGATATCGTTTCAAAAGTGCCGGACAAGGAAGTGATGTCGGATCTCGATTCCGCCGTGGCGTTCGCCGGCAATGAAGGTGCGGACACGTCGCGGCTCGGCATCACAGGTTATTGCTGGGGCGGACGCATCGTGTGGCTCTATGCGGCGCACAGCTCCGCACTGAAAGCCGGCACCGCGTTCTACGGACAATTGCGCGGCCCTGCGACGCCCAATCCCTTGCGTCCGCTTTATCCGCTCGAACTCGCGAAGGATATGAAGGCGCCCGTGCTCGGCTTCTATGGCGGGCTTGATACGGGCATCCACGTGTCCGACGTCGAACAGATGCGTGTGGCGCTGGCGAAAGCCGGCAAGCTCGACTGCCAGATCGAAGTTTTCATGGATGCCGGCCATGGCTTCTTCGCCGACTATCGCCCATCCTACAACGCGAAAGACGCGGCGCAGGCCTGGACGGAGTCGAAGGCTTGGTTCCATAAATACGGAGTGCTGTGAGCGAAGCCTTGGGGAAGATGAACCATGTACGTCGCAGGTCTCGTGATCCCCGTGCCCGCGGACAAGCTGGAAGCCTATCGCCAATGGGCGGAGAACAGCGCGCAGTTCTTCAAGGACTATGGCTGCTTCACCTGGCAGATCTGGCCGGACAAAGCGTTCTTCTACAAGGCCGAAGAGAAGATGCACGAAGACCCCCGCATGGATTCCGCCGGAGAGCCGCCATTCGACGCAAAGCGCCTGATCGCCGGCTGCTTCGCGCCGATCTTCTCGATGGGCGGAGACTAGGTCCTGAGCGTTCCGCCGGTCGCTTTCGCCACGGCCGCCACGATCTTTTGCGCCAGCGCATCGATCTCGGTATCGGTCAGCGTCTTCTCGCGCGGCTGCAGTCGCACGGCGACGGCGAGCGACTTCTTGCCCTCCGGCACGCCTTTGCCTTCGTAGACATCGAACACATCGACGCGTTCGATCAGCACGCGCTCCGTGTTGCGCACGGCTTTGACCACATCGTCGGCCGAAACTTTTGTATCCAGCACGAAGGCGAAATCGCGCTCGACGGCGGGATAGGGTGGCGGCGCGAACAGAGAGCGCGCCTTGCCCTTCTGCCTGGGTTCGGGGATTGCATCGAGGAACACTTCGAACGCAGCGACCGGCGCCTTGATATCGAAGGCGGCCAGCACGCTCGGATGCACCTCGCCGAAATATCCCAACACTTTCTGGCCGAGTGCCAGCGTGCCCGACCGTCCGGGATGATACCAGGACGGCGCACCAGTTTTGATCGGCGCGGTCATGGGCGCTCCCAAGGCGGCTTCAATCAACGCGATCATGTCGGCCTTGGCGTCAAACGCGTCCGCAGGGTGCGTCGACTTCGTCCAGCTGCGCACACCTGAGCCGACGCGAATGCCGGCCGCGACACTCGTCTGTGCGCCCGGCATCCCACTTTCGAACTGTGCACCCACTTCCGATACCTGGAAATCCGCGAATCCGCGCGCGAAATTGCGCGAGGACGCTGCCAGCAAAGACGGCAGCACACTCGGGCGCAGCGCATCGAGATCGGACGCGATCGGGTTTTCCAATTGCCGCGCATCGTCGCCGCCGTCGAAGAGCTTCGCCTGCGCGCGCGAAATGAAGGAATAGGAGATCGTTTCGCTGAAGCCGCGCGCGGCCAACGTGCGCCGCACGAGCCGGCGCCTCTTCTGTTCCGCGGTGAGCACGGACCGCGCCACCGCATGCGGGCGGCGCATGGGAATCGCGGGCACCTTGTCGAGGCCGTAGATGCGCACGACCTCTTCCACGAGATCGGCGGGACCGTGTATGTCGCTGCGCCAGGACGGCGGCGCCACGTCCATCGGCTCGTGACTGATGAATTTGAACCCCAGGCTTTCCAGAATGCGGACGATCTCCTTCTCGGGCACGTCGAGACCGGCCAGCCGCCGGACGCGGGCCCGCGAGAACGGGACCGCGCGCCGCCATTCCGGCACGTGCCCCGCGATCACGAGTTCGGAGGGCTCGCCGCCACAGAATTCCAGAATGAGTTTCGTCGCGAGCTCCATGCCGGGCACGACGAATTCCGGATCGACACCGCGCTCGAAGCGATAGCGCGCATCCGACAGAATGCCGAGCTTTCTGCCCGTGGCCGCCGTGCGCGCGGGATCGAACAAGGCCGCTTCGATGAAGACATTCGTCGTCGCATCTGTGCAACCCGTGTCCTCGCCGCCCATGATGCCGCCGATCGAGTGCGCCGTCTTCGCATCCGCGATGACGCACATCTCGGAATCGAGCGTGTAATCTTTGCCGTCCAGCGCCTTGAGCGTCTCGCCGTCGCGCCCCAGACGCACGATCACGTCACCCGAAAGCTTGTCCGCATCGAAGACATGCAGTGGCCGACCGCGGTCGAAGGTGAGCAGGTTCGTCACGTCGACCAGTGCCGAAATCGGCCGCAGACCGATCGCGCGCAGACGCTCCTGCAGCCACAGGGGGCTCGGACCGTTCTTCACGTTGCGCACCAGCCGGCCCACAAACAGCGGACAGGCGTTTTCGGTCCCGCGCGCGAATTCGAGATGCACGGCCTTCGGACTCTTGAACTTTCCGGGCACCGGCGCGACAGCGCCGCTCTTGAGCCTGCCGAGGCCTGCGGCCGCCAAATCGCGCGCGATGCCATGGACGCCCGTGGCATCGCCGCGATTGGGCGTGAGCGAGATCTCGATCACCGGATCGTTCAGATGCAGCGCATGCGCCGCAGGCTCGCCCGTCACGGCGTCAGCCGACAGCTCGATGATGCCTTCGTGCTCGTCCGACAAGAGAAGCTCGCGTTGCGAGCAGAGCATGCCGCGCGATTCGACGCCGCGGATGGTCGAGACCTTGAGCGCTTCGCCGGAAATGGGAATGACGACGCCCGGCCGCGCGAACACGGCCTTCATGCCCGTATGCGCGTTGGGCGCACCGCACACGACCTGGACGATGTCGTCGCCCGTATCGACCATGCAGAGCTTCAGCTTGTCGGCGTTGGGATGCTTCTCCGCCGACACGACGTGGGCGACGATGAAATCCTTCAGGCCCGCGCCTTTGTCCTCGACCGCTTCGACTTCAAGGCCGATGCGCGTCAGCGTCTCCGCGACGGTCTTCGCGTCCGCATCCGTCTCGAGATGTTCCTTGAGCCAGGAGAGTGTGAGCTTCATCGGCTGAGCCCTCCATCCAAAGTCGGGATGTCGAGCGCCGCGAAGCCGAAGTGCCGGAGCCAGCGCAGATCGGATTCGAAGAACGGCCGCAAATCGGGCGCGCCGTATTTCAGCATGGCCATGCGATCGAGGCCGAAGCCGAAGGCGAAGCCCTGATAACGCTCCGGATCGATGCCGCACATTTCGAGCACGCGCGGATGGACCATGCCCGAACCGCCAAGCTCGAGCCAATCATTGCCCACGCCGAATTTGATCGTGCCGCCCGAGCGATCGCAATTGATGTCCCATTCGACGGACGGCTCGGTGAACGGGAAGAAGGACGGCCGCGCGCGCAGTGAAATGGATTCGACTTCGAAGAAGGCCGAGCAGAATTGCTCCACCACCCATTTCAGATGGCCGAGATTGGTGTCCTCGTCAATCACCAGCGCTTCCAGCTGATGGAACATCGGCGTGTGCGTGGCATCGGAATCGCAGCGATAGGTGCGCCCCGGCGCCACCACGCGGATGGGCGGCTTCTGCGACAACATCGTACGCACCTGCACAGGGCTCGTATGCGTGCGCAACACGTGACGCGAGCCGTCTTCCTGGCGCGCGAGATAGAACGTGTCGTGCATCTGTCGCGCCGGATGATCGGGCGGAATGTTGAGCTTGGTGAAATTGTAGTCGTCGTATTCGACGTCGGGGCCGTCGGCGATGGCGAAGCCGAGATCGGCGAAGATCGCCGTGATCTCGTCGAGCACCTGGGAGACCGGATGGATGGTGCCCTGCGTCTCGGGGCGCACGGGCAAGGTCACGTCGACGCGCTCGAAGGACAAACGCGCGTTCAGGGCCTCGCTGGCCAGCGCGGTCTTGCGCGTGGCGATGGCATCGGTCACGCGATCGCGCAGCGTGTTGAAGCGCGGACCCTTCTCGCGGCGTTCGTCCGGGCTCATGCCGCCCAGCGTCTTCAGAAGTTCGCTGACGGAGCCCTTCTTGCCGAGCGCGCCCACGCGCACGGCTTCCAGCGCCGCCTCGTCGGCCGCTCCGGTGACCGCGTCCAGGATCTGACGCTCGAGACTGTCGATATCGCTCATGGAAACCCCAATCGATTAAACGGCAGGATGTGCGACCCCTCGCGGGGTCGTCCGGCTTCGGCTGGGATTGAGCACACCGCTGTCAGGTGCGGACTTGATCCACCAAAGCCTTGAAGGCCTCGGGCTCGTGCACGGCGAGGTCGGCCAGGACTTTCCGGTCGATCTCGATACCGGCCTGAGCGAGGCCGCTGATAAATCGGCTGTAGGTGAGGTCGTAGAGGCGACAGGCCGCGTTGATCCGCTGGATCCAGAGGGCGCGGAAATTCCGCTTCTTCTCCTTGCGGCCGATGTAGTTGTGCTGCAGCGAGCGGTCGACGGCCGCGTTGGCGGACGTGATCGTGTTCTTGCGGCGGCCGTAGAAGCCCTTGGCCTGCTTGAAGACGCGCTTGCGGCGGGCGTGGGACGGGACGGAGCGGGGGGCGCGGGACATGGGATGGCCTCCTTAGAACGAATACGGCATCCAGCGCTTCACGCGCTGGGTTTCGGAGGCGGACATCACCGAGGTCCCTCGGAGCTCCCGGATCTGCTCGTTGGAACGCTTAATCATGCCGTGGCGCTTGCCGGCCTGGCCGTGCTTGATCTTGCCGTTCGCGGTGAATTTGAAGCGCTTTTTGGCGCTCGACTTGGTCTTCATCTTGGGCATTTGCGTCTCCTATGGGCCCCAGGGGTTAAAAGGCACGGGGTCCGGTCGCTTCGAGGGTCGCCACGGCATGCCCTTTTCGCCGGGCGGCCCGAAGAGGGCGCGTCTTATACGGAAAAGCCCCCGAAAGGCAAGGCCGGGGCCGTCTGCGAGCCTTCTTGTTGCCGTTTTGGCCAGACATTAGCTTGGCCGCCCGATTCATTCCGGCTGAGGACTCTCATGTTCCAGGAATTCCGCAAATTCGCCATGCGCGGCAGTGTGATCGACCTGGCCGTGGGTGTTGTCATCGGCGCCTCCTTCACAGCCATCGTCAATTCGCTGGTCAAGGACATCATCATGCCGCCGATCGGGCTGGTGCTCGGCGGCATCGATTTTTCAAATCTGTTCTTTGTTCTCAAAGGAACCCATGCCGCCACGCTCGACGCGGCTCAGCATGCCGGCGCCGTGACCATCAACTACGGCCAGTTCATCAACACGATCATCAATTTCCTGATCGTGGCCTTTGTGCTGTTCCTGGTCGTGCGCTGGCTCAATCGGCTGACGACGCCCAAGAATGTGCCGGCCGCGATGGTGCCGGACGACGTGCTGCTCCTGCGCGAGATCCGCGATCTTCTGAAAGAAAGACCATGATACGCGCAGGCCTGTTCGTCATCGCAGCACTCGTCGCCGCATCCGCGGCGCAGGCGCAGACGGACGCCGTCGCGCTCGCGAAAGCGGCGCACGGCTTCTACGGCGTCTATATGACGCTGCATCCTTCCGACGGGATTCCCGATGCGGCGACGCGCGCAAAGTTCGCGCCCTACGTTTCGTCGGCGCTCGACAAACTGTTCGTGGAAGGCGATCAGGCGGAAGGCCGCTACGCCGCGGCGACGAAGAACCAGTCGCCGCCCCTCGTTGAAGGCGATCTCTTCACGCCGAATTTCGAGGGCGCGACGTCATACAGGATCGGCGCGTGCGCGATGGATGCGCAGGGCGGGCATTGCGCCGTGACGCTCACATACGACGACCGCAAGGACAAACCGCTCAGCTGGACCGACACGGTCTATCTTGTGCGCACCGCCGCCGGCTGGCGCGTCGACGACATCGCCTATGGCGGCACGTGGGACTTCGGCAATAAAGGCCGATTGACGCGCACGCTGAAAAGCGCGATCGAAGAAGGCAACACCTTCTCCCTCAAATAAGCGAGACGTTTGGTGCCGATTCCTGTCCTTGAGACGCCGCGCCTTGTCTTGCGCGGTCCGAAGCGGGAGGATTTCACGGCCTACGCCGCCATGTGGGCGGATCCGGACACGACGCGCCATATCGCCGACGGTGCTCCCAAATCGATCGAAGAATCGTGGACGAGTTTCCTGCGCCACGCGGGGCATTGGCACATCGTGGGTTTCGGCAGCTGGATCGTGGAAGAGAAGGCGAGCGCTCGCTTGATCGGAATTTTGGGATTCAATGAGCGCAAGCGGGAGCGCGCCCCGGGCCTGGATGGTCTTCCCGAACTTGGCTGGATGTTCGACCGCGCCGCCTCCGGCAAAGGCTACGCAACGGAAGCGCTTAAGGTGGCGCTCGGTTGGGGCAGGGACGCATTTGGGCCTGTGCGCGTGATCGCCGTCACGGCCCCCGACAACATCGCTTCAAACCGTGTGGCCGAGAAATGCGGCTTTACGCTGTTCAAGCGCGCAGAGTCGCTCGGCCGGCCCCGTCTCTTCTTCATGCGCACGCTCTGAGAGGTTTCGCAAAAGTCGTTTAGACGGCTTTTTTCGAAAAGTTTACCTTCCTCAACTATGAGTAGCGCGGGCCTTTTTGGGCGGGCGTTGCTCATGAATCGCATGTGTCTGTTGGCGGCTGCGAGCCTTCTGGCGCAGGCCGGATGGTCGGCTGCTTTGGCCGACGATGCTTCTCCTTCCATGATCGATCAGGCGACATCCATGTTCGACGAGGGCAAGCTTCTCGCTACGGGCGGCGTCAGCAATATCGAAGGCGCGGGCGGCGGCGGGCTGGCCACCTGGGCGCTCATCACCGGCTATGGCACGCATGACGGTTTCGGCGTCGATGCGCACATCACCTATCTGAACTTTCCCGCATACTCGCTTACCACGTGGGGCGTTGCGGCCGGATTGTGGGATCGCGTCGAGCTGTCCTATGCACGCCAGCATTTCGACACGGAAGAAATCGGCGCGGAGCTCGGGCTTGGCCACGGCTTTGCGTTCGACCAGGACATCTACGGCGCCAAGGTGAAGCTGATCGGCGACGCCATCTACGAACAGGATTCGTGGCTGCCGCAGATCGCGGCGGGCGTGCAGTACAAACAGAACGATCAGGGTCTGGTCGACCGTCTGGTCGGCGCCAAATCGGCCGACGGCGTCGACTATTACGTCGCTGCCACCAAGGTCTTCCTGGAAGACAGCCTTCTCGTCGACACGACGGTGCGTGCCACGCGCGCCAACCAGTTCGGCCTTCTGGGCTTCGGCGGCGACGGAAATTCGGGCTATTCGCCGGAACTCGAGGGTTCCGCGGCCTATCTTTTCAGCCGCAAATTCGCGGTGGGTGCGGAATACCGCACCAAACCGAGCAATCTCGCCATCGCGCAGGAAGACGACGCGTGGGACATCTTCGCGGCCTACTTCCTCTGCAAGAACCTGTCGCTGACGGTCGCTTACGTCGATCTCGGCAACGTGGTCATCGCCAATCACCAGAGCGGTCTATATCTTTCCGCGCAAGCGGCTTTGTGAGGGGCACATGAAAGCGGGACAGTCCATCGTTTTTGCGTTCATCGCCATCGCGGCGCTCTCCACCAGCGTCAAGGCCGCGGACGCGCTCTATCATGATTTGGGTGAGCGTCCCGGCATTGCCAATATCGTTGACGATGCGACGGCGAACTTCCTCGCCGACGACCGCATCAAGGCGATCTTCGACAACACCAATATCGACCGCTTCAAGGGGCTCCTGACGGACCAGCTCTGCGTCGTCGCGGGCGGACCGTGCATCTACAAAGGCCGCTCGATGCATGACGCACACAAAGGTCTCCATCTGACCGACCACGACTTCAACGCGCTGGTCGAAGATCTGCAAAAGGGCATGGACGAAGCCGGCATTCCTTTCCCGACGCAGAACCGTCTTCTGGCGCGCCTTGCGCCGATGCATCGCGACGTGGTCACACGCTGATGAAACTGCGCGGTGCGGCAGCAGGCCTTATCCTGGCGGCTGCCGCTTCGCGCGGCGCTTCGGCGGAAACGCACACGATCGTGCAGATCGACCGCAGCTTCAAACCGAACGAGATCACGATCGCGGCGGGCGACTCGCTCGCCTTCAGCAACCAGGACGAATTCATCCACCAAATTTACGTCGATTCCGACCAGATCGATTATGACTCCGCGGAACAACCGCCCGGGCAAGTCATAACCATTCCTTTCCCAAAAAGCGGCGATTTTCCCGTGCGCTGCCACATTCACCCCAAGATGCTTCTCACCATCCACGTGAAGTAAAGAAGGCTTAAGCCCCCATAAACCGTCTTCATGCAGGATTCGCGGCCTTGCCGGAGACGCGCATGCGCAGTTACGCGCTCAGACATTCCATCGGCACCAAGATCTTCGGCGCCTTCCTGGCGATGAGCCTCATCATCGCGGGAGTGGGCGCGTATGGCTATTGGATGCTGCGCGCGTCGGGCGAGATCGTCGCCAACACCTACGATCATCCGATGATGGCGATCAACTTCGCGCGTGCCGCCAGCGTCGACTTCCTGCAGATGGAGAACGATGCGCTGAGGGCGGAGACATCGACGCTCGTGCAAAGCGCGAAGCTCGACAAGGATATCGACGGTACCGCCTCGACGCTGTCCGACGATCTCGACGTGGCCGATGAACGCGCGACGGCCAACGACGAACGCAACGTAATCCACAAGATCCGCGCGCTCGTGAAGATGTGGCAGTCGACGCGCCATGCCGCCATCAGCAAAGGCCTGACCCCCGACCTTGCGGCGCTCGATCGGAACATCCTAAACCAGTTCGATCTCCTGATCGAGTTCAATGCCGACCATGGTTTCATCAGCCGGCGCGAAGCGATCACCCATATCGGAGGCTTTGAAGACGCCGTCATCGGCATCACGCTGTTTGCGCTTCTCCTGGCCGCTTCGATCACCATCTTCCTGGCGCGCCGTATCGTGCGTCCGCTCTTCGCCGCGGCGCTCGTCGCAGACCGCATTGCAGAGGGAAAATTCGAGACGGAGATCCCGTCCGGCGGCCAGGACGAGACGGGGGCGCTTCTTTATTCGATGCAGGTCATGCAGGAGAGCATTGCCGAGCAGATGGCGCGCGAAAAGGCCCGTACGCAGTCGGCCGAAGTCCGTCTCCTGGACGCGGTCGAGAATTCGGGCGAAGGCGTCATCCTGACCGACGATCATGGCAACATCGCCGTCGCCAACAGCGAGCTTGCGCGCCTGTTTCCGGATATCGCGACGAACATCGTCCCGGGCCAGCCGATCGCGAACGTCCTCGATTTGATCGAATCGCGATGCCGCGTGACGAACGACATGATCGGCGCGCTGGCCGACAGGCTTCTGGTCAAGGGCAACGGGGCGCCGAAGGCCGCCGAACGCCAATTGCCGGACGGCCGCTGGCTGCGCATCGTCGCGAACGCGGCGCGCGAAGGCGGCACCATCGTGTTCCTCAGCGACTTCACCGAGATCAAGACGCGCGAGGAGCATTACCGCGCCGCCAAGCAGCAGGCCGAAGCGGCCAGCGCCGCCAAATCGCGCTTCCTCGCCAACATGAGTCACGAGCTCCGGACGCCGCTCAACGCCGTCATCGGGTTCTCGGAGATTCTGTCCGACGAGCTTTTCGGAGCGCTCGGCGACAAGCGTTACGTCGAATATTCCGGCGACATCCTAAAGAGCGGCCGTCATCTGCTCGAAGTCATCAACAACGTTCTCGACCTGGCCCGCAGCGAATCCGGTAACATCGAAATTCACAAGCGTCCGCTCGATCTCGCGGCGTTGCTTGCCGAGAGCGCGAAGGAGATTCGCGCGCGTTGCGAAGCCGCAAGCATTTCCTTCACGGCGGAACTGGGCGCAGGCCCCGTGACGATCGACGCCGACGAAGCCAAGTTGCGCCAGATCGTGCACAACCTGCTTTCGAACGCCGTAAAGTTCACCGATGCGGGCGGCACCGTCGGCCTCTTCGCGCGAGAGGACGCTGAAGCCGTTGAGATCGAGGTCTCGGACAGCGGCATCGGCATGACTCAGGCGGACATCCAGACGGCGCTTACGCCCTTCGCGCAGGTGGATTCCCGGCTGGAGCGTCGCTACGAAGGAAGCGGCATCGGCTTGCCGCTTGCGAAAGCCTTCGTGGAATCGCATGGCGGCACGCTCGTCGTCCGCAGCGAGCCCAACCGGGGGACGACCGTGATCGTGCACCTGCCGCGCAAGGCGGTAGAGGTTCAGGGGCCGGAGCATCAGATGGCGGCGGGCTGAGAAAAGCCTATCGGTCCGCGACCGCGCGTGTTACGCCGTAGCTGACGAGCCCTGCTACGCCGCTGATGAACGTCCCCCAGGCGACATCCAAGACGGCGAGCTTGATCGTCCAGGCGCTGATCGTGGCGTAGTTGGTCGCGTCGTAGGTCATATAGGCGAGAAAGCCGAACAGCAGGCCATAGACAAGCGCGAGCCATGCGGAGCGATTGGCGAGCGCGGGCGCGACCGCGAAAACCGTTATGCCGACGGCGTAGAGGAGATAGAAAAGGATCGCCGCGCGCCAGTCGATCTCCGCCCGCAGAATGGGCTTCAGCGTCGGCTGGAAAACCGCGTGGGCGAAATAGCCGAGCCAGACAATGTCGCCGACGACCAGGACGACCAGGGCGACGACATAGCGGACCACGATGCTCAGCACGGCGGCGTTCAATAGCGATGGCCTGCGAAGCTTTGCACGAGGCGCGCGGAGAACGCTTCGGGCTTCATCGGTCCGTCGGAACTGATGAGGCAGAGGCATTCCCCGTCCGGGCTGACGGTCTGTGCGTGGGAAATTGTGTCGTCGGCTTCAGCGAAATCGCCCATCGCAAATTGGCCGAGATCGTCGGAATAGGCGCCTTTCAACACGACGGTGAGCTCGCGGCCGACGTGGGTGTGGCGAGGCAACGTCCTGCTCTTCGCGCCGTAGACGAGATAGGTGCAGGTGTCCGTGCCGCGTTCCACCTGGACCGGAGCGAACCAGATGCCGGGGGCAAGCCAGAGGCGGGCGCCGATCTCCTGCGATCGCAGGCGCTTGGGAATCGCAAAGCCGTTTAGGAAACGCGGCTGCAGTGCGCGTGTGCGTTCCAGCGCGCGCTCGTCGCCGAGCCTTTTCAAGGCGCGTTCCAGCGCGCCTTGGCTCAGCGTCGCTGGCTCCAGTTTTGCGAGCAGCAATCCGCCCAGGCCGTTCAATAGCGAGATTTCGTCGCTGCAATCCGCGCAGATTTCGACGTGAGAACTCACGACAAGCGCCGCACCCGCTTTCAGACCGCCGGCCGCGTAAGATGCAAGCAGATCGCCCGAAGGATGATGGCGGATCATTCAAGCTCTCCCACGAGCGTGCGCAGCCTGTTCATGGCGAGACGAATGCGCGATTTCACCGTGCCCAGCGGAATATCGAGACTACGTGCGATTTCCGCATGCGGGCGGTCTTCGAAGAATGAAAGGCGGATCACTTCGGCCTGTTCGCCAGGCAGTTCCTGCATCGCCGCGCGCACGCGCTGTTCGCGTTCGATCGCCATCGTCTGCTCACCGGGATCGGGTTCGGCGAGATAGTCGAGATCGTCTTCCGACAGCGTGGGCTTCTGTTCGCGGCGTTTGAGGTCGATCCTGAGATTGCGGGCGATAGTAAATATCCACGTCGCAGCCGACGCCCGCTCGGGATCGAAATAATCCGCCTTGCGCCACACCGTGAACATCACTTCCTGCGCGAGATCCTCGGCAGCTCCGGATGGCACGCCCAGACGAATGAAGAAGGCCTTCAGCCGCGGCGCAAAAAAAAGGAAGAGCTCGGAGAACCGCGCCCGATCCTGGGAGCGGGCGATGGCGACAATGCAGCCGCTCCAGTTTTCCGCCTCGCCGGGCGCTTCGCGCAGGCTCATGGCGGCTCGCTCAACACGCGCCCACCGCGGGAAATGTCCCGGCTGCGACAGAGGCCGCAAATCTCGCGCGCGTTTGAGAGTGAGGGTCATCATGGGCTCGCGGGATTACGCCAGCCCTTTGCGCTTGGATCATGAGGATAGCCCGCATGCCCCGATACTAGACGGGCTGCGGCCTTTGCGCCACGCGCGCCCCGTGGTTAGCATGATCCGGCGAGCGCCCGCCCCCGTACCACCGCCATGGCAAAAGTCGCGATTATAGGAACCGGGATAGCCGGCCTCACGGCTGCGTATCAGCTCAGTCCGCACCACGACATCACGGTCTACGAAAAGGACCTGCGCGTCGGCGGCCATACGCGCACCCGCGTCGTCACCCACGGCGACCGGCAGATCCCCGTCGACACGGGGTTCATCGTCTACAACGAACGGAACTACCCGAACCTGACGGCCCTTTTCGGCCGGCTCGGCATCGCGGTTGAAAAGAGCAACATGAGTTTCGCGTTGACGGTGCGTGACGGATGGCTCGAATGGGGCGCGGAGAGCGCCAACGCCATCTTCGCGCAGCGGCGCAACTTCTTCCGGCCGGCGTTCTACCGCCTTTTCGGCCAGGTCCTCCGCTTCAATGCTGGCGCGGTCGACATGGTCGAGCGCAATCCGGACATCAGCCTGGGCGAACTTCTTGTGCGCATGGGCCTCGGCGACTGGTTCCGCTGGTACTATCTGCTGCCCATGGCGGGCGCGATCTGGAGCTGTCCGCCGCGGCAGATGATGGCCTTTCCGGCCACGACCTTCGTGCGCTTCTTCGCCAATCACGGACTTCTGTCCGCAAGCGGCCAGCCGCAATGGTACACGGTCAGCGGTGGCTCGCAGAATTACGTCGACAGGATCACGGCGTCCTACGCAAGCCGCATCCGCACCGGTTGCGGCGCGGCGGAAGTCGCGCGCACGGAGAAAGGTGTCGTCGTCCGCGACGTCCACGGTAATGCCGAGACCTACGATCACGTCGTGCTCGCGTCGCATGCCGATGAATCGCTCAGACTTCTCTCCGACGCGGACGGCGAAGAGCGCGCGGCGCTGGGCGCTTTCGGCTATCAGCGCAATCGCGCCATTCTGCACAAGGACCCGCAATTCATGCCCAGACGGAAACATTGCTGGGCCAGCTGGGTCTATCATTCCGACGGCAACGGCGACGACGCGGCAATCACCATGAGCTACTGGATGAACCGGCTGCAGAACATCGACCGGGATTATCCCGTCTTCGTGACGCTCAATCCCGAACGCCGCGTGCCCGACGAGCACGTCTTCGACGAGCACGTCTTCACCCATCCCGTTTTCGATCAGGCGGCCGTTGCCGCGCAGCCGCGCGTTCAGGCCCTGCAGGGCAGGCGCAATGTCTGGTTCTGCGGCGCCTATCTGGGCTACGGCTTTCACGAAGACGGGCATGTGAGCGCGCTCGTCGCCGCCAACGGCCTGAACGCGGCGACTGGCAAGCCATTGCATGCGATCCGGCCTCTGCCGAGGCCGGCGTCAGTCGGCGCAGCGCAGGAAACGCGCCGGCCCATTGCAGCGGAAGTGGCGCTCGCCTTGCGCGGCTCGGAATAGCCGTGCAGCGCATTCCCACCCTCGTCGCCCACGCGCGCACCAGGCCCAGGCGGAACGCCTTCCACTATAAGCTCTGCTATTTTGCGATTCCCGTGCGCGAATGGACCAAAGGGACGCGCTGGGTCTTCTTTTCGATCGACCGGCTCAATCTCTTCAGCCTGCGCAGCACGGATTATGGCGACGGCGCAACGCCGCCGGCGCAATGGATTGCCGGCATCCTTGGCGAACAAGGGCTTTCGGAGGCGGACGGCGAGATCGTTCTGCTCACGCTGCCTAAGCTTCTGGGTTATGCGTTCAATCCGGTCAGCTTCTGGTTCTGCTTCGATCGCGGCAGGCAATTGCGCGCGGTGCTGGCCGAGGTGAACAACACCTTCGGCGAGCGGCATTGCTATCTCTGCTTTCACGAAACGCACGAGCCGATCACCAAGGCGGCGCGCCTCATCGTGCGCAAGATTTTCCATGTCTCGCCATTCATGGAAGTCAAAGGATCGTACCGCTTCCGCTTCGATTACGATGCGGAGCGCATTGCCGTGCAGATCGATTTGCTCGACGAGGAAGGCGTGATCCTGGCAACATCGATGAGCGGCCGTCCGCGGGACATCACCGCCGCGGGACTTTTGAAGACAGCACTGGGCTATCCGCTGCAAACGATCAAGGTCGTGGCGCTCATCCACTACCAGGCCGTAAAACTGTTCCTGAAGGGCGTTCGGAACTACCGCAAGCCCGAGCCGCCGGACGCGCTCGTTTCGCGATAAACCGAATCAAGCGCTGACGAGTTCGATCTGCGCCACGTCGGTGCGGCCGACCGCAAACGCCGCCGCGCACATGCCGAGATAGAATTGCCAATTGCGCAGAAATTGCTGCGTGCGGCCGAGCGCCAGGATGTCCTTCTCGCGCTCGCGCATGCGCGACGACCAATCGCGCAGCGTCTGCGCGTAATGCTGGCCGAAGGAAAACACATCTACGACTTTAAGGCCCGCGTCGGCGGCTTCTTCCCTGAAGCGCGCGAGCGACGGCAGCATGCCGCCGGGAAACACGTAGTGGCGGATGAAATCGCTGCGGCGGCGGTAGGAGCTGAACAACTCGTCGCGTATGAGGATCGTCTGGATGACGGCGCGACCGCCGGACTTCAGCCTTTCTCCGAGCACGTGGAAGTATTGCGGCCAATAGCGCTCGCCCACCGCCTCGAACATCTCGATGGAGACGATGGAATCGAACCGTCCGCCGATCTTGCGGTAATCCTCGAGACGGATCTCCGCGCGATTTGACAAGCGATTGCTCGCAAACGCGTGCTGGGCCGGCGATATCGTGATCCCCGTGACGTGGCGCCCGTCGTTCGCGGCTTCTTCGGCGAAACCGCCCCAGCCGCAGCCGATCTCGAGAATGTCGCCGTCGGTCTTCTCGAGCTTCGAAAGAATGCGCGCGTACTTGTTGCGCTGCGCGTCGGCCAGCGTTCCGGGCTCCGAACCATAAAGCGCCGACGAATAGCTCATGGTCTCGTCGAGCCAAAGCGAATAGAAGTCGTTGCCGACGTCGTAATGCGATTCGATGTTGCGCCTGCTGCCGCTCAGGCTATTGCGGCGGACCATCGTGTTCAGCAATACGAACATGAGCCGGTTGAGGAAATTCCCGTTCGCATAATCGTCGAGCTGATCGAAATTGAGCAGGAAATAGGTGATCAGCGCTTCGATGTCATCGGTATCCCATCCGCCTGCGATATAGTCTTCGCCCAGCCCGATATCGCCGCGCGCCGCGGCGCGCTGCAGCACCGACCAGTCGTGAATCTGGAATCGCACCGACGGCCCGGGCAGCCGGCCCGTCTGCGTGAACGTGTTGCCGTCGGGGCCCACGAATTCGAGCACGCCGCACGACATGTCGGAAAGCGTGCGAAACCAGTGGTCGCGGACCAGTGCGGTGGGTACGAGAGTCATGTCCTTCGGCGCTCGAAGTCGCCCGATTTCAACCTCTGGGAAAGAATTACGCAAGCGACGCGGCTTCGGATCAGGCCGCCAGACCCCTGGGCCGGTGCTTGAGAGCAACAGTGCGCCGACACCCCATCCCGGCGCGGACGAATAAGCCGTCTATTTCGGCGATGCCGTGCCCGTACTGCCAGCGGGCGTTTTGGCCGCGGCGTCGTAGGCTGCAATCGACTGACTGAGATTGTCCTGCTCTTCGCATCCGCGTGGACACAGCCGTTTTAGCGCGTCGAGCTGTTGGTGCGCTTCGTCTGGCTTGTGCATCGAGAGATAGAGCATTCCGAGATTGGCGTAGGCGATTTTGAGATCCGGATTGCGCACGATCGCGCGCTGCAGGTAATCGAGCGAGGTATCGTAATCGCCCGTCATACGCGTCGCGTAACCGAGATCGTTGAGGATCTCGGCATTGCCCTGTTCGACGCTGTTGACGCGAAGAAGATGGCGAATGGCGTCTTCGTAGTCCTGTTTGTCCATCAGGCGCGTCGCCTGAGCATATTCTTCCTGGGCATTGATGGTGGACGAATTGCCGCCGCCGCCGCCGCCAAAGCTCGCGGTGCCGTACATGCCCATGCCGCTGCCAACCGCGAAGGCCGTAGCCGGCAAAGCAACGAGGCATAACGCCAGTGCAACGGTCCTGTGCATTCGAGCCCCTGTACAAGAAGCATCGAAATTTAGGTCAAAAGCCGGAACGTCGCAACGCTAGGGCAGGGGCTGCGCACGGCCGGCAAAGCAGCTGATGGAGCCGATATTGGCCGCGCCATATTGCACGAGGCCGTTGGGGCCCTCCCCATGCGCAACCGCGATCGGCAGATAAATGTAGCAGATGGAGCCGTCGACCGGATCGCGCCAGCGCTCGATGGTCGTGTCTTTCAAAGGACCGGGAAACTGGGCTTCCAGGCGCATGTGGAGCGGTTGTGAACGATCGGCCGCCGAAAGCCTTGCGGATGCGGAGGCGTAAGCGAGTTCGTCGCTCGGAGAAAAACGGCCCGTGATGGCGAGATAGAGGGCGACGACGAGAAGCCACGTCAGCACCCAAGGGGTCCAGGACGACGTGAAGATGCTCCGCAAAAAGCCAGCCATCGGTTCCCCGCGCAACGGAATCGCGACGCCGTTCTATCGCGATTTGCTGCGA
Organism: Rhizomicrobium sp.; assembly: GCA_035504555.1. Lineage (GTDB taxonomy): Bacteria > Pseudomonadota > Alphaproteobacteria > Micropepsales > Micropepsaceae > Rhizomicrobium. The sequence goes on along the minus strand of DATJRP010000003.1, from coordinate 5,459 downwards.
GGCGGAATCGGCTCGGAATCGAACGTCTTCGCCCTTTCTCCCTGCCTAGAACTCGAACGAGAAGCCGGCGCGCGCCACCCACTGATTGCCGTCCGCCTCCGAGACCGTCGCGTTGACTGTGGCCGCCGGCATGATGTTCAGCCGATGCGCAATGCCGACGCCGACGCCCATCGTGCCTTCGTAATAGGCCGTATTGGCCGAGAAGGCGGTCTTGCCCGGCGCTGACGGGGTGACGATGGATGGCGCCGCGGCGGTTGCAGCGATTGCGCCGGAGAACTGACCGTAATTCACCGCGTCATATTCCTCGGTGCCCGCTGCCACGTTCGTTATTCGTCGCTGCCCGCCCGGCGCATCCGTGCCGACCGAGACCGTACCCGGTTCGGAGCAGACAGAGTTTGCGCCGAGGGCCACGCAGTTCAGCGCCGTCGCCGCCGCATTCAAGCCAAGAGCCGTCGAATTGCCGCCAGAAGCAAGCGCGTTTTTGCCGACCGCGACGCCATACGCTCCCGACGCCGTCGAACTCTCGCCGACAGCAACCGAACCCGTTCCGGTTGCGGTGGCTCCGAAGGCGCCCGCGAAGGAGCCATTTCCGACCGCGGTCGAGGACGGTCCCACCGCCGTGGTGAAGTTCGCCCCCGTTGCCGATGCGTTATCGCCAAAGGCTGCGCCACCATTGGCCGCCGAAGCATTGGAGCCGACCGCGACGGAGCCGGTCGCCGACGCGCCCTGGCCGATGGCGATCGCATTGACGCCCGTCGAGCTGGCATTCAGGCCCACGGCGATCGCGCCACTTTTGGTGGCTGTCGCCCCGTCGCCGACCGCCACGGATGCCGTGCCGGTCGCGGAGCTGTCCATGCCGACGGCCGTAGAAGCATCGCCACCCGCGAGGGCGCCGGCGCCGTAAGCCGCACTGCCGGCGCCGCCCGAAACCGCTGCAAAACCCGACGCAATGCTGAAGTCGCCGACGGCACTGGCGTTGCTGCCGGTGGCCGTGCTGGCCGTGCCGCCAGCCGAACTCATCACGCCGGTCGCGGTCGCACCGGTTCCGCTTGCGCCCGCGAGATAGCCGGCGGCGATCGAGAAATCGCCCGATGCTGTCGCTCCTTCGCCGGTCGCGGTGCTCGCCGTTCCGCTCGCCTGCGAATCCAGGCCGTAAGCGGAACTGCCGGTGCCGCTCGCCGTGGCGGATTCACCGACCGCGGTGCTGTGATCCCCGCTCGCCGTCGCCATGTACCCATAAGCGCTACTGTTGAGCCCGCTCGCTGCGGCGCCGCTGCCCGTTGCTGTCGTATTGGTGTTCGACGCCACGGCATCGAAGCCGAGAGCCGTCGAATTCACGCCTGTGGCCATTGCGCCGTCGCCGATGGCGAGTGCGCCGGCTTGCGTCGCCGCGCTATTCGGGCCAATCGCGATCGACCCGCTGCCGCTCGAAAGGCTGGAATAGCCAATGGCGATGGATTCGTCGCCCGTCGACATGGATTGTGTGCCGACGGCAATGCTGTAGCTCACTCCCGTCGCCTCGGCGCCAAAGCCGATGGCTTCCCCTTCATTGGACGCCGTTGATCCTTCGCCGACGGCCGTACCGCCCGTTGTGGCATCCGAGTTCGCGCCGATGGCCGTCGAATTGGAGTCCGGTGTTGCGGAGGCGCCTGTCGTGCCTGCCGTGGCACCGGTTCCGATCGCGACATCGTTCCCGCCTTGGGTTGCCGTACCCCCGGCGTCAGCGCTTGCACCGTTGCCGATCGCGATGGAGTTCGGATCGCCCGTGAAGGCTTCGACTCCGCTGCCGGCACCCGCCAGGGCACCGCCGCCCAGCGAAATACCCGGCTGATAGGTCGTGCCGTTGGTGTCGCCGAGCGAGATCGCGCCGTTGTCGGCGGAAATGCCTTGGGTGGCGTTGATGTTGGCGTCCGCGGAGATCGTTCCGGTGAACTCGTTGGAGCAATTCGGAAGACCGGCGTCGCCGGATCCGCCTTGCGAATAATCGGTCAGGGCAATTGCATAGGCCTGATCCGCGGCACCGAGGATCGACGAACCTGAGGCGATATCGCCTGCGATCTCTCCGGCCGAGGCTGTTGCATCCGTCGCGGCCAGAGTCTCTGCGGCCGTTCCCGATACGCCGCCCAGGTTTACGGCTGCATCGGTGAGGCCCGGGGCCGCCGGAGCGGCATCGAGAGGTGTGGCAACGCCTACGGCGGCTTCACCCAGGCCAATAGCGGCCAGGTCGAAGCCGAGGCCCATGGTGCCGAATTCCGCGGACTGCGCGTCGGATTCCAACTGCTGCGCGACCAGCGCGGCGGTTGTTCCGGCGACGCCAATGCCGTTCAGCCCCACGCCCGTCGTGTTGGCCGTGTTGATCGCGTAGGTGTACTCGTTGGAGCAGCCGCCCTGGCCGACTTGCGTGAGATTCTGCGTGTTCGTGTTGAGGTTATAGAGCGTGCTGCTGGGCGTACCGGCTGGATTTGTCAGGGTTCCGCTGACGGCGAAGGCCGGCAATGGTGACGTCGTCACCATCAGGACTGCCAATCCGAAGGCAAGCGGCCTGAGCCGCGCGCGTCGCTTTGCAAGCACATGGGCATCCATTCGTGGTCGGGATTTCTTCCACGACTCCGCGTCTCTCCGCGCGACCTGATGCCTATTCATCTACCCCTCCACCACGCCAACTCCGTTGGCGATTCTGTGTTGTCTGTCCTCGCGGGTTGGCCCCGCGTGTTCGTGGTTACCAGCGGTACGAGATCGACGCCGTTCCGCCGTAGCTCGTTGAGTTGCCGGCAATAGCCGCCTCGCCGTTCAGTGCGAGGACGACATTGCTTTCGTCATGCGAGAGCCCGAGCAGGACATGCGCCGCATTCTTCGGCGGCGACGCCCCGTCGACGAGGAAGCTCGCGCCGTTGAAAGCCGAGAAGGTGGCCGTGTCGTTCAGGCCGCCGGCGTAGTCATGCAGCCAGCCCGCGCGCGCATGGATGTCCGTCAGGCGATCGATGAGCGCGTTCCAGCCCACGCCGGCCTCGCTCGTGTAGTCGTAGTGCTGCTTGCCGGTGTAGGTCAGGGCGTAAGACGGCGATCCCGACTGTGTGTCTTCGGAATAATGCGGCACGCCGATGTCGTCGCCCTGGAAGTTCGCGTAAGGCGTGACGAGACCGATATCGGTGTGGAAGACGTGACCCGCCTCCGCCCGCGCTGCCACGCTGTTGGACACGAAGTCTGCGTGGTAGAGGTTCGCACCGCTGAGATTGACGGTACGATCCGTGGTGGTCGAGTAGCGCGCGTAAGACAGGCCCGCGGTGAGATAGGTGTCGAAGAAACGCCGCGAGTAATAGGTGCCGACCTGGTAGGCCGTCGCCTCGCCCTTGCCGAGCTGGTCGGAAAGATCCCAGCTGTTGCCCGTCATGCCGAAGGCAATGCCGATGGCGCCGTCGCCATGCTTCGGCCGGTAGTCGAGGCCGACCGTGCCGCCGAATTGTGTTGCGGTCGTGCGGTGCGTGCCGAGGCTCTCATCCGCGTCGGTCGTGTTTTCGAAGCCGTAGAAGTCCGTCCAGATCGTGACCGCGCGCAGCGACGGGTGCTGATAGGGCATGTCGGAATTGGGGCCGTTGAAGGCGACCTGCTGCATCGCATGATTGTCGGAGATGCCCTCGATGCCCGCACCAAGGCCGCCGCGTCCGCCGACCGAGGGATCGAAGAGCGTCGACATGAAGCTTGCGGACGAGGACACGGCGACGTTCTGGAACCCGACAGCCGCTTCGCCGGAAAGCTCGGACAGCGTTTGCGTCAGCGCCGCGCCGGATTCGCTCGTGAGGTTGTCCGTCGCGAAGGCCAACGCGTCGTCGTGTTCGAGCGCGAAATCGATGGCATCGGCGACACGGCTCTGATTGGTGTTGGCCGACGATGCCGGCAAAACTGACGACACCGACGGTGTGAACGTCAGAAGGACATCGTCCGCGGTGTAGCTCACGATCGGAATCTGGCTCGGCCCACCGAAGATGGTGACGTTCGAGAATTGACCGGAAAGGCCGCCTGACGCCTGGAGGATTGTAATGGGCGTCGCAGTGAAGCCCGTACCCGTCGGCGTCACGGTCAGCGCGCCTTGCAGCGTCGCCGTGCCGTTGACGTTGAGGAGATCGCTCTGCGTCGGCGAAACTTGCGCCGCGTAGGTCGCACCCGCACCCAGGACGAAGTTGCCGTTGACGGTCAGCGTGCCGATGCCGCCGGAACCGGTCGTTACCGTGCCGTTGTTGTTGACCGTCAATTTGCCGACCGTGCCTGTGCCGCCGAGGGTGCCGCCGGACCCGACCGTCGTGCCGCTCGACGAGGTGATCGAGCCGTTCACGAGCAGCGTGCCGTCGCTGACGACTGTCGGACCGCTATACGCTTCGGTCGCAGTCAGCGTCGTCTGGCCGCTGCCGGCCTGTGTCACACCGCCGGTGCCGGAGATCACTCCGCCGTAGGTGTAGGAATTCGACCGGTCGAATTCGAGCGTGCCGTTGTCGGTGACGTTGCCCGTGATCGACCCGGCCGCCGACGCGTTGCCCAATTGCAGCGTGCCGTTCGCGATCGTCGTGCCGCCGCTATAACTGTTGGCGCCGGTCAGTACCGTCGTGCCCGTGCCTGCCTGCGTGAGCGATCCCGTGCCGGTGATCGCGCCCGCGTAGATGCCGTTGCTGTCGGCGCGGTCGAACGTGATGTTCGAATTGTCGGTGACGTTGCCGGCGATAGCACCCGTCGAGCCTCCGTTGCCGATCTGCAGCGTGCCGCTCGTGATGGTGGTCGTGCCGGTATAGGTGTTGTTGCCCGTCAGGGTCGTCGTGCCGCCGGCCGCATCGACGATCGTGACCGTGCCGGTGCCCGAGATCGTGCCGCCGTAAGGGGGCGTCCCGCCATTCTCGAACACGAGGCTGGCATTGTTCGTGATGTTGCCCGCGACCGCGCCTGTTCCGGTGTTGTTGCCGATCTGAAGCGTGCCGCTCGCGATCGTGGTCGTGCCCGTGTAGGTGTTGTTGCCGGTGAAGATCGTTGTTCCGGTGGCCGTATTGGCGATCGTGACCGTGCCCGCGCCGGAGATCACGTTGGCATAGGTTGAGGTGCCGCTCGTGTCGAACACGACGGTACCGGCGTTGGCGATGTTGCTCGTGAGTGAGCCGGTCGCTCCGCCATTGCCGATCTGCAGCGTGCCGGAGGCGACGGTCGTCGTGCCGCCGTAGGTGTTGTTGCCGGCGAGGATGGTCGTGCCGGAACCGACCTGCATGAGTTGGCCGTTGGTACCCGAGATCGCACCGGTCAAAAGCGTCGTGCCGTTCGTGTCGATGGTCAGCGTGCCGTTGTCGACGATGGCGCTGCTGTCCGAGATCGAACCCGTCGCGCCGCCGCTGCCGATCTGCAGCGTGGCGCCGGAAGCGATCGTGGTCATACCGGTGTAAGTGTTGTTGCCGGTCAGCGTCAGCGTCTCGCTGCCGTTCACG
>DATJRP010000002.1:0-118515 GCA_035504555.1 Rhizomicrobium sp. | reverse complement strand
GGTCCGTTCCGGACACATGGGTTACAGGTTATCCCGGAGACATAGGTAACACTTTTGGCCCGAAAGGGTTTTGCAGGGGTTCGAGTCTGCAGGTCTCGTCATCGAAGTATCCCAGATCGTAATGCATGAAGCTGACGAGCCAGATGTGGTCGTCGGTCTGTTTGATGCCGACGGCCTGTCCGGCGAAGACGGTGCTGAGATTGATTTTTCGCTGTTTGAAGCAGACGCGGCCGCAGGTGGTGACGACGACGGTCTTATCGTGCAGCGGATAGTCGAGCTCCGGCAGGCCCCGATAGGGCCGGGTTGACGAACGGTAGAGTTCGGCCGGGCATCGCATGGCGATAGCCTGGTGCGGCCGCTCGTTGTTGTAGCTGTCGATGAAGTCGTCGAACCTGGCTTGCTGCTGAAGGAAGTTCCGGCCGGCCGGTTTGGTGGTCTCCAGCTTGAGTGTCAGATGCATGCGTTCGTGGCGTCCGTTCTGTTGCGGGCAGCCTGGTTTGATGCGTTCGATCTCGATACCGAGCCTGAGCCACCAGACGGAAAGCCTGGAAAGATTGAACAGGGCATTGGGGCTGGCGAAGGGCACGCCATTGTCGGTGCGAATGGCCGTCGGCAGACCGAACTCTTTGAAAACCCGTTCGAACACCGTGAAAGCATAGGCTTCTTTGGTGGTGGAAAGCGCCTCGCAGGCGATGAGATAGCGGCTGGCGAAATCCGTCACGGTGAGCGGATAGCAATAGCGTTTGTCGGCCAGCATGAACTCGCCCTTGTAGTCGGCGCACCACAGATGGTTTGGCTCATGGGCTTGGGACAGCGGCGTACCCTCGCGCAACTCGCGTTTGCGTCTGCGGCGGCGTTTGACCAAGCCATGGCGATCGAGCACGGCATGGACCGTGCTGATCGCGGGCAGATGGACATCGGGATAAAGCCGTCTCAGCCGCTCGCGGATCTTCGGCGCCCCCCAGCTCGGCTTGTCCTGCCTGAGGTTCACGATCAACTTCTCGATCTGCATCGGAAGCTGGTTGGCTTGGCGATAGGGTCGGCGCGAACGGTCCGTCAGCGCCTCAAGGCCGCTATCGTTGTACCGGCATTGAATCTTGTACCCGGTCTTGCGCGAGATGCCGAACTCGCGGCAGAGGCTCGCCATCGGTTCGCCATCCAGCAACCGGGCAATGAATTTGAGGCGCTCATCCATGGGCTTAGACACCTTCCAGGGCATTTTGCGTTCCCCCGCAAAAGCCCGATTGTGTTACCCATGTGTCCGGAATGAACTGTCACCCTTCTCTCAGGAAGGGCAACTGCTTCGCAGCCGTCTCCACGCCATGCACATATCTGAGAGCGATGCGGCGCAGATACTCTTCGAAGCCGGCAGGACCGAGGAGGACCGGTAAAGGCTCGGGGGACCGGCCGCGGATCACTCGTCCCTATACTCGCGGCTGAGCTGCCATCTGCGGAGGAACGACACGACGACGACAGCCGCGCTGATGGAAAAAATCCACGGCACGCCCTTGGAAGGCTGCGGCACGAACACGGCGATGACGATGATGGCAATACCGGCCAGCACGAGCATCCGGGCGGAGAACCGTACGAATTGTGCGCCCCGCGCCGGATCAAGATTGAGCATAGTGAAGCGCGATTGAAGCAGGGGTAGCTTCGGCATGTAATTGGCCGAGACGACAATCAGGCACGCCAGCAGCACGAGCGCCGCGCGTCCAAAATTCGTGGGGTTTATCGCCAGCGCCAGTCCCAGCGAACGCGCCAGGATGAAGAACTGGAGCGCGGCGCAAATCACGCCATAGATGATCAGCAGAGAACTTCCCCAGCGCGTCCACGAATGGATGGCGTCCGGCGATTCTTTGATGCGCTGTTTGTTCAGCGCCAGCGTTCCCCCGACGAATACGAGGCACAGCGGTGCGACGAGAAGCCAGAAGGAGCTTCGCATCACGGCTGTCTTATCCGGCAAGAACGCAGGGAAATGTGTCCAATCGGGCAGAAGCGCGAGACGCCACGCCGTCGCCGCCAACATGAGGACAAGCAGCGCACACGAAATGAGAGACGCTTTGCGGTCGATCATGGTTTTTGCCCCTTTGCCGCTTTGGTCAATCCCGTGAGGGGGATGCCGACGCCGACCGTGTCGGCAAAAGCGAGCAGCGCATCCTCAAGCACGGACAGCTTCAGCCTGTAGATGATGATGGTGCTCTGCCTTTCGGCTTCGATCAGATCGGCTTCCTTTAATGTCGCCAGATGCGCCGACAAGGTCGGCTTTGCGATTTTGAAGTTCTCAGCGAGTTCGCCTGCCGTCAGCGGTCGCTTCCGCAGCAACTCGAGCACCCGGCGCCTGGTCGGGTCGGACAGCGCTTTGAAGACCTTATCCATAGTTTTATATTTAGCTAAATATAAAACATGCGTCAAGCACCGTTCCGCGCGGCTGCCTCACAGCTCCCAGCACAGGCGCGCTTCGATCTTCAGATGATAGACCGGATAGTCTTTCACGACCGGCACGCTCACTTCGAGCGAGGTCAGCAGATTTCCGAAGCTTCGCCCGCCCGATACGTCGAACGGCAAAAACAGCCGGCCCGTCTGGCCGCTCGCCCTGGCGCCGAAATTCCAGCGGACGTCGGGGGAGGGAAAGAGCGTCACGAACCAGGCGTCCGCCAGGTCGATCTTGAGCTCCGGTGAAACCTGCAGATTGCTGGCGGGCCGGCTGTTCGGATAGCTCTGGGCGAATGTCTGCGCATAACGGAACAGGGGCACGAAGAAGCTGCCCTCGCTGATTTCGGGCAGCATGGCGCGCACGGCGAAGAGCGGGCGCACATCCCAATTGCCGCTTCCGAACTCGGTGCCCGAAGCGGCCGGACCGTGGACCTGGCCGCCGAAGGCATAGGCCCAGCGATCGCTGACGATATTGGCGAGGTAGGCCGAGACAAGCGGGCGGCCGACGCCGTATTCGTAATTGCCGCCGGGATCGGTGCTTGTGATCGCGTTGCTCGCGACCAGCGGCAGGTCGAGCCGGTAGCCGAACTCCCAGTCCTCGCTGATCCCGACAGTGCCGTTGCCGCGAAAGATGGTTTGCACCTTGTCGCTCTTCCTGGTCGTCGTGCGGTCCTGGTAGAGATCGCGCAGATCGAAATAGGTCGTCGGCCGCGTCGGGTCATCCGGTTCGGGCGCGGGCGACGCAGCGCTCTGCGCGTTCGCGCTTTGCGGCAACAGTGCCGCGATCATCAGACGCGCGGCGAGGGCCAGCGGCGCGCGCATGCTCGGCTCAAGGAAACTTCACGAAGACGGACACAAGCGCCGCGATGCCGATGAACATCAGCACGACGGCCGCGAACAGGGCGGGCGTCCGCTGTTCGGTCGTATCCATGCCGGCGATGCTGCGGAATTGCGGGCTCCACAGATAACGCAGGCCGCGGCGGTATTGGATGGCCGCGACGACAAGACAGCCGAGGCCGGCGGCGATGAGCGCGAGCCCCAGGTCGCGCGGTGCGCCCGGGCGCAACCGGTTGGCAGCGGGTTCCATCGTCTGCAGATGCTGAAAGAACTGCACGATCGTGAAGCCGAAACCGATCAGCGAAATGCTCGAGCGAATCCAGGCAAGGAACGTCCGCTCGACGGCGAGGCGCGTGTTGAGCCACGAAAAGTGATTGCCGACGCTCAGCGTCACGTCGAAACGCGCGCCGCTGTTCATCGCCTCTTCAGCCATGACGGTGATCTTCGCGATGGCCGCGATGCAGAATGTAGCGCTCGATGCGTGTGACCGGCCCGCGCACGATCATATAGGGCACGAAGGCCAGAAAGACCGCGATGACGACGGTCTGGAGCGGGCGGAACCCGCCGAGCACGGCATATTGATAGATCACGTCCATCACGACGCCCAGGATGAGCACGCGCGAGACCGCCCTGATCCCTCCGACAAGCCTTTTCCGTCGTCGCGTCGGATCGTGGACGATTGTCCAGAAGTAAGGTGTGCGCTCGAGACGCGCGTCCTTCAGGCCGTCGCGGATGGCCAGCGCCGATGCCATCACCGGCTGCAGCACGAAGCGAAACTTCATAGGACCTGCCGGCCGCGCGATCATCTCATCCCAGAAGCGGAGGGCGAGGTCGACGGCATGGGACACGGTCAGCGCTGCTTGTAATTGATGGTCACGGCGTCCGCGCCCAACGAAAGCCCGATGCCCTTGCTTGCGCCCTGCAATTTGATCACGACCCCGTCGCCGTTCTTGAGCCAGAGTCTGCCATTGCCCTGGTCTCCGATCGTGATGCCTCTCCGTAGCTGCGAGTATACGCCGGGAAACTGCAAACGATCTCTCATGTTGTAGACCGTGCCGGTCGCTTCCAGCTTGGTGACCCCGATGCCGCCGATGCCCAGTCCGCCGATCGAGAACGGATAATCGTTGCCGTGGAAGTGGAGCGTGCCGCCGCCGGCGTGGGCGCTGACCAGGAAGCCTACGCGGGTCTGCGAAATCGTCACGGTGGCGGACTGCACGAGTTGATCGTCGGCGCGGGCGATCGCGAGGGCCGCGATTGCGGCCAAGGCGGCGACGGCGAACGCCGTCAAACGCAGCCGCGTATGTGCCGCGAGATCCAGTCGGGCCATGGTCGTATCCTCTCTGACAATGGCGCGCATTTTCCCCCCGCGGGTTGCGATCTGTCTGTTGGACTTTCGTCCAAGGCTGCGGCGCGGCTTGGGCTTAAGTCCAATTGCGGGACAGGCCGCCTGCGCCTAAGCGTTGCTGCCGAATAGCAGCGGAATCCATCTCCGCGCATTCCTCAATCGAAGGGACCTGCGATGTTCACGCAACGCCCATTTACGGTCGCGCTCGGCGCGATGCTGCTGTTGATGTCCGGCGCGGCACTCGCCGAGCCCCAATCGAGCGATGCCGAAATCAAAATGGCGCTCGACGCGGCCTATGCCAAAGCGAGCGGCGTCACCGGCGGCAAGAACGCGGATTACATTCCGGCGCTCGCCAAGGTCGATCCCAAAATCTTCGGCGTGGCGCTCGTTACGACGGACGGCCGGGTCTTCACCAAGGGCGACATAAAGTCGGAAGTGTCGATCCAGTCGATCTCGAAGGTCTTCACGCTCGCGCTCGTTCTCGATCAGCGCGGCTCCCGGGCGATCGAGGACAATGTCGGCGTGGACGCGACGGGAATGCCCTTCAATTCGATCGTCGCTATCGAGCAGCATAAGGGGCTGGAACAGAATCCGCTCGTCAATCCGGGCGCTATCACCACGACGAGCATGGTCAAGGGCGACAGCCGCAAGGCGATTTGGAAGAGCATCCTCGACGAATACAGCGCGTTTGCGGGCCGCCCGCTCAAGATCAATGCCGAGGTCTACAAGTCCGAAGCCGACACCAACCAGCGCAACCAGGCGATCGCCGCGCTGATGTATGCCTATGGCCGCATCAAGGACAATCCGGCGCGTGCCACGGACATCTACACCGAGCAATGCGCGGTCAGCGTCAACGCCAAAGACCTGGCCGTCATGGCGGCGACGCTCGCCAATGGCGGCAAGAATCCGGTCACCGGCAAAGTGGTGATGAAGTCCGAAGACGTGCCGGAGGTGCTGGCGGTGATGGCGACGGCGGGCCTCTACGACGATGCCGGGAAGTGGCTTTACAAGACGGGTCTGCCTGCCAAGAGCGGCGTCGGCGGGGGCATCATTGCGGTCGTCCCCGGCAAATACGGCATCGCAGCGATCTCTCCACAGCTCGATGCCGCCGGCAACAGCGTCAAATCGCAAGCCGTCATCGAGCAGATCGACGCGATGCTCGGCGCCAATCCCTATGCCGTGACGCCTGCAAAAGCCTATGGCGGTCGCTGAGAGAAAGGCGCCGGCGATGCGCAGTTTCGCGGCCGCCGTTGCGGGCGCGATGCTGGCTGGCGCGGTTTTGCGGCCGCTGCCGGCTCTTGCTGCCGAGGACAGCTCTCTTTTCTACGACGAACATTTCCATCTGACGAACTACATCCAGAAAGGTCCGACGGCAAAGCAATACCTCGCCATCATGGGCGACAAGATCGGCCGCTCTGTCTTGTTCGGCATTCCGCTGCAGCAGACTTGGGCGTATGGGAACTCCGGTGATTTCGCTCCGACCTATTATCTCGAGTCAGACGCGCCGCTCTATTACTACTCGTTCACCGACGCCGTCATCGCGACGGAATATCTGTCCCTGCCGCCGAAGGACCGCGCCCGTCTCGACCCGATGATCACCGGATTCAATCCAGCGGACATGTATGCGGTCGATCATATTCGCCGCGTGCTTAAGACGTTTCCTGGCGTCTTTGAGGGTATCGGCGAGTTCTCGATCCACAAGGAATTCGTGTCTTCGAAGATCGCCGGGAACACGGCGAGCCTGCTGAACCCCGCACTCGACCGCATCCTTGATTTTGCGGCGGAAGCCGGACTTCTCGTGCTCGTGCATTGCGACATCGACACACCGTTCGATACCGACCGCGAACCCGTCTACCTCACCCAGATGCGGGCGCTGATCAAGCGCCACCCCAATACCACGATCATCTGGGCCCACACCGGACTCGGGCGCGTTGTGGCGCCGGTCGGGGCGCAGGCAACATCTACGCCCATGCGCAACAAGAACCACATCGAAATATTGGACGAGCTCCTCGCCGACCCGTCGCTCAAGAACCTTTACTTCGATATTTCCTGGGACGAGGTCGCGAAATACGCTATTTCTTCGCCATCCGTGGAGAAGCGGATCGCGGACCTCCTCAACAAATATCCCGATCGCTTCCTCTTCGGCACCGATGTCGTGGCGCCCAAGGATCAGGCAGCGCAATTGCGCGTCTTCCATCTCTGGGACCCGGTCTTCGCGCAGTTAACACCGGAAGCCAGTCTTGCCATCCGCAAGACGAATTACGTACGCCTGTTCGATGCCGCGCGCCGTAGCGTCCGCGCGTGGGAAAAGAAGAATCTCTAACGGTTCAAATCGAAGGCGCGCGTCCGCCGCGTGGACACGCCTGCGCATGCATTCGAACTGGTTAATGATTTTCACGCTGACGTTGGACCTAAGTCCAATTGTTCGCCGCACACTCTCGCGATGAAATGAGGAACGTCGAAAGCGTTCAGCGCTGCGAGCGGGGGCCGTGGGGGCTTCTTGAAAAGAGCGATGCGGCGCGAACAGAAAGTCGGGGGAACGCCATGAAGCGCGCACAGCTGATCTTGTGTCTGCCGGCCATCGCAGGCTTTGCCGCCACTGCCGGTCCGGCTCATGCCGATACAGCCACGTCGATGCAGATCTACGGTTTCGGCGAGGCGGACTACATCTACGACAGCAAGCGCCTCGATCCCAATTGGGAGAGCGCCTTCCGCCCGTCGAAGATCGCCACGCCGGATGGAGAATTCGGCAGCGACGGTCAGAGCGACGTCTCCGTCAAGCAGAGCCGTTTCGGCGTGTCGGGCAGTCATCCGACGGACACCGACTTCGGCGACGTCAGTTTCAAGTTTGAATTCGATCTCTTCGGTGTCGGGGCCGACGAGGGACAGACCACGTTCCGGCTCCGGCACGCCTATGGCGAGTGGGGGCCCCTTCTCGCAGGTCAAACAAACAGCGTCTTCATGGACATCAACGTTTTTCCCAACGTCATCGACTATTGGGGTCCCGCGGGAATGGTGTTCCTGCGCACGCCCCAACTCCGGTACACGCCCTATCGCACGGAGCACAGCCATTTCGCCTTCGCGATCGAACGTCCCAGCAACGACATCGACCCCGGCACCATCCGCGAACTCGATCCCGATCTCGGCAACAACATCGAGAACGACGAGAAGATGCCCGACTTCACGATGCACTACTACACGAGCGACTCCTGGGGGCACGCGCAGCTTGCCGGCATCCTGCGCCGTGTCGGCTACGACACGCTCGGCACGGCCGACAACGAGCCGAAAGGAGCCCAACTCGGATGGGGCGTCAATGCGAGCGGGCATTTGAATGTCTTCGACAAGGACAAGCTCATCGCCCAGGTCGTCCACGGCGACGGTATCGCGAGCTACATGAACGACGGCGGCGTCGATCTCTCCGCAAAAGGGATACCTGGCGCCATCGAACCCGAAGCCGTGCCGCTGACCGGCGTCGTCGCCTATTACGACCGGACATGGAACGACAGCTTCACGTCGTCGCTTGGCTACAGCTTCACGCGGGTCGACAATGCCAACCTGCAGGAACCAAGTGCGTTCCACGAGGGCCAATACGCGTCGGTCAATCTTCTTTGGACTCCCACCAAGGACATCCTGATCGGTGGTGAACTCCTGTGGGGCAAGCGGACGAACTTCGACGGCGCGACCGGCGACGACGTGCGCTTCCAGTTCTCCGTCAAATACAGCTGGGGCAAGTCGTTCGACATTTGAGCGCCGGCGTGGAGGGACGAGCGTGCTGACGGGAGCAAAGCGGACAAGGCTTCTCGCGCTGATCTGCGTGCTCGCGGCCGCGCCCGGCGTCGCCTCGGCGCAGACCGCGCCCGGCCACGGCCAAAAGGCGACCGAGAAACGTCTCGACGAACTCAAGGCGATGAAGAAAGAAATGCTGCGCACGATGCAGGACTTCGATGCGCGCATCAAAAAGCTCGAAGCCGAGATAAAAGCGACGCCACCGGCGAAAGTCGCATCTGCAAAGGCTGCACGCAGTCCGGCGGCCGATACGCCGGCGGACCAGAGCGCCGCCACCGTAAATTCGTTGGACGCGGTCGCCCTGATTCCGGTCGGCGACGTGGCGAAGCAGGACACAAAGCCGTCTCAGAATTCTGACGCCGCCTGGGGCACGTATCAGCCCGGCAAAGGCTTTGTCGCCGTGCGTAGCAAGGACGGCGAACTCGATGTCAGCCTGATCGCCTATGTGCGTTATCTCAACCAACTTGGGCTGAAGTCGAGCTACACGGACAGCTTCGGCCGCTCCTTCAATCTCGATCTACGGCAGGACGTCCTGCTCAACAAGATAAACCTGAGCTTCAAGGGTTGGCTGTTTGATCCCAACTTCGAATATCGCGTCTGGATCTGGACGCAGAACCCGGCGATGGGAGATCCCGCGCAGGTCGTGGTCGGCGGGCATCTCGGCTACCACTTCGCCGACTACTTCAACGTCTTCGGAGGTGTCGCCCCGTTGCCGACGACGCGTAGCACCAACTGGACCTATCCCTTCTGGCTCAAGATGGACAACCGCACGATTGCGGACGAGTTCTTCCGCGGCTCCTATACTTTCGGTTTCTGGGCCAATGGCGACATCACGGACACGCTGGCCTATCGCGCCATGATCGCCAACAACCTCTCGGCGCTCGGCATCGACGCAGCGCAGCTCCCTCCAACCTTCTCCACATACTCCGTTGCACTCTGGTGGATGCCGACGACAGGAGAATTCGGCACGGGTCTCGGCTTTGGCGACTACGACTATCACGAGAAACCCGCCACGATGTTCGGCATCCACTACACGCAGAGCCCCGAGACCAAACAGGAGCAGCCCAATGTGAACGATTTCGAGAACAGCCAGATACGTTTATCAGATGGCACGCTGTTGTTCTCCGCCAACCCGTTCAACACCGGCGGCACTGTCGAGAAGGCCGACTACCACATGGCCGACGCGAATGCGGGGATCAAATATCTGGGCTGGTCGCTCGAAACGGAAGCCTATGCACGCTGGATAAACAATTTCGAGACGATCGGGCCAATTCCGGTCACCAGCCTGTTCGACAAGGGCTTCCAGGTGCAGGCCTCGGCCATGGCGGTGCCCAAAGAGCTGCAGTTTTACGCCGCCGGCTCGAAGATCTACGGGCAATATGGCGATCCGTGGGACCTGACGCTCGGGCTGAACTGGTATCCCTTCTCGCGGCGTGAGATGCATATCAACACGGAAGGGATCTATCTCTGGCATTCGCCGGTCGGCGGTCCGTCTTATCCTTACGTCGTCGGCGGCACGGGCTGGATCTGCAACACGGATTTCATCGTCACGTTCTGATGCAGACCGGCCTTCCCGGACGCATTGGCCGATCAAGTCGTTTCCCACCCACGGTCGGCACGAGACAGTAGCGCACTATTCGCGCAAGTTTGCGGTTTTCCGCATCAATCGAGGCGACGCGCTCGATCATCGTAAAGATGATTATTCAATCGGACCCTGCGTAATCACGTAGGGCTTTAGTCTAATTGATGGCGGGCCACGTCGGCGCAAGAACCAGTGCCCACTCATTCGGGAGTGTGTCCCGTGAAAAGAATTCTCGCCGGTGTCGCCATTCTCGCCGCGTCGCTTCTCGCCTCGAGTGCGCTCTATCCGGCATTGGCGCAAGCGCAAACACAAGCACCCGCTACGGCTGCTGCGCCCGCCGCGCCGCCGCTCAGCGCAGGCGAGCTCGATGCCATGATGGCGCCGGTCGCGCTTTACTCCGATCAGCTGCTTGCGAAAGTGTGCATCGCGGCCACTTATCCGCTTGAGGTCGTCGAAGCGGAGCGCTGGGTCGCGAAACATCCCGATCTCAAGGGCGATGCGTTGGACGCAGCGCTCGCAAAAGAAACCTGGGATCAGAGCATCAAGGATCTCGTAAGAGTACCGACCGTGCTCAAGATGATGAGCGATCGGATCGATTGGACGCGCAAGCTCGGCGATGCCTTCCTTTCGCACCAGGCCGATGTCCTGGCGTCTGTGCAGCGCCTGCGCGCCCAGGCACAGAATACCGGCGCCCTCAAGAGCACGCCCGAGCAGACGGTCTCCACCGAGGACAATGCGATCGTCATCGAGCCGGTCCAGCCCGAAGTCGCCTATGTACCTTATTACGAATCGTCCGTGTACGGAGATTGGGCCTATCCGTCTTACCCGCCCTATTACTGGCCGCCTCCTGCCGGCTACGGCGTTGCCGCGGGAATCGGTTTCATCGCCGGAATCGGGATCGCGGCTGGCTGGTGGAACAACGGCGTCAACTGGGGTGGCGGCAGCCTCTACGTCAACCACTTCAACAACTTCAACAATTTCAACAACTACAACTTCAATCGCAACAACGGCCAGGTCTGGAACCATCGCGTCGAGCACAGGAAAGGCGTCGGCTACGGCAATGAGGGACTGCGCCAGCAATATGGAAACCGGCGCACCGGCTCCGAAGCACGGCAGAACTTCAAGGGCTTCGGCAGCGGCGGCAGACACAACACTGGCGGCAATTTGGGGAACAGGGGCAATCACGTCGCGCACCAGGCGGGCAACGGCAACCGCGGCAATTACGGCGGTCTCGGCAATCGCGGTCAAGGCAACTTGGGCCAAGGAAGTCGCGGTGGCTTAAGCAATCGTGGCGGCGCAAGTCATTTCGGTCAAAGCGGACGTCGTGGCTCTTACGGCGGAATGAGTGGCGGCCATCGCGGCGGCGGACGCATGGGTGGCGGCCATCGCGGCGGTGGTCGTGGCGGAGGCGGACGGCGTCGCTAAGCAGGCGCAGGTTCTACCGGCCCTACTTCGCAGCCGCACAGTGTCTTGCCTGACCGTCCAGCCGACAGACATGCAGCAGCGCGACCGTGACGCCGTTGGTCCAGCCGAAGCCGTCCTGAAGTTTGTATTCGCCACCGCCGCCTTTGCGATCGGGATCGTCGACGTCGTATTTCTCCACAAGGCGGCCCGACGTGTCGTAGGCGTGCAGGACGGTTGCGAGCCAGCGCGTGGCGATGTCGTCGGCCGGACCTGTCTGTCCGTAGCGGAGCAGACCTTCCACGGCGATCCATTGCAGCGGCGCCCAGCCGTTTGGTTCGTCCCACTGCTCGCCGGTGTGGTTCTCGGTGGTCGCCAGGCCGCCCGGCCTTAAAAGCTTTGCGCGCACGATGTCCGCGACCGCGTGCGCCTGCGTGTCATCCGCCTCGCCGACGAAGAGCGGATAGAGCGTGGCCGCGCTGAGGACTTCGCGCCGCGCGCCGGTGACCCGATCGTAGTCGTAGAACGTGCCCGCTTTTGCATCCCACAAATAGCGATTCATCGCCGCGCGGCGGCGCTCGGCACGCGCCGTGAAGTCGGAGACGCAGGGGTGGTCGTTCGTCTCGGCGCAGCCGGTCGCGATGGCGCGTTCGAGGCCGTAGAGCAGACTGTTGAGATCGACAGGAACGATGTTCGTCGTCTCGATGGTCGCGAGCGTTTTGTCGTCCGCGAACCAGCGCGAGCTGAAATCCCAGCCGCTTTCGGCCGCCGCGCGGATGTTGCGGTAGAGAACATTTCTCGGCTCTCTCGAGGTTTTCGCAACCGCGACGTCGGCCGGGAACATCTCGTCGCGTGGTGTATCGCGTTCGTCCCAATAGCGGTTGAGAATGGACCCGTCCGGCATGGCGACCACATTGCGTACCGCATTGATGCGCGCGACGTCGCCTTCGCCTTCCATCCAATAGGCGTATTCCGCCTTCATCTCGGGAAGATAGCGCACGAGGGCATCACCACCCTCGAGCTCGACCATCTTGAAGAAGAAGGGCGGCTGCGAGCGGCTCAGATAATAAGTGCGGCTGCCGTTGGGTACGTGTCCGTAGGTGCGGATCATATAGGCGAAGTCGTCGACCATGCCGTCGCGCAGGGTCCGCTCACGGGCGCCCAGGCCCAGCATGGTGAAATAGGAATCCCAATAATAGATCTCGGTGAAGCGTCCGCCCGGCACGACGTACGGCTCGGGCAGCGGCAGTGCCGACGAATAGGCGGGAACCGTCGGCGTCGAACGCGTCAGGATCGGCCACAGCGCGGCGATATGGTCTTCGATAGAAAGGCCGGGTTGCGGCGCGGGCGTCGCGGCGGGCTGTTGCAGCGCGAAGTAACGCCGGACGAATTTCGCCAGCGCCGCTTTGCTTTTCGGCATCCGCGCACGATAGGCTGCCAGGATTTTCTCGGGCGCTTCGCGCGGCACGGCATCGACGAAACTCTTGAAATCCGCAAACTCGCCGCTTGCCGCGACGCGGACAAAGAGACCGTCGAAGGACTGCGAAGGCGGAGGCGGCGGGACGTCCGCGCCCGCACGGCGTACGGGTTCATCCAGCGGGGATGTGGCGGCGAGCCCAAGGGCAAGCGCGCCGATGGCGAAAGCGCGGAGGATTCTCCTGCTCATCATGCCTGCGATGCCGGGCGCCACAATTCCTGGATCTCTTCGAGGCGTCGGCTTTTCGTCTCCGGCACACTGCGCCAGACGAAGATCGTAGCGAGCAAACTCATCGCACCGTAGATCAGATAGGCGAAACCGTGATGGAAGAGCGCGTCAAGCGCCGACGAACCGTCCAGAATCTTGAAGCTCCACGAAACGAAGAGGTTTGCGATCCATTGCACCGCGACGGCAATCGCCATGGCCCGATCCTTGATGGAGTTGGGGAATATCTCCGCCAGCAGAACCCACACCACGGGTCCCCACGACACGGCGAAGCCTGCGATATAGACGAGGATGGCGGCCAGCGCGAAGATGCCGGTCGAACCGGCGGCGAAGGAAATGCCGAGTGCCGTCATCGCCACCGCCATGATGACGCCGCCCAGGATCAAAAGCGGCTTTCTTCCCCAGCGATCGACCGTGCGGATGGCAATCAGCGTCGCGACCATGTTGACCGCGCCGACCAGCACGGTCTGCAGCAGGGCCGAATCCGTGGCGGCGCCCATGTTCTTGAACATCAAAGGCGCATAGTAGAGCACCGCGTTGATGCCGACGAATTGCTGGAAGGCCGAGAGTAATATGCCAACCACGATCACGCCGGCGCCGAAGGCGAAGAGCGGTTCCTCGCGCACGACAAGGCTCGCTTCGATCTGCATGAAGCTCACGCGCGCTTCATCTTCCGAGACGAGCCGGGCCAGGACCATACGCGCCGCATCGGGGCGGCCTTTCATCACCAGCCAGCGCGGCGTATCGGGCACGAACAGCAGCAGCATCAGAAAGAGAAAGGCCGGAATGACCTCCGAACCCAGCATCAACCGCCAGCCCGTCGTCAGCACCCAGGTTTCCGTTCCCTGCGCCGCGATCGCCCAGTTGACGAAATAGACGAGCAGAATGCCGCTGACGATTGCCATCTGATTGTAGGCGACGAGACGACCGCGAACCTCGCTCGGCGCGATCTCGGCAATGTAGAGCGGCGACAGCATCGAGGCGATGCCGATCGCCATGCCGCAGAGGAAGCGATAGGCGATGAAGGGCTTAAGCGCGGCGGGGCCCATATGGCCGATGGCGCCCAAGCCAATCTCGGGCAGCGCCGAGCCGATCGCCGAAATGACGAACAAGGCCGCGGCAATCATCAGCCCACGCGTGCGCCCGAGCCGGTGGCCGATCCACCCCGCGATCGCGGCGCCCGCCACGCAGCCGGGCAAGGCGCTCGAAACCGCCCAGCCGGAAAGACTGTTCCGCGCGATCTCGGAAAGATGCAACGGCGTGATGAAATTGGCGTCGATCGCGCCCACGGCGCCCGAAATCACAGCCGTGTCATAACCGAAGAGAAGGCCGCCCAGCGTGGCGATCAGGGTCAGACGGGTGGCAAGGGAGGGGGCGCGCGCAGGCAAAACGTTTTCCTTTGATGCCCCGGCCGTGCCGAGTATTGACCGGGTCGGCTGCGCTTCGCCAGCCGCCCGCGCAGAGTCCAATAGTGAACGGATACTCATGTTTCAAAGTCACGGAGCTTGGCAAAGTTCCGCGTCCGGCGGAGTAGTCAAGCAGCAAAATATCTCCAATAATCGGGTTCCTGCGATAAACGGACATATGTAAAAAGGGGGCGGGCGCCCCCGCCTTTCCCAGGGGTCTTCAAGCTTGTTTTCTCCACGCGTTTTGGCCGCTCTTTCGGTACCGGTCTTCATCGTGCTCGCGGTGATCGCCGGGCTTGCGCTGCGACTGGCGCAGGACGAGGAGGCCGCGCAGAGATGGACCGATCACACCTATCAGGTGATCGTTTCCACGCAGGCGATCCTCGCCGATGTGCAGACGGCCGAGATCGCCGAACGCGGCTATCGTGTCGGCGGCGGCACGGCCTTTCTGCAGCGCATTCGATTCCAGCTGGCGAAAATTCCGAAGGACCTCGAGCATTTCCGGTTTCTGACAACCGACAATCCGCGTCAGCAGGCGCGCGCCGTCGAGCTCAAGACGCTGTTGAGCGACTGGACGACGCTGATCGCGAAAGACGTCAAGGAACCTCTGACGCCGACAAACGCAAGACAGAGCAGAGCGGACCTCGCGCGCGCGGTCGATACGCGCCGGCTCGTCGCTGCGATGGTCGTGAAGCTCGATGAAATCCAAGGCTTGCTCGACGCCGGCGACAACGAGGAATATCACCTGCTGGTTGTTCGCGCCTCCGATACGCAGGCCCTCGAACGCTCGACGCTGGTCACGGCCCTGCTGGGTGCGCTGTTCGTGCTCGCGGTTCTTGGCGCCGTCGTCGCCCTTCTGATGCGCAGCAATGTGCGCCTCGGACAGGCGGAAGCCGAACGCGCGCAGCAGGCGAAAATACTTCAGGCGACGCTGGACAGCATCCGCGACGGCATCGTCGTGTTCGAGTCCGACAGGACGCTTGCGGCCTTCAATCCGAATTTTTTCCGGCTGGCCGGCCTGCCGGCTTCGCTGGCGGAGATCGGCACGCCGTTCGAACGCTTCCGGGCCTGCGAAGCGGAACGTTCGGCAAAGCTTCTTCCGCCCGACCTGTTCAGCGGCGAAGGCAGCGCGACGCGCCGGATCGTCATCGCCGACCGCAACCTCGACGTCTATTCCACGATCGTTCCGAACGACGGAATCCTGATCGCCGTGTCCGATGTGACCGCGCGCGTGCGCTCCGAAGAAGCGCTCCGCCAGGCGCAGAAGATGGAAGCGATCGGACATCTGACGGGCGGCGTGGCGCACGATTTCAACAATCTCCTGCAGGTCATCAGCGCCAATCTCGATCTTGCGAGCGGCGATGCGACCTCCAATCCGCGTCTGTCTGCGAGGCTGAGGAATGCGGAGGCTGCCGTCGAGCGCGGGTCGCGTCTGACGGCGCAGCTGCTCGCGTTTGCGCGGCGGCAGGCGCTCGAGCCGCGCGCCATCAATCCGGGCCGCCTCGTGCAGGAAATGACGGACATGCTCCGGCGCGCGCTGGGCGAACGCATCGAGGTCGAATCCGCGGTCGCGGGCGGGCTCTGGAACACCTTCGCCGATCCCAACCAGGTGCAGAACGCGGTCCTCAATCTCGCCATCAACGCGCGCGATGCGATGCCTTCCGGCGGCAAGCTCACCATCGAAGTCTCGAACGCCTTCCTCGACGACGAATACGCCGCGCAGCATGCCGAAGTGGCCGCCGGTCAATATGTGATGGTCGCCGTCAGCGACACGGGCGTCGGCATGACGCCGGATGTCATCGCGCGCGCCTTCGAACCGTTCTTCACGACCAAGGGCGAAGGGCAGGGCACGGGCCTGGGTCTCAGCCAGGTCTACGGCTTCGTGAAGCAATCCGGCGGCCACGTGAAGATCTACAGCGAACCGGGCGAGGGCACGACGGTGAAGATCTATCTGCCGCGCACGCGCAAGGCGCAGGAGGACGCTGCCGTTGCGGCCGAGCAGCCGGCACGGGGCGGAAACGAGACCATCCTCGTCGTGGAGGACGACACCGATGTGCGCGACGCCGTCCGCGAAATGCTCGTCGATCTGGGTTACGCCGTGATCGAGGCGGAACATGCGCAGGGCGCGCTCGACGTGCTGCGCGGCGGCACGCCTGTCGATCTTCTGTTCAGCGACGTGGTGATGCCGGGTGACGTGCAGACGCGCGAGATGGCGCAGGTGGCGCGCGAGATCAACCCGGACATCAAGATCCTTTTCACGTCGGGATATACGCAGAACGCCATCGTGCACAACGGCCGGCTCGACGACGACGTCTTTCTGCTGAGCAAGCCCTATCGCAAGCACGACCTCGCACGCAAACTGCGCAGCCTTCTGGGGCCGCCGCGCGCCGCCGGCACGGCATCGCCGGCCGCCGAACCTGCCAACGCCGCCGGCACGCGCCGGAAAGTGCTGGTGGTCGACGACGAGGCGCTGGTGCGCATGGCGACGGCGGAGATGGTGGGCGAATGCGGCCTCGCGGCGGAAGAGGCCAATGACGGCGCCGAAGCGCTTCAGAAGCTGGCGGACGATCCGGCGATCGACGTGCTGGTGACGGATCTGGGCCTGCCCGGCATGCCGGGCGCGGAACTGATCCGGCAGGCCCGCCAGGCGCGTCCGTCGCTGATGATCGTGGTGGCGAGCGGCTATTCGCGGGACAGCACGGTCGACGCCGGCATCCCGCAGGATGCGGTGTTCCTGTCGAAGCCGTTCGATGTGGCACAGCTTCGCCGCGCCATCCTGGAAAGCTGATTCTCACGCTATCGCGTTGGCCCTCGCGATCGCGCCCAGCCAGTAGGCCGAGGGTTTCGGCTTGCGCGCCTGGGTCCGGCGGTCGATTTCGATGAGTCCGAACTTCGGACGATAGCCTTCCAGCCATTCGTAATTGTCGAGCATCGACCAGTGGATGTAGCCGCGCACGTCGATGCCGTCCTTGAGGCATCGGTGCACGCCTTCGAGCGCGCGGGTGGTGTAGGCGATGCGGCGTGTATCGTCTTCCGTGCCGATGCCGTTTTCCGTGACGATGACGGGCGCACGCGCGATTTCGCTCGCGTGCCGGATCGTGGCTTCCAGCGCGTCGGGATAGAATTCGTAGCCCATCTGCGTGCGTTCCGCGCCGGGCTCGGGCGGCAGCGCGCCGTTCGGACCGAAGCGCATGCGCGTGTAGGTTTGTACGCCCACGAAATCGTCGCCGCGGGCGGATTCTAGGAAGCGGTCCTCGGTCAGGTGTTGCGCCGCATCGCGGGCTTTCACGCCGCCGTCCTCCGCCTGCATGTCGTGCAGCGAGAGCGTGACGCCGATGGGCGCTGTGATGCCCACCGATTTCAGCGTCTCATAGCCCTTGCGATGCGCCGCGATCAGGTTGGGCGAGGCGATATGGCCGTCACTGTGCAGATAGGGCGCGAAGCGTTCCGCGCTGCCGCCGACGCGCCGCGCCAGCTCGGCGAAACGCCGCGACTTCGCGCGGTCGAGCCGGCCCTGCACCGTCTCGCGCATGGCGGTGACGATCATCGGGATGTTGGCTTCGTTGATGGTGCAGACCACCCCCGCGAGATCGCCGAGTGCGGAGCCGGCGCGTTCGCAATAGCGCGCGAAGCGGTCGACGGATTTCGCATCTTCCCAGCCGCCGTCGCGCGTGAACCACAACGGCGCGGTGAAATGATGGAAGGTGACGATGGGAAGGATGTCGATGGCGCGGCAGGCCGCAATCATGCGGCGATAGTGATCGCGCGCGGCCTGCGAGAAGAAGCCTTCCTCCGGCTCGATGCGCGCCCATTCGATGGAAAAGCGATAGGCGCCGAAGCCGAGCCCCTTCAGCAGCGCCAGATCGTGGGGATAGAGATGATAGTGGTCGCAGGCATCGCCCGACGGTTCGGCGAAATAGCTGTCCTTCATCATCTCCATCGGCCACAGATCGCTGGCCGTGTTGCCGCCTTCGACCTGATGCGCGGCGGTCGCCGTTCCCCAGATGAAGCCGTCCGGAAAGGCGCGCATGCTCAGCGCCAAGTTCATCGTCCCCGCGCCAGCGACAGATGCATGCCCGCATCCACCGACATGAGCTCGCCCGTGATGTGGCGCGACATGGGCAGGCAGAAGAACAGAATCGCGTCCGCGATGTCTTCCGGCTGGCCTGCGCGCTTCAGCGGCGTCGTCTCCGCCTGATCCTTGCTGATGAGGTCCGTCCGTTCCTGGCCGAAACGGTCGGAGAACCAGCGCGTCGCCACATAGCCCGGACACACCGCATTGACGCGGATCTCGGGCGCCAGCGCGCGGGCCAGTGACAGGGTCATGGTGTTGAGCGCGCCTTTGGACGCGGCATAGGCGATGGACGAGCCCACGCCCGCGATGCCCGCGACCGAGGAGACGTTGACGACCGCGCCATGACCGCTCGCCTTGAGCGCCGGCGCCGCCGCGCGGATCATCTGGAAAGGCCCGACCACGTTCACCGCATAGATCGACGTGAAGTCGTGCGCCGTCAGTGCCTCGAGGTTTTCATGGGCCGCGAATTTCGTCGTGCCGGCGTTGTTGACGAGAATGTCGATCCGTCCCCACATTTTTATCGCCTCGTCGGCGATCCTGCGGCAGTCCGCATCGTGGGCGACGTCGCCCTGGACGACCAGCGCCTTGCCCCCGTTGGAGAGGATCGTGTCGGCCGTCTTGTCGGCTTCCGCGTGGCTTTTCGAGTAGTTCACGATCACCTGGGCGCCGCGGCTGGCGAGCCCGATGGCCGCGGCCGAGCCGATCCCCGTCGCGGAACCCGTGACGATCGCGACCTTGCCGGTCAGTTCACCCCGTTCCATCTCATGTCTCCTGATCGTAATGTTGGGCCGATAGATTGCGCCGGATTCGCGCCTTTGCGGAAGGCGCGTCCCATCGTATGGCGTGCGTGCGGGCGTGCAACCTTTGGGTGTGCGAAAGTGACCACTGCGAATATGGCCGTGCGGAGCACGATCCCGGCGGCGGCCGATGCCGCGGCGAGCGACGCGCCCATGCGGGTGATCCTTATCCGCCACGGCCGCCCGGACATCCCCACGGCGCCGCGCACGTCGCACCGCGAATTCCGCTCCTACATCGACGCCTATGAGGAAGCGGGCCTCGATCCCGACAGCATGCCGCCGGAGGAGCTGCAGGATCTGCTGGGCGAGATCGACGCGATCTTCACCAGCGAGCGCAAGCGCTCCGTCGACAGCGCCCGGGCACTCGCGCCGCATGCCGAGCTGATCGCCGATCCGCTCTTCGCCGAAGCGCCGCTCGCCTCGCCGCCGATCCCGCTCCTGAAGATGAAGGTGCCGAAATGGGCGGTGGTGGCGCGCATCCTGTGGCACGCGGGCTATCACCCCGAGATCGAGAACTATCGCCGCGCCAAGCACCGCGCCGTGCAGGCGGCCGACATTCTGGTGAAACGCGCGCGGACCGACGGCGCCGCGGCGCTGGTGGCCCACGGCTATTTCAACTACATCATCGGCCGCGAATTGCGCCGGAGAGGATTCCGCAAATCCGGCTCGCACCGGGCGCAGTTCTGGAATTCTGTGGTCTACGCCAAAACCTGAAATCCCTGCGAACAGCGACTTTATCAGCGGTGCCGAAAACCGCAGCCGCATCACGCGCGCGAGAAACGCCGACAGTTGCGCGTTCAAACGCACGAGTCCGCCCGCGACCATGGACAAAAACAGGGCCACGCAGCGATTTTTCCCTCTGTGTACGGATGATCTGGAGCCGGCGGCGGGACCCTTCGCGTCCTCTGCGCTGAAAATGCGCCGCACCGGCCCGTCGGCAAGGACACCCGCCTCCTCGGCCGGGACATCGAGACGTCTTCGCCGCCGCAGGCCGGCAAGATTTTTCATGGCGCCCTCTTGAGCCGCTGCAACATCGCCGCGATCACCTCGCGGTCGGCCGCCTCGAACCCGTCCTGCACCGCCGGTTCTTCCGCTGTGCGTTCCTCCGCCTCGCGGATCCGGTCGAGCAGGAGCTTCACGACCCGCGCATCGCCCTGGACGGCCATGTCGGCCAGCTTGCGCGTCATGGCTTCGAGCTTGGTCACCTTCCGGGCGCGGCCCCGGACGCGGATGGTCGTGCGCTGGCCCAGCGCTTCCTCCAGCAGGTCGGCGAGCGAAGGCTTGGCCTTTGGCCGCCCGCTGGGATTGCCCGACTGCCCCGGCTTGAACTGATACGCCCTGGGCGGGCGGCGGTAGCCGATTTTGTCTTCGGAAGCAGGCGGTTGCGGCGGATTTCCAAGGGATTTGCGGGGCATGGGGCTGGTCCTTCTGTGTACCGAAAAGGACTATGATAACCGAACTGGTTCATTGAGGCAAGAAAAAAGTTCTCGTTATGTTCCTTTTGGTTCCTGACGACAGGCGGGTAGCTTGCCGGGCGCATCATGAGAGACTATATTTGGTCTCATATGATATAAGGATGAGGATATGGGCGAGTTTGCAGAAGTAGCCCGCGTATTGGGTTTGAAAAACGAGCCTGTCTCCGGCGTGGGCTATCTTGAGCTCGTCGACAAAGGCTTCCCTATTAAAAGCCTCGATCTGATTTCGACATTCCTGGCGCCAGGCGACGTCACATTCAAATACAGGATCGTTTCGAAGGCCAGCCTTGCACGCCGCAAACCGCAGCATCGTCTTAGCGCAGGCCATAGCGTAGTCATCAGCCGGCTGGCTTCCGTTTGGGCAACAGCGCTCCGTATCTGGAAATCGGAGGAAGCCGCGCGCGACTTTCTTTATCGCCGCCATCCATTGCTCGATCAGCGGAGGCCCATCGATCTGGTTTTGGAAAACGAGATCGGGGCCGAACTGGTCAAGTCCGTTCTCGGCCGCCTGGAATACGGATCGGCCGTGTGACGGCGCAAATTCTCGATCGGACGTTGAAGGCTTATCGGATCGGTGACCCGAATGGGGCGTATCCGATTTTCGATGCAACAGGCTCCGTTAAAGCGCCTGGCCGTTGGAACACGGCATCGAGCCCGATGATTTATGCGTCCGAACATTATTCCACGACCATGCTTGAAAAGCTTGTGCATGGCAGCGGAGATTTGCCCCCTGATCAGCATTTCGTCGAGATCACCATTCCTGTAGGGATCAGCTACGAGATGCTCAACGAGGCCGAGGTGCCGGATTGGTATTCGGAAGCCGCAGCCAGCAGCAAGGCCTTCGGCGAAACCTGGCAGCAAGCGAAGCGCTCACTGATCCTGATCGTGCCGAGTGTTGTGGCACGGCCTGAATCGAACATCCTTATCAACCCGGAGCATCCGGAGTTTCCGAAGATCACGACGAGCCTGCACAAGCCGGTATGGTGGGACAAGCGATTGTTTGCAGCGTGAGAGAACAGGGCCTATCGATGGCCAAGCCGGACGGTATCACACAGCCAAAGAAATGGCGTGAAAGAAATAGCGTCAAGGAAATAGCGTGACAGGACCAATGTTCCCTCGTGGTCGGCCGACCACGCTACGACTGCGCCCGCTCTTTCTTTTGCAAGACGCCACGACGACAAATGCCCGCGCGATTGCCACACTTGCGGCAAGAACGCCTCGCCGCGCCGTGCGATGGGAGTGCATGTCCCGCTTCAAACCCAAAATCGCCCGACGGGCAACAAGGCTTGTTTTCATCGCAACGGTGAACATTGGTCCTGTCACCATTTTCCCAAATCCAAAGAATCACCCGACAAAGCTTGTTTCATCGAAAGGGTGAACATTGGTCCTGTCACCGTTTTCGTCGCTTCATGAGCGAGTGCGGATCGCGCGCGGACGTCGCCGTTTCGGCAACGAGGCTGGACCTTCGGTGCTGCGCTTGATCCGGCATCGATGCCGGCGGCCCCGGCAAGACACGCATCGGCGTCGGCGCTTTAGCGGCACGATTTCCATTCGCTTCGCCAATGCTGCCGTCCAGGAAGACGCAAGCGGTCCGTGTTTCTTTCTGGGACCGCCGGCGTCCCGCCGGCATGGGTGGTCAAGCGATTGCGTTCGTCGACAGTGAGTCCGGGTTCAATAGCGAGAAATGCCGGCAGGATGCCGGCGGTCCCAGCAAGATGCTTGTCCAACGAGACCGAATCGTCGGCGGCGCGCGTTGCGGGAGGCGGGCGAGGCGCGCGACATCGATCAAGAGCTTGTCGCAATCGGCAGAAAATTCGGCACGGTGTTGCCAAATTCTAAAAAAATAGCGTGACAGGACCAATGTTCCCTTGTGGTTTAGCGACCACGCTGCGGCCGCGCCCACTCTTTCTTTCGCAAGATGCCACGACAAATGCCGGTGCAACGCCGCGCTCCGATGCCATTGTTTGTTCGGCGAGATCTATTTGCGGACGTGGCGCGCGTCGCGCGATGCGGACGAGACGCCCGCAGTCCCGGTGAGACGCCCGCGGGGAAGCCCATGCAAGAGCATTCCCCGCGACGGCTGTCGCATTTTATTCGTGCGTGGTCTGGCCGGCCGGTGTGCCGCCGATGCCGGGGGTGGCGAGGTGGGGTTGATCGACCTCGACCAACTCGGTCAGCCCGTCGGGCTGCGGTTTCGCGATCTTGGGTTTGGAGTCTGGCGATAAGGCCGGCCGATCGTTGCGCAGGTCGTGAACTTTCTGGTCTTCGGCTTTGGTCACAGCATCACTCCTTGGTGTTGTGGCGGCCCTTTTGCGTGTCGGCTTTGCAGAGCGACGGGTTTCGCCGATGGCGGCGCTCGAAAGAATGCCGCGTGCAGAATATAGGGACAGGACAACACAGGCGGTAGATCGGGAAAGTGCTTAGCGCACGCGCCGATTCCCGCGGCAGCGCGCGATGGATTATATTTAATGCCCGCGCATGCGGATTGCAGACGCGCGCGCGCTCGCGATTTCCGCGAAGCATTGATACGTGGCGCCCGCGTTCGGACATGGCCGGCGGCTCGCTTGTCCCCGCGCAGGCGGGGACTGGCCGCCATGACACGTTCTACAGCATCGCCGGAATGACTCTGTCCGGCGGCTTGTGGCCGTCGGCGAACGTCTTGATGTTGATGATGACCTTCTCGCCCATGTCGATGCGGCCTTCGATGGTGGCCGAGCCCATATGCGGCAGCAGCACCACATTCTTCTGCTTGAGCAGCTTCGGGTTCACCGCGGGTTCGTGCTCGAACACGTCCAGGCCGGCGCCGGCGAGCTGGCCCGCTTCCAGCATGCGCGCCAGCGCATTCTCGTCGATGACTTCGCCGCGCGCCGTGTTGACGATGAAGGCGGAGGATTTCATCAGCTTGAGCCGGCGCGCCGAGAGCAGGTGATAGGTGCCGGGCGTGTGCGGGCAGTTGACCGAGACGATGTCCATGCGCGCCAGCATCTGGTCGAGGCTGTCCCAATAGGTGGCCTCGAGCTCGTGCTCGATCGCGGAATGGACGGGCTTCCGGTTGTGATAGTGGATCTGCAGGCCGAAGGCGCGGGCGCGGCGCGCCACCGCCTGGCCGATGCGCCCCATGCCGACGATGCCCAGCCGCTTGCCCCAGATGCGATGGCCGAGCATCCACGAGGGCGACCAGCCGTGGAAATGTTCGGCGCGCAGTTCCTCGTTGCCTTCGACGAGCCTGCGCGGCACGGCGAGGATGAGCGCCATCGTCAGGTCGGCCGTGTCTTCGGTCAGCACGCCCGGCGTGTTGGTGACGGTGATGCCTTTGTCGAGCGCGGTCGCCACGTCGATGTTGTCGACGCCGGTGCCGAAATTGGCGATCAGCTTCAGGCGCGGACCGGCGCGGACGATCACCTTGGAATCGATGCGGTCCGTGATGGTGGGCACCAGCACGTCGGCCTTCTGCACGGCCTCGATCAGCTCGGCCTGGTCCATCGGATGGTCGTCGACGTTCAGCCGCGCGTCGAACAGCTCCCGCATCCGCGTTTCGATCGCGTCGGGGAGCTTGCGCGTGACGATCACCAGAGGCTTGGAGGCGGCCATGTCTTTTCCGGAATCTTGGGGTGTGAAAAGCCCTTAGAGGCGTCTTAGCAGATGCGTCCCCCGGGGCAAATATGGATAGAGTGGTTGGAAGACTTGAGGCTCCGTCTCAC
The DNA here is from genome assembly GCA_035504555.1 of Rhizomicrobium sp. Lineage (GTDB taxonomy): Bacteria > Pseudomonadota > Alphaproteobacteria > Micropepsales > Micropepsaceae > Rhizomicrobium. Next base: position 93,975 of record DATJRP010000002.1, on the reverse strand, counting down.
CTCCCCGCAAGGGGGAGGTGAAGAACGGCACTTGATGCGGATTTTTTTCCTGTTCCTCCTAGGCAGCGTCCTGCTCGCCGCAACCGCCCGGGCGGTTGAGCCTTCGCCGGCGGTGCCCCGCTTCGCCAGCCTCGCGAGCGACAAGGTCTATATGCGCGAGGGCCCGACCTATCGCCATCCGATCCTCTGGGTCTATCACCGCCGGGGCCTGCCCGTCGAAATCGTCGCCCAATATGACGTGTGCCGGAAGGTGCGCGATGCCGACGGCACCACGGGCTGGGTGCACGCCTCGATGATCGCGGAGCGGCGGACGGTTGTGGTGACGGCGGACAAGCCTGCGCCGGTGCGGCGTTCGGACGATCCGCGCGGAGCCATAATTGCCTTGGCGGGCAAGGGCGTAATTGCGAAGCTCGACGCCTGCGAGGCAACCGCCTGCGAGATCGAAGCCGGGGAGACCCAGGGCTGGATCGACAAAAAGAACATCTGGGGAGTGCGCGTTGGCGAAGTATTCCGGTGACGAGCTGTTGCACCGCCAGGTGATCGCGGCCTCGAGCGAGGCATCGTTTCCGGACGCCGTGGCGGGCGGGCTCTCCGGCGATCCCGCGGCGACGGCCGCCGAGGATGCGCTCGGCCTCTCGCAACTGCTCCACGCGCCGCACGGGATTTCGGCGACGGGCGACCATGCCGCCTCGGAGCTCGGACAGCTGTCGTGGGCGATCTACGAATGGGGCCGCACGCCTTACGTGCTTCTCGTCACCATCTATCTCTTCTCGCCCTATTTCGCGCGCGTCGTCGTCGGCAACAGCGTGCTGGGGCAGGCGCTCTGGGGCTACATCGCGGCGATCGGCGGGCTGATCGTGGCGGCGCTTGCGCCGTTCCTCGGCGCGATTGCCGATGCGGGCGGGCGCAGGAAACCGTGGATCGCGCTCTATACGGTGATCATGTCGATCGCGATGCTGACGATGTGGTTCGCGAAACCGCTTTCGACGGGATGGATGCTGGTCGCCTGCGGCGTCAGCGTCGCCGTCGCCAACGTCTCCTTCGAATTCTCGGCCGTGTTCCACAACGCGCTTCTGCCGACGATCGCGCCGCCCCGGCGCGTAGCCGTCCTGTCGGGGCTCGGCCTCTCGCTCGGCAACGCGGCGGGCATCATTCTTCTTCTTTTCATGTTGATCGCGTTCTCGCTGCCGGGACACGTGCACTGGCCCTTCGTGCCCGCACATCCCCTGTGGGGCATCAATCAGGCGGCGCACGAACCGGAGCGGCTGGCGGGGCCTGTGAGCGGCATCTGGCTTCTCATCTTCAGCCTGCCGCTGTTTCTGTTCACGCCGGATCGCGCCGGCACGAAAGTGTCGCTGTGGCACGCGATGATCGCGGGCATCCGCAGCGTGATCGCGACCGTCAACAGCCTCAGGCGCTACAGGAATGTCGGCGCGTATCTTCTGGCGCGTCTGTTCTTCAACGACGGCATGACGGCCGTGCTCACCTTCGGCGGCATCTACGCCGCGAGCACATTCCACCTGGGCCCCATCGACATGCTCGTCTACGGCATCGAGCTCAGCATCTTCGCCGTGCTGGGCGGCTTCGTGGGCGGCTGGCTCGACAATCACCTGGGCTCCAAGCGCGCCATCTTCGTCAGCATCGGCGGCACGTCGATCGCGGGGCTTGTGGCGCTCACGATGGCGCCGGACCGCATCCTGTGGTTCATCCCTTACGACGCGCACGCGCCGCATATCTGGTCGCTGCCCTTCTTCAACACCTGGCCCGAGATCATCTATCTGATGATCGTGAACTTCACGGCGGTGCTGATCACGGCGGGTTACGCCAACAGCCGCACCATGCTCGCGCGCATAGCACCACCCGAGAAGATGACGGAGTTCTTCGGTCTTTATTCGCTGTCCGGCACGTCGACCACGTTCCTCGCCACCGGCTTCGTCGCGTGGCTCACCCATATGTCGCAAAGCCAGCGCATCGGCCTTCTGGGCGAGACGCTGTTTCTCTGCATCGGCCTTGCGCTGATGATCTTCGTCAAAGAGCGCCGCGATGCGTGACGAGGAGCCGCTCGTCGTCGCGGCGTCGCCGGTCGAGACGTTGATCGCGGATGCGGCGGGCGTCGGCGGGTACCTCCGCGAGCACGAAGTCAATGCCGACGGCGGGCGCGCGGCGTCCAAACTGGGGCAGTGGAGCTGGGCGCTGTTCGAAGCGGCGCGCGATCCCAACGTCATCTTCCAGATCTATGTGATCTCGCCGTTCTTCGCGACGGTGATGATCTCCGACGCTATCCGCGGCCAGGAAATCTGGGGCGAGACGGTCACCTATAGCGGCCTGATCGCGGCCGTCTTCGCGCCGTTCCTGGGCGCCATCGCGGACAAGGGCGGACGGCGCAAGCCCTGGCTCGCCTTCTTCGCGGCCTTGATGGTCATCAGCTTCGCCGGCACCTGGTTCGGCGTCGCCAATTCGTCGGCCACGCAGATCTTCATCGTCGCGGCGATGCTCGTGCTCAACAACATCGTCTTCGAGTTCTCGAACGTCTTTCATGCGGCGATGCTTTCGGGGGTGGCGCCGCGCGCCCGGCTCGGCGGGTTGTCGGGGCTGGCTTTCGCCCTCGGCAGCGGCGCGGGCGTGCTGCTCCTGATTTTCTTCTTTCTCTGTTTCATGCTGCCCGGCCGCGTGCACGCGCCGTTCATCCTTGCGCATCCGTTGTTCGGCGTCGATCAGGCCACATACGAGCCGCAACGGCTGTCCGGTCCCATCTCCGCGGTCTGGATGCTCCTCTTCGCCATTCCGCTGTTTCTGTGGACTCCCGATCGCGCAACGGGACTCGGCTGGCGCGAGTCGTTGCGCCAAGGCACGGCGGCCGTCATCGCCACGATCAGAAGCCTCAAGCACTACAAGAACGTCGCGCATTATCTGGGCGCGCGCACGCTCTTCAACGACGGTCTCACCGGCGTGCTCAACTTCACGGGCATCTACGCGGCCGGCACGTTCGGCCTGGGGGGATTGGAAATGGCCGCCTACGGCATCGAGATCTGCATCTTTGCGGCCTTGGGCGGTCTCGTCGGCGGCTGGCTGGACGATCGCTTCGGATCGAAGACGGCGCTCCTCATCAGCATCGGCGGCTGCACGCTGTTCTTCACGCTTGGACTGACGATGGCGCCGGATCGCCTGTTCTGGTTCTGGCATTCGCCTGCGCTCGCGCGCCCGGTGCTGCCGCTGCCGATCTTCAACACCTGGCCGCGCTTTCTCTATGTCGTGCTGGGCGATCTCATGGCGATGTGCGTGGTGGCGGGTTACGCCAACAGCCGCACGATGATGGCCCGCATCGCGCCGCAGGAAAAAATGACGGAGTTCTTCGGGCTCATGTCGCTGTCGGGCACGGCGGCGACCTTCCTCGCTCCCGTCGCCGTGACCGTGATGACGAGGTGGACGCACAGCCAGCGCGGCGGAATGATCGCCATCGCCGTCCTTCTGGCCGCGGGTTTCAGCTGGATGTTCAAAGTCAAAGAAGCGCGCGCGACCGTCGCTTGATCGCGCGATCCTCCCAAATTCAGTGGGGCGGCGGTCCCGGCGGCGGGCCGAAATCGCCCGGTCCAGGGCCTGCAGGGCCGCCGGGCGGAGTCGGTCCGGAACCTGGCGGGGGCGGCGGAGCGGACCCGCCGGAGCTGCCCGGGCCGGGACCGGATGCTGGAGGCGGCGGTCCATAGCCGTCATGTCCCGGTCCCGGAGGCGGTCCCGGGGGGCCGTAGCTGCTTCCCGGCCCGGGGCCGTAGGCCGCACCGGGTCCGGGGCCGTGATCCGGGCCGTAGCCGCCACCCGGAGGAGGAGGCGGACCATAGCTGCCGGGGCCATGCGGGCCATCGGGACCATGCATTGGCGGCGGGGGCGGCGGGCCGGGCGGCATCGGCGGCGGTCCGTCGTGGCGATGCCAGTCGAACAGCCGCTCGAAGAAGCCGCGGTGATCGTCCATCACGTGCTCGAAATACCAGCGCGACTGTTCTTCGTATTTGCGCGCCTCTTCGGCGTGGTGGGCGAGCGCCTCCTCGTATTCGTGGACGAGGCGGCCGTAGCAGACGTCGGGGCATGCATCGCCCATCGGCGGCACCGGCCCGCGCTCGCGGCCGTAGCGGCGTCCGGGTTCGTGGATGAAGCAGTCGTGGTCGCAATGCCAGCCCTCGAGATGGCAGTCGTGATCGCACCACCAGTCGCCGTCGCGGCATTCGTTGGCGCAGCGCCACCAGCCGACATTGTAGGCGCCGTCACGCGGGCGGTTGATGTCGTAACAGGCGTGTTCGCAATACCAGCCGTGCCAGCGGCAATTGTCATGGCAGCGGAAACGCTCGCCGCAATCGCGGTAGGCGCAGTCGCGCCCGCATCCGTCCCAATCGCAGCCGCCGTCGCGGAAATGGATGGACGGAACCGGATCGAACGGATCGAGCAGAACGGAATTGTTGATGGCGACACCGCCATATTCGTCGGTGCTGCCCGTTTCACCCGCGATCGCGCGCGCGTTCAGCATCAGGCAGATCGCGATGGTCAGGGCCCCCAGCAGCCAGAACCATGTCTCCTTTTGGCGCGCCGCCACGCTACGCTTCATCACGGCGTTCTCCTTCAATGATGTCCTTCTCGATGCGGCCCGGCGTCGGCGTTATCGAGAAGTTCCGTCAATTGATTCATGGTCGGGCGGAAGCCCGCGAGCGCCGAAGCGGTGAAGTAGTCGTTCGCCTTGGAAAGATCCTGTTTGATGCCTTCCGGGCCCTTCTTGTAGAGGACGCCGAGGTGATAGAGCGCCGCCGCATAACGCTGGTCGCCCGATTTGCTGAACCAGTAGGCGGCGCGCACATAGTTGATCGGCACGCCGACGCCTTTGGCGTACATCACGCCGAGCGTGTTCTGCGACGAGGCGTCGCCGCGGATGGCCGCCACCTGGATCAGACGCACGAGCTGGACCGGCGTGATGTGCCCGTCCGGCGCGTCGCCCATCGTCGCCTGGAAGCGCGCGATCGCCCTGAACTCCACGGGTCCCGCTGCGGTCGCCCAGCGCGGCGCACCGGTCAGGCCCAGGAACCACAGCGCCTGCTGCACGGCGCGGAAGGGGATTCCGCCTTCGGCCAGCACCAGCGCGCGCTCGCGCTCGAAGCTCGGCGTGCATTCGTCCGTGTACGGAACGCCGCTTGCGGAGTCGCCCATCGGATAGAATTCATAAGGCGGAAACCAGGATTTCGCCTTCTCCACCGCTTCCTGCGAAACGCGCGGACCTAGCCAGCGTGCATTGCGCACCGCCTGATCGAGGCTCCTCAGATATTCACGCGCCAGCGGATGCCCCATGTTGTCGGCGATGTGGAAATAGACGAGCGCTTCGCCGTCGCTGGGCACGATGACGGAGCTGTTGGAAATGCCCATCATCTGGCGCGCCGCCGCCGCGTCGCCTGAGTCGTATTCGTGAAGCGCGCGGTTGCGGAAATCGCGCTGCGCATGCCAGACGCCGGTGAGCCCGCCAAAGGTCATCGGGCTGTCGTTCGCCGAATCGCCGGAATCGCCGCCGGCGCGCCAGGGCTGATCGGAGGTCAGGAGCGTCGAATGGATCTGTCCCAGGCGGATGAAGCCGTCGGCGCCGCGGCAAGAAAGGATATAGACGATGCGGTTGCGCGCCTGCTCGCGCTGGTCGGCGTTCAGCAGCAGCATCAGCTTCTGCTGTTCGTTGAGCGCACGATGGAAATCGTTGGAGATCACGCGGCGCGCATTGGGATCGCCGATATGGTCCTCGATGCGCATGCTGACGGACGCGAGGTAGTACCAGACATAGGCCTCGACGGGATCGGCGAATTTGTTGTCGCCGCGCTCGTCGCCGTAGATGTCGCCGAGTTTGATTTCAGACAGGAAATCGTCTTCCTGCCAGGCGGCCTTGCGCCAGATGCGGATCGCCGTCTCGAGGCTGATCTTGTTGGCGGCGATCACGCCGTCGGTATAGTCCGCGCGCGCGGCCTCGATGCCTGAAAAACTCAGACAGGCGACGGCCAAAAGCGCCAGGAGGAATACGGCCCCACTACGCAACCGGCCCTTCGGCCTTGTATCCCCGCTCTGCACGGCCAACTCCCCCGACCGTAGTACCCATTGGAATGGGCAGTTTCCCGGTCGTCGGCGCGACGCCCATCAGCCCCATTAACGAGTCTTTTACCATTAAAGTTCCCATGGGGGGAGTGGCCGATGGCGGCGTCAGTGCCGGAAGTGGCGGATACCTGTGAATGCCATCGTAAGTCCGGCGTCGTCGGCGGCCTGGATTACTTCGTCGTCACGTATTGAGCCGCCCGGCTGAATCACGGCGGTCGCGCCCGCCTCAGCGACGGCGAGCAATCCGTCGGCAAACGGGAAGAATGCGTCGGACGCAGCCGCCGAACCTTTGGTTAATGGTTCAGCCCAACCGGCTGTTTGCGCGGCTTCGCGCGCTTTAATGGCAGCGACGCGCGCAGAGTCGACACGGCTCATCTGGCCGGCGCCGATACCAGCTGTCTGCATGTCCTTGGCGTAGACAATCGTGTTCGACTTCACATGCTTGGCGACAGTGAAGGCGAACAGCATGTCGGCGATTTCGCTTTCGCTGGGTTGCCTTTTTGTCACGATCTTGAGGCCGGCGCGGTCGGTATGCGCGTTGTCGCGCGTCTGCACGAGGAAGCCGCCGGCGACCGTGCGGTACGTCAGTCCCTCGGCCGCGGGATTGGGCAGGCCGCCTGCGATCAGAAGGCGGAGATTTTTGCGCGACGAGAGAATGCGCCGCGCCTCGTCATTGGCATCGGGCGCGATGATCACTTCGGTGAAGAGCTTGGCGATTTCTTCGGCTGTCGGGCCGTCGAGCGTGCGGTTGAAGGCGAGGATGCCGCCGAAGGCGCTCACCGGATCGCAGGCCAGCGCCTTGCGATAGGCTTCGGTCAGGTTCGCGCCCAGCGCCACGCCGCAGGGATTGGCGTGCTTGATGATGGCACAGGCCGCGGAGGCTTTCGTGTCGAATTCGGCGACAAGTTCGTAAGCCGCATCCGTGTCATTGATGTTGTTGTAGGAAAGCTCTTTGCCCTGCAGCTGTTCCGCCGTGGAAACGCCGAAACGCTTTTCGCCCGTCGTGTAGAACGCCGCCTGCTGATGCGGGTTTTCGCCGTAGCGCAGCTTCTGGCGCAGATGGCCCGCAAAAGCCCGCCGGCGCGGCGCTTCGGTGTCGCCCGTTTTCGCAAGCTGTCCGGCAAGCCAGTTGGAGACGGCGGTATCGTAAGCGGCCGTGCGCGCATAGGCCGTCTGCGCGAGCTTGCGCCGCAAGCCGTCGGTCGTGGCGCCGTCATACGAGGCCAATTCCGCGATCACGAGCGCGTAATCTTCGGGATCGACGACCACGGTAACGAAACCGTGGTTCTTCGAGGCCGCGCGGATCATCGCGGGCCCGCCGATGTCGATGTTCTCGATGGTCTCGTCGTAGTCCGCGCCGCGCGCGACCGCCGCTTCGAACGGATAGAGATTGCAGACGAGGAGATCGATGCCCTCGATGCCGTGCGTGCGCATGGCTTCGGCGTGATCGGGCTTGTCGCGCAGCGCCAGAAGTCCGCCGTGGATCTTCGGATGCAGCGTCTTCACGCGGCCGTCCATGATCTCCGGAAAACCGGTGACGCTCGACACGTCTTCCACGGCGAGGCCTGCTTCGCGCAATGCCTTGGCCGTTCCGCCGGTCGAGATGAGGGCGATGCCGCGGGCGGCCAGCGCCGTGGCGAAATCAATCAGTCCTGTCTTGTCGGAAACGGACAGGAGCGCGCGGCGGACGGGGCGAAGCGACATGGCATCCTCGAAACAAGCCGGGCTGTGCTTACTTCCGGAACAGCCAAATGAGAAGCGTCAGAACGACGCTGATCAGAAGACAGGTAACCCACGGAAAATAGAGCCGGAAATGGGGCCGCTCGATGGCGATGTCGCCGGGAAGCCGGCCCAAGCCCAGATGTCCGAGCCAGGGCCACAAAAGTCCGGCCGCCAGAAGAATCGCGCCGAGCACAATCAGGAGGCGCTGGATGTCCATCGGCGAGCGCTATTCGGCCGGGCCCGCGTGGGCCTCCGGATCGCCCATCATCCCCAGATACCAGCGCTGCCACAACCTGCGGCAGCGAAGGCGGAACCCGTCCATGTAGAGATAGACGATCGGCGTCGTGAACAGCGTCAGCGCCTGGCTCACGATCAAGCCGCCGACGATGGAAATGCCGAGCGATTGCGAGAAGGCGGTGCCGAAACCGAGCGCCAGCGGCAAGGCGCCCAGAATGGCGGCGAAGGTCGTCATCATGATGGGCCGGAAGCGCATCAGGCAGGCCTGATAGATCGCCTCGCGCGACGTGAGCCCCCGGTTGCGCTCCGCCTCGAGCGCGAAGTCGATCATCATGATCGCGTTCTTCTTCACGATGCCGACGAGGAGCAGAATGCCGATCAGCGCGAGCAGCGTGAACGTCGTGCCCGTGACGATCAGCGCCAGGACGGCGCCCACGCCCGCGGAAGGCAGGGTCGAGAGAATCGTCAGCGGGTGGACATAGCTCTCATAGAGCACGCCCAGCACGATATAGACGGCAACGATCGCGGCCAGGATCAGCAGGGGCTCGCTGCCCAAAGACTGCTGGAACAATTTGGCGTTGCCAGCAAACCCGCCCTGGATGGAAACGGGCACGTGCAACTGCGCCATCGTGCGCTGAATGGCGTCGGTCGCAGGCCCGATCGCCGCACCCGCGGGCAGATTGAACGAGAAGGTCGTGGAGACGAACGGGCCCTGATGATTGACCGTGAGCGGCGTGGTGCCCGGCGCGTAATGCGCGACGGCGGACAGTGGCACCATGGTTTCCTGCGCGGTCGACACCGAAGCGCCGCTCGAAGCGCCGCGCGAACTCGTCGCGATGCTGTTGAGCTGCAGGTTGCGCACGGAGTCGGCGGCGATCTCGGCCGCGGTCGGCGCGGTCGACGTCGAGGCGCTCGTGTTGCTCGACACAACGGTTGTGCCGATGACGGCGTTGGTTGTCTGCGTGCCGCTGGCAGGGCCGCCCGAGGTCGAGATGTAGATGTCCTTGAGCGTATCCGGATTCTGCCAGAATTGCGGCGCCACACCCATCACGACGTAGTACTGGTTCGTGTCCTTGTAGATGGTGGAGACGAGGCGCTGGCCGAAGGCGTCGTAGAGCGTGGAATCGATCTGCGCGACCGAGATGCCAAGGCGCGCGGCGGTATCGCGATCGATGGCGAGCTCGACCTCGAGGCCGTGCGCCTGTTGATCGGAATTGACGTCCTGCAGCTCCGGAACGTTTTCCAGCGCGGTCGTGATCTTTGGCACCCAGGTGTTCAGGTCTTCGAGCGTGTCGCCGAGGAGAGTGTATTGATATTGCGAATTGCTCGACCGGCCGCCGGCGCGGAAATCCTGCGCGCTCTGGAGATATAGGCGCGCGCCGACAATCTTCATGAGGTTCTTGCCTATGCGTTCCCGGACCTGATCGGTCGAGATGCCGCGCACGTTGATCGGTTTCAACTGGACGAAAACCGATCCCGTGTTGGTGGCGCCGCCGCGTGGTCCGCCGCCGCCGCCGCCCGTGAAGCCCACCACGTTCTGGACGGCCGGGTCTTTCTGGATGATATCGACGAACTGCGTGAACTTCTGCTTCATCAGCTGGAAGGAGATGCTCTGATCCGCCACGATGTTGCCGTAGAGGTCGCCGGTATCTTCGTTGGGCAGGAAGTCCTTCGGTACTTGGTAGAAGAGATAGAAATTGAGCCCGATGGTGATGAGCAGGATCAGCATGATCGTGCCCGGATAACGCAGCGCCCACAGCAACATCCGGTCGTAGATGTCGCGCGCCCGCGTGAAGGTATTTTCCAGCCTTTGCAGGAACGGACTTTCCTTGCGATCCGGCTTGCGCTCCGTGAGGTAGCGGCACAGCATGGGCGTCGTGGTCAGCGAGACGACGAGCGAGACCATGATCGAAGCGCCGAGCGTGACCGCGAACTGGCGGAAGAACTCGCCCACGATGCCGCCCATCAGGAGGATCGGCACGAAGACGGCTATGAGCGAAAGGCTCATGGAAATGACCGTAAACCCCACCTCGCGCGCGCCGGTCAGCACAGCGTCCATCTTCGGCATGCCGTCTTCGATGTGACGGGTGATGTTTTCGAGAACGACAATCGCATCGTCGATCACGAAGCCGGTCGTCACCGTCAGCGCCATAAGCGACAGGTTGTTGAGCGAGAAGCCGAGCAGATACATGATGCCGAAGGTTGCAAGGAGCGACAGCGGCACGGCGACGCTCGGAATGAGCGTGGCGCGCACATCGCGCAGGAACAGGAAGACCACGGCGATGACGAGAAGAATGGAAACGATCAGCGAGCGTTCCACGTCGCTGAGCGATTTGCGGATCGCGCCCGTCCGGTCGTTGGCTATGACCAGATGGATGGCGGGCGGAATCGAAGCCTGAAGCTGGGGAAGCTGTGACTTCACCAGATCGACGGTCCGGATGATGTTGGCGCCGGGCTGCTTGTAGAGAATGACAAGGATGGCCGGCTTGCCGTTGCTCATGCCGAGATTGAAGACGTTCTCGACTCCGTCATAGACGTGCGCGACATCCGAGAGCCGGACCGGATTGTTGTTGCGGTAGGCGACGATGAGCGGCGCATATTGATCGGCGCGCGTCTCCTGATCGTTGGTGTAGATCTGGAGGGACCGCCCTTTTTGATCGATCAATCCTTTCGGCGCATTGGCGTTCGTGCCCATTAGCGCCGCGCGGATGTCTTCGAGCCCGACGCCGTATTTGAAGAGTGCCGCGGGGTTGAGATCGATGCGCACCGACGGCAGCGAGCTGCCGCCGATCTGTACCTGGCCGATTCCGCTTACCTGGCTCAACTTCTGCTGCAGGATTGTCGAAGCGGAGTCGTAGATCTGGCCGGGCGACAGCGTATCGGACGTGAGCGCCAGGATCATGATCGGCGCATCGGCCGGGTTGAGCTTGCGATATGTGGGATTGGAGCGGAGCGAAGTCGGCAGATCGGCGCGCGCCGCGTTGATGGCCGCTTCCACGTCGCGCGCAGCACCATCGATGTCGCGGCCGATGTCGAAGACGAGGACGACCTGCGTGGAGCCCACCGAACTCCGCGACGTCATCTCGTCCACGTCGGCGATGGCGCCCAGATGCCGTTCGAGCGGCGTGGCCACGCTGGTCGCCATGGTCTCGGGGCTCGCGCCCGGCATCGTCGCCTGCACGAAGATCGCCGGGATGTCGACGTCCGGCATCGGCGAGACGGGCAGGAGAAAGAACGCCACGAAGCCCGCAAGCGCCAGTCCGATCGTGACCAGCGTCGTCGCAATCGGGCGGGCGATAAAGGGCGCCGAAATATTCATGGCGCGACCGTGTCCTCAGGAGGTTCGCCCCGCATCCGCCGCGAAAGGCGGTCGAAGTAGAGATAGATCACCGGCGTGGTGAAAAGCGTCAAAAGCTGGCTCATCAGGAGGCCGCCAACGATTGAGATGCCGAGCGGATGGCGAAGCTCCGAGCCGGTGCCCGTTCCGATCATGAGCGGCAATGCGGCGAAGAGGGCGGCAACAGTGGTCATCAGAATGGGCCGGAAGCGCAGGAGCGACGCCTGGTAGATCGCGTCCCGCGGCGCCTTGCCTTCATTGCGTTCGGCGGCCAGCGCGAAATCGATCATCATGATCGCATTCTTCTTCACGATGCCGATCAGCAGAACGATGCCGATGATCGAGACGATGTTGAGATCGTCGCCGGCGATCATGAGCGCGAGGAGGGCTCCGACGCCGGCGGACGGCAGCGTCGAAAGGATGGTGACGGGGTGGATGTAGCTCTCATAGAGCACGCCCAGCACGATATAGACGGTCACGATGGCGGCAAGGATGAGGAGCAATTCGTTGCCGAGCGAGGACTGGAAGGCGAGCGCCGATCCCTGGAAGCTCGTAAGGATGCTCCCCGGCCAGCCGGCGATGTTCTTCTCCACGTTCTGGACCGCATCGACTGCGGAACCGAGCGACGCGCTTGAGGCGACGTCGAAAGAAACGGTCGCCGACGGGAATTGCGCGAGATGATCAATCTCGAGCGGCACGGGCGTCTGGACGACCTTCGCGATTGCGTCGAGCGGCACCTGTCCCTGCGCCGAAGATGGCAGATAGATCGTCGAGAGCGAGTTGATCGAATTCTGCAGTTCCGGGCTCGCTTCCAGGATGACACGGTACTGGTTCGACTCGGTGAAGATCGTCGAGACGATGCGCTGGCCGAAGGAATCATAGAGGGCATTGTCGATGGTGGCCGGTGTGATGCCGAAGCGCGCGGCCGTGTCGCGGTCGAGCGTCAGCGTGGCCGAGAGGCCGCGGTCGAGATAGTTGGTCGACACGTTTTCGAGCTCGGGCGCGTTTTGAAGCTCCGTCATGAGCTTCGGCACCCACTGATCGAGCGTCGCGCTGTTCGGCGCCTCGAGGATGAACTGATATTCGGCCCGGCTGATCGTCGAATCGATCGTCAGGTCCTGCACCGGCTGCAGATAGAGCGAGATACCGGTTACCGATTTCCCGATCGCGGTCAGCCGGCGCACGATGGTCTCGATATCGTCGGAGCGGTCGTCCTTCGCCTTCAGGTTGATCAGGAAGCGGCCGCTGTTGAGCGTGTTGTTCGTGCCGTCCACGCCGATAAACGAGGTGAGGCTCGTAACGTCGGGATCCTTGAGGATCGCCGAGGCCAGCGCGGTCTGGTGCTGCGCCATCGCCGAGAACGACGTATCGGGGTTCGCACGCGTAATGCCCTGGATGAGGCCCGTGTCCTGGACGGGGAAGAAGCCCTTCGGAATGACGGCATAGAGAAGAACGGTGAGGGCGAGCGTTCCGACCGCGACCGCGAGCGTCAGCGGCTGGTGGTCCAGGACCCAGTTGAGGAGTCGCCCGTACTCGGAGATGACCCGATCGAAGAACTCCTGCGAGCGGCGGCCGAATTCGGTCTGCTTCTGCTCGGAGCGATGCCGCAGGAGCTTCGCGCACAGCATCGGCACGAGGGTGAGCGAGACCACGGCGGAGATGAGAATGGTCACGGCCAGCGTCACCGCGAACTCGCGGAAAAGGCGGCCCACCACTTCCTGCATGAAGAGAAGCGGGATGAGCACGGCGATCAGCGATACGGTCAGAGACACGATGGTGAAGCCGATTTCACCGGCGCCCTTGAGCGCGGCTTCGAGGGGGGATTCGCCCGCCTCGATGTAGCGGGAGATGTTCTCGATCATCACGATGGCGTCGTCGACCACGAAGCCCGAGGCGATCGTGAGCGCCATGAGCGAGAGGTTGTTGAGCGAGAAGCCCATCAGATACATGACGGCGAAGGTGCCGACGATCGAAAGCGGCACCGACAGGCTCGGGATCACGGTTGCGGGCACATTCCGCAGGAAGACGTAGATCACAAGCACGACGAGCACGACGGCGAGCCCCAATTCGAACTCGACGTCGCTGACGGACGCGCGGATGGTGTTGGTGCGGTCGGTCACCGTCGTCACCTTCACCGACGCCGGCAGTCCCGCCTTGATCTGCGGCAGGAGCTCTTTGATGTTGTCGACGACCGAAATCACGTTGGCGCCCGGCTGGCGCTGCACGTTGATGAGGATCGCGGGATCGGTGTTCATCCAGCTCGTGAGCCTTACATTCTCCGCACCTTGCACGACGGTGGCGACGTCGGAGAGCTTGACCGGATTGCCGTTCTTGTAGGCGAGGATGATGTTCTTGTAGTCGTCGGCGCTTGTGATCTGGTCGTTGGCGTTGATGGTGTAGGAGCGCGAGGCGCCGTCGAAGCTGCCTTTGGGCGCGTTCGCGTTCGCATTGCCGATGGTCGTGCGCAGGTCGTCAATGTTGAGGCCATACGCGGCCAGCGCCTGCAGGTTCGCCTGGATGCGGATGGCGGGCCGTTGCCCGCCGGCGATGCTGACGAGGCCCACGCCCGCGAGCTGCGAGATTTTCTGGGCGATGCGCGTATCGGCGAGATCCTCGAGCTGAGGCAGCGGCATGGCGCTCGACGTCACGGCGAGCGTGAGCACCGGCGCGTCGGCGGGATTGACCTTGGCGTAGATCGGCGGAGCCGGCAGGCTGGTCGGCAGAAGCGAGTTCGACGCGTTGATCGCGGCCTGAACTTCCTGCTCCGCGACGTCGAGGCTGAGGCTCAAGTCGAACTGCAGCGTGATGACGGAGGCGCCGCCCGAGCTGATCGACGACATTTCGTTCAATCCCGGCATCTGCCCGAATTGCACTTCGAGCGGCGCGGTGACCGTCGTCGTCATCACTTCCGGGCTGGCGCCGGGAAGGAAGGTTTGCACCTGGATCGTCGGATAGTCGACTTCGGGCAACGCTGACAGCGGCAGATAGCCGAAGCCGACGAAGCCAACAAGCATGATCGCGATCATCAGGAGCGATGTCGCGACAGGTCGTAGGATGAAGGGACGCGACGGGTTCATCGCCGCTCGTTCATGCGCAAGAGTCCGAAATCATTGGCCGCCGCCGCTGTCGCTGCTCGTGCGATGGTGGTGGTGTCCACCGTGCTTGCCTTTCCATTGGCCTTTTTGGCCGCTCCCCGACATGGCTGCATTCGTCGTCGGCACCTTGTCGCCCGGCAAAAGCACCGTTGCGCCGTCCTTCAGACGGTCGGCGCCGTCGACCACGACCGTCTCTCCGGGAGAAAGGCCGCTTGTGATCGCCACCTTGTCGCCGTCGGTCACGCCCGTTGTCACCGCACGCATATTGGCGGAGCGATCCTTGTCGATCACGTAGACATAAGAGCCCTGCGCGCCATGCTGGATCGCGGCGGCCGACACGAAGGTCTGGTGGTGCAGCGTGTCGATCAAGAGCCGGATGTTGACGAATTGCGCCGGGAAGAGCTTGAAGTCCTGATTGTCGAACATGGCGCGCATCTTCACCATGCCGGTCGTCGGATCGACTTCGTTGTCGACATTCGACAGCGTTCCTTCGGCGAGCTTCGTCGTCATGGAGCGGTCGTAGGCCGTCGCGGTCAGCGTGTCGCCGGCGTTCACGTGGCTCATGACCTGATTGATGCTGTCTTCGGGCAGCGAAAAGAGGACGGAGATCGGCTGCAATTGGGTTACGACGATAATGGACGTCGAACCTGAGACGACCAGATTGCCCGCATCGACTTGCCTGAGGCCGACGCGACCGGGTGTGGGCGAGGTGATGCGGGTGAAGCCCAGGTTGATGGCCGCGCTTTCGACGGCCGCCTTGTCTGCCACGACGGTGCCCTGGTCGTTGCCGACGGTCGCGATCTGCGTCTGCAGGATCTGTTGCGAGACGGCATTCTGCTTCCAGAGCGACTGATAGCGGCCGAGGTCGATCTTGGCGTTGGCGAGCGAAGCTTCGTCACGGGCGAGCTGGCCTTTGGCCTGGTCGAGTGTCGCCTGGAAGGGACGGGGGTCGATTTCGGCCAGCAACTGGCCGCTTTTGACCATCTGACCTTCGGTAATGTCGAATTTGTTCAGGTAGCCCGTTACCTGCGGGTGGACCGTTACGGTCGCAAGCGGCGTTACGGCGCCGAGCCCGTCCACGGTCACACGGACATCGCCGTTCATCACGCGGGAGACGCCGACCGGCACCGGCCCGTTGGCGCCAATACGACCGCTGCGGGGTGCCGCGCTATTAACCCTCAACGCCACCCAAACGATGAGGAGAACCAGAAGGAGCCCCAAAACAATCCACAGATAGCGCCGCCAGGCCGGCGTGTGTGGCACGGTCCAGCGCTGGCCGAGGCCAAAAGGTGTGTCCACGTGTCTCTCGTCCATAAAATAACCGTCTCGCCAACCGAGCAGCCGATTTTGATATTTTATTATGTGCCAGTTTGGCACCCAAGGGGCCGGCCACAGAATAGCAGCCCCGCGCACTCATGCAGCGTTCCTTAGCAAAGGCAAGGGCGGCAATTTTGTCGGAATTGTCGCGACTCCGCGCAAAGGAACACGCAGGTACGATCTTGCTGGCATGTAACCTGCTGCTGGTAGGGCTAAGCCCGACACCGGTCCTCATTCGAGACGGTCAGGGCGCCGTTATGCGCAAAAACGGGACGCCCTATGACCCTAGAACGCACCACTGTCAGAACCGACGCCTCCGAGCTTCTGGAGCGGATCCGCACGCGTGACGCTCGTGTGACAATCATCGGCATGGGCTATGTCGGCCAGCCGCTGGCGATCGCCGCCCATGCGCAGGGCTTCACCGTGTCCGGGTTCGACATCGATCCCGAGCGCGTGGCAGGCCTCAACAACGGGCATTCCTCGATCCGCACCATTTCCGACGAACGCATCGCCGCCATGTGCGCCAGCGGACGCTTCCGCGCGACTGCCGACCGCCAGGAACTCGCGCGCGCCGATATCATCGTCATCTGCGTGCCGACGCCCTTGAACCGGCATCGCGAGCCCGATCTCTCCTTCGTGCGCGCGACCGCCTCGGACATCGCCCGCACGCTCCGCCCCGGCCAGCTCATCTGCCTGGAATCGACAACCTATCCGGGCACGACGGTCGAGGTGGTGAAGCCCATTCTCGAGGCGCGCGGGCTGGCGGTCGGCCGCGACATGTTTCTCGCCTTCTCGCCCGAGCGTGAGGATCCCGGCAATCCCAACTTCCACACCTCGAACATTCCGAAGATCGTGGGCGCCGACGACGACGCCAGCCGCACGCTGGCTGAGGCGTTCTATCGCACACTGGTCGAGCGCGTGGTGCCGGTTTCCTCGTCGGCCACGGCCGAAGCGGTGAAGCTCACCGAGAACATCTTCCGCTGCGTCAACATCGCGCTCGTCAACGAGCTGAAGCATGTCTACGGCGAGATGGGCATCAATGTCTGGGACGTGATCGACGCCGCCGCGACGAAGCCGTTCGGCTTCATGCCGTTCTATCCGGGCCCGGGCCTCGGCGGGCACTGCATCCCGATCGATCCCTTCTACCTGACGTGGAAGGCGCGCGAACACGAGGTGCCGACGCGCTTCATCGAACTCGCGGGCGAGATCAACACGGCCGAGCCGCGCCGCGTCTGCGACGCGCTCGCAGCCGCCTTGTCCCATCGCAAGCGCCAGAGCCTCAACGGCGCGCGGATTCTCATGATGGGTCTCGCGTATAAGAAGAACGTCGACGACACCCGCGAAAGCCCGGCGCTCGTCATCATGCGCACGCTCGAAGCGCGCGGCGCCGTCGTCGAGTATTACGATCCCTGGATCGCCGAGGTGCCGGAAACGCGTGAGCATTCCGAATTGGCCGGACGCAAATGTGTGGAATGGCGCCCCGCGACGTTCCGGGACCGCTATGACGCCGCCCTCATCGTCACCGACCACGATGCGGTGGACTATGCCGCCCTCGTCGACGGCCTCGATCTGGTCGTCGACACGCGCAACGCCACACGGCGCGTGGAAAAAGGCCGTGAACGGATCGTTTTGGCCTGAAAATCGGCTGCCGCGATACGGTTGTGTTGCCCGGACCCGCTTCCTAGATTACTAGGCGATCCTCTCGCGGGCTTTTGTTGGCAGACATGGCAGAACTCGACAGGTCCTCGGCGCCCTCTCACCTGAAGCGCCTGGAGGCCGAAAGCATCCATATCATGCGCGAAGTTGCGGCCGAATTTCGCAATCCCGTCATGCTTTACTCCATTGGCAAGGACTCGTCGGTGATGCTTCACCTGGCGATGAAGGCCTTCTATCCGTCCAAGCCGCCGTTCCCGCTCCTCCATGTCGATACGACATGGAAGTTTCGTGAAATGATCGAATTTCGCGACGCGACGACGAAACGGCTGGGCCTCAACCTGCTCGTGCATATCAACGAGGATGGCGTCCGCCGCGGGATCAATCCGTTCGACTCCGGCTCAGCCCTGCACACGCAGGTGATGAAGACGGAAGGCCTGAAGCAGGCGCTCGACAAATACGGCTTCGATGCGGCCTTCGGCGGGGCGCGCCGCGACGAGGAAAAGTCCCGCGCCAAGGAGCGCATCTTCTCGTTCCGGACGGCGACGCATGCCTGGGACCCGAAGAATCAGCGGCCCGAGCTCTGGCGGCTCTACAACACGCGCGTGCGCCCCGGCGAGTCCATCCGCGTTTTCCCGCTCTCGAACTGGACCGAACTCGACATCTGGCAATACATCCTGATGGAAAACATCCCCATCGTGCCGCTCTATTTCGCCAAGAAGCGCCCGGTCGTGCAGCGGGACGGCACACTCATCATGGTCGACGACGAGCGCATGAAATTGCGCGAAGGCGAGACGGTGAAGGAATTGCTCGTGCGCTTCCGCACGCTCGGCTGCTATCCGCTCACCGGCGCCATCGAATCGCCCGCCGACACGCTCGAAGACATCGTCAGCGAGATGCTGACGGCGCGCACGTCGGAGCGGCAGGGCCGCCTCATCGACAGCGACGAAAGCGCCTCGATGGAGAAGAAGAAGCGCGAGGGCTATTTCTGATGACCAAGGCCTCCGCGCTCACCGAATATCTCGCCAGCCAGGAAAAGAAATCGCTCCTGCGCTTCCTCACCTGCGGCAGCGTCGACGACGGAAAATCCACACTCATCGGGCGGCTGCTCTACGATTCGAAGCTGCTGTTCGAGGATCATCTGGCCGCGCTGGAGAAAGACTCCAAGAAACACGGCACCACCGGCGGCGATATCGACTTCGCACTTCTGGTCGATGGCCTCGAGGCCGAGCGCGAGCAGGGCATCACCATCGACGTCGCCTATCGCTTCTTCGCAACCGACCGGCGGACGTTCATCGTGGCTGACACGCCGGGCCACGAACAGTACACGCGCAACATGGCGACCGGTGCCTCGAACTCGGAGCTCGCCGTCATTCTCATCGACGCACGCAAGGGCGTGCTGACTCAGACGCGGCGCCACGCCTACATCGCCTCGCTGCTCGGCATCCGCCACGTCGTGCCGGCCGTCAACAAGATCGATCTCGTCGATTTCTCCGAAGACGTGTTCCGGGCCATCGTCGAAGAGTTTTCCGGCTTTGCGGAGAAGCTGGGCTTCGCGAGCCTCGTCTCCATCCCGATCTCCGCGCGCTTCGGCGACAACGTTACGGCCGCGAGCGCGTCCACGCCTTGGTACAAAGGGCCGTCGCTGCTCGAGCACCTGGAGGCCGTCGACGTCGAGACGGCGCTGGGCGAACTGCCGTTCCGCATGCCGGTGCAATGGGTCAACCGTCCCAATCTCGATTTCCGCGGCTTCTCCGGAACGGTCGTGAGCGGCCGCGTGAAGCCCGGCGATCCGGTCGTCGTTGCGAAGTCGGGACGCACGAGCAAGATCGGCCGCGTCGTGACGATGGACGGCGATCTGGCCGAAGCCGTGCCCGGCGATGCGGTGACGCTGACGCTGGCCGACGAAGTCGACATCTCGCGCGGCGATCTCCTGAGCACGCCGTCGGCGCGGCCGGAGGTTTCCGACCAGTTCGCGGCGCATATCCTCTGGATGGCGGAAGACGAAATGCTTCCCGGTCGTCCCTATCTTCTGAAGATCGGCACGACGACCGTTCCGGCCACCATCACCGAGCTGAAGCACAAGGTCGACGTCAACACGCTCGACCATCTGGCCGGGAAGACCTTGCATCTGAATGAAGTGGGTTACGGCAATATCAATGCCTCGCAGCCCATCGCCTTCGATCCCTATCACGAGAACCGCGACACAGGCGGCTTCATCCTGATCGACCGCTTCACCAATGCGACCATCGCCGCCGGCACGATCGATTTCGGCCTGCGCCGCGCGACGAACGTCCATTGGCAGGCGCTCGACGTGAACAAGGTGCTGCGCGCGGAGTCCAAGGGACAGCGGCCGGCCGTGCTCTGGTTTACCGGATTGTCGGGCTCCGGGAAGTCGACCATCGCGAACCTCGTCGAGCGCACGCTCTTTGCGCAGGGCCGCCACACCTACCTGCTCGACGGCGACAACGTCCGCCACGGCCTCAACCGCGATCTGGGCTTCACCGACGTCGACCGCGTCGAGAACATCCGCCGCGTGGCGGAAGCGGCGAAGCTCTTCGTCGACGCGGGCCTGATCGTGCTCGTCTCGTTCATCTCGCCGTTCCGCTCCGAGCGCAGGCTGGCGCGCGAACTCATGCAGGCCGGCGAGTTCATCGAGATCTTCGTCGACACGCCGATCGAAGTCTGCATGCAGCGCGACGTCAAAGGCCTCTACGCCAAGGCGCAGCGCGGCGAGATCAAGAACTTCACCGGCATCGATAGCCCGTATGAGGCGCCGGAAGCCGCCGAGCTCACGCTCAAGACCGTCGACAGCGATCCGGTCATGCTGGCCGAAGACGTGGTCGCCTATTTGCGCAAGGCGGGAATTGTTCCCTGACGTGACTGATTTTGTTACGCTGGCCTCGTGCGAAATTCCAAGAGGACGGTGATGCAGCCTGTCGTTCGTATATCGATCTTCCGGTGTGCGCCGGAACGGTTTGCCGAGCTTCGCCAGATGATGCTGGCGGCCGATCCTGTCTTGCGCCCCGGGATCGAGGCCATGCGCGGACTGCTTGCTTTCTATGTCGGTGCCGACGAAGCGACGTCGTCATTGTCCAATGTCAGCCTTTGGAGCACGCTCGCGGATGCGAAGCAATTGGACACATTTCAGCCGATGCTGGAACTTGGAAAGACGTTTTCCGCCAAAGGTGCAACGTTCGAACGCCCCATCATGAATTATTCGACCCTTTGGCAGCTTTCGAGCGGCAAGGCGTAGCGCTGAGCGTTATCGACCGTCGTGTCGTAGCTTCGTTGAAAAGAGATGCTCATGACGACTGTCCGCCCACTCCTGATGTTCCAGGGTCGCGCCGAGGAGGCGATGGATTTCTATTCCACGCTGTTCGCCGAAGCCGAAATCGATGCGATCGAACGCTATCGCGAAGGCGAACCGGGCCGGCCCGGCGCGATCAAGCGCGCGACGTTCACCATCGGCGATCAGTCGATCATGCTGTTCGATAGCCCCGTGCGCCACGATTTCACGTTCACGCCGGCAATTTCCTTGTTCGTCGAGTGCGACTCCGAAGACCAGATCCGCTGGCTGTTCGAACAACTCTCCGAAGAGGGGCGTGTGTTCATGCCGCCGGAGAGTTACGGTTTCAGCCGGCTGTTCACCTGGGTTGCCGACCGGTTCGGTGTGGCCTGGCAGCTCAATCTCTCCTAAAGGAATAGAGCGATGGGCCAACAAACTATGCAGGGCGCCTGTCACTGCGGCGGCGTACGCTTCCGCGTCAAGCTTGCGGAGGGTCTCGAAAATCCGCGCCGCTGCAACTGCTCGCTCTGCCGTATGCGTGGCGCAGTCGTCGTGACGGCGCTCCTCGACGATCTCGAGATCACGGCGGGGCGCGAACTGCTCAAGCTCTATCGGTTCAACACGATGAAAGCCGAGCATTATTTCTGCTCCGCCTGCGGAATCTATACGCATCACAGGCGCCGTTCGAACCCAAGCCAGCTCAGCGTCAACGTCGCGTGCCTCGAAGGCGTCAGTCCGTTCGATTTCGCGGACGTGCCCGTCTATGACGGGATCGTGCATCATACCGACAGGCCTGGCGGCCCTGCGTACCGGATCGCAGGGCATTTGCGCTACGAGGATGTCCGTCCATGACACCAGCGCCGATCAAGCCTTCGATAAGCAAAGACCTGCTCGACCAGATCGACATCCGCGTCGGAACGATCGAGGCCGTGAGCGACGTGCCCGGTTCGGACAAGCTGCTCGCCCTTCGCGTGAACTTCGGCGATCACTCGCGCACCATTCTGTCCGGCATGAAGAAGGAGCGCGCCGATCCGCAGGAGATCGCCGGTAGGCAGGCGCTGTTCGTGGTCAACCTCGCGCCGCGCAAGATGGCGGGCGTCGTGAGCGAGGGCATGCTGTTCGACGCTATGAGGACGGCATTTTGCCCGCCCTGGCCACGCCCGAACGCCCTGTCCCCAACGGCAGCCGGGCGGGATAAACCCACGCATTGTCAGCCCACCCCAAAGCTGATTTCCTTTCGAGCAATCCGAAATCGTTCAGGGTGGAACCGACAATGACCGGCATTACCGCATATGGTGCCTACATTCCGCGGCTGAGGCTGCAGCGCAAAGCGATCGCGCAGGCGAACGCCTGGTTCGCGCCGGGGCTCGTCGGCGGGGCCAGGGGCGAGCGCGCCATGGCCAATTTCGACGAGGATGCGGTGACGATGGCGGTGGAAGCCGGTCGCGCCTGCCTGCCGGCGAATGATCCCATCAAGGACCGCGACTTTGTCGACGCCGCCTATTTCGCCTCGACCAGCATGCCGTTCTCGGACCGTCAGAACGCAGGCATCGTCGCGAGCGCACTGAATTTGTCTGACGATATTTCGTCCTTCGATGTCACTTCGTCGCAGCGCGCCGGCGCCTCCGCCTTGATCGCAGCACTCGACGCCGTCGGCAGCGGTCGTGCGAAATCGCCGCTCGTGGTCGCGGGCGAGAAGCGCAAGACGCGCGCAGCGTCTACGCAGGAGCTGGCCTTCGGCGATGCGGCCGCGGCGTTGACGCTCGGCAAGGACAAGGTGATCGCGAAGTTCCTGGGCAGCCATTCGCATACGGTCGATTTCGTCGATCATTTCCGCGGCGAGTCCGAAGAGTTCGATTACGGCTGGGAAGAGCGCTGGATCCGCGACGAGGGTTACACCAAGATCGTGCCCGCGGCCGTCAAGCACCTCTTCGAGAAAACGGGCGTTTCGGGCGCCGAGATCGCGCATTTCGTCCTGCCGTGTCCCTTCGCCAAGCTCGACCAGCAACTGGCCAAAGCGTGCGGCATTGATCCCGCCAAGGTGCGCGACAATCTCGCGGCGGCGGTCGGCGATTCCGGTTCGGCACACGCGATCCTGATGCTGGCCCATGCCCTGGAGCAGGCGAAGCCCGGCGAGAAGATCCTCGTGGCGCAATTCGGCCAGGGCTGTGATGCGCTGCTCTTCGAAGCGACCACCGAGATCGAAAGGCTGGAAAATCGCGGCTGCGTTTCGCGATCGCTGGCGCGCCGGAAAGAAGAGACGAACTACAACAAATTCCTCGCCTTCAACGGCCTCATCGAACTCGAGAAAGGCATGCGCGCGGAGGTCGACAAGCGCACGGCGCTGACCGTCGTGTACCGCAAGAACGACATGCTGATGGGCCTCGTCGGCGGCAAGTGCCGGGTCTGCGGCACGGCGCAATTCCCGCGCAGCCGCGTCTGCGTGAGCCCGAACTGCAAGGCCATCGACAGCCAGGATCCCTACAGCTTCGCGGAGCAGACCGGCACGGTGTTGTCCTGGTCGGCGGACTTTCTCACCTATTCCATGTCGCCGCCCAATCACTACGGCATGATCACCTTCGGCGACGGCGGGCGTTTCATGGCCGACATCACCGATGTCGATCAGGGACAGATCGATTCCGGCGCCAAGGTAAAGATGAGCTTCCGCGTGAAGGACCGCGACGAGCGGCGCGGCTTCGTGCGCTACTTCTGGAAAGCGGTGCCGGCATGAGGACTCCCATCTTTCCGCGAAAGCCAAACTTCCTCTCCACCATGCCGATCGGTCTTCTGTTCCTGGGCGCTGCGGCGATGGGCGCGCTGGCGATCGGTACAATCGCGATCGGAGCGCTCGCCATCGGCAAGCTCCGTATCGGAAATGTCGAGATCGATAAGCTGACCGTTCGCAAACTGATTTCGAAGGACGGCCCGACCTAAGCGGCCTCATGGAGAAATTCGACGTCCTCGTCATCGGTCTCGGCGCCATGGGCAGCGCCGCGCTTTATCAGCTTGCGAAACGGGGCGCGCGGGTCGCCGGCTTCGACAGGTTTTCGCCGCCGCACGACCAGGGTTCGAGCCATGGCGACACGCGTATCACGCGGCTCGCGATCGGGGAGGGCGAACATTACACGCCGCTGGTCAAACGCTCGCACGAAATCTGGCGCGAGATCGAGAAAGAGACCGGCGCCGATCTCCTCACGCAATGCGGCGAGCTGATCATCTCCAGCCGCGCACGCACCTCTTCGATGCATGTCGAAGGCTTCTTCGACAATACGGTCGGGGCCGCCCGCAAGCACGGTGTGGCGCACGAGCTGCTGGGCGCGAACCAGATCCGCGCGCGCTTCCCGCTTTTCGACGTGCGCGACGATGAGACCGGCTATTACGAGCCGGAAGCCGGCTTCGTGCGACCGGAAGCCTGCATCGCCGCCGAATTGTCGCTTGCCGAACGCAAAGGCGCCGCGGTTCATCGCAACGAGACGGTTCTGCGCTTCGAGGCGTCCGAGAGCGGCGTCGCCGTCGAGACGGATCGCGGCCGCTATCACGCAGATCGGATCATCGTGTCGGCCGGCGCGTGGCTGCCGAAGCTGCTCGGCGGATCGTTCGCGAGCCTTTTAAAGGTCTATCGTCAGGTGCTGTACTGGTTCGCCATCGACGGCGATCCGTCGCTCTATCGGCCGCAGCTTTTCCCGGTTTTCATCTGGGAGCGGCCGGATTGGCCCCATGGCATCTACGGTTTCCCGGCCATCGACAATGCGGGGCTCAAGATCGCGACGGAATATTATGCTGAGACGGCGTCGCCCGAGAGCGTCACGAGATCCGTCCCCGAGAGCGAAATCGCTTCGATGTGCGAGAAACTTGCGGCGCCGCACATCAAAGGTCTCGGCAGCCGCAGTACCAAGGCGGTCGTTTGCCTCTACACGGTGACGCCGGATATGGGCTTCATCATCGATCACGCACCGCAATCGGAGCGGATTATTCTTGCCTCCTGCTGCTCCGGCCACGGCTTCAAGCATTCTGCGGCCATTGGCGAAATCCTGGCCGACATGGCCCAAAGCCGCCCGCCGGCCTTCAACCTCGCTCCCTTCCGGCTCGCACGCTTCGGCTGACCGCCATTGACCCAGATCATGGCGAAAGGGCTCCCATTGTCCTGACGTAGGCGAAGCGCGGCGGAGATGGGTGACGGTTGATGGGCAAGGCAGGCGAATTCATGCTGCCGATCGCCGAGCGGTTGCTCGAAGCTCTGAAGGCGTGCGGCGCACGCGCGGTCTTCGGAATTCCGGGCGATTATGCGCTTCCCCTCTTCGAAACCTTTGAGCGGAGCAGGTTGCTGCCGCTTCACACGCTGAGCCACGAACCTGCGGTCGCCTTCGCCGCGGATGGCGCCGCGCGCGCCGCGGGAGGCATCGGCGTCGCCGCTGCGACCTACGGTGCGGGCGCGCTCAACCTTCTCAACGGGGTGGCCGGAGCCTATGCCGAACGCTCGCCGCTCTGCGTCATTTCCGCCGCGCCGCCGCGCATGCGTCCGCTGCCGGGACTTCTGCCGCATCATCAGGTGCGCACGGCGGACAGCCAGCTTCGAATCTTCCGAGAAGTGACCTGTGCGCAGGCCGTGCTCGACGATGTCGAACAGGCGCCCGGCGAGATCGCGCGCGTGCTCGACGCCTGCAAGCGCCATTCGCTTCCCGTCTATTTCGAAATACCAAGCGACATGGCGCTCGCGCCCTGCGCCAAGGCCGGTCACGCCGCAAATGCGGACGACCTCGGCGCCGCCGCGGAGTGTGCGGCCGAGATCGCAACGCTCGTTCGAAGCGCGAAGCGGCCGGTCCTCATGATCGGCGTCGAAGTGCGCCGCTTCGGCCTCGAAGCCGAAGTCGCCGATCTGGCGCGGCGCGCGGGCGTTCCCGTGGTGACGAGCTTCATGGGCCGCGGCGTCGCGGCCTCTGCCGGCCTCGACCATGCGGGCTGCTATATGGGCCTCGCCGGCGATCCGGCCGTGACGCAACTCGTCGAGGATTCGGACGCGCTCGTCCTTCTGGGCGTCATCCTCTGCGATACCAACCTCGGCGTACAGGCGCATCGCCTCGATCTGCGCCGGGTCGTGCATGCCTTCGGCGGCGATGTCCGCATCGGCCATCACACCTACCCGAACGTGTCGCTCGGGAGTCTGGTGCGCGAACTCTTCAGACTCGCCCCTAGCGACCAGAGCCGCGCGGCGCCTGCGACGGCGAAGGACATCGCAACACCTTTCGTGCCCGATGAGGCACGTATTGCGCCGTCGGACGTCAGCGCCGCGATCAATGCGCTCTTCGCGGACCGGGCTTTTCCGCCGATCGTGTGCGACACGGGCGACAGTCTGTTCGTCTCGATCGATCTGGCAGCGCAGGAGCTTCTGGCGCAGGGCTATTACGCGAGCATGGGATTTGCGGTTCCGGCCGCGATGGGCGCGCAGGTCGTCAGCGGGCAGAGACCGCTTGTCCTCGTCGGCGACGGCGCTTTCCAGATGACGGGCTGGGAGCTCGGCAATTGCCGACGTTGGGGCATCGATCCCGTCGTCATCGTGCTCAACAACCGCAGCTGGGGGATGCTGAAGCTTTTTTCTCCGAGCTCCCGTTTCAACGACCTCGACGATTGGCACTTTGCGGTAGCCGCCGATGCGTTTGGGGGCGAGGGCGTGCGCGTGACCACGCGCCGCGAGCTTTTTGGGGCGCTTGCCCGAGCTTGGCGGACGCGTGGGCGATTCCAGCTGATCGAGGCGGTGCTCGCAGACGGCGCGAGCTCGGAGGCGCTCGGCCGGTTTGTCCGGGCATTGCGCCGCCCTGGGGCCAAGGTTCCCCACGAAGTGGCAATGGCGTAGTCTCTCCAAAAATCCCCGGAGGAATGCCATGGCTTACGTCGAGAACCGCATCATCCACGACGCCGACTCCCATCTGATGGAGCTCGCCGACTGCCTCGACGATTTCCTCGATCCCAAAGTCCGCCCGCTCTACGACGCACTGCCCAAGCTCAAGGCCTGGCCGCGCGACGGCGAATGGGTGAAAAAAGCGCGCGCGCAGCAGGACGATCCCGATTTCCGCTCGGGCGACATCGCCAATCTGATGCTGCGCAAGAATTATGCGGCGCTTGGGTCCTTCCGCCGCGAGGATCGTCCGAAAGCACTCGATGGGCTGGGCTTCGCGAGCCAGCTCGTCTTCACCACGTGGTCGCTCGGCAATTTCGGGCTCGATGAGAGCGGCAATGTGGCACTCTGCTACGGCGTGGCGGAAGCGCACAACCGCATGATGACGCATTTCTGTTCGGTCGACCGCCGGCTTCTCGCGACGGCCTACGTGCCGCTGGTCGATTTCGAGCAGACGCGGGCGATCGCGGCGCGTGCCATCAAGATGGGCGCCAAGGCGCTTCTCATTCCCTCGCGCTGTCCCAAGGGCCACTCGCCCAGCCACATCGCGTTCGATCCGTTGTGGGCGATGGCGGAAGAAGCGGGCCTGCCGATCCTTTTCCATGTCGGCGGCGAGGAGAAGCTCAATCCCGATTACTTCGAAAACGGGCTGCCGCGCGTGAAGGATTTCCACGGCGGCGAAGAGAACTTCACGTCGGTCAGCTACATGCCCATCCCGCATTCGGTGATGAAGACGCTGGCGGTGCTTATCTTCGACCGCGTGCTCGACCGCTTCCCGAAACTCAAATTCGGCGCCATCGAACTGGGCGCTTCGTGGCTGCCCGGCTGGATGCGCTACATGGATTCCGGCGCGCTGGCGTTCGTGAAAAACGAAGAGCGCCTGCAGAAGCTTTCCATGACGCCCAGCGAATTCGTGCGCCGCCAGGTGCGCGTGACGCCTTATCCGCACGAAGACGCGGGCTGGATTATCGCCAATTCCGGACCGGACGTGTGTCTCTTCTCGTCGGATTTCCCGCATGTCGAAGGCGGGCGCAATCCCCTCAAGCGTTTCGACGAGTCGCTCAAAGGGCTCTCGCAAGGCGAGATCGATCGATTCTACTGCGACAATTTCATCGACCTGATGGGCGAAGGACTCGCACCGGACTTGCGCAAACCGAAGCTTTCCGCCGCCGCATAAAAAAGCCCCGCCGAAATTCGGCGGGGCTTCCTCATCCAACTGTGCTTTCCGCGCTTACTGGGGCGGCGGAGGCGGCGGCGGACCCATCATGCGGTTTTCCGGGCCCACATAGTGCAACGTCATCGAACCGATGCCGGCCGCCACGTTCAGGCCGGTCTCGCCCTCGATGCTGACGGGCTGCAGCGTGAACGAACGATGGAAGCCGCCGATCAGCGCATTGGCGCCGACGCCCGGGCCGGCCGCAGCGCTCGCCTGCACGCCGACATACTCGCCGGAGAGCGCGCCACGCTCGGGGCCTGCGTTCGGGGCGAACACATCCCAGATGATCACGGCGCCCGACGTATAGCCGATATCGACGCCGAACTTCGTGACATCGCCGTTGTAGCGTTCGCTGTAGGGACCGTGGTGATAGATGCAGTGCAAGCCCTTGGACGATCCGAAAATGAATCCCCACCCGCTGCTTTCGTGGCAGGTGAGAACGCCGACCTTAACGCCTTCGGCTTTGGCGGGTGCGCCGAATGCGACGGCGGTAGCGGCGGCAAGCGCGAACGCTCCGGTCAAACGGCTCAGATTCTTGGACATGTAAAATCTCCTGCTTATCCCCCGCGTAAGGCGCGGGCTCATGACCCGTTCGGGCGCCGGTTAATCCCGGACGCGAGAACTTGTCGGGGCAGGGAACGTTTGTCGGAACGGGCGGGTTCCCGGGCTCTCGCACATTTGTGGTCGTGTGAAAGAAACTTCACGCGTGCGCCGTGCATCGCGGCCAAATTGCGGCAGTATCGTATTAGCGCCTTTCGGCCAGTGCCCGGGCGGCTTCGACGAATTCGCTCGGCATCATGACGATGGTCATGGTGTTCTGCTCGGCGCCCACCTCCGTCAGCATCTGCATGCGGCGAAGCTCGAGCGAGGCGGGTGTCTTCATGATCTCGTCGGCCGCTTCGCGCAGCTTGCGCGCCGCCTCGAGTTCCGCTTCCGCCTTGATGATGCGGGCGCGCTTTTCGCGCAGGGCTTCGGCTTCCTGCGCCATGGCGCGCTGCATGGATTCCGGAATCTCCACGTTTTTCATCTCGACATTGTGGATCTCGACGCCCCAGGGCTCCGTCATCGTGTCGACGCGTTCCTTCAGGAGCGCCGCCAGCTTCTCACGCTCCTTGAGGACGTCGTCGAGCGTGTGCTGGCCGATGACGTTGCGCAGCGTGGTCAGCGCCGTCTGGATGACGGCGTTGCGCACGTCCTGGACCTCGATGATGGCGCGATCCGGCGCGACGACCTTATACCAGATGACGGCGTTCACCTTGATCGGCACATTGTCCTTCGTCATCGTCTCCTGCTGCTCCACGCCGTCGGTCAGGACGCGCATGTCGACCTTCACGATGGTTTCGGCGAAGGGGATGATCCAGAACAGCCCTGGCCCGCGGATGGACATGTAGCGGCCGAAGCGGAAGACCAGCGCGCGCTGATATTGCTGCGCCACGCGAAATCCCGTGAGGGCGATGAAAATCAGAATGAGGAGAAGGATGATTCCGACGGGCATGGATGCGCGGCTCCCTGCGATTCTTTAGATTACCCCAGAATTAGGCGTAAAATGAGCGCCGTAGCGCAGACTTTACAGCGGGGCGCGGCGGCAGTTAGATGACGGCAAGTCATTATTGGGAGAGACGTATGGCATCGGGAATCCGGGACAAAGTCGCCATCCTCGGCATGGGCTGCTCGAAATTCGGCGAGCGCTGGGACATGGGCGCCGAAGAACTCATCGTCGAAGCCTATCTCGAGGCGATGCAGGATGCGGGCGTCGAGACGAACCAGATCCAGGCCGCGTGGTTCTCCACCGCCATGGACGAGCAGCATGTGGGCAAGGGCGGCACGCCGCTTTCGGTTGCGCTGCGCCTTCCCAATGTGCCCGTCACGCATGTCGAGAATTTCTGCGCCTCGGGTTCGGAAGCGTTCCGCGGCGCGGTCTATGCGGTCGCGGCCGGTGCCTGCGATATCGCGCTGGCGCTCGGCGTCGAGAAGCTGAAGGACACGGGTTACGGCGGCCTGCCGCAACGCGAACAGGGCACGCTCAATCCGCTGTGGTCGGCGAACGGTTCGGCACCCGGCAATTTCGCGCAGCTGGCGTCCGCCTATCGCGCCAAGCACGGCGTCTCGAAAGAAGACTTGAAGCGCGCCATCGCGCATGTGTCGGTCAAGAGCCACGCCAACGGCACCAAGAATCCGAAGGCGCATCTGCAGAAGGCCATCACCGAAGAGATGTGCCTGAACGCGCCGATGATCGCCGAGCCGCTGGGCCTCTTCGACTGCTGCGGCGTGTCGGACGGTGCGGCCTGCGCCATCGTGACGACGCCGGAAATCGCGCGCGCGATGGGCAAGAAAGACATCATCACCGTCAAGGCGCTACAACTGGCGCTGTCGAACGGCCTCGAAAGCCAGCACAATTCCTGGGACGGCAGCTACTTCCACACCGCGCGTATCGCGTCCAAGCGCGCTTACGAAGAAGCCGGTATCAAGAACCCGCGCGACGACGTCTCCATGATCGAAGTGCATGACTGTTTCTCGATTACCGAGCTCGTCACCATGGAAGACCTCCATATCTCCAAGGAAGGCCAGGGGTGGAAGGACGTGATGGACGGCTTCTACGACGCCGACGGCCACACGCCCTGCCAGATCGACGGCGGCCTCAAATGCTTCGGCCATCCGATCGGCGCCTCGGGCCTCAGGATGCTCTACGAGATGTATCTGCAGCTTCTCGGCCGGGCGGGCGCGCGGCAGCTGAAGAACCCCACCATCGGGCTCACGCACAATCTGGGCGGCGCGCCTATGATGAACGTCTGCTCGGTGGCGATCATCGGAGCCGAAGGGGCGTAAAGCCGCGGCTCTGGTTTGAGGCACGAATCGGTCACATTCCCCTGCCATGGTGATGGGCTAGGCTAGAATCCCTATATCATCACTGTGGCTTAGTTCGGGGCGTCATGATCGAAGTTCGCGATCTCGTATACGAGTATCCCAACAAACGCGCGCTGGACGGTGTCTCTCTGACGGTTGCGCCGAAGACCATTACCGCGCTCGTGGGACCCAACGGCGCCGGCAAGACGACGCTTTTGCGCTGTCTCGCGGCGCTCGAACCGCCCTATTCAGGCAGCGTCACGATCGATGGCCTCGATACGCGCGAGGCCCCGCGCCGGATTCACGAGCGGCTCGGCTACCTTCCCGACTTCTACGGCCTCTATGACGAGCTGACGGTCCGCCGTGTGCTGACCTATGCCGCCTGGTCGCACGGGCTGGCGCCGGCGCTTGCTTCCGCCGCGGTCGAGAAAGCCGCCGCCCGCGTGGCTTTGGTCGGTCGGCTGGAGACGAAAGCCGGCGAGCTCTCGCGCGGCCTGCGCCAGCGCCTCGCCATCGGCCAGGCGATCGTGCATGAGCCGAAAGTCGTTCTCCTCGACGAACCGGCCGCCGGCCTCGATCCGCAGGCGCGGCGCGATCTCTCGACGCTGCTGCTGCAGTTGCGCGACGCTGGCATGACGCTCGTCGTCTCGTCGCACATCCTGGCCGAACTCGAGGACTATTGCTCGACGATGATCATCGTCGACGATGGTCACGTCGTCGGCGGCAAGCCGATCAAGGTGCGCGACGACGAGCGGCCGCGCTATCTCCTCGAGCTGGCGGCGGCGCGCAGCGATCTGAAGCAATTCCTGCTCGCCGCCGGAATCGACGTCATCGAGACGGGCGATCATCATGGGCTCTTCACCTTCACGCGCAATCCGAGCGCGCGCGCCAAGCTGATCCGCGATCTCGTCAAGGCCGGTTTCGACGTGGCGAGTTTCGCCGAATCCACGCGCGCCATCGAAGACACCTACTTCGCCCAAGTGCGGGACAAAGCGTCATGAACCCCGAATTCCGCCGCAACATCTGGCTGGAGCTGTCGCCGCGCCGCCTCATCACCATGACGGCGGTGCTGGTGCTTGCCTTCTTCGCCGCCGCCCTTTCGGGCACCGAATGGCTGCCGTCGACGACGGCGGTTCTGATCTACTATTTCATCGTTGTCTTCTGGGGCACGCGCAACGCGGCCTTGAGCGTGGTGGGCGAGATCCGCGAGCGCACGTGGGACTTCCAGCGCCTGTCCGCGCTCGGTGCCGGCGAGATGACATGGGGAAAATTGTTCGGCTCGACCATCTTCAACTGGTATGGCGGGGCGATCTGCCTCGTCGTCATCCTCGCTTACCGCATCGCCCATGACGGCGCGG
The DNA here is from genome assembly GCA_035504555.1 of Rhizomicrobium sp. Lineage (GTDB taxonomy): Bacteria > Pseudomonadota > Alphaproteobacteria > Micropepsales > Micropepsaceae > Rhizomicrobium. The sequence goes on along the minus strand of DATJRP010000002.1, from coordinate 61,906 downwards.
TCGCAGGCCTCATCAGCCTTGTCTATTTCGTCGTCATCGGATTGATCGCGCAGTCCGCGGCGCTGCTTTCGAGCCTGATCGCCGCCATGCGCCGCCAGCGCCACACCCAGCTCGAAGTGTTCGCCTATCAGGTGATCGGGATCGTCGCCGCGCTCTTCGCCTACGATGTCTGGAAGATGGCCGATCCGGCGGGATCGATCGGCGGACGGCTGCGGCCGACGGATTATATTCCGTGGTGGGGACAAAGCTTCGACGCGCGCGCGTTCCTGCTGACCTCGCTCGCGCTGTTTGCGGGATGGACGCTGCTCGGCTGCTATCGTGCCATGCGCCTCGAACTCAAAATGCCGAACGGTCCGTTCGTGTGGCTCGCGTTTCTCGCGTTTATGGGTGTCTATGTCGCGGGCTTCGACGCGTGGCTGCCGAAAAACGGCGCGATCAGCGTGCGTGATGCGGTCGCGCTCAGGCTCGCGCTCGCCGGCACCACGTTCGCGATCCTCACTTACATCATGGTGCTGCTGGAGCCGAAAGACCGCGTGCTCTATCGCTGGATGGGATCGGAACTCGCGCGGGCCCATTTCGGCCGCATCGCCTGGTCCCTGCAGGGCTGGATGATGAGCTGCAAAGCGGCGTTCATCGTCGGCATTTGCCTGATCGTGTGGCTGGTGAACGAAAATGCGGCGCCGGCCGCCGCTTTCGTCGGTTCGGGTCTGGGCTTCCTGCTGCGCGACGTCGGCATCTTCATTCTGCTTCAGACGCTGCCCGGACCGCGCCGCGGCGATTTCGCGGCCGTCGTCACGCTCTTCGCGCTGTACGTGCTGGCGCCCGCCATCGCCGATGGGCTCGGACTGAAACAGGCGCTCGTCGTGTTCTATCCGCAAGCCTCGACGCCGGTCTGGCTGAGCCCGGCGGTGGCATGGGCGGAAGCGATCGCGGTGGCGGGCCTCACCATCGGACGGCTTGCGAGCGGCGCGAAGCAGGCAGCCGCGACACCTGCCGCGGCTTAAACTTTCCGCTCCGCGGCCTGCTTCAATCCCGAATAGCCCGGCTGATCGATCGCGACCTTGTCGCGGGTGGTCTTTTCCAGGTGCTCGATGAGGCCCGGCGTCTGCATCGTGAACTTGCCAGAGCGGATACGCTTGCAGAGTTCGCGGTTGAGCTCATCGAGCGTGCCGTCTTTCGCGAGGAGCCCGCGCAGGCGCGCCAGTTCTTCCTGCCCGGATCTGGGGCTTTGATCGAGTTCGCGCACCACGATGGCGAGCGCGTTCGCCGCCACGCGGGCATGAAACGCCGTATGGCCTTTCAGCTCCGGCATGGCCTTCGTTTCCAGGAATTCGCGCACCGCATCGACAAGCTCGCGCATCGAAGGCTGGTCCATCATGGCTCAAAGCTTTCCGTGGAAGATGAGATTGACGAGATCGATTTCGGTTTCCGACGAACGCCGGCCGATGGCGGCGCGCTCGACGGAATGGTCGGCGCGGAAGCCCTGGTACATCGACATGCACATGATGCCCCATTTGAGCGAGCCGTAGACGATCCAGGTGCGCACCTCGTCCGGATCGATGTCGCCGCCGCCCGCCGCCTTGTAGCCCTTGAGCAGGTCTTCGAGATCGCCGAAGCCGCCCACCACTTTCTCCGCGACGCCGAAGCGCCAGGAATTGGTGCAGATCCAGCCGATGTCCTCGAGCGGATCGCCGATATGGGTGAGCTCCCAGTCGAGCGCCGCCTCGACGCCGTCGGGCGAGATGAGGATGTTGCCGTGGCGGAAATCGCCGTGCACCAGCGTCTCGCGCTTCGAGATATTCATGCGCGGTTCGAGCCACTGGAACGCCAGCTCGAACATGGGATGGGGATAGTCGTAGAGATCGTAGATCTCGCGATAGCGCTTGAGCTGTGCCGGGCCGTCGACGACGGTGAGCACCTTGCGCAGAGGCGCCGTGTTGACCTGATGGATGCGGGCGAGAATCTCGCCGCATTGAAAGGCGAGGTCGGGGCGTATGGCATCGAATGCCGCGTCGCGCAGGATCTTTCGTGCGATCGTCTCTCCGGGCAGCCGGTCCATCACATAGCCGACACCGGCTTTGTCTTCCGGCTTCAGGACGTAACGCACACGCGGCGCCGCCACGCCCTCGGCGCGCGCGGTCTCGATCACGATCGCTTCGGTTTCCAGGGGCACGGAATTGGCGCTCACGCCGCCCGCTCGCGGAATCCCGCCCGGTGCGCGGCGCAGGACCAACGGCAGAACATGGTCGAGCACCGCGACGTCCATCGCCCAGGTTTCCTGGCTTGCGCCGCCCGAAAGCCGCGCCATGTGCGTGATATGCACGACGCCATGGAACGCCCTCAGAAGCGCGTGTTCCAGATTCGCTTTGAAATCGTCGCTCATCGCCTCACCCCGTCCGCAAATACCGGACGGCTTCGTCGCGCCCGAAAAGATAAAGCAGCACCCTCAGCGCTTCGCCGCGGGGGGATTTGAGTCCCGGATCCTGCGCCAGCACCAGTTTCGCATCGTCTCGCGCCGCTGCAAGCAACTCCGCGTGGAAGGCGAGGTCGGCGATGCGGAATTCCACGAGTCCGCTCTGGCGGGTGCCCAGAAGCTCGCCCGCGCCCCTGAGCCGCAGATCCTCCTCCGCGATGACAAAGCCGTCGTCCGTGTCGCGCAGGGTCTTGAGTCGGGCCTTGGCCGTTTCGCCCAGGGGCGGATGCCAGACGAGGAGGCAGGTCGAGCGGCCGGTGCCGCGGCCCACACGGCCCCGGAGCTGGTGCAACTGGGCGAGGCCGAAACGCTCGGCATGCTCGACGACCATGATGGTCGCCTCCGGCACGTCGACGCCCACTTCGATGACGGTCGTCGCCACCAGCACGGTCGTCTCGCCGTTCTTGAAGCGCGCCATGGCGGCATCGCGCTCGGCGCCTTTCATCCGGCCGTGCACCAGATCGACTTTGGGACCGAGAGTGTTCCTCAGCATCGCGGCACGCTCTTCCACGGCGGCGAGATCGACCTTCTCGGAATCCTCGACCAGCGGGCATACCCAATAGGCGCGCGCACCCTTGGCGATGGCGCTTTTCAGATGCTCCACGACTTCTTCTAGCCGCTCGGCGGAGAGCACGCGCGTGACGACGGGCTTGCGGCCGGGCGGGCGTCCGGTGATGCGCGAGACCTCCATGTCGCCATAGGCCGTGAGCGCCAGCGTACGCGGGATGGGCGTGGCCGTCATGACGAGGACATCGACAGGCTTTTCGCCCTTGCCTTGCAGCTTCATGCGCTGATGCACGCCGAAGCGGTGCTGCTCGTCGACCACGGCAAGGCCCAGATCGCGGAAGGCCACGTCTTCGGAGAACAGCGCATGCGTGCCGACGAGGATGTCGATCTCGCCCTTTGCCAGCGCCGAGAGCGTGTCCTCGCGCGGATTGCCGCGTTCGCGGCCTGTGAGCAGAGCCATGCGGACCCCGGCGGTGCGCGCCAGCGGTTCGAGCGCGTTGAAGTGTTGACGGACGAGAAGCTCGGTCGGCGCCATGAGCGCACCTTGCGTGCCCGCTTCGACCGCATCGAGCAACGCCAGCATGGCGACGATGGTCTTGCCTGCGCCGACATCGCCCTGCAGAAGCCTGAGCATGCGCGTGGGTGCAGCCATGTCGGCTTCGATTTCGGCCAGCGCGGATTTCTGTGCGTCGGTGAGTGCGAAGGGCAGGGCCTGCAGCACTTTCTCTTTCAGATGTCCGTCGCCCTTGATCGCCCGGCCTTTGGGCACGCGCAATTGGGCGCGGATGAGCGCCAGCGCCAATTGATTGGCAAGAAGCTCGTCATAGGCGAGCCGCTGGCGCGGCAGCGTCGCGGGCGCAAGATCGGCTTCGCTCTTCGGATTGTGCGCCGCCTTGAGCGCATCGTTGAAGCTGCCCCAACCTTTGGCGCGCAGGAAGGATTTGTCCTGCCATTCGGGCATCGCGGGCACTTTCTCGAGCGCGGCATGGACGGCGCGCAGCATGGATTTCGCGGGCAAGCCTTCCGTCAGGCGATAGATGGGTTCGTGCGCCGGCAGTGCGCCTTCCTCTTCCGGCGGCACGACATATTCAGGGTGGGCGATCTGGCGGCGCCCGTTGAACTCTTCCAGACGCCCGCTGACGAGGCGCTTGGCGCCGCGCGGCATAAGGCCTGTGAGATAGTCCGGCCGCCCGCGGAAGAAGACGAGGTCGAGGATGCCGGTGTCGTCGGAGCACTGCACGCGATAGGGCTGCCGGCGGTCGCGCGGCGGCTTGTGATCGAGCACATTCAACAGCAGCGTTACGATGCGTCCGACTTCGGCCTCCATCACTTTCGGGCGGTAGGAACGGTCGATCACACCCGTCGGCAGATCGAAGACGAGGTCGAGAAGGCGCGGGCCCGCTGCCTGCGTGATCAGCTTCTCGATGCGTGGCCCCACGCCCGGAAGCGTGCGCGTATCGGCAAAAAGGGGAAACAGAATCGCGGGGCGCATGGGGTGATAGAATAATGGGAGGAGCTTGCGGCGCTCAACTTGGCTGTTACCAGACCTCCAGCTGAAGCTTTCGATAGGAGGCAATCGTCTCGAAGTCGGCTCGATTTGAGGTGACCAGGCTAGTGATAGAGGCCGGCGAAGGAAAGCTTTCCAGCGTTCTTGGCCATTAGGGATTTGAACCGACCTGCGGCGACGATTTCCCTGAGAGCGATGTGCACTGCTTCCGTGCGCGATTTGGCGCCCAGAATTTTGGCTGCCTCATCTGCAAGAGCGGTATCCAGCTTGACGGACGTCGTCGCGCGCGCTGCCATGCACGGCTCCAAATCTATGTACATGAGAAAAAAGCATAACCCATTCCGATGCCGACGCAATCACGGCGCCGTCAAGCGCGAGGACACTCCATGATCAAGCTCAGCTTTTGTCTCCACCGGCTGCCGCATCTGAGCCGGGACCAGTTCCAGGCCTATTGGCGCAACATCCATGCGCCACTGGTGAAGAAGAATCGCGAACCCTTGCGCATCCGCCGCTATGTGCAATGCCATGCGATCACGAACGCGCTGAACGATGCCATCCGCGCGGGCCGCAATGCGCCCGAGATGTATGACGGCGTCGCGGAATTGTGGTGGGACAGCCTCGAGGAACTGCAGGTGGCGACGTCGTCGCCGGAAGGCCAGGCGGCCGGCCTCGAACTGCTCGAGGACGAACGCAAATTCATCGACCTTGCGCGCTCGCCCTTGTGGTTCGGAACGGAGTTCGAGGTGATCCGCTGACGGCGTCGATCAGTAGAATCCCGCGCCCTTCAGGAATTCGAGCACCGCCTTGTTGAACGCTTCCGGCTGGTCGATGTTCGCGGCGTGGCCGGCGTCGGGGATGACGACCTTCTTAGCGCCTGGAATCTTCGCCGCCATGTAATCGCTCGCCGCGAGGAACGGCTTGTCTTTGGCGCCGACGACGACAAGTGACGGCACGGCGATATCCGGGAGGCTGCTGATCACGCGCGCGTTCTTCTGCGTGAGCATGCCGCGCGCAGCGTGGGCGAGGCCGGAGGCATCGCGATGCGGGGCGGTGCGGGCCTCGGCACTGCCTTCGCTCAGGCGGCCCAACCCTTCCTTCTCGTAGCGGTCTGCCGTCTGTAGCGCATAGGTGTTCCAGTTCTCGCGCGCTTCGTCGCTCTTGAAGCCGGGTCCGGTGTCGATGATGAGCAGCGCGCGCACGCGCTCGGGAAAAGCGAGCCGAAAGGCGAGGCTCATATAACCGCCCAGCGACAACCCACCGACGATCGCGTCTTTCGCGCCCACTTCGTCGAGCACCGCTTCCATGTCCGTGACGGTCAAGGCTTGCGAATACGCGAGCGGATCATTGGGATAGTCGGAACGGCCGTGGCCGCGCATGTCCCAGGTGATGACGCTGAAATATTTGCCGAACACTTCGCGCTGGCCGGCCCACATATGCGACGAGGATGAGTAGCCGTGCGTGAGAAGAAGTGCCGGCCCTTCGCCGTACACTTCGTAGTAGATCTTGACGCCATCCCGATCGATCAAAGCCACAATCGTTCTCCCCGCTCTACGTGCCGGTGAAATTGCCGGGACGACGCTCGGCCACGGCGCGGATACCTTCGGCGAAATCAGCGGTCTTCCGCAATACGGATTGTTCCGCGAATTCCTTGTCCGTCTGCGCCTTCACCTGCATTGCCAGCTGGTTCCGCAAGGTTGCGCGCGTCGCCTCGACCGCCAAGGGCGCATTCTCCGCCAATTCGCGCGCGAGCGCGAGGGCGGATTCGCGCAAAGCCTCCATCGGAACGACGTTATCGACAAGGCCCCACTCGCGGGCCTCTTCTGCCTTGATGCGGCGGCCCGTCAGGCACATCAGGCTTGCTTTCTGTATGCCGATAAGTCTCGGCAATGTGTAGGTAATGCCAAAGCCGGGGTGGAAGCCGAGCTTCACGAAATTGGCGCCGAAGCGCGCTTCCGGCGCGGCGACACGGAAATCGGCCACCAGCGCGAGGCCCAGGCCGGCGCCGATCGCCGCACCCTGCACAGCGGCTACGATGGGCTTGCGGGTCGAAAAGAGCCGCACCGCCTGCGCATAGAGGCCGCCCGTCCCGCCTTCGCCGACGCTGTCCTGCGCCGAAAAGTCCGCGCCGGCGCAGAAGCTTTTGCCGGCCGCCATGAGCACGCTCGCGCGCAGCCGTTTCTCCGCGTCGATGTCGGACAGCGCATCGGCGAGCTGCGCCATCAGCGCGACCGTCACGTGGTTGTGCGGCGGCCGGTCGATCTCGAGGAGGGCCACGTGACCGTCCTGACGCAGGGTGATTTCGCCGTAACGGTCTTTCATGGCTTTTCTTCCTCTAGCGTTTCGCACCCAGGAGATTGCGCGCGACCACCCATTTGTGAACTTCGGTCGGGCCGTCATAGATGCGCATGGTGCGAATCTTGGACGCCATGAGCTGCAGCGGCAATTCCTTCGTCATGCCCATGGCGCCGAAGGTCTGCATGGCGCGGTCGACCACTTCCCATGCCATCTCCGTCGCATAGGCTTTGATCATCGAGATCTCGAGGCGCACGTCGCGGCCCTGATCCAGCTTCCACGCGCAGTCATACGTCATCAACCGCGCGGCATGGATTCGCGTCGCCGCGTCCGACACCCACCACTGGATCGCCTGGCGTTCGGAAAGCGGTTGTCCGAAGGTGACGCGCTGCGGCGCGAATTCGCACATCATGTCGAGCGCGCGCTGCGCCATGCCGATGGACCACGCCGCCATCTGGATGCGCCGGGTGCCGAGACGCAGCTGCATCGGCGCGAAGCCATTGCCTTCCTGGCCGAGAAGCTTCCAGCCTTCGACGCGACAATCTTCGAGAACGACTTCATACGTCGCAGCACCACCGATCATGGGAATGCGGCGCAAAACCTTGAAGCCCGGCGCGTTCCTGTCGACGAGGAAGGCCGAGATGCCGCCGCGGGCGCGTTTCTCCTTGTCGGTGATCGCCATGACGATGGTGAAGTCGGCTTCCGCCGCGCGGCTGATCCAGATTTTGCGGCCGTTCAGGATCCAGTCCTCCCCGTGGCGTTCGGCGCGCGTCGTCATGGCCGAAGGATCGGCGCCCGCGCCCGGCTCGGAAATGCCGATGGCCGAAATCGTTTCGCCGCGCACGTAAGGCGCCAGATAGGCTTCGCGCTGACGTTCGTTCACCGTCGCCATCAGCATGCGCAGATTGGGCGAATCCGGCGGCAGCGTGTACGGCGTGATGGTGCGGCCCATCTCTTCGTTCACGCCGATCATCGAGACGGACGGCAAATCGCTGCCGCCGATATCCGCCGGCGCGTCGAGGCCCCAGAGCCCCAGCTCTTTGGAGATCTTGTCGAGCCGCACATGCTCTTCGGCGCCGAGCCCCCAGCCTTTGCCGGCGGCCTCGCGCGAAAGCACCTCGGCTTCCAGCGGCATCAGTTCCTTTTCCACGAATTTGTGGACAAGCTCCTTCAGCATGCGGTCTTCTTCGGAGAGCTCGAAATCCATAGGCGTCCCTGCCTTCATTATTGTCGTGTGACAGAGTAATGGCGGCGCGAGGGCGCGCAAGCCCGCGAAAAAGACCACTGGAAGCGGCCGTTTTCCCACGCTATACGACCCGCCATGGGTGACGAGGTACCGGAAAGTCCCGCCGAAAGGCGAAGGGCTCGTTTGCGCTTTCGCGCCGAGCGGCGCGGCTTCAAGGAAGTCGACCTGATTTTCGGCGCGTTCGCGGCGGAATTCCTGCCCCGTTTGACGGACGCGGAACTCGACCAGTTCGAGGCGCTCCTGGCGGCGCCCGATCAGGACGTCTTTGCCTGGCTGAAGAACGAGCTGCCGGTGCCTGCCGCTTACGACACGCCGGTTTTCGCGAAACTCCAATCGCTGTGCACGCGCAAGAATCCCACATGGAACGTCTGAACTATATCGCCCGCACGCAAGGCCGCCTGACGGTCACGGGCGCGCCGGAAGGCTACGACGCGTATCTCGCGGCGGAAGCGGCGAAGCGCCGCAAGGGCCTCGTCGTGTTCGTGGCGCCGGACGATCTCAAGGCCGAGATGACGGTTATGGCCGTCCAGTTCTTCGCGCCCGACCTCACCGTATTGCCGTTCCCGGCGTGGGACTGTCTCCCTTACGATCGCGTCTCGCCCAAATCCGATATCGAAAGCACGCGGCTTTCGACGCTGGCGGCGCTTGCGCAGCGCAAGGCCGATGCGGCGCCGGCGATCGTCGTCACCACCGTCAACGCCGTCCTGCAGCGTGTCCCGCCGCGCGCCGCCATCGAAGAGGCGAGTTTCTTCGCTGAGGTGGGCCACACGGTCGATCATGACAAGCTTGTCGCCTTCCTCGCCGCCAACGGTTATGCGCGCGCCAGCACGGTGCGCGAGCCGGGCGAATTCGCGCTGCGCGGCGGCATCATCGATCTGTGGCCGCCGGGGACGTCCGATCCGCTGCGGCTCGATTTCTTCGGCACGACGCTCGATGCCATAAGGCGCTTCGATGCGGAGACGCAGCTGTCGTCCGATCAGATCAGGAAGATCGAAATCCTTCCCGCGAGCGAGGCGCCGCTCGATCCGGAGTCGATCAGCCGTTTCCGCGCCGGCTATGTCGCGACCTTCGGGCCGGCGACGTCCGATCCGCTCTATGAGTCCGTGAGTGCAGGCCGCAAGCACCAGGGCATGGAGCATTGGCTGCCGCTGTTCCATGATCATCTGGAGACGCTGTTCGACTACGCGCCCGATGCGCTCCTGTTCCTGTCGCACCAGACGGAAGAGTCCAAGAACGCGCGGCTGGAACTGATCGCGGATTATTACGCGACGCGGCGGCAATTCCTCGATCACAAGGGCGAAGGCAAGGAAAACCTCGGCGCGCCGCCCTACAAGCCGCTGAAGCCGGAGCGGCTCTATCTCACGGACGCGGAATGGCGCGCGTCGCTGTCGCACTATCCCGTGCGCGAGCTGTCGCCGTTCCAGGCGCCGGAATCGAAGAACACCGTCGATGCGGGCGGCAAGCAGGCGCGCGATTTCGCGCCGGAGCGCACCGCCGGCGGCACCAATGTATTCGAGGCGGCGGCCGGCCATGTCCGGTCGCTGCTGGCGGCAAAAAAACGCGTGGTCGTGGCGGCGTGGACGGAAGGTTCGGCCGAGCGGCTGGGCGGCGTGTTGTCGGATCACGGACTGGCCGCGATGCGCGCGGTCGAGAACTGGCCGGATGCGCTGAAACTGCACGGGCACGGCGTGGGCGTCGGCGTGCTGGGACTGGAGCACGGTTTCGAGACGCCGGATTTCGCCGTCGTCGCCGAGCAGGACATCCTGGGCGACCGCATGGTGCGCCCGCGCGCCAAGTCGAAGCGGGCGCAGAACTTCCTGACGGAAGCGTCGAGCCTCGCGCCCGGCGATCTCGTCACGCATATCGAGCATGGCATCGGGCGCTACATCGGCCTGCGCACCATCGACGTGGCCGAAGCCCCGCACGATTGCCTCGAGCTGCAGTATGACGGCGGCAAGCTCTTCCTGCCCGTCGAGAACATCGAGCTTCTGACGCGCTATGGCGCAGACGAAGGTTCGGCGCAGCTCGACCGTCTGGGCGGCGCCGGCTGGCAGAGCCGCAAGGCGAAGATGAAGGCGCGCGTGCGCGAGATCGCCGCCGAGCTCATCCGCATCGCGGCCGCGCGGCAGCTGAAGTCGCTGCCCGCCGTCGATCCGCCGCCGGGCCTCTACGACGAATTCTGCGCGCGCTTTCCCTATCAGGAGACGGAAGACCAGGAGCGCGCCATCGCCGAGACCATCGAGGATCTCGCCAAGGGCCGCCCGATGGACCGGCTCGTCTGCGGCGACGTCGGCTTCGGCAAGACGGAAGTGGCGCTGCGCACGGCCTTCGCCGTCGCCATGTCGGGCGAGCAGGTCGCGGTGGTCGTGCCGACGACGCTCCTGGCGCGCCAGCATTTCCGCACTTTCCGCGAGCGCTTCAAAGGCTTTCCCGTCAAGCTCGGCCAGCTCTCCCGCTTTGTCGATGCGAAAGAAGCGCGCGAGGTGAAGGAGGGCATCGCCTCGGGCGACATCGGCATCGTCATCGGCACGCACGCGCTTCTCTCCAAGAGCATCGCGTTCAAGAACCTCGGTCTCGTCATCGTCGACGAGGAGCAGCATTTCGGCGTCGGCCACAAGGAGCGGCTCAAGGCGCTGAAGGCCGACGTGCATGTGCTGACGCTGACCGCAACGCCGATCCCGCGCACCTTGCAACTGGCGCTTTCGGGCGTGCGCGATCTTTCGCTGATCACCACGCCGCCGGTCGACCGTCTCGCCGTGCGCACCTTCGTGACGCCCTTCGACCCGCTGGTCGTGCGCGAGGCGCTGCTGCGCGAGCATTATCGCGGCGGCCAGAGCTTCTATGTCTGCCCGCGCATCGCGGATCTGCGCGAAGCCGAGCAGTTCCTCAAGGACACCGTGCCGGAAGTGAAGACGGCCGTGGCGCATGGCCAGATGGCGGCCGGCGCGCTGGAAGACGTGATGACGGCCTTCTACGACCGCAACATCGACGTGCTCGTCTCCACCAACATCGTGGAAAGCGGTCTCGACATCCCGACGGCCAACACGCTGATCGTCCATCGCGCCGACATGTTCGGGCTGGCGCAGCTCTATCAGTTGCGCGGGCGCATCGGCCGCGCCAAGCAGCGCGCCTACGCCTATCTCACGACGCCGGCGGACAGGAAGCTGACGGAGACGGCGGAGCGCCGCCTGCAGGTGCTGCAATCGCTCGACCAGCTGGGCGCGGGATTCTCGGTGGCGAGCCACGATCTCGACATCCGCGGCGCCGGCAATCTTCTGGGCGACGAGCAGTCGGGCCATGTCCGCGAGGTGGGCATCGAGCTCTATCAGGAGATGCTCGAAGAGGCGGTTTCGCAATTGCGCCTGGGCGACGAGACGAGCGAGCTTGCCGATCAATGGTCGCCGCAGATCAATATCGGGACCGCGGTGCTGATTCCGGACGCTTACGTGCCCGATCTCAACGTGCGCATGGCGCTTTACCGCCGGCTTGCCGGCATCGAAGATCGCGCCGACATCGACCGCTTCGCCGCCGAGCTGATCGACCGTTTCGGACCGCTGCCGGACGAGGTGAAGCATCTGCTCGAGATCGTGGCGATCAAGGCTTTGTGCCGCGCCGCGCTGGTGGAGAAGATCGACGCCGGGCCGAAGGGCGCCACGCTCAGCTTCCGCAACAACACGTTCCCGAATCCTTCGGGCCTCGTGCGATTGATCTCGCAGCATCAGCAGACGATGAAAGTGCGCCCCGACCAGAAGGTCTTCATCGCACGCGACTGGCCGACGCCGGAAGCGCGCCTCAAAGGTGCGCAGGCGGTGCTGAGCCAGCTCGCGAAACTTGCGGAAGCGGCGTAGATCCAAAATTGTCATGGCCCGCAAATGCGGGCCACCCAGTTGCTACGTAGTCTGTCCCGTAGTTCCAACCTCGGAGAAATACGCTAACCTCACCCGGGTGGCCCGCATTTGCGGGCCATGACAATTATTTTTTTGATTTAGGGTCAGAGAGTGACGAGCATTGCTCGCCGTGCGGTTATTTCTGGCATCGCCGCGTTGCCGTTTGCAGCGGCGTACGCGTCTCCACCACGCGCCGATACTCGACTGCTCCAGCACGTGATGGCGCACGGGCGCTTCGTCGCCTATCAGCCGACGGCGCTGAAAGCGGTGAACGGCGTGCTGAGCCATGCCGACGACGCGAGCATCCGCGCCGATCTCGAAACGCTCCGGCCCTGGTTCGACGGGCTCATCACCTATGGCGCCTACAACGGCAACGAGCGCGTGCCGGATATCGCGGCGCGGCTGGGCTTTCACGCCGTGATCGTCGGCGTCTGGGATCCGGCCGACAGGACCGAAGTCGGCAACGCCATCGATGCGTGGCGGCGCAATCCGGAACGCGTGGCCGGGCTCTCGCTCGGCAACGAGATCGTGTTCGGCAAACGCGGCACATGGGACAGTCTCCACGCGCAACTCGAAGCCGTGCGCGCGGACGCGCCGGGACTGCCGCTCGCGATCGCCGAGCCGTTTGCCGAATACACCGACTTCCCGGGAGCGCGGCCCGTGCTCGCCGCCACGGATTTCATGCTCGCCAACATCCATCCCGTGTTCGAGCCGTGGTTCAAATCGGGCACCGCCGACAACTGGACGGATTTCGTGGTGCGCGTGGTGGCGCGGCTCGAGGCGATCTATGCCAAGCCCATCCTGGTCAAGGAAACGGGCGTGCCGACCGGCCCCGCAACCGCCGGCTTCAATCCGGACATGCAGCGCGCGTTCTACGATCTGCTGGCCAAACGCCTGAAGCCGTCGCGCCGAAGGGCCTTCGCCTGGTTCACGGCCTTCGACGAACCCTGGCGGCCGGGCGATTTCAATCCGACACCCGGCGCGCATCCCGAAGAAGCCTATTGGGGTCTGTTCACGGCCACGCGGCAACCGAAAGAGGTCATGGCGACGATTACCAAACTCGCGCGCTGATCCCTTCCAGGATTAGGGGTTTGCACGGCTCGCATGACTCGAACGTCAAATGCCTTCATTATCGCATGGCAGAAAAAATCGGCGCTTTCCACAAGCACGCGCGCATGCGATGAGTCCGTCCCATCCTCACCTCCTGAAGGGATTGCCCACATGTCCGTTTCCATGTTCACGGCCTCGGTGCCCGTCTATACGCAGTTTCTCACCTCGCTTTCCGCGATCCTGAAGAAGGCCGCGGCGTATGCTGAAGCGAAAAAGATCGACCCGTCCGTGCTGATCAACGCGCGGATCGCCCCTGACATGTACGCGCTGGCCCGCCAGGTGCAGATCGCGACCGATCACGCCAAGGGTTCGCTGGCGCGGCTCGCCGGCGTCGAAGTCCCGAGCTATCCCGACACGGAGACGACCTTCGACGAGCTCGAAGCCCGCATCCAGAAGACGCTCGCTTACGTCAAGACGTTCAAGCCCGAGCAGATCGACGGCACGGAAGCGAAGGAAATCGTGCTGACGTTCGGCACGCAGAAATTCCCCTTCAACGGCCAGACCTATCTGATCCAGTTCGCGCTGCCGAACTTCTATTTCCACACCACGATGGCCTACGCGATCCTGCGCGAGAACGGCGTCGAGATCGGCAAGCGGGACTTCATGGGCGGCGTTTGATTTCTCCTGGGACCGCGGACGTCCCGTCCGCATTCCTGGAAAATTATGGGGGCGGCTACAGCAATGTGGCCGCCTCTTTTTGTTTTGTGCGGACAGGATGTCCGCGGTCCCAGTGAAAACGGCCCTTGACTTTCGTCCTCTTCTGACTGATATTTCTGTCATGACAGAAACAACAGTTACGACAGAGAAGCTTCCCGAGGCCGTCCAGCGCTTCATCCTGCATTGGGGCGACATGGGCGGGCAGTGGGGCGTCAACCGCTCCGTCAGCCAGATCCAGGCGCTGCTCTACCTGTCGGCCGAGCCGCTGACCGCGGAGGACATCGCCGAGAGGCTCGGTCTCGCCAGGTCCAACGTCTCCAACTCGATCAAGGAATTGCAGAACTGGGAGCTCGTCCGGCGCGTGCCGGTGATGGGCGACCGCCGCGATTTCTTCGCCGCGGAGACGGATGTGTGGACGATGGCGGCCAAGATCGTGGCCGGCCGCAAGCAGCGCGAGATCGATCCGGCATTGTCTGCGCTCACGGCCTGCGTGGAAGCAGCCGACGGCGACAGCACGATCGATCCGGTCGCGGCCCAGCGCCTGAAGGAGATGCTCGCGTTCACGCAGACGGTCGCCAATTGGTACGAGCAGATGGCGAAGGTGCCGCGGCCGAGCCTGATGATGCTGATCCGGCTGGGGAGCAAGATCATCAATCTCCTGCCGGGCAAGAAAGCCAAATGAGGGGAGGGGCCCATGTTGCCGCAACGCCGCGAAGCACATGCAAGCCCTCCCGAGTCCAGACAGAACGAATTGGGCGATCTGCGCTTCCGCAATCTCCTGTCACGGGAGGATTGGGCGGCGCTGCCCGCGGCCATCCGCCATCGCTTTTCCAGGCGCGTTGCGGGCGGCGCGACCGCCATCTATGCCGGTGAAATCGTCGCAACCGAGCTCGCCTTCGCGGGCTGGATCGCGGCGCAGCTTGCACGGCTCGTCGGAAGCCCGCTGCCGCGTTCGCGCGACGCGCATGTTCCGGCGGTCGTATCCGTCACCGAAGATGGGCGGACGGGTGGACAGATCTGGACGCGCGTCTATGCCCGGAAAAGCGGCTTCCCGCATGTCATTCACTCCGCCAAGCGCTTCGCCGGCACGACGGGGCTCGAAGAGCATGTGAGCCGCGGCGTCGGCATGGCGCTGACCGTGCGTCAGGAGAACGGCGCGCTCGTCTTCCGCAGCACACACTATTTCTTCCGTATCGGGCCCGTGCGCCTGACATTGCCCGCGTGGCTCACGCCCGGCGCGCTCACCGTCACGCATGCGGAAGAGGGCGGGGGACAGTTCAGCTTCCTGCTCGAAGTGGTTCATCCCGCATTCGGCCGGATCATCCGGCAGTTCGCGGTTTTCCATGAGGTGGCGTCATGACCTCGACACTCGTCTGGACCTTGATCGCCGTGCAGATCGGCATGGGCGCGTTCGACACGCTCTTTCACCATGAGCTGACGGAGCGATTGGCCTGGCGCCCGACGCAACGGCGCGAGCTGCTGCTGCATGGCGTGCGCAATCTGCTGTATGCGGTTCTGTTCGTGACGCTGGGATGGTTCGAGGCGGACGGCGCGCTCGCGGTGATCGTTCTCGCCTTGCTGGGCGCCGAACTCGTGATCACGCTGATGGATTTCGTCGAAGAGGACATGAGCCGGAAACTCCCGGCCAGCGAACGCATCAACCACACGCTGCTGGCGCTCAATTACGGCGCGATCCTCGTGCTGATCGTGCCCGTGCTGCTCGTCTGGGCACACAGGGAAACGGGGCTCGTCCATGCCGGCCACGGCTGGTGGAGCGTATTGGCCGGCGCCGCGGCGCTTGCCGTCATCGTCTTCGGCGCGCGCGATCTGGCGGCGTCCGCCCGCACCAAGCATCTCCTGCCCAAGGCGGCCGGTGCACTGGCGACCGCGCTGCCGCGCCATCAGACGATCCTCGTCACCGGCGCCACCGGTTTCGTGGGGACCCGTCTCGTCGAAGCGCTGGTGGCCCAGGATCATTGCGTGATCGTGCTGACGCGCGATTCGCGGAAAGCGCTCGCTTTGCCGCCGCCGTTTCAGATCGTCACCGATCTCGACCAGATCGCGCCGGACACGCGCATCGATGCCGTCGTCCATCTGGCGGGCGAGTCGATCAGCGGCGGTTTGTGGACGGAGGCGCGCAAACGCGCGATCATTCAGTCGCGGGTGGCCCTCACCAAGGCCATCGGACGCCTGATCGCGCGTCTCGCGCACCGCCCGTCCGTCTTCGTGAACGCCTCGGCGGTGGGCTGGTACGGGCTGCGCGACGACGAAGCGCTCACCGAATACGGCGATTCACGCGCCTGCTTCAGCCACGAGAGCTGTGCCACGTGCGAGGCAGCGACATCGGAGCTCGCGGACTTCGATATTCGTGTGGTCAATTTGCGCATCGGCCTTGTGCTCGGAACGGAAGGCGGATTGTTGGCGCGGCTTCTCACGCCGTTCGAGTTCGGCTTCGGCGGTCCTATCGGTTCGGGCCGGCAATGGATGTCGTGGATCGCGCGCGACGATCTGGTGCGCCTGATCGCGTATGTGATCGCAACGCCTGCACTTGCGGGTGCCGTGAACGCGACGGCGCCGGGGCCGGTGCAGAACAGGGAATTCGCGCAGGAACTGGGCCGCGCGTTGCATCGCCCGGCGCTGTTGCCGCTGCCTGCCGCGCCGTTGCGGTGGCTGGGCGGAGACTTCGCGAAGGAACTGCTCCTCGGCGGCCAATGCGTCCTGCCGCACAAGGCGCTCCGGAGCGGCTTCGCATTCCGCCATCCGGAACTGCGCGGTGCGCTGCAGGCGATATTGGGAACGAAAGTTGCGCACAGACCGGCGCGGCATCCGCACATCGCCGAACGGCTGGAACTCAGTTGATGTACCTTTTAGGCGCTGCCGGATATCCGGTAGTGTTCTGATCTGAACCCGGTTGGCAACGCTCAGACCGAACCCGCTCAAAAGGGGAAACATATGCTTTCGCGCGCTCCGCTCAGGACCGTCAAAGATCACGTCCGCGACAGCAAGCACTGGGACCGTTACGCGCCGCGGCCGGGTGATGTCGTCGTCGCCAGCTTTCCGAAAGCCGGCACGACCTGGACCCAACGCATTGTCAGCTTGCTCATCTGCCGTTCGGCGACGCCGGTGCCGATCATGTCGACCTATCCTTGGCTCGATTGCCGCATCCAGATACCGATCGATGTGATGATCCCCATGCTGGAAGCGCAAACGCACCGCCGCGCGATGAAATCGCATTTGCCGTTCGACGCGCTGCCGATCTATGACGAGGTGAAATACATCCACACCGCACGTGGTGGGCTGGACGCGTGCTTCTCGTACCACAATCATTCCCTGAACTTCACGCCGCAGTTTGTCGGCAGCATCCAGCGGATCGCGCGAGAAGACGGTGACGGCAGCCCTCCACCCCCGACCCCGGAAGATCCGCGCGAATTCTTCCTGTCGTGGATCGAACTACGCGACCACGGCGTAGTGCCTGTTGCGAATGCATACTTTGACATCGAACGCAGCTACTGGGCCGAGCGCGAGCGCGAGAATTTGCTGCTGGTGCATTACAACGACCTGAAGGCCGATTTGTCGGGCGAGATGAAGCGGATTGCGGCGTTCCTCGAAATTGAAACGCCGGCAGCGCTGTGGCCGGGGCTCGTCGAAGCGGCGAGGTTCGAAAATATGAAAAACGAAGGCGCGGCGCTCCTGCCCAACATGGACATGGCGGTCAGGGGCGGGCATCAGACATTCCTCAACAAGGGCATCAACGGCCGCTGGCGCGACGTGCTCACGAAGGACGATGTCGCGCGCTATCGCGAGCGCGCTGCGGCCGAACTGCCACCGGGATTGAACGACTGGCTCGAGCACGGCCGCCAGGGCAGCGATCCGAAAGCGATGCAGGATTGATCCATCTCCAACGCGTTGAGCGATCTCAGGGGTGACGACGTTGCGTCTGTCGCGTCGGGGCAAAATCGGGACACGACCCAAAATTTGGTAGTGACGCACGGCCGCTGGCGTCACGGATCGGGTGTGGGATATGACAGACGTGGCGGCACTGATCGCGGCTCAGGAAGCGCCTATAACGCAGCGCGGGCCGTACAAGAAGGTGGCATGAGCGACCGGATATTTGGCCTAATTGCATTTGGCGTTGGGGGATATATTTTCGCACGAGCTCTCATCGGTATCCGTCGCGGCTATCTCTTCGACCGCCGTCTTTCGTTGATCCATCGGACAGACAACCCCCTTTCGTTTTGGTCAGACGTCTTGTCATCGGTCATAATAGGGCCAGCGTTGGCACTTGGAGGAGCGGCCCTCTACTTTGGCTTGTGGCCTTAAAATTCAAAATGCGTCACGACCCAAAATTTGTTTCGCTTGATTTTTTTGATCAAATGGCGTATGCATTTCGTCACAACGGAAACACGCGCCCGGCCCCCGGCCGGGTTTTTTGTTGGGCGGATTTCGCCGCTTCCGTCTTCGCACAAAATCTATGACGTGACGCGCAAGCGTGCGCATACATCTGCTTAGGCCAAAGCAGAGTTTGCGAGCGAGCAATTTGCTGCACCTCCCCCTTGCGGGGGCGATTGTGCACTTCGACGTACAAGGAGTTGAAAACCGCTGGTTAGATTCGCGGCGCTGAGTCGGGCCGGAGGCTTGGGGTCCCGTCTATTGCCAGCCGGGCTACAAGACGCCCCAGTTGCCAGACTTCGACTTCATGAGGGTTGCAAAGTTCTTTCGCGCGCTCCACCGCGCTGAGATCATCCGGCGCATCACAGTCGTGACGGCTTAGGACGTGGCTATCAGCGCCGATGGTGTAGATGTAATAGTTGGGCATACGGCCCTCCCGCACTTGTCGTGAGCGGGAGTACGGGCACCGTGCTGCCGGGTGTCCCTGATGTCTCTCTGTCACCAGCGCCCATTGCCATGCCGGCGATGCCTTACAGTAGACGCAGACAGGCCCTGAGTCTAACCAGTCTTCGGTAGTGTTTCTCATTTCAAATTAGGACATTGCCCGAAATTCGTTTCGCTTGATTTTTCTGATCAAATGGCGTATGCATTTCGTCACAACGGAAACACGCGCCCGGCCCCGGCCGGGTTTTTTGTTGGGCGGATTTCGCCGGTTCCGTCTTCGCACAAAATCTATGACGTGACGCGCGAGCGTGCGCATACATCTGCTTAGGCCAAAGCAGAGTTTGCGAACGAGCGATTTGCTGCACCTCCCCCTTGCGGGGAGGTCGAAATCGCGCGAGCGATTTCGGGTGGGGGCCCCCACCCGACGCAATTCGCTGCGCTCATCGCGTCGACCTCCCCACGAGGGGGGAGGTGGGACGAAATGCGCTGTCTGCGGCGTTTTATCCGACAATCAGGACGTACACGGATGAAAAGATCCCAGGTTGCCCCTGATAATGTCCATGGGCACGGCGGCGGAAACGCGCCGATGCCAGTGAAACATTGGCTTCGGCGCATCCTCGTTGCGGCGTGGAAAATTATTTCCCCCGATAATGTCCCTGATCGCAGGGATTCGGCGCAGGGGCACGTTCCGGCAACATGCGCCTCAGATCATCTCCGGCGCATACGCCATGATCGCTTCGGAACCCGCCTGGATGCGTTCGAAGAGCATCGGGCATTCGGGGATCATGCGCTCCATCCAGTAGCGCGCGCTGACGAGTTTCTCTTCGTAGAATTTCCTGTTGTCGGTGCCCGCCGCGAGTTTCGCCTGCGCGATCTTCGCCATGCGCGCCCACATCCAGCCCGTCACCACGATGCCCATCATGCGCAGATAGTCGACGGCGCCGGCGCCCGCATCGTTCGGATTGGCGATGCCGTGCTGCGCCAGCCACAGCGTCGCCTGCTGCAGCGTATCGAGACCGCGCTGCAAAGGCTTCGTCACGAAGCCGAGCTTGTCGTTGTCCTTGTTCTCGGAAACCCAGCCCGACATGAGCGCGAACAGCGCCATCGGTGCGGCGCCGCCTTTGCGGCCGAGCTTGCGGCCGACGAGATCCATCGCCTGCACGCCGTTGGCGCCTTCGTAAGTCTGGTTGATGCGGCTGTCGCGCACGAACTGTTCGACGCCGTTGTCGCGGATATAGCCGTGACCGCCATAGCATTGCATCGCCATGTTCGCGGCCTCGAAGCCCATGTCGGTGAAGAAGGCCTTGATCACCGGCGTGAGAAGGTCGTGCAGCATCGCCGCGGTGTCTTTCTCGGGCCGGTTGGAGTCCGCAATGGAGCCGTTCAGCATGGTCCACATGGCGACGGCGCGCGCGCCTTCGACGAAGGTCTTGGCGTGCAAGAGCATGCGGCGCACGTCGGGATGGACGATCTCGAGATCGGCCGGCTTGTCGGGCTCCTTCGGGCCGGTCAGCGCATGGCCGACGCGGCGCGTCAGCGCGTAATCGAGTCCGTTCTGATAGGCCACTTCGCCGATGGAGATGCCCTGCACGCCGACGCCCAGGCGCGCCATGTTCATCATGCCGAACATGCCCTTCATGCCTTCCGACGCGGACCGTTTCTCGCCCGGCTTGTACGGCGCAGGCTTGGGACCGAGACGCCAGGCGATTGCGTCGTCGAAATTGAGCACGGCCGTCGCATTCGCTTTGATGCCCATCTTCTTTTCGATGCCGCCGGTGGACACGCCGTTGCGCGCGCCCATCGTGCCGTCTTCCTTGACGAGGAATTTGGGCACCATGAAGAAATTCACGGTCGACAGATCGTCGTGGATATGGCCGTTCTCGTCGGGGATCTTCGCGATCACCATGTGGATGATGTTGTCGGTCAGGTCGTGATCGCCGCCGGAGATGAAGATCTTCGTGCCGGTCATGCGATAGGTGCCGTCGGGCTGCTCGACCGCGCGCGTTTTCATCAGGCGCAGATCGGTGCCGCAGCCGGGCTCCGTCAGGCACATCGTGCCGGTCCACTCGCCGGAGACCATCTTGGGAACGATGTGCTGCTTCATCCACGCAGCGCCCGTCGCGATCAGCGCGCCGTAGGCCGCCGCCGTCAGGCCCGGATACATCGTGAAAGCCTGGTTCGCCGATTGCGCCATCTCGGCGATGGTCAGCGTGATGAGCGAGGGAAGATTCGAGCCGCCATATTCGGCGGGCGCGCCGAGACCGCTCCAACCCGACTCGGCGTAGGTCTTGAAGGCTTCCTTGAAACCCTTGGGCGTACGCACGACGCCGTTCTCGAAATGGCAGCCTTCCTCGTCGCCGGACTGGTTGAGAGGCTGCAGCACTTCTTCGCAGAATTTGGCGGCATTGGTGAGGACGTCATCGATCGTTTCCGGCGAAAGGTCCTCGAACTGGGGCAGGTCGCGGTGCTTTTCGACTTCCAAAAGCTCTTGCATCACAAAGCGATAGTCGTCGAGCGGAGCACGGTAGACTGGCATGAATCGGCCTCCCAAACGTCCCCTCGGGTATAGGGCGAAAGTCCCTTACTGTCGATTGACGGTTGCGCTGCGCCTTTGCTGCGACCGGGCGCCCTATTGTTCGGGGCCGGTCGAAAGCGGAATTTCCGGCCTGTGAAAGCCGTCTTCCGATCCTTCGCCGCGACGCTTGCGTTGAGCGCCATGTTTCTGCGCGCGGCGCTGCCTGCAGGCTGGATGCCCAATCTGACGGGAATCGCCGGCGCGCTGCTTGTCATCTGTTCGATCGATGGCGCACGCCATCTGCCGGGGCACGATCCGGCACATAGCCGGGACGACCACCTGTGCCCGTTTGCGGCCGTCGCACACCTGGCGCCGCCGCAACTGCCGCCTACGATCGTGCAGCCCTTCGCCATCGCCTGGCTTGCGCCGCATTTCGGCGAGTCGCCTGCGGCCTCCCATCCGCATGATTCGGGGCACGCGCCGCGGGGGCCACCCGTTTCCATCTGAACAACCCCGATCAGTCGGCCCCAGGCCGACCGTCTTACGTTCAAATTGGAGATCGCGTCATGCGAAAGTCGAACATCCCATTCGCGCAGCTCGCGCGCATTGTCGTTCTTTCATCCGTGCTTTTGGGTACCGCCGCGCAGGCGGGGTCGGTGACTGTCACCGATGGTTGGATCAGGGCGTTGCCGGCGAAGGTGCCGGCCGGCGGCTACTTCACGCTCGCCAACGATTCCGGCAGACGGATGGTGCTGACGGGCGCGTCCTCGCCTGCCTGCGGTATGCTGATGCTGCACAAGACCGAAAAGGAAAGCGGCATGGCGAGCATGAGCGACGTGACGTCCATTCCGATCGCCGTCGGCGCACATGTCAGCTTCGCACCCGGCGGCTATCACCTGATGTGCATGGATCCGACCGCGGCCGTCCAGCCCGGCAACAAGGTGCCGGTCACGCTGATCTTCTCGGACGGGACGAAGGTGACGAACGAGTTCGTCGTCCGCAACGCCACGGGCCGCTGATCGCACAGCATTCGATTCGGGGCATGTGGTTCCCGCGTGCCGGATAACAATGAGTTGAGCCCCCGATAAACACCGACAACGTGCGTGCTGCGCGCGCGGCCGGTCGTGCCCGAACGGAACTCTCGGGAACTTCCGCACGCCTTGCGCGCTAGTCTTTGACGGTTGGCCGGGCAGTGGAATCGTTCGCGCGGCGATCGGAAGAGATTTCGAACGCATTTCGAACGGCGAGATTTTTGATGTCCGATTGGTCCGGCACGATCTATCTGCTCTGCTTCGTGGCGAGCGCGACATGTGCGGCATTTCTCGCGCGTTCCTACGCGCGCGACCGGATGCGCGCACTGTTCTGGAGCGGCGCGGTATTTTTCGTGCTCGCGGTCGACAATCTTCTGGCGGCGATCGACGCCTTGTTCGAGCCGGCGGCCGATTTCTTTCTCTATCGCGCGCTGACCGCGCTCCTCGCCGTGACGCTCGTCATCTACGGCTTCCTGTGGGAGGAGGCATGATGTCGCCGATCAGCGTCTTCGTCGCCGGCGCCGATGCGTTGGGCTATCTGGTTGGCGCGCTTCTGTTCCTGCGTGCGCAGCGCAGGACGCAGGACTACCTCCTCGCATCCTTCGGCGCGGTATTCGTGCTGCTGGCGCTGAACGAGTTCGCGCTGGTGATGGAGCGGGCGAGCGGCGCCGGCACGACGCTCTCCGACATCCTCCGGCTCGCAGCCTTCGTGTTGGCGCTGGTTGCGATCGGCTATCGCAGCATCGAAAGGCTGAGGCTCTAGCGTCCGAACTGCATCCGTTGCAGCACGCCGTCATGCAACACGTAGCGATGGAACAGGGCCGCCGCGGCATGGCCGGTCGCGAGGAAGACGAGCACATGCGCGGTCCACTCATGGATCGCATGGATTTCCCGCGACAGCGGCTTCGAGCCGCCCGGCATCATTGGAATATTGACGACGCCGAACAGCGACCAGCCGCGCGTCAGCACGATGCCGATGCCGAGCAATGCGAGGACGAGAGGAATCCAGTAGAGCAGCATGTGCATCGTGGCCGTCGCCGTCTTCCAGCCTTCTTCGTTCGAGGTGGGAAGCTTGCGTCCGCGCGTCATGCGCCAGATCACGTGGAACACAACCGCCGCCGCAAAGAGCAGACCCAGCGAAATATGGATCGACCAGTAGAACCGATGCATCGGGCGGGACGTGAAGTCGATCAACTCCGCGCCGAGCCACTGCGCCGCCACGAGGATCATGATCGTCCAGTGAAGCCCGATCGTGACAGCGTCGTAATGTTGAGGGGCGGCCGTGGATTGCCGCGGCGCGGCGACGGAAACGTCCATGTCGTGGGGATCACCTGAGTTCTGGCGATAATCTCGCAGGGCACATCGCGATTGGCAATTGGGCCCGCGCCATGCAGGAGGTCGCAATCTGCCACAAATGTTGACGGCTCCGCGGTTGCGCGAGCGGCCTGCGGCCGTTATCTCCGTGCCATGCCCTTGGCCGGTCGCCAGCTTCTCATCCCGCTCATGGTCGCCTGCGCTCTCTTCATGGAGAACCTGGATTCGACCGTGATCAACACGGCGCTGCCGGCTATCGCGCGGTCGCTGCACGAAAATCCCCTTACCTTGAACATGGGCATTACGTCCTATCTGTTCAGCCTGGCCGTTTTCGTGCCGATCAGCGGCTGGGTGGCGGACCGTTTCGGCGCGCGCATCGTGTTCCAGTCGGCCATCGTCGTCTTCACGCTGGGCTCGATCTGCTGCGGCTTCAGCCAGTCGCTGCTCGATTTCGTGCTGGCGCGCATTTTCCAGGGCCTCGGAGGCGCCATGATGGTGCCCGTCGGCCGCCTCGTGATCCTGCGCAACGTGTCCAAATCCGAGCTCGTGGAGGCGATGTCGTATGTGACCATCCCTGCGCTGGTGGGACCGATCGTCGGCCCGCCGCTGGGCGGCTTCATCGTCACCTATTTCGACTGGCGCTGGATCTTCTGGATCAACGTGCCGATCGGCATTTTCGGCACGATCCTGGCCGCGCGTCTCATCCGCAACATCAAAGAAGACAAGATGCCGCCGCTTGACTGGCGCGGACTGATCATGACCGGCATTGGCTGCTCCGGATTGATCTTCGGGTTCGAGTTTTTGGGCCGCGGCGCCGTATCGGGCGCGACGGCGTTCGGATTGATCGCGATCGGCGCAGTGGCGAGTGCGGTCTACGTCTGGCATGCGCGGCGCGCGCCGTATCCCTTGCTCAACCTGTCGCTGCTGAAGATCCCGACGTTTCGCGCCAGCGTGAGCGGCGGATTCCTGTTCCGCATGGGCGTGGGCGCGACGCCGTTCCTGTTGCCGCTGATGCTGCAGGTCGGTTTCGGCTTCAGCCCGCTGCATTCCGGACTGCTCACTTTCGTCGCTGCAGCGGGCGCGCTGGTGATGAAATTCACCGCACCGCAATTGCTGCGCCGCTTCGGCTTCCGGCCGATCCTTGTCTGGAACTCGATCCTCTGCGGGGTGATGCTGGCTGCCTATGGGCTGATCCGCGCCGAGACGCCGGCGATCTTCGTCTGGCTGCTGCTGCTCACCAGCGGCTTCTTCCGCTCTCTTCTGTTCACGAGCCTCAATGCGGTCGCCTACGCCGACGTGCCGCCGGAGCGCATGAGCCAGGCCACGAGCTTCTCCAGCATGGGCCAGCAATTGTCGCTGTCGTTTGGCGTAGGCTTCGGCGCGCTGGTGCTGCATTTCATGTCGCTGCACGAGGGCGGCGCCAGGCTCGAGACGATCGATTTCGTCGTGGCTTTCGCCGCGGTCGCCGCCGTCTCCATGCTGTCGACATTCAGCTTCCGGGCGCTCCCGGAAGACGCGGGTTCCGAGCTCACAGGCGTCCGCGTCGTGCCCGTGTCGACCAAAGAAGCCGCGCAGCCGGGCGCCTGACCCGGGACGGCCCTTTTCAGATCAGATCGCGGAGCGTGAAGGTAACGTTTCGCGTTTCATCGCCGTGCTTTACTGCAAATGTCACCGCTGTGCCGGGTGGTTCGTCCCGCAGCATCCGGCGCACTTCGGCAAGTTCGAGCGCGGCAGCCGGCCGGCCGTCGACGGCCGTGATGATGTCGTCTTTCACGAGCCCCGCCTGTTCGGCCGGGCTGTTCGTCGTCACATCGAAGATCTTGAATCCGCCGTCGACGGCGTTGATCCAGATGCCGCAGCGGTCGAACGTGTCGAGATCGGCCACCACGCCTTCGATCGGTTTCAGATACATGGTCAAATGATCATAATCGAGCGTGACGACGAAGCGCTTGAGCACACCGCCGCCGACATTGTTGGGGAAGGCCGGCGAGGCGCCCGCACCGCCTTTGTCCGTGCTGATCGAGGTCAGCGGATGATCGATCGTCACGTCGCCGAGCTTGAGGGTCCCGCCATGAAACACGTAGCCGCGCGATGGTCCGCCGACACCCCAGCCGATCACGGCCAGCGTGGTCTGCGCGGCGTCGTCGAGCAGATGGTGCTCGCGGGCGAAAGGTGCCGTCAGCATCAGCGTCATGCGCGAGCCCGTATCGATGCCGAAGCGCGCCGGGATGCCGTCATACGATCCAAGCACTTCCGGGAACTGATGGTAAAGACGGATCGGCACCGCCGTGCCTGCACCGGCCGGATCGAAATGCTTCTTGTCGATGAAGGTCAACGTGTGGTCGCCGTAGTCGATGCGCGTGACGAAGCGCGCGAACAATTCGTAGCCCAGCATGCCCTGCTCGTTTACGCCTTCGACGCCCTTTGGGCTGAATGTGAGGACCGACGCAGCCTGATTTTTGAGCGTGACGCCGCCAACCGTGATGGTATGCAGAGTGGTTTCGCCGCTTTGCGCCAGCGCGTCGCCGCCCCCGCTCGCCGTCACGGCGCCTTGCGCCTTGATGTCGAGCGCCTTCGTCGTCTCGGGCGTCAAAATCGTATGGCCGCCGGTGTCGAAGATGAAGGTCATCGGTGCGCTGCCGTTGACGGACACATCGGCGTAGATGTGGTTGTTGAGGAGACGGAACGGCACAGTCGTTTCGGTCGCGCCGCCGGCGATGGAATAATCGTCGAGATGCTCATCGGGTTTGGCAAAGCGGGCAGGGTCCTGCGCCTTGAGGAAGCGCGCGGATGTCAGCGTCAGCGTCTGCAGACCTTGCGGGCCGGAGCCGTCGTCGATGACCATCTTGTGCGCCAGCTGCACGCCGTCAACGGGAGTGTAGTTCGAATAGAACGTCGTGATCGTCTGTGTGCCCTGCAGCTCGATTGTGCGCGCGAGGAGATGCGTTTTTGCATCGAACCAGCATTCGAGCGCCGCGCCGCCATTGGGCGTGATGCGCAGGACGTCGAAGCTCGCGCCATGGTCCGACTTGCGGCCCAGACTTTCGACCGCCGCGCCGCCGCGGTCCTTGCGCCACCAGAGATTCCGGTCCTGATAGGATTCGGTAATCGCCAATGGAATGGTGTCACCGCCCGCTTGATACGTTACCGTGCCGGACGGCTCTTTCTCCCACGGGCGTTCGCCGTCATAGCCGCTGGCGCCGGTGTTGGGCGGAATGGCGTAGGAGTCCACGAACGCGCCATGCACGAGATCGTCGAGCGACGCCGCCGTCCCCGTCAGGCCCTGGCCGACATAGGCATAGTGGAGGTCGAGGGCCTTTTTGTCGTTCCAGGCGTTACCCGTTGCAACCTTGTTGGCGTCGAGCACCTGATACGGCGTGAACGCCTGGGCTGGAAGGGCCAGAAGGGACGATGCAAGCAGGAGGACTGCAGGGACGAAGCGGTGCATTCGTGAGCCTCGAAAGATGGTGCCGGCAATTCCGCCGTCCGGATGGACGGTCCCGATTGAGTTGGATCGCCGCCACTATGGGGGCAATATGCGCCGCGCGCATAGCCGCCATATTACGACGATTTCACTCCGGCACCGTCCCGCATGTCAGCCCCCGGGAACAAATGATGGATGCAGCATGAGCGATAAAGACGAAAAAGACGAAAAAGACCTGCACGACGCACACCAGCACTACCACAAGCAACTCTATGAGCTGCAGGTGGAACTTGTGAAACTGCAACGTACGCTGATCGCGAGCGGCGCGCGCGTGCTCATCATTGTCGAAGGGCGGGATGGTGCGGGCAAGGACGGTGCCATCAAGCGCCTGACCGAACATATGAGCCCGCGCGAGACGCGCGTCCATGCGCCCGGCATCCCTTCGAGCCGCGAAGAGACGGAATGGTATTTCCAGCGCTTCGTGCCGTTTTTGCCGGCCGCTTCCGAATTCGTGATCTTCAACCGCTCCTGGTACAACCGAGCCGGCGTCGAACGCGTCATGGGGTTCTGCACGGAAGACCAGGTGAGCGAATTTTTCGAATCCGTGGTGCCCTTCGAGGCGATGCTGGTGCGCGACGGTATCGAACTGCGGAAATACTATCTGGATATCTCCAAGCATGAACAGAAAGTGCGGCTCGAGGAACGCGCCGAAGACCCCCTGAAGCAGTGGAAGACGTCGAGCGTCGACGAGGCTGCGCTCAAGAACTGGAAGAAATACGGCGAAGCGCGCGACGAGATGTTCAGGGAGACCGATCATCCGGCGGCGCCCTGGCATGTCGTGCGGGCGGACGTGAAAAAGACCGCGCGGCTGGAGTTCATGCGCGATCTGCTGACGGGGTTCGACTACAAGGGCAAATCGCACAAGCTCGCCAGGCCCGACGGCGATATCGTCTTTCCGTGGTCGCCTGCGGCCGAGAGCGCCGGATTGATCGCGAAATAATTCAGCGCCGGCTTCTGCGCGCCGAAGCGATGGCCGATGCGAGTGTGCGTGACTCCAAAACGTCGGCCGTCGCATCACGCGCAGCCAGTAACACTTTGCGGATCGCGCACGTCGCTTCGTCGAAGCAGTCTTCGCAGCGGTGATAGGCGGTGACGCTGACGCACGGACTGAGCGCCAACGGCCCGTCGATCTCGCGGATGATGTCGGCGAAGGTGATGTCCTGCGGCGGGCGTCCGAGCAGGTAGCCGCCCTGGCGGCCGCGCACGCTGCGTACGATGCCGCGTTTCTTGAGGCCCAGCAGAATCTGCTCGAGGAATTTGCGCGGCACGCCGGCTTCATCGGCGATGTCGGCAATCATCATCGGCTCTTCGCCTTCGTGCTGTGCGAGGACGAGGAGGGCGTGGAATGCGTAACGCGCTTTTTGGGTCAGCATGGACGAATTACAATAAAGACTAGTATCTATGTAGGGTTTCGCCCGCGTGGTCAAGTTAACTGCAAGAACAAGGACTTAGAATGCCGCGCGCAGCCGTACGGCGAGGATCGAGACCGGGCCGCGATCGGCGTTGTAGGCGGGATTGGCCACGAATTGATAATCGAGCGTAGCGGCTAGCCAGGAAGTCGCCTGCGCGCTGTAATAGAGTTCGACGGCGTCTTCCGTGGCGTAGTGGGGAAGCTGCCCGTCACCGACAAGGATGCCCAATCCGCCGGCCACGAGGTAGCGCCGTGTCGCCTGCGAAATGCCGTCGACGACGCCCGCGAGCCCCACGGTATCGCCGCCGCGGCCCCAGCGCGTTCCTTTGAGTGAAAAGCCGCCCGATATTGTCTGATTGATCTCCGTATACTCGTAGACTTCCTCGTCGCCGTTGTTGAAGCCCGCGCGCAGGAAGGCGCCGAGATCGTCGGCGATCGGTTGCTCGACGTTCAGCGAAAAGCCGGGGCGGGAATTGTATTTCCGCACGAGGGCCGTGTCGGGGGTCGTGTTCGTCGCTTGGGCGAGACGCACGGCATCGTCATAGCTTCCCATGCGCGCGCGGTTCAGAAAGCCGAGAAGCTTGAGCTTGCCTTCCCGGCCGAAGAGATCGACGCGCGCTTCGGCTTCGCCGTCGAGCTCGAATTGCGTGAAGTCGGTCTGAAGCTCCCTGCTGTTCGGCACGCGCGAGAGCGCGAAGATGCCGCCACGGAGCGTCCACCAGTCTTGCGTCCATTCGGCGCTCGAGCCGTAAGTATAGCCCCAGGAATCCGCCGCATAATCGAACGTGCCGGCGTCTATGAGCGCCCAGTTCAAAAAGTCCGAACTGGGATCGTGCGCATAGGCGTTGGTATCGAAGACTTCCGTGACGTCGAACTTGCCGAGCGTGATGACGATATTGTCGGCGGTCTCGGTCATGCCGAGCTGGTTCGCATCGGGATCGACGGATTTCTTTTCGCCGCCCAGATCGATCTCCTGCCGGAAGAAGAGCTGCTGGAGGCGGAAATAGGGATCGGATGCGCCGACGCGATAGGCCTCGCCGCTCGGGAACGCCGCGATGCCGAACGTGTTGGAAAGACCGAAGCCCTGGTCGATCTCGGGATCGACATAGACCTGGCCGCCGTCCCACACGCGCAGGCCCGCGGAGAGCGCGGCGGCCACGGTCTCGTCGCCGCGGCTGCCTGGATCGAGGCTGTTGGCGCCGCTGTAGGGCGAACGGAACGCCGGGTGATATTGGTCGACGAAGATGATCTGGCCGTGGATCGCATAGGTCTCGTCGTCTTCTGCCTGCGCGGGCGCCGCCAGCAATACGCCCGCCGCAAACGCGACGCGCGCCGTCCATCGCAGCGACAAGGCAAAAAACTCACTCACGCAGTTCCCCATCGCCGCATGGTTGCGCGCATCGGATGCGTATGCGAAATATACCCTGCCCGGTATGCCGTCAACGCACCGGGCGAGGCCGGGATGTCGCAACGGAAACGGTGTGGGAGCCCGTCCGGTTCAACTTCGGGAAGAGCGCCATGCAGAGGACCACCACGCTGAAATCCCGGCGCCCGAAAGCGGGCGACTCCGACCTGGAGCCGCACGATCATACGCTGCGCGAACAGAACAAGTTGATCAATCGCGTGCGCAGGCTCAGGGGGCAGGTCGATGCGGTCGAGCGAGCGCTGGCCGCGAATGCGAGCTGTTCCGAGATCATCCAGCGGGTCACGGCGGCGCGCGGCGCAATCGACGGGCTGATGGCGGAACTCCTGGAGGAACACGTGCGCGAATATCTCCTGCCGGAAAAGCCGATGGCGGAAGACGCCCGTCAGCGCGCGGCCGAAGAGTTGATCGGAATCATTCATTCCTATTTGACGTAAATATTCAGTTCGTCGCGGCGTTGAGCTGCGCCGTCATGTCCTTCAGGTGCGCCGTGAGCGCGGCGACGTCGCCGTTGTGCGCATTGAGGAAGCCCTGGAAATCGTCGTGCTCGGCAAGCGCCAGCCACACGCCTTCGATGCTCGCATCGACGATATAGAGGTGCCCGCCTTCGTCGACGATGCGGAAATCCACTTCCGGCGGAGGTTTTCCGTTGGCCGAGACGGACGGGTCGACCAGCACGGCGGAGACGATGTAGTCGCCGGGCGCATGCTGGATCGCGCCGGTCACGCGCAGCGTCTGTCCGGCATAGCCGCCGAGCTTGGAGTCGTAGTTGGCCACCATGAAATCGCGGCATGCCTCGTTGTAGGCGGCGACGGCGGCGGGCGAGGCCGTCGATTGCGCGGCGCCCAGCATGAAAAGGGCGATACGCTGCGTGTCGAGCAGCGACAGAAGGAAGGCGTGAATGCGGTCGCGCCGCACCGAAGCCGAGAGGCTCGTGTCCTGGAGGATGCCAAGCGCGGTCTGCACGTTCGACTGGACGTAGCTTTGCGCGGCCGACGTATCCTGCGCGCGCCCGGCGGAGGGCAGCACGGCGAGCGCGAGCGACAGCGCCGCCGCTCCGCAAAATTGAAAGAAGATTTTCGTCGAGTTTGCGGACGCCATGGCGCGGTCCCCTCCGGTCGGCCGCGACTATGCCCGTAATCGCGGCGACACACTACGGGCCTCGCGCCCGATGCCGGATGAAGAAATATTTTTCCCGCTTGACGTTGGCTTCGACTGCCAGTATTAAACCGATCAGTTATTTAACCAGATGGTTTTTCACAAATGGCCGCCGATCCGCTCAGTCTGACCTTTTCCGCCCTGGCGGACCCTACGCGCCGGGCGATCCTTGCCCGGCTCGTGCTGGGCGAAACGTCGGTGCAGGAGCTGGCGGAGCCATTCGACATGTCGCTGCCGGCCGTCTCGAAGCATCTCAAAGTGCTCGAACGCGCCGGCCTCATCGCACGCGGCCGCGAAGCGCAATGGCGCCCCGCCCGCATCGAGCCGCGCCGGCTCCAGGAAGTGGACGAATGGCTCGAAGCCTACCGGCGCATGTGGGACGAGCGGCTCGACCGCCTGGACGACTACCTCCAGAAGCTTCAAGGCCAAAGACCGCAAGGAAGGAAGAAAAGCCATGGACGCAGGAAATAACGAAGCCGCCCGTTCGCTGGTCACGACGCGCCTGTTCGACGCGCCGCGCGATCTCGTCTTCGAGGCGTGGACGCATCCCAACCATCTGTCGCACTGGTGGGGGCCGGCAGGCTTTTCGATCACCACGCGCGCGTTCGATTTCCGTCCCGGCGGCGTTTGGCGTCTCGTCATGCACGGCCCGGACGGCCGCGATTATCAGAACCACATCACGTTCGACGAGATCGTGGCGCCGGAACGGATTTCCTTCCATCACAGCGATGCCGACGGAGCGGAAAGCGCCCATCATCGCACAGTCGTGACCTTCGAAGACGCCGGCGGCAAGACAAAACTCACCATGCGGCTCGTTTTCTCAAGCGCCGAAGAGAGAGATCGGGTCGTGCGCGAATACGGCGCCGCCGAAGGCCTCAAGCAGACGGTCGGACGGCTGGGCGACTACGTGGCGGGCTGGGAAGGCAACGCAGGTCTCGAGAAGCACGTCACGCTGTCGCGCTTCTTCAAGGCGCCGCGTGCGCTCGTGTTCGAGGCTTTCACCAATCCGAAGCATCTGGCGCAATGGTGGGGCCCGAAAGGCTTCGTCAATCCCGTCTGCGAGATCGATGCGCGGCCGGGCGGCGCAATCCTGATCCATATGGAGATGGAGGGCGGCCACTTTTCCCATCCCATGACGGGGATCGTGCACGAAGTGAAGCCGCCCGAGCGTTTTGTCTTCACGGCAGTGGCGCGCGGCGCGCAGAACGAGGCGCTGCTGGAGTCGCACACGACGATCACGTTTCACGAAGAGGGCGGCGGCACGCGCCTCACTGTCGAAGCGCGCGCGAAGGGTCTGGTGCCGATGGCGCGGATGATGCTCGCCGGCATGCGCGAAGGCTGGTCGCAGAGTCTCGACAAGCTGGAAGCGTTGGTCGTGCGCTAAGCCTGCCCTGGCGGCGGCTACGAGGTGACGGCGACCAGGGCCGACTGACGATCGGCTATTGCAGGCCCAGTTCGGGCAGCGGGCAGTCGACGGTCGCGTTGATGAATTGCTGGCTGTTGGCGAGCGCCCCCGTCAGCACGAGCGCAAGTTCGCCGCCGCTCGCGAGTTTGAGCGGGCCGAGCCGCGCCTTGGCGAATGTCGCATGCGAAAGATTGGCGCCCTTGAACGAGGCGCCGCGCAGATCGCAGCCGGAGAAATTGGCGCCGCGCAGATCGGCGCCGTCGAACTTCGCCGCCTGCAGCCGGCAATCCGAGAAATTGAGGTTGAGGGCGGTCGCGTTGCGTAAGGAAAGGCCGGTGAGCCTGCGTCCCGCGGCGAAATCCTGCAACGGCCGGAGGTCTTCGCCGTCGAGCGCCGCCGTTTTGCCGTTGGCGCCTTCGCTCGAAATCCACAGCTCGTGGCTGATGATCATCGCCTTGAGGTCTTCGACCTTGGCCTGCGCTTCGGGCGTGATGTCGAGCACGCAGCCCTCGAACGCTTCCTTCGGAAGGTTCAGCTCCTTCAGATCGACGCCCGTCAGCACCGCGCCCTTGAACTGCGCATTGGTGAGCTTGGCGCCCTTGAATTTCGCGCCGTCCATGATCGCACCGGTGAAGTTCGCATTGTCGAGCTTCGCATTGCCGAACGAGACGTGTTTCATCGAGCAATTGGTGAAATCGACGCCGTCGGGTATCTGCGGCGAACTCGCGTTGGTTTCCTGGCCGCGGCGATCCATGACGATCATCCCGCCGGGACCCACGATCATCATGCGCGCCGCACGCAGATCGCCGCCGTCGACGATGGCGTAGGAAAGATTGGCGCCGCGGAACGAGGCGCCGCGCATGTCCGCACGCGTCAGGTTCGCCGCCTGCAGATTGGCGCCGCGCAGATCGGCGCAATAAAGGCTCGCGCGCTGCAGGTTCGATCCGTAGAGCGTGGCGCCCACGAACGAGGAGCCCGAAAAATCCGCTTCGCTCAGGACACGGTTGGCGAGATTGAGGCCGTCGAGACCCTTGTGGGTCAGCTGCGCACGCTTGCCGCCCTGATAGGCCGCAAAGCGTTCGTGCGCTGCGAGGATCGGATTGAGATCCTTCTGAGACAGCGGCGTGCAGTCTTTATCCTGTGCGTTGGCCAGCATCGCCGCCCCTTCGGCAGACACTTCGGATTTCTTCCCTTGTGTGCACCGTAAGACATAGGGGTTAAAAAACGCTTGGCGGTTGAAATGTCGGCTATCCTACACTCATGAGATGTGGGCGGTGGACGCTGCAACGTGCTCGACGGCCAGGGCCGCGGCGCAAAGCCGGGATTCCGTGCCTGCCGGCGCCGAAATGAGGATGCTCGTCGGCAGGCCCTTCGCGTCCGTTCCGGACGGTATGGCGAAGCCGGGCAGGTCGAGGAAATTGCCGGGCATCGTGTTGCGCAGCGTCTTCAGATTGACGGCGTGGAAGAGTTCGGGATCGGCCTCGAGCGGGGCCACCGGCGGCGCGGTGTGCGGCACGGTCGGGAAGGCCAGGAGCGCGCCGTCCAGTTCGGCGCGAAGCCTGCGTTGAAGTGCGCTGCGCGTCGCCTGCAGGGCCAGGAGATCGTAAGCGCTCATGCTCGCACCCCGCATGATGCGGGCCACCACGCGGGGATCGATGCGCGCGACGTCCGGGCTGTCGATGAGGCGGCGGTGCGCGAAATAGGCTTCGGCAGCGGTGATGGTGCCATGCGCGGAGGCCGCCTGGACTTCGTCGAGCGCATCGACGGCGCGTTCGACGATCCGCGCGCCCGCGCTTTCGAGCTTGGCCAGCAGCCGCTGGAAATTCGCGACGACCGCGTCCTCGGCTTCGTCGAAGACGATGTTCGTAGGAACGACGAAGCGCAGGTCGGAAATTGCGGAGGGCTTCGCCTCGATCGGCGTGCCGCCCCGGAGCGCGGAATAGAGCAGCAGGCAGTCCTCGACCGTGCGGGCCAGCGGGCCGACCGTGTCGAGTGTCGGCGACAGGGCGAAGACGCCGGTCTTGTCGATGCTGCCCTCTGCCGTCTTGAAGCCCACGAGACCGTTGAACGCCGCGGGCACGCGCACCGAGCCGCCCGTGTCGGTGCCGATCGCGACGGGTGCCAGACCGGCGGCGACAGCCACCGCCGAGCCCGACGACGAACCGCCCGGCGCGCGGTGAACTTTCGCGTCGTAGGGATTGCGCGGCGTGCCGAAATGCGGATTGAGGCCCAGTCCCGAATAGGCGAATTCCGAGAGGTTCACCTTGCCGAGGCTCACCATGCCGGCATTTGCGAGATTTCGCACGACCGTCGCGTCGGCACGGGCCTCCGGAGCGGAGCGATAGACATCCGAGCCCGCCGTGGTCGTCGTGCCCGCAAGATCGAACAGGTCTTTCCAGGCGACCGGCACGCCGTCGAGCGGGCCGATCGGACCACCGGCGCGATAGCGCGCGGTCGAGGCCGCAGCGTCGCGGCGCGCACGCTCCGCCGTCACAGTGATGAAGATCGTCCGGTCCGTCGCGGTCGCGATGCGCGCAAGGAAAAAGTCCGTAGCATCCGCCGGCGTGATCGCGCCCTCGCGATAGAGCTGCGCCAAACCTGCTGCCGATATGGCCGCGAGATCGAAGGTGGTCATATTTTCGTCCCGACCGGGCCGGTGCGTCGATGGAACTAGGCCACAGCCGGGCAGGCATGTCACTGGACGGGCGGCCCGACAGCGCCTATGTGCGGGTTGTCCGAATATTTTCCTTCCGCGCGGATGCCGGATTATAAGGGTGTGGTTGTTCTCTGATGGAGGCCGATATGAGCGAAGAACGCGCGATCCTGGCAGGCGGATGCTTCTGGGGTGTGCAGGATCTCCTGCGCAAATATCCGGGCGTGATCTCCACCCGCGTCGGCTATAGCGGCGGCGATACGCCCAACGCCACCTACCGCAATCACGGCGATCACGCCGAAGCCGTCGAGATCATTTTCGATCCGGCGAAGATCAGCTTCCGCAAGCTGCTCGAATTCTTCTTCCAGATCCACGACCCCACGACGGTCAACCGTCAGGGCAACGATCTCGGACGCAGCTACCGTTCGGCGATCTTCTACACCAGCGAAGAGCAGAAACGCGTGGCGCTCGACACGATCGCCGACGTCGAGGCCTCCGGCCTGTGGCCCGGCAAGGTGGTGACGGAAGTGAAGCCCGCCGGCGACTTCTGGGAAGCCGAGCCGGAGCACCAGGACTATCTCGTGCGAATCCCCAACGGTTACACCTGCCATTTCGTCCGCAAGGACTGGGTGTTGCCCCACCGGGACAAGAGCAAGCTCAGCAGCGCAGCGGAGTAGGCGCGCGGCCCGATGCGCGAAGGGGCGACAGGCGCGTAGCCGTCACACCGTTCAGTGATTGGACCTAAGGGCAATCGACGCTGCACGCCGCGGCGGTCTTAATTCATCTCTGCTTTCCAGCGGCTTTGCCGCCGCAAGAGTCATGCGAAAGACGGAGGTGGGGATGAAAGGCAGGAGCCTGCTGATCGGTGCAAGTGTTGCGGTTGCGCTCGCGGCTTTGGCGATCGGATCTGCGATGTCCGCGCAGGACAAGTACTCCCTCAAAGTGCCGAACGGCCTCGCGTTCTCCGAGTTCCGGGGATACGAAAGCTGGCAGGCCATCGCCATCAGTCACAACGGCCCGCTGATCGCGCTGATCCTCGGCAATCCGACGATGATCAATGCCTACAAGGCCGGCCCTCCCGGCAACGGCAAGCCGTTCCCCGACGGCGCCAAGATCGCGAAGATCCATTGGATTCCGAAGAAGAACGAGATCGCTCCCGGCGAACCGCTCGTGCCCGGCACGCTGCACGACGTCGACTTCATGGCGAAGGACAGCAAGCGGTTCGCGAACAGCGGCGGCTGGGGTTATGGCGCGTTCGAGTACGATGCCGCATCCGATACGTTCAGACCCGGCAACACGACGGACACGCCGCCGCAGGAACACGACGCCAAGTGCGGCTTCGCCTGCCACACGATCGTGAAGAACCGCGACTACGTGTTCACGGATTACGGCAAGCGGTAACGCCGGCGTGCGTCCTACTCGCCGAGGAAATTCAGCAGGTCGCCGTTGAGCGCGTTCTTGTGCGTCAGAAAAAGCCCGTGGGATGCGCCGCCGTAAACCTCCAGTCTGGAGCCGGGAATCAGCCTCGCAGTTTCACGCGCCGTCGTGGGCAGCGGCACAATCTGATCGTGCTCGCCGTGGATGATGAGGGTGGGC
Source organism: Rhizomicrobium sp. (assembly GCA_035504555.1). Classification (GTDB taxonomy): domain Bacteria; phylum Pseudomonadota; class Alphaproteobacteria; order Micropepsales; family Micropepsaceae; genus Rhizomicrobium. The sequence continues at coordinate 25,404 of DATJRP010000002.1, read as the reverse complement.
ATGGTGAAGTGTTCCAGGTCGGGCCGGAAATCGGTCTCCGACAGGGCGCTCACGCAATCGAACGTGGCTTTCGCAGACGCCTGCAATCCGAGGGATTGTATCCATCCGGGAATGGCTTCGGGCGCCGTCAGGCTCAGGCCCGCCAGCTCTGCGCCGAGGTAATGCGTTGCGAAATCTTTGAGGAATGCAGGTCTGTTGGCCGTGATCTGGCTTCGAAATCCATGGAAGATGGCCGGGTCGACGCCGAGCGGATGATCCGGCGTTCTGACCATCATGGGCGTTACCGAAGCAATCAGCACCGCTTTGGCGATGCGCGTGCTGCCGTGGCGGCTGATGTAGCGCGCGATGTCGCCGCCCCCCATGGAGAACCCGATCAGGACGATATTCGTCAGCTCCAGTGTTTCGATCAATGTCGCGAGATCATCCGCGAACGTGTCGTAGTCGTATCCCGTCCAGGGGTGATCCGAACGCCCGAAGCCCCGGCGATCATAGGCGATGCATCGGAACCCGGCGGAGGCGAGGGCCGTCATCTGGTATTCCCACATATCGCTATTCAGCGGCCAGCCGTGACAGAAGACGACGGGCTGACCGGCGCCCCAGTCTCGGTAATAAAGCTGCGTACCGTCTTTGGTTGCAATATGCGGCACCGGCGACCCCAACGGGGTTGCGTTGGAATTTCCGTGCATATGTAAGCCGATTTTCGCGCCGCACCAGCCTTCCCCTCGCCGCTGCGACACGTCGCGCGGTGACACCAACGGACCGGACTTATGGAGTTAGCCAAGAGATTGAAGTGCCATGGCTTCTAGGACCAAACAGAAGCGTCCGTATGCCCGGGTCGCTCCCGTTCAAAAACACTAATGTGGCCACCGCCGCCGACGTGCGTACGGGTGCTGCTCAGGACGGGCGCTCAAGGGTGTTTTCTCTTTGCGCCAACAGACCGAGAATTTCTCTCTTACATCCGGCGCACTGTTCGCCTCGCACAAGGCACCGTTGCGTGTCTATCTCGCCGCTATTGCGGTTTTCATGAACGAAGTGAAGGGCAAGAACGCTCTGGCGCTGTCCCGCGATCTCGGCATGTCGCACAAGGCTTGCTGGGTTATGCTGCACAAGGTCCGGGAAGCGCTCGCAGAAGAATTCAAGGGCCGCAAGCTTGGCGGTACCGGCAAAGTGGCAGAAGTGGACGGTGCGTATTTCGGCGGTTATGTGCGGCCGGCCAATCTCGCGGAACACCGCCGCGACCGTCGCAAGCTTGCCAATCAATCCGGCAAGGCCAGTCGGTTATCATCGTGCGCGAGCGCAACGGCAATTCGCTCCCGGCAGTCTTCAAGTCCGAAGGCGCGGCGCTCTCATGGATCAAATCCCGCGTTCTCCCCGGCACGGTGGTCAATGCTGACGAAGCGGGCGGATGGAATGATTTGCAGTCCCGCTTTGAAATGAAAAGGATCAATCACGAGCGGGCGTATTCGGCGGACGGCGCTTGCACCAATCAAGCCGAAAGCTATTTCTCGCGCCTTCGTCGCGGCGAAATGGGCCACTTCCATCACGTCTCCGGCCCGTATCTGCTCCGGTACGCGGTCGAGAGCACTTGGAGAGAAGACGCACGCCGCACGGACAACGGCGCACAAGTCCGCCGCGCGACGCAACTAGCACTAGGCCGTGGCCCATCGATCGACTTCGCGGGCAACTACCAAAGACACGCACAAAAGGCTATCTTTGTGAGCTGATAAGGGGCTCAGATGGTCACACCGCACGGACATCTTGGTTGGGGTGGAGCGTTGTTCGGATGTGCGATTCTCGTGTTTGCAGCGGTCCAGTATGCATTCGGCGGCGTTCGCATAAACAACAGTTTCGGTTGGAGTTGGTTCACTCGAAAAGACGACCCGAACGCCTTCTGGTTCTGGCTTAGTGTTCAGATTTTTTGCGGCTTAGTTGTTATTGGAATCAGCGTCGCTGACGCGCATTAGATTCCATCGCACCCCGCGCCCATGCCCGACCTTCTCAATCGTCCCGGCTTCATCAGGTCATGCAGCGTAACCAGGATGCGGCGCGTCAGGTCCGCCCGTAGCTTCCGGTTCTCAGGGTCCAGCCCCGTCTCCCGCATGGCCTGAACCGTCACGTCATCGGCGCGTCCCTACGCAGGGCTGCCCGAACTCGACTATCGTCGTCACCGTCACCACCTGCGGCCGCATCTGCTTCAAAATGCAAAAGATCAATCTCAGCCAGGTCTTTGCCGGTCAGACCGTCGGCATCAGACAGGTCGAAGTCCACATCTGGCTCGTCAGCTTCATGCATTACGATCTGGGATACTTCGATGACGAGACCTGCAGACTCGAACCCCTGCAAAACCCTTTCGGGACAAAAGTGTTACCTATGTCTCCGGAATAACCTGTAACCCATGTGTCCGGAACGGACCCCGGAAAAATGGCGACCCCGAGAGGATTCGAACCTCCGACCTACAGATTAGGAATCTGCCGCTCTATCCTGCTGAGCTACGGGGTCGTTGAGACGCGGGCCTTTTCGCATATCCGCCGGTTTGCCGCCAGCGCGCGCCGAACGGCGCAGCACACGCTTCCTGCGCACCGAACAGACTAGCGTCCGTGGCTGCAGAGGCGACGGCTGCCGTCGCGCGCGATCGTCCAGCCGCGTCCGCCGCACGATGCGCACGCGGCGCGCAACTCCGCTTCGTGCCGGTTCGCCAGCGCATGGGCCGTGGCGCGCAGCAGCGCCAGCGCCGGCGTCGCGGCTTCGAAGGGCAGCCTGTGCGCATCGTCCGGCCGCCAGCTGCTCGCGAGCCCGCGCCGCGCCGCCGTCTCGCCCAGCTGATAGCCGTTGGCGGGCAAGAGGGCGCGATGAAGACGGATGGCGGCGTCGGCAAAGGCCGCGTCGGTTGCGACGCTCGTCCGGAAAAGCGCCTGCGCATCGGCGAACAGGCGGGCTTCGTCGGCCGCCTGCGCGCCCGCGATCCGGGCTTCGAGCGCGACGACACCGCTCATGAACCGCGGCCCAGAAGATCGCGCCAGAGGCGGGCCAGACCGAATGTGTTGGCGAGGATGAGGTCCTGTCCGCGGGGCTCCTCGCGGACCGGGGCCGGTTGGCCCAACGCCTTGGTCGGAAAGGGTGATTGAGGCTTCTCCGGCAGCATGAGACAAATATAGACCAATTTGGTTCATTTGTCAACCGATTTGGTTGTACCCGAGCCCATTTCGCGCTCGCCGCCGGCAGCGACGGAAACCGGCCCGATCGAAGCGCGGGCACCCGCATCGCTTTGCCGCGCGAAAATTGACTCTAGATTCAATCGCCGCGCCGTCACCGGGCTTGCGCGAAAGCGTTCGTGTTATAAGTCAGTGGGGATGGCGCCGGTCGAGGGAGACCGAACGTGATGGGTTTGGTGGACGGTTTTCTCCGGCGCGTGCTTCTCGCATGCGGCGTCGCGTTGGTGTCGGCGGCCGGCATGGCCTCGGCGCCCGCCTTTGCGCGCGGCACCCCCGATACGTTTTCGCCCCTGGCCGAGCGACTGCTGCCGACCGTCGTCAACATCGCGACGACGCAGACGCTGAAGCCCGGCGTGGCCGATCTCATGCCCGATCTGCCGCCGGATTCGCCGCTGCAGGACCTGTTCAAGGACTATCTCAGCAAGAACAAGAACGTGCCGCGTCATGTGACGGCGCTGGGCTCGGGCTTCATCATCGATCCGTCGGGCCTCATCGTCACCAACAACCACGTCATCGACGACGCCGAAGAGATCACGGTCACGCTCAACGACGGCACGAGCCTTCCGGCGAAGCTCGTCGGCCGCGATCCCAAGACCGATCTGGCGCTTGTGAAGGTCAATCCGCCGAAGCCGCTCATGGCCGCGCATTTCGGAGATTCCGATCATGCGCATGTGGGCGATTGGGTGATCGCCATCGGCAATCCCTTCGGCCTCGGCAGCACGGTGACGGCCGGCATCGTCTCCGCGCGCAATCGCGATATCGCCTCGGGTCCCTATGACGATTTCATCCAGACCGACGCGCCGATCAACCGCGGCAATTCCGGCGGTCCGCTGTTCGACATGGACGGCAATGTCGTCGGCGTGAACTCGGCGATCTTCTCGCCCTCCGGCGGCTCGGTCGGCATCGGCTTTTCCATTCCGTCGAACATGGCGCGCGAAGTCGTCGATCAGCTCCGCCAGTTCGGACAGGCGCGGCGCGGCTGGCTCGGCGTGCGCATCCAGCAGGTGACGAGCGACATCGCCGAAGGTCTCGGCCTGCCCGGAACGCAGGGCGCGCTCGTGGCCGATGTGACCAGCGGCGGCCCCGCGGCGAAAGCCGGCGTCGAAAACGGCGACCTGATCCTGGCCTTCGACGGCAAGCCGATCACGGATTCCCGGACCCTGCCGCGCGTCGTCGCCGACACGCCCATCGGCAAGACGGTCAATGTGGACCTCCTGCGCAAGGGCAAGAAGGAAACGCTGCGCGTGACCGTGGCGAAGCTCGACGATTCCGACGGCACGCCGGCGCCGAAACCGAACAAGCCCGCCGTGCCGACCAAGTCCGGTTCGAAGCTCTCGCAACTGGGCCTGACGCTCGGCGCGATCGACGGCGACGCGCGCACCAAATATCATCTGGCGAGCGACATCCAGGGCGCGGTCGTGACCGATGTCGATCCGGACAGCGTGGCGGCCGAGAGAAGCCTGCGGCCTGGCGACGTCATCGTCGAGGTGCAGAGCCAGCCGGTGCATTCGCCCGACGACGTCGCGCATCACATCGAAGCCGACAGCAAGGCCGGCAAGAAAGTCGAGCTCCTGCTCGTCAACCGCAACGGCGATCTGACCTTCGTCGCCCTCAGGCTGGCGGAAGGCTGAACGCCCGTCGTGACGGCCGGGCGCAGCCCGGCCATCGATCCGATTTTCCGCGTTGCCGCTTCGTCGCCCGTTTCGCCGACAGGCGTTGGCATTTCCGGTCCGAAGAATCTGCGCTGTCCCCCAACTGTTGCTCTTCACAGCGGCCGATCACGCGCGCAGACTCTGCGGCGTTGGCTCTTTGATATCGTGAAGGACATTTGCAGCTCCGCCGCCGGCGGGCGTGCGTCGTCACGAAAGGATTCAACACGGAGATACGGAGCGAATTTTAGCGCAGAGGACGCGGAGGTCGCGCAGGGGGCGCAGAGGCACCGTCGCGCGCGTCAGCGCGCAGACCGTTCTTTGCTGCCGAAAAGAACTGCGCGCGTTCCGCGCGCGATCCCACTGCGTCCTCCGCGCAACCTCCGCGTCCTCTGCGCTAAAATCTTTTTTCTCCGTATCTCCGTGTTGAGTCCTTTCCGGATTTTATAGGACGTACACGGACGAATAACTCCCTGCGCGGCCCTGATAATGTCCACGCGGGCGAGAGCCGGAATCGCAGAAAGGCCCGTGGTTGCAGGTCCGGACGCGCGGCGCGCGCGGACGCGTTTTTCAAAGTCGCTGTTAAAGTCCCTGTTGGCTGGGATTTCGCCCCTGGCGTCAAACGGCGAAAATCGGCGCGGCTTCACCAGCTGTAGCGCAAGCCGATAATGCCTTTGATGTCCTGGACGTACGCGCCGCCGACATTGGTCGTATAGGTCGCCTCTGCGTAGGCGCTCAGCTGCCTGGTGACATAAGCGGCCGCGCCGCCGCCGACCTCGAGCGTCGTCGCGCCGAACGGTGCGGAGACCGGGACGAGGCTCTGATAGAGCGTCGTGTCGTTGCCGTTGAAGGTGCGCCAGAGATTGGCGATGAGCCGCGGCTGCAGCCATAAACCGTCAAAGTTCAGATTGTCCTGCAGCTGCAGGCCGAGCCGCCCGGTGGCGCTGTCGTCGCCGTAGAACGCGACCGTCGTGAAAGGATCGGCGGCCGGATTGATGGTGATCGCCTGCCAGATGATCTGGCCTTGCGGTTCGATCTCGATCGTATCGGTGATCGCGAAAGGATAACCGCCTTCCAGCGACGCCGTGATGCCGTGGCCGGAGAGATCGGAGACCGTGTCCAGGCGTGCCGTCGGCGTTTCGCTGTAAAACGAACCCATCAGCACGGCGTCTGCGTACCAGCCCGTGTCGGCGATATGCGACCAGTAGGCGCCGGCGTTCTGCGACTCCAGCGAGATCTGACCGTAGAGATCGTTCTGGGTGGCGAGCACGAAGGCATGCCCGTCGGCCGCCAGGCTCGAATAGGCATAGAACACGCCGACATGATCGGTGTCGCCGGGCTTCAGATGAAACTGCGCGAGGTCTGCACCGATTTCGCCGCCCACAATGCGGCCGTCGAATTGGGCATCGAGCGGTCCCGTTCCCTCGCGCTGCAGGTTTGCCCCGAAGGCACGGCCCCACGCGACAGGCGCGAGACTGCCGTCGAAGACGTCGGTAAATCCCGGCGGATCCTCTGCGGGACGATCGAGCAGCAGTTGATCGCCCTGTCGCTCGTGGAACGTGCCGAGCGTCAAGAGCGTGGCGGCGCGCGCTGCCGGCGCTGCCGTCATGTAAAGCGCTGCGGCCGGCCGAAAGATCGGTACCGGAGGTGGTGAGGGCGGTGACGGCGGCGGCGGCGACGGCGGCGGAGACGGAGGCGGCGACGGAGGCGGCGACGGCGGCGGAGACGGAGGCGGCGACGGCGGTGGAGACGGAGGCGGCGACGGCGGCGGAGATGGAGGCGGCGACGGCGGCGGAGATGGAGGCGGAGATGGAGGCGGAGACGGCGGTGGTGAAGGTGGTGGCGACGGCGGTGGAGACGGCGGCGGCGATGGAGGCGGCGATGGTGGTGGAGAGGGCGGCTCGTCGTTCCTCAAATACCAATTGTTCGCCGTGCTGGCGTTGGCGCCGCCGCGGAACAACAGATATTCATACGGACCGGCTTCGACCGGGCCGGCGAGAGCAAAAGCATTGGCTGCCGTCGTGCCGCCGCTCTGCGTCAACACCAAGGGAATGCCGTTGGCAACCGTAAGCTCGCCGGGCCCGCCGGTGTTCTGAACGCGGATATCGGTTACGCCGCTCGCGCTTCCGCCGTTGACGATCAGTTGATCGGTCGGCGAATTGTCGGCGCCGAGATAGGTATTGATGGCGAGCACGCCGCCCGCTCCGGCGTAGCTGTTCACGGTCAGCGTTTTGTAGGCGCCGCCGTCCGTGTGCGTGAACTCGACCAGACCGGCATTGGAGAGCTGCTGCGTGAGGACGGAGCTCCCCGTCATGGTCCAAATGCTGGACGGATCGACCGACACGTTGGTGATGCCGAGCGCAGCGCCCGTCCACTGCGATCCGGTGAGCGCGATGTTCGCGCCGCTCGCAGTGCCTGCCATCGCGTCGCCCTGCAGCACGCTGTCGTCCGCATCGAGCTGAATGAAGGTCGCTTGCGAGCCGGCGTTTTTGTCCAACGCAGACAGGAGAAGCCCGCCGCCCGTCACCGTCGCATCGGACACGTCGATGGTCACCGGTCCGTTCTGAGCGCCCAGCGCGACCGCATCCGACGTCAGGCTGCCGCCCGACAGGGTGAAACTGTTCGTCTGGTTGCCGGTCGTATTGGTCGAGAAGAATCCGTACGTGCCTGCGCCGCTCGCTGTAACCGTTGCATCCGTGAGGTTGAGCGCGGCCGGCCCCGCGGTAAGCTGAAGCGCCGCGCCGCCGCCCGATGTCATCACGGCGATGCTGTCGCCGTTGATCGTGCTGTTCGACTGCGCTTCCAGGCCGATGGAGCCCGAACCTGTCGTGGTGACGGTGCTGTTCGCGCTGAGATCGATCGTGGCGCCCGAGAGAGCTTGTGCGCCACGTCCGCTGCTGCTGTTGGGCACCGTTATGGTGACGTCGTTGGCGGTGATGCTGCCGCCGTTGGCCTGCAATGCGATTTCGCTGCCACTCGTGCCCGGCGCGGACACGCTCGATGTGTTCAGGACAATCGTGGCGCCGCTGGTGGCTTTGACGCCGACGTCTCCGCCTCCGCCGGTGATCGTTATGCCCGTTCCGGTCGTCGTGATGGCGCTTCCGGCGCCGCTCGCGAAGAGCGCCGTTTCGCCGCCGCCCAGGCCCTGCACCGTGTAGGTGCCGTTGTTGAGCGCGACGGCGCCGCCCGTATCGGCCTGCACGCCGACGTCGCCGCCGCCGACGTTCGCCAGTGTCGCCGTCACGTTCGTCGCGACGATCGTGCTTCCGGCACCCGTCGCCTGCATGGCCTTGTTGCCGCCGCCGCCCGGGATCGTGATGACGGTTCCCGTATTCAGAACGATCGCGCCGCCGCCGGATGCCAGAACACCGGTGCTGCTGCCTGCGCCGCCGAAATTGAGCGTCAGCCCCGTCCCGATGATCTGACTGCCGGCGCCGGTGACGCGAAGTCCCGTATTGCCGCCGCCGCCGTTCACGCCTTCGTTGATGGTCGAGCCGCCGAACGTCGGATCGATGCCGAAATTGATGATGCCGCCATTGCTCGCCGTGGCGCCGAGACCGCCGCCATTGGCGTAGCTGATCGCGATTCCATTCGCGGTGACGTTGCCGCCGCCCGCATTGATGCCGGTCTGCGCGGTGAGCGTGGTGTTGGGTGCGACCGTGCACGAGCCGCTGGAAAGCGAGACCGCGCCGCCTGTCGTCGAGCATGCCGCGCCCAAGGCCGGCGCCGGCGCATACAGAACCATGAGCGCGCCGAGCGCCGTGCCGGCCAGAAGATGCGAACGATGCACGGGAACGGTCGAGCCGCTTTTTGGGCCGGCTGCTACCCCGTGAATGCCCCCCGCTCGCATGACCCACCTTCGCATCCCTGCATGCGAAGCCTCGCGCGATCCTCGGAGCCGGGAAATTGGACTTTAGTCCAACACGATGCTGAACGCCGGTAACCAACAAGGGCGACAATTACGCCGCGACGATTTCATCTTTGCGATAGCCCTGCAGGTAGAGCAGCGCCGTCAGATCGCCATACGCGATGCTGGCCGATGCGGCAGCAGCGACGACGGGTTTTGCGTGATAGGCGACACCCAGTCCGGCGCGGCCGATCATGCCGAGATCGTTGGCGCCGTCGCCGACCGCAAGCGTGTCGGCGAAATCAAGACCGGCAGCGCGGGTCGCGTCTTCCAGCGCAGCAAGCTTTGCTTCGCGTCCGAGGATCGGTTCGGCGACGGTGCCCAGCAGGCTCGCCCCGTCATCGAGCAGGACATTCGCCTGCTCGGATTCGAACCCGGCCGCCGCTGCGACGCGACGCGTGAAGAAGGTGAAGCCGCCGGAGACGAGCAAGGTCTTGGCGCCATGCGTGTGCATCGTCGCCACCAGCGCCTTCGCGCCGGGATTGAGGCGGACGCGTTCGTCATAGACGCGCTGAAGCGCCGACAGCGGCAAACCCTTCAGGAGTGCCACCCGTTCGCGCAAGGCGGGTGCGAATTCGATTTCGCCGCGCATGGCCCGTTCGGTAATGGCGGCCACTCGCGGTTTCAGCCCCGCCATGTCCGCCAGCTCGTCGAGGCATTCGCAACCGATGATGGTGGAATCCATGTCGGCAATGAGAAGCTTCTTGCGGCGGCGTTCCGCGGCGACGAGATTGGTGTCGGCTGCGCGCGAACCGGCGATCGCACGCGCCTGGGTTAGCGCCGCGGCACCGTCGCCCGTCACGGCGATGTCGAAAGCGCGGCCCCGCGCGAGCCATGATGCCTCGCCCAGCGCGCGCATTTCGTCCGCCAGTTTTGCGGCATCTTCTGCGATAACGTTGAGGACGAAGGACACGGTTGAGCGACTCATGGGCGTGGATGCGGTGCTTATTGCAGGGCCGACCGCGAGCGGCAAGTCGGCCGCCGCACTGGCGCTGGCCGAGCACGCCCACGGCGTCGTCATCAACACGGACTCGATGCAGGTCTATCGCGAAGCGCGTATCCTGACCGCGCGGCCGAACGCCGAAGCCGAGGCGCGCGCGCCGCATCGCCTTTATGGATATGTGAGCATCGACGAAGCCTATTCCGTCGCGCGCTATCAGGCCGATGCGGCGGCGGCGTTTGCCGCGGCGCGCGCCGAGAACCGCCTCCCCATCTTTACCGGCGGGACCGGACTCTATTTCGGCGCGCTGACCGACGGGCTCGCGAACATTCCGGCCGTGCCCGTGGACATCCGCAATCGCGTGCAGGGGCTCCGCGACGAGATCGGCGCCGAGGCTTTCTTCGAGGCGCTTAAAACGCGCGATCCGGAATCGGCCGCCCGCCTTCGTGCCTCCGACACCCAACGCACGCTGCGCGCCTACGAAGTGTTCGAAGCGACGGGCCGGCCGCTCGGCGCCTGGCAACAGGACAAGCCGCCACTGGGGCCACTCGCGGGGTTGAAACTTGCGCGCTTTGTCATCGCCCCGCCGCGGCCGGAGCTTCATCGTCGAATCGATCGCCGTTTTGACAGGATGCTCGAGGATGGAGCTGTGGATGAAGCCGTGCGGCTGTCCTCAGTCGACTCGTCAAAACCGGCGGCCAAGATCTTGGGGCTACGGGAATTGCAGGCCGTATCCACAGGGGCGATGGCTGTGGATGAGGCACGTTCCACAGCCCAGGCCCAGACCCGACAATATGCCAAGCGCCAGCTCACCTGGTTCCGCCACCGCATGTCCGACTGGCGCTGGCTGGAGCCTTCTGGCAATTTCCTTACCGAAATTTTCACTTCCGTTGCGTAATCTTTCTTGACGCCGAATCGGGGATTCCCTAGGGTTTCGGCCGCGAGACTGGGCAGACCCATGTATTTCGAACGCGTACTTATTAAGGAGCCGCTGGACGGGCGAGGGTGATCCTCGATCCCGAATAGCGGCGTGCAGGACAAGGGGCGGCAACGCCCCTTTCGCTTTTTTGGGCCGGAAAGGACGTGCCGTGGACAAGGACGAAAGCCTCAGCCCCGCAATGGCGGGGACCCTGGAACTGAGCGGAGCCGAGATGGTGATCCGCGCCCTGAAGGATCAGGGCGTGAAGCACATTTTCGGCTATCCCGGTGGTGCCGTCCTTCCCATTTACGACGCGCTCTTCAAGCAGAACGACTTTGTCCACGTGCTCGTCCGCCACGAACAGGGCGCCGTCCATGCCGCGGAAGGCTACGCGCGCTCGACGGGACGGCCGGGTGTGGTGCTGGTGACGTCCGGTCCGGGCGCGACCAATGCCGTGACGGGTCTTGCCGACGCCATGATGGATTCCATCCCAATCGTGCTGCTGTCGGGGCAGGTGGCGACGCATCTGATCGGCAATGACGCCTTCCAGGAATGCGATACGGTTGGGATCACCCGGCCGTGCACGAAGCACAATTGGCTCGTGCGCGACGTGAACGAGCTGGCGCGCACCGTCCACGAAGCGTTCCAGATCGCGACGACGGGACGGCCGGGGCCGGTCGTGGTCGACATCCCGAAGGACGTACAGTTCAAGAAAGGTCGTTATGTCGGGCCGGACTCCATCCGGCATCGCACCTATCGCCCGAAGACGGAGCCCGAACTCGCCTCGATCGTGAAAGCCATCGACATGATGGCGGCAGCGGAACGGCCGGTCTTCTACACGGGCGGCGGCATCGTCAATGCGGGCCCGGACGCGAGCCGGCTGTTGCGCGAGCTCGTGCATCTGACGGGCTTTCCCATCACCTCCACGCTGATGGGCCTCGGCGCCTATCCCGCCTCCGACCCGCAATGGCTGGGCCTGCTCGGCATGCACGGCACCTACGAAGCCAATATGGCGATGCACGATTGCGATCTGATGATCTGCCTCGGCGCGCGCTTCGACGATCGCGTCACCGGCCGCATCGACAAGTTCTCGCCGGGCTCGAAAAAAATCCATCTCGACATCGATGCGGCGCAGATCAACAAGAATGTGCGCGTCGATCTTCCCATCATCGCCGATGCCGGCAAGGCACTGAAAGAGATGGTGCATTTCTGGAAGACGCAGAAGCGCAAGGCCGACGGGCCCGCGCTCGCGCGCTGGTGGAAGGAGATCGATCGCTGGCGAGGCAGGAATTCGCTCGCCTTCAAGAATTCGAAGACCGTGATCAAGCCGCAATATGCGATCGACCGGCTCTATGCGCTGACGCGCGGGAAGGACGTCTACATCACGACGGAAGTGGGCCAGCATCAGATGTGGGCGGCGCAGCGCTTCAAGTTCGAAGAGCCCAATCGCTGGATGACGTCGGGCGGCCTCGGCACGATGGGTTACGGATTGCCGGCGGCGGTCGGCGTGCAGATGGCGCATCCCGACTCGCTCGTCATCGACATCGCCGGCGAAGCGAGCGTGCAGATGACCATGCAGGAGATGTCGACGGCCGTGCAGTACGATCTGCCGGTCAAGATCTTCATCCTGAACAACCAGTACATGGGCATGGTGCGCCAATGGCAGCAATTGCTGCATGGCGGACGCTATTCGCATTCCTATTCAGAAGCCTTGCCCGATTTCGTGAAGCTGGCCGAAGCCTTCGGCTGCGTGGGTTTCCGCGCCGAGACACCGGACGAGCTCGACGACAAGATCCGCGCCATGATCGATGTCAAGCGTCCCGTGTTGTTCGACTGCCGCGTGGATCCGAAGGAGAACTGCTATCCCATGATCCATTCCGGCGCCGCGCATAACGAGATGGTCTTCTCCGACGCCGAAGACGAGGCGGTCGGCGTCAGCGACGAGGGGAGGATGCTGGTGTGAGTGCGACGAAGGCAACGGAGCGCCACACCATCGCCGTGCTCGTCGACAACGAGGCAGGCGTGCTCGCGCGCGTGATCGGGCTCTTCTCTGGGCGCGGCTACAACATCGAAAGCCTTACCGTCGCCGAAGTCGATCCGCAGTCGCACACCTCGCGGATCACCGTCGTAACGTCGGGTACGCCGGAAGTGATCGAGCAGATCGAAGCGCAATTGGGCCGCCTCGTGCCCGTCCATCGCGTGGTCAACTGGACGACGGCCACGGCGGGTGTGGAACGCGAGATGGCGCTGGTGAAAGTGGCCGGCACCGGCGAGAAACGCGTGGAAGCCCTGCGCATGGCCGACGCCTTCCGCGCCCGCCCCGTCGACACCACCCACACGAGCTTTGTCTTCGAAATCACCGGTGCGCCGTCGAAGATCGACTCGTTCATCGATCTCATGCGGCCGTTGGGTTTGGTCGATGTTTCGCGTACCGGAGTGGCGGCCATCTCGCGCGGTCCGGGCGCGATGTGACAGAATGATTCACCCTTACTGATGCTCAACTCAAGGACCATCTACTCATGCGTGTCTACTACGATCGCGATGCCGATCTGAATTTCGTCAAGAACAAGAAGGTCGCCATCATCGGCTTCGGCTCCCAGGGCCATGCCCATGCGCTCAACATGCGCGACTCGGGCGTGAAGGAGATCGCGATTGCGGCGCGCGCAGGCGCGTCGGCGAAGAAGGCGGAAGCAGCGGGCTTCAAAGTGATGTCCAATGTCGAAGCCGCCAAATGGGCCGACGTGATGATGATGGTGACGCCGGACGAATTGCAGGCGGATATCTATAAGCAAGACCTCGCGCCCAACATGCGCAACGGCGCGGCTTTGTTCTTCGCGCATGGCTTCAACATCCATTTCCGGCTGATCGAGCCGCGCGCCGATCTCGACATCGCCATGGTGGCGCCGAAAGGTCCGGGTCATACGGTGCGCAGCGAGTATCAGAAGGGCGGTGGCGTTCCGTGCCTCATTGCCGTGCAGCAGGATGCGAGCGGCAACGCGCACGATCTGGGGCTGGCCTATGCGTCGGCCATCGGCGGCGGCCGCGCCGGCATCATCGAGACGACGTTCCGCGAGGAATGCGAGACCGACCTCTTCGGCGAGCAGTCGGTGCTGTGCGGCGGTCTCGTCGAACTTATCCGCGCGGGGTTCGAAACGCTGGTCGAAGCGGGCTACGCGCCGGAGATGGCCTATTTCGAGTGCCTGCACGAAGTGAAGCTGATCGTCGACCTCATCTACGAAGGCGGCATCGCCAACATGAACTATTCCGTGTCCAACACGGCGGAATACGGCGAATACGTCACCGGTCCGCGCCTCATCACGGCCGAGACCAAAGCCGAGATGAAGCGCGTGCTGGCCGACATCCAGTCCGGCCGCTTCGCGCGCGACTGGGTGCTGGAGAACAAGGCCGGACAGCCCTTCTTCAAGGCGACGCGCGCGCTTAACGCGGCCCATCCGATCGAAGAAGTGGGCGAGAAACTCCGTGCCATGATGCCCTGGATCGCGAAGAACAAGCTCGTCGACAAGGCGAAGAACTAGAGCGAAGAACCGACATGCGCATCGGTACGCCGCTTTCTCCGCACGCCACCAGGGTCATGCTTCTGGGTGCGGGTGAGCTGGGCAAGGAAGTCATTATCGAGCTGCAGCGGCTGGGCGTGGAGACGGTCGCCGTCGATCGTTACGAAGGCGCGCCGGGACAGCAGGTGGCGCATCGCGCGCACGTGATCGACATGACGGACGCGAAGGCGTTGCGCGAGCTGGTCGAGCGCGAGCGGCCGCATCTGATCGTGCCGGAAATCGAGGCCATCGCGACTGACGAATTGGTCCGCATCGAAGAAGAAAAGCTCGCGACCGTGATTCCCACGGCGCGCGCGGTCCACATCACCATGAACCGGGAGCGCATCCGCAGGCTGGCCGCAGAAGAGTTGAAGCTTCCGACATCACCTTGCGCCTTCGCGTCATCGCTCGAAGAACTGCAGGCGGCGATCGACGGCGGCATCTTCTATCCTTGCTTCGTGAAACCGGTGATGTCGTCGTCCGGCAAAGGCCAGTCGCGGCTCAAAAGCGACGACGATGTGGAAAAGGCGTGGGACAAGGCTTTGTCGTCGGGACGCGTGAAGCAGCCGCGCATCATCGTCGAAGGTGAAATCAAATTCGATTTCGAGATCACGCAGTTGACCGTGCGCGTGTCGGACGACGAGGGTGGTGTCGCCACGCATTTCTGCGATCCCATCGGTCATGTGCAGGTTGACGGCGATTATGTGGAATCCTGGCAACCGCAAGCCATGAGCGCGAAGGCGCTGGCGAGATCGCGCGCTATCGCAGAGAAGATCACGACGGCACTGGGCGGCCTCGGCATTTTCGGCGTGGAATTGTTCGTGAGGGGCGACGATGTCTGGTTCTCCGAGGTCAGCCCGCGCCCGCACGACACCGGCCTCGTCACGCTTGTCTCGCAATATCAGAGCGAATTCGCCTTGCATGCGCGCGCGATCCTGGGATTGCCGGTATCGACGGCGCTGAAATCGCCCGGCGCGTCGGCCGTTATTTATGGCGGCATGGATGCGCGCGGAATTGCATTCGAAGGTGTGGACCGCGCGCTCGCTGTTGTGGAAACCGAACTTCGCCTGTTCGGCAAGCCGGAATCCTTTGCCAGGCGGCGCATGGGCGTCGCGCTCGCGTGCGGTGCCGATGTCGACGAAGCCCGTATCCGCGCGAAGACGTCGGCCGCGTTGGTGAAGCCGGTAAGAGTTTGAAAACCACATGCCCGCCGCGGCGCAACGTCGTTGAATTGTCATCCAATCGATACAAGCCCTTAACCGGGCGAAAACCCCGACCTCCTAGTGTTCGCGCCGCGTCAGCGTTGGGCCGGGGGAGTATCCGGGGTCGTGAGTGTGTCCGATTTCTCCTGGAAGACCGTCTCGCCGAGCTCGCTCGGATGGACGGCCGGGTCGCTCGCGTTGCCGCTTCCGACCCTGTCGGAGGACGTCACCTGCGGCGAAGCCTATGATTGGTTCATCGAACACGCCGACCTGCGCGCAGCCGCCATCGTCGACACCGACTTCAGGGTCAAAGGCATCGCCAACCGGCTCCGCTTTCTGGGGCGCTATGCGCAGCGCTACTACCCCGAGCTCTACCGCAGGAATTCCGTCCTCTCGCTCGCCAATCCCAATCCGCTGGTGGTGGACCGCCATGTGCCGGCGGCCGATCTGGGCGCCACCGTCGTCTTCGAACAGCCCGACGCGCTCATCGAATGCTTCGTCGTCACGGAGCACGACCGTTATTTCGGGATCGCGACCGGCGAGGCGCTGATGCGCTGCAAGGTCGATCTCCTGGTCGCCCATCAGGAGGATCTGAAGCAGGCGCTCACCCGTCTCAGCGAGGCGAGCAAGGCGAAAAGCAACTTCCTGGCGCTGATGAGCCATGAACTTCGCACCCCCCTGAACGCCATCATCGGCTTTTCCGAGGTGATCGCCGGGGAGTATTTCGGGCCGATCGTGGACCGCTACCGCGCCTATGCCGGCGATATCCATGGCGCCGGCCGCCACCTTCTGGCCCTGATCAATGACATCCTCGATCTCTCGAAGGCGGAGGCCGGCAAGCTTGAGCTTCACTGCGAGGCGGTCGACGTGGGCATGACCGTCCGGGACAGCGTGAAGCTCATCGCGGACAAGGCCCGCGCGCAGGGCATCCGGGTCCAGACCCATTTCGTGCCCGGCCTGCCGCCCCTCTTTGCCGATGCGCTCAGGCTCAAGCAGATCCTGGTCAATCTCCTCTCCAATGCCGTGAAGTTCACGGAATCGGGATCGGTCGAGATCGCCGCGGAACTCACGGAGGCGCGCGAGTTCATGCTCCGGGTCACCGACACGGGGGTGGGCATGGCGCCCGAGATGATTCCCGTGGCGCTCGAGCCGTTCCGGCAGATCGATTCGGCCCTGGCCCGCAAATTCGAAGGTACGGGCCTGGGTCTGTCCCTCGTCAAGTCGCTGGTCGAGCGCCACGAGGGCAGGCTCGAAATCGAAAGTGCCCTCAACCAGGGGACGACGGTCCGGGCCTTCTTTCCCGCGAGCCGCATCTGCTCGACGGACGACGCGCTGACCGCCTGAAAACGGCTCGAACGGTCCCCCGATCGGAGTTCCGGAAGGGCAGTTCCGCAGCAGGAACGCTGAGCCCGGATTCAGGCGTTTTCCGGGCCCGAAGGGCTGCCTCCGACTCTTGCGTGGGCTCTCCTATTCGGCGTAAAAGCTTGGAAACGAAGTCGAAAGCGCAAATTCATTTACGTGCGCTTAAGGGCGATTCGTTTAGGTTATCGAACCATAAATTCGGCGGGCGGAGCGACGATCCGGCTATGACAGCATACGCGCACAGAGACGTGACGAGCGGCATCGCCGCAGTCGCGATCGCGCGCGCAATGTTGAAGCCCCGTCCTTCCCTCGGTTTGCCCAAGGCAGAGCTTCTCCTCCTTAGCCGCCCCTAGGCGTCGGCTGGTCTCGTTGGAGATCGGGCGTTTAGGGGCATCGCGCAGAGGAGTACGAAGCCGCCGAAAGGCAAACGGAAGGATTCACGAGGCCATGACAACGTCAGACAATCTCGAACGGATAAAAATCTTCGACACGACATTGCGCGACGGCGAGCAATCGCCGGGCGCTGCGATGACGCTGCAGGAAAAACTCGAAGTTGCAGAATTGCTGGACGCGATGGGCGTCGATGTGATCGAAGCGGGTTTTCCGATTTCCTCGAACGGCGATTTCGAAGCGGTCCACGAAATCTCCAAACGCGCGAAAAACGCGGTGATCTGCGGCCTCTCGCGTGCGGGGTTCAAGGATATCGATCGCGCCGGCGAAGCGCTGAAGCCCGCAAAACGCTTCCGCATCCACACCTTTATCTCCACCAGCCCCGTTCATATGAAGCACAAGCTGCAGATGGGCCCCAACGCGGTGCTCGATGCGGTGGGCGCGTCGGTGGCGCGGGCCCGCAATCTCACGGACGACGTGCAGTGGAGCCCGGAGGACGCCACGCGCACGGAGCCCGACTTCCTGTGCCGCTGCGTGGAACTCGCAATCCGCTCGGGCGCCACGACGATCAACATCCCCGATACGGTCGGCTACACGACGCCGCAGGAGTATCTGGAACTGATCCGAATGCTGCGCGAACGCGTGCCGGGCGGCGAGAAGGTCGTTTTTTCGACCCATTGCCACAACGATCTGGGCCTGGCGGTCGCCAATTCGCTGGCGGGCGTGCTGGGCGGCGCGCGGCAGGTCGAATGCACGATCAACGGTATCGGCGAACGGGCCGGAAACGCCGCGCTGGAAGAGATCGTGATGGCGCTCAAGGTGCGTCGCGACGCGATGGCATTTCGGACGGGCATCGACACGAAGCTTTTGTCGCGGGCATCGAAGCTTGTTTCGAACGTCACGGGCTTTCCGGTGCAATACAACAAGGCCATTGTCGGTAAGAATGCCTTCGCACACGAATCGGGCATCCATCAGGACGGCATGCTCAAGAACGTCGAAACCTACGAGATCATGCGCCCCGAGGACGTGGGCGTGAAGGAGACGTCGCTTGTGCTCGGCAAGCTGTCGGGCCGGCACGCCTTCCGCGACAAGCTCGAGAGCCTCGGCTATGCAATGGAAGGCCCGGCCTTCGAAGAGGCGTTCCGGCGGTTCAAGGAACTCGCCGACAAGAAGAAGCACGTATTCGACGACGATCTGATCGCTCTCGTGGACGACGAAGTTGTCCGCGGGCACGACAGTATCACCGTCAAGGCCCTGAAAGTGGAAACCGGCGTGGGCGTCGAGCCCGCTGCGGACTTGACTCTTTCCATCGCGGGAGAGGACAAGCGCGCGCGTACGGTCGGCGACGGCGGCATCGATGCCATCTTCAAGGCCATTCGCGAGCTCTATCCGCACGCGGCGTCGTTGCAGCTGTTCCAGGTCCACGCGGTGACCGAAGGGACGGATGCGCAGGCGACGGTCAGCGTGCGGCTTGAGGAAAACGGGCGCACGGTCACGGGGCGCGCGGCGGATACGGACACGCTGGTGGCCGCCGCCTACGCTTACGTGAATGCGCTCAACAAGCTTTTGGTGAAACGCGAAAAGCAGGCGCCGGAGGCACTTTCGGTTGCGCGATAGGGACGGGGCTCCGGCCACAAGCCGGGGCCGTTTCCCTTAAACCGCCGGGTGCCAAGGGCAGGCTTGGAAAGGGATAGGCAGGAAAAGCATGTTCGGCAGTCTTCTCGGCGTACTGTCGAGCGATATGGCCATCGATCTCGGAACGGCGAACACGCTGGTCTACGTGAAGGGACGCGGTATCGTCCTCAACGAGCCCTCGGTCGTCGCCACGATGAACAGGGGCGGCAAGAAGCAGGTTCGTGCGGTCGGCAACGACGCCAAGATGATGCTGGGACGCACCCCCGGCAACATCGAGGCGATCCGCCCGATGCGCGACGGCGTCATTGCCGATTTCGAGATCGCGGAAGAGATGATCAAGCACTTCATCCGCAAGGTCCATAATCGCCGTTCTTTCGCCAATCCCATGATCATCGTCTGCGTCCCGTCGGGTTCGACGGCCGTGGAACGCAGGGCCATTCAGGAATCGGCGCTTTCGGCCGGCGCGCGGCGCGTCTTCCTCATCGAGGAGCCGATGGCGGCGGCGATCGGGGCGGGGCTTCCCGTCTCCGAGCCGACCGGCTCGATGGTCGTCGACATCGGCGGCGGCACGACGGAAGTGGCCGTGCTGTCCCTGGGCGGCATCGTCTATTCCCGCTCGGTGCGCGTGGGCGGCGACAAGATGGACGAGGCGATCATCGCCTATATCCGTCGCCACCAGAACCTTCTGATCGGCGAAGCCAGCGCCGAGCGCATCAAGAAGGAGATCGGTTCGGCGGCTCCCCCGGTCGAAGGCAACGGTATCACGCTCGAGATCAAGGGTCGCGACCTCCTCAACGGCGTGCCGAAGGAAATCTCCATCACGCAGCGCCATATCGCCGAAGCTCTGGCCGAGCCCACGAGCGCGATCGTAGAGGCGGTGAAAGTGGCGCTCGAAGCGACGCCGCCGGAGCTGGCCGCCGACATCGTCGACAAGGGCATCGTGCTGACGGGCGGCGGTTCGCTGCTCGCCAACCTCGATCAGGTGCTGCGCGAGGAAACGGGCCTTCCGATCAGCATCGCGGACGATCCTCTGTCGTGCGTGGCCCTGGGAACCGGCCGCGTGCTCGAAAACACCAAGAACATGCGGCATGTGTTAACGACGGCGTTCTAAAAAGGGTGCGGGCGGACTGGTAAGGCGTCATGGCGAACGGGACTTGGAAGATCGCGCGCGGGAAGGGAAGCCCTCAGCTTTCCATCGCGATCGTCGCCGTCCTGGCCGCCGTGCTCGTGGTTCTGGGCCGCGCGCAATCTTCGCTGTTCGACCGGGCGCGGACCTATTTCTCCGACGCCACGGCGCCGATGCTCGAATCCGCGCGCGGGCCGGTGAACGCCATCGGCCATTGGGTCGGCGGCATCGGCCAGATCTTCGTCGTCTATTCCGAAAACCAGAAGCTCAAGGAAGAGAACGCCCGGCTCCGCCAGTGGCAGAACGCGGCGCTCGTCCTCGAACAGAGGCTGAAGCGTTACCAGCTGCTGCTCAACGCCGTGCAGGATCCGGCGCTGTCGTCCGTCACGGCGCATGTCATCGGCCGCGCCAATCGCCCGTTCCTCGACACGATGATCCTTGACGCGGGCAAGAACCAGGGCATCAAGCCGGGCGAAGCCGTGGTCGACGATCGCGGCATGATCGGGCGCATCTATCTCGTCGGCCAGCACACGGCGTGGGTCATTCTTCTGACCGACCTGTCGAGCCGCATCCCGGTCTCCATCGAGCCGGGTCATATCCAGGCGATCCTGGCCGGGGACAGCACGACCTCTCCGGGTCTTGAAACCTCGCGGCCGGGCATCGTCCTCAAGGTCGGCCAGCAGATCGTGACCTCGGGCGACGGCGGCCTGCTGCCCGCAGGTCTTCCTGTCGGAACCGTAACTTGGAACGGCAGCGATTTCCGCGCCACCCTTCTGGCGGACGCGACGGAAGCGGACGATGTGCGCATCCTCGATCTGAAAGAACCGCCCGAGCAGCCCCCGGCGCCGGGCTCTAACGATCTGCCCGTCGTGGCCGGCGGCATCCAGCCGCTGGCGCAGGCCCCGAACACGTCGCCGAACACGCAAGTCAAGCCGCTGCAATTGCCGCCCGGCGTTCCGCCGCCGGTTCCGCCCCAGCAACAGCAGCCCGGCGCCAAGCCCGCCGCTGCGCCTGCAGCTGCGGCGCAAGACGAAGATGATCATTAGGGACGGGGCGCATCATGAATGATCGTCTCGGCTTTTCGTTTTACGGGTCCGTCGGATCGGCGCTTCCCTTTATCTGCGGTGTGATCGCCGCGGTCATCGCCAACGTGCCGATCTCGTTCCTGGGCGGCCTCGTGCCGTCGCCGCTGCTTGCCTTCATGCCCGTCTATTTCTGGTGTCTGGTGCGCCCCGATCTGATGCCCGCGCCGGCGGCGCTGGCGCTGGGCGCGCTCGACGATCTTCTGTCCGGCGGTGCCATGGGCATCTGGGCGTTGTCGTTCGTCGTGTCCTACGCGCTGATCGATCGCGAGCGCGATGCGTTCGCCGGCCTTTCCGGTCTCGCCGCCATCATCGGTTTCGGCGCCGCGATGCTTCTGACCGAGGTCACGGCCTTCCTCGTCGTGGCGGCCACCCATGCGACGTTCCCGCCGGTCGGACCCTTCGTGCTGCAGGCGGTGACGACGATCCTTCTTTATTTCCCGGGCCTCTCGCTCCTGAACTTTATCCATCACCGTTTCATCGGTGCGTTGCGGAGCGATTTCTGATGCCCCTGTTCGACCGCAAGGACAAATCCCGCTACGCGACCTTCACCCGGCGCACCGTGATGATGGGCGGCGGCGTGAGCGCCGTGCTCGCGGTCCTGGGCGGACGGCTTTATCAGCTCCAGATCGTCAACGGCGAATTGTACATGACGCGCGCCGAAGAGAATCGCGTCAACCAGCGTCTACTGGCGCCCTTGCGCGGACGCATCCTCGACCGCTTCGGCACCGAGCTCGCGGGCAACCGGCGCAACTACCGTGTGCTCCTGATCCCGGAGCAGACGTCGGGCGGCGTGGAGAAGGCACTAGACACCGTCGGCCGGATCATTCTTCTGACCCCGCACGATCGCGAACGCATCCTGCACGACATCGCCTCCAACAAGAAGTTTGTGCCCGCGACGGTCGCCGAGAACCTCACCTGGGAGGAGTTCTCGCGGGTGAACCTGCATCTGCCTTATCTCTCCGGCATCGTTCCGGATGTCGGCGAGACGCGCGACTATCCATACGGCGACGTGCTTTCGCATGTGCTGGGCTACGTCGCCGCCGTATCCGAAAAGGACATGCAGGCCGATCCCAATCCGGTGCTGTCGCTGCCGGGCTTCCGCATCGGCAAGCGCGGCATCGAAAAGGCCTATGACAGTGCCGTGCGCGGCAAGGCCGGCATCGACCGCGTCGAAGTCAATGCGTACGGCCGCGTGATCCGCGAGCTGAGCCGCGATCCCGGCACGCCGGGCTCGGACATCTATCTCACCATCGACAACGATCTGCAGCGTTACGCCGCTGCGCGGATTGGGCAGGAGAGCGCCGCCGCCTGCGTCGTGATGGATGTGACCAACGGCGATGTCCTCGCGCTCGTTTCCACGCCAGGTTTCGATCCCAATCTCTTCAACGTCGGCATCAAGGATGCGCAATGGAAGGCGCTCACCACCGACGACCACACGCCGCTCGTCAACAAGGCGATCTCGGGCACCTATCCGCCCGGTTCAACCTTCAAGACAACGATGGCGCTGGGAGCCGTGGACAACGGGATGGCCGATCTCGTTGTCGATTGCACCGGATCGATGCGGCTCGGAGACCATATTTTCTACTGCGATGCCTGGCGGATCGGCGGCCACGGCCATGTCGACCTGCAGCGCGGCATCCAAGTCTCATGCGACTTATTCTTCTACCAAGTCGCCATGCGGCTCGGCATCGACAAGATGGAGGAGGTCGCGCGGACTATCGGATGGGGCGCGCCGACGGGCATCGAACTGCCCGGCGAACTCGCCGGTTTCGTTCCCAGCCGCGCCTGGAAGCGCGCCCGCTTCCACGAGCCATGGGAAGAGGGCGAAACCCTCGTCAACGGCATCGGCCAAGGTTACATGCTGGCCACTCCGATCCAACTCTGCATGTTCGCGGCGCGCATCGCGACCGGCAATGCGGTGTGGCCCTCCGTCACTCGCGTGGTCGGAAAGGCGGTCCAACCGCGGGCGGTTCCGAAGCACCTTTCCTTCTCGGATAAAGCATTCGCCATGGTCCGCGAGGGAATGAGGATGGCCGTCAATGAGCCGGGCGGCACGGCCTATGGCTCGCGCATCACGGAGCCCGGATTCGAGATGGCGGGCAAGACGGGCACTGCGCAAGTCCGCCGTATCACACGCCAAGAGCGGGCAAACGGCCTGACGCCCCAAAGTAAGCTGCCTTGGAAGGACCGTGAGCACGCCTTGTTCATCGGCTTCGCGCCGATCGAGAATCCGCGCTATGCCCTGTCGGTCGTCGTCGAACATGGCGGGGCGCGCAGCGAGCCGCAGGTGCAGCTGGCGCGCGACATCCTTTTCTACGCGCAGAAGCGCCAGACGGCGATGCTGCCGACGGCCTATCCGACCAATGCGGCCGAGCTCTACGTGCCGCCGGCGGGAGTTGCGAAGTCATGAACACGCGCCCCTACGCCGCCGCCCGCGCCACGCTGTCGCTGACCGACAAGCTTGCCGAGATCAATTGGGGCTTCGTGCTTCTGATCACGGTGATTGCGTCGATCGGCTTCGCGATGCTGTTCTCGATCGCGGGCGGGCATTTCATGCCGTGGTCGGCGCCGCAGATCGCGCGCTTCATTCTGGGTTTGGGCCTTCTCGTCGTGGCCGCGATGATCGACATCCGCCGCTGGATGAGCCTTGCCTATCCTTTCTACGGCATCGCGTTTCTGCTGACCCTGGTGACGACGATCCTAACGCACGGCCATCTGAACGGTGCGCATCGCTGGATCATGCTGGGACCGCTGGAGCTGCAGCCGTCGGAGTTCATGAAGGTCTCGCTCGTGCTCGCCCTGGCGCGCTATCTGCACGGGCTCTCGGTCGAAGATGTGTCCAGGCCGCTGAAGCTCGCCATTCCGCTGGCCATGATCGGCGTGCCGGCCGCGCTCGTGCTCGCCGAGCCGAACCTCGGCACCGCGACCATTCTCGTCGCCGACGGCTGCTCGCTGCTTTTCCTGGCCGGTCTTTCCTGGTGGTGGATCCTGCCGACGATCACGGCCGTGGCCGCGGCCGTCCCCTTCGCGTTCCGGTTCCTGCACGGCTATCAGCGCCAGCGCATCCTGACGTTGCTCAATCCTGCATCCGACGCGCTCGGCGCCGGCTGGAACATCAGCCAGGCCGAGATCGCCATGGGCTCCGGCGGCTTCGCCGGCAAAGGCTTCGAGCACGGCTCGCAAAGCCGGCTGAACTTCCTGCCCGAAAAGGAAACCGACTTCATCTTCACGACGCTGGGCGAGGAATTCGGCTTCATCGGCGCGGTCGGGCTTCTCATCCTCTTCGCCATCGTCATCGGCTACGGCATCCGCATCGCCATGCAGTCGAGGAGCCAGTTCGGCCGCCTGCTGGCCATGGGCATCACGCTCAACTTCTTCTTCTACATCATGATCAACGCCGCGATGGTGATGGGGCTGATCCCGGTCGTGGGCATCCCCATGCCGCTGATGTCCTATGGCGGCACCGCCATGCTGAGCGTGATGTTCGGCTTCGGCCTTCTGATGTCCGTCCACGTCCATCGCCAGGTGGAGATTCCCCGCGCCGCGGGCGGGCTGTTTTAGAACGGGGTTCCTCTAATCGACCAAACGTCCGTCGTCGCCCGCTTCATGCGGGCGACCCAATTTCTCCGGCAAAAATGGGTTGCCCCGACAAGCCGGGCAATGACGGAAGGGGGCATTTTCCCTTTCTGGACAGGGGGGACACCCTCTGCTAGAAGCGCGGCCTTCCGCGGGCACCCCTCCGGGCCTGCCGCGGCGGGCGCATAGCTCAGTCGGTAGAGCAGCTGACTCTTAATCAGCGGGTCGTAGGTTCGATTCCTACTGCGCCCACCACCCTACGCTGCGCAGCAGCGCAGGATGGTGAGTCCACCGAAGCTTTAGCGTAGGCGGACCACCCGACATCGCGCAGCTTCGAAAAGAAACGGTGACACGGCGCTGAGCAGCCGCACGCGCGGTTGCACCGCGTGGTCGCCCGGCCACAAGGGAACATTGGTCCTGTTACGCTATTTCCACCATCCTACGCTGCGCAGCAGCGGAGGATGGTGAGTCCACCGAAGCCTTGGCGTAGGTGGACCACCCGACATCGCGCAGCTACGGATGGCGGGCCATCGCGGCAGCGAACAGCAATATGTTTCATGTCCTCGAATTTATCGGGGCCTTTCGCGCAAGGGACATCGAAGGCCCCTCCAAACGAAGCGCCGCAAGTGCACTCCATAGCGCATCTCGGGCAACCAAGAAGATTCCAAACCGAGGGCACCTTTGCGCGTGATCCTACTTTTTACTCTTTCGAGACGCTTTGCGCCGCGTGGCCTTCTTTGTGGCCTTTCGCACAGTGCGTTTCTTTGCGGCCTTCCGCTTCGCGGGCTTGCGTAACTTCGATGTCCGGTGCTTTCCATAACCATTAGCCATCTTCCACCCCTCGCGA
>DATJRP010000001.1:0-222843 GCA_035504555.1 Rhizomicrobium sp. | reverse complement strand
GCGTTTCTAGTCGTAACTCCGGGCATCACCATTCGGGACCGCCTTCGCGTACTTCTTCCTCAAGATGCAAGCAACATCTACCAAGCGCTCGACCTTGTGCCGCCCGACCTGATGGACGCGGTGAAGAAGGCGAAGATCGTAATTACGAATTTTCATGCTTTTCAGCTGCGTGCGGTCGGAGATGTTCCGACATTGGACAAGCAGATTTTGGCCGGGCGCGAGCGCGATCCAACGCAGATGTTTCGCGAATCCGAGGGCGAGATGGTTGCCCGTGTTGCCCCCGAATTGATGAACCGGCGGAACATCATCGTTACCCATGTGTCCGGAATGAACTGTCACCCTTCTCTCAGGAAGGGCACCACGAGAACTGACCGTAAGTAGCTGATATGCAGGCGAAAATTCTGGCTGGACGGCGCCCATTCAAAACTTGTCGGTGTCGCGAATGGCGTCTCCCGGACGGTGCAATAGCTCGGTCACGGATGTGGAACCTTTCGAGTGCCCGTGCGGCCGGTGTCCTATCGGACCGAAACAGCGCGCGGACGCGCCCGCGATATTCAGGGCCGCGGCGCAGGTGTTCGAGAGCAAGGGCGAGCGATAGAAAACCTGATCGATTCCTTTATCGAGACTCCGCGCCAGCGCAATATCGCGCCGCGCGCTCTGCAGAAGGCCAAGCCGAAGGCGCGCGACACCGCGCCCGTAGATGGCCGTGACAAGTTTGGCGTTGATGGCTATCGCGGCGTCGTAGTTGCGGATTGCCAGCTTCGGATCACCGAGGCGCAGATAGATGAGGCCCCGGCTGTCGAGCGCGTCGGCATTGACGGGCGCCAGCCGCAGCGCCGTGTTGCAGTCATGAAGCCCGGCTTTCAGATCCCTGTTGAACAGGCCGCGTGTCCAGCAGCGTGCATTCCACGCGCCGGCGTCCCCGGGCGCCAGGGCGAGAGCATCGGTGAAGGCGTTGATTGAATCCGCATAGTCGTCTTGGCCCCGCAGCGCTTCGGCCAGGCCGATATGGCTTCCGGGATCGCGCGGCGCGAAGCGGACGGCTTCCTCGAACTCGTGCTGGGCGCGCTCGTAACGTTTCTCGATGAGAAGCGATATGCCGAACAGCTTGTGGGGTACGGGGTCGGACGGCCGGAGCGTGATCGCGCGGCCGCAGCTTTGATCGACCGCTTCGTAATCGCCGCCGAGAAGATCGGTGGTGCATGCGAAGACGAGCGCGAGCTCTTCCGACGACGCCTTGTTGGTCCGGGAAAGCTCATCCCTCGTCGACCAATTCTGGTCCGGCGCGATCGATGCGCTGGCCGGCAGTTCGCCGATTGCAATCAGGACTGCCCCGATGAAACAGCCCAACGCTTGCACGTTGCGTAACACCGGCATCCGTGTCCCCGCTTGCCTATGTTGGCCTCAAGCCTCGATGACGACCTTGAGCGCGTTCGTCTGCGCCGCGTGGCCGAAGGTCTCGTAGGCTTCCAGAATTTTATCGAGCTTGAAGCGATGCGTGATGAGCCGCCGCGGATCGACTTTGCGGGCCTGGACCGTCTTGAGCAGCAAGGGCGTCGTGGCCGTATCGACGAGCCGCGTGGTGATCGCGATGTTGTGGTCCCACAGCTTTTCCAGATGAAGATCGGCCTTGACGCCGTGCACGCCGATATTGGCAATGATGCCGCCGGGCGCGACGATATCCTCGCAGGTGAGGAAGCTTGCCGGCACGCCGACGGCCTCGATCGCCGTATCGACACCGCGCCCGCCCGTCATGTTCAGGATCTTCTCGATCGCCTTTCCATCCTTGTTGTTGATGATGGTCGTCGCGCCGAAACGCAGCGCCACTTCCAGGCGGTTGTCGTCGAGATCGACCACGATGATCTCGGCGGGCGAGTAAAATTGCGCCGTGAGAAGCGCCGCAAGACCGATCGGGCCGGAACCGACAATGGCGACAATCGAACCGGGCTGGACTTTGCCGTTGAGGACGCCGCACTCGAAGCCGGTCGGCAGGATGTCGCTCAGCATAACCAGAGCCTCTTCATCCGCGCCCGGCGGAATGTGATAGAGGCTCGTGTCGGCGAAGGGCGTAAGGACATATTCGGCTTGTGTGCCGTCGATCCTGTTGCCGAGAACCCAGCCACCGTCGACACAATGCGAATACATGCCCTTCCGGCAGTAATCGCACTTTCCGCACGACGAGATGCACGACACGATAACGCGATCGCCGGGCCGGAACGATGTGACCGCGGCGCCCACTTCGTCGATGACGCCGACTCCCTCGTGCCCGAGGATGCGGCCCGGTGCGCAACTCGGCACGTCGCCTTTGAGAATGTGCAGATCGGTGCCACAGATCGTGGTCTTGACGATTTTCACAATCGCGTCCGTCGCTGCCTTGATCTTGGGCTTCGGACGATCTTCGAGGGCCTTTTTTTCCGGTCCCTGATAGACGAGCGCTTTCATGTCTGATCTCCGACTACATTTGCTGGAATGATCCCCGATACGGGCGCAATTGCGTTGAGCGAAGTCAAAGTCTGCGGCGACGGCGTCTTTATTTGAAATTTGATTTCGCTCATTCGGTTGCGGATTGGCCCGCGCTATCCGTATCCGTGCAAATGAGGCACATGGAGACTCTGCAATGAGTAAAATCGGTCTGGGATTTGGCGCCGCGGCACTGGCGGTTGCCGTTGCGCTTAGTGCGACGGGCGCCTATGCGCAGTCGGACGCGGGCGTAAAAGTCGGCATGCTGGCGTGCAACGTTTCGAGCGGATGGGGCGTCATTTTCGGCTCGACCCGCGACGTGCACTGCACGTACCAGCCGGTCAAGGGCCAACTCGAGCATTATTACGGCCACATTTCCAAGTTCGGCGTCGACATCGGTTACACGAAGGGCGGCGTCATGGTTTGGGCCGTTTTCGCGCCGACATCGGATCTGGAGTCTGGTGCCTTGTCGGGTCGCTATGTCGGGGCAACGGCGAGCGCCACGGTCGGTGTCGGAGCGGGCGTTAACGCTCTGGTCGGCGGCATGAGGCGGTCGGTCTCGCTTCAGCCGGTGAGCATCGAAGGCAATACCGGGCTCAACGTGGCCGGCGGTGTCGCCGAGATGACACTCAAGCACGGCTGATCATCGGAAGAGCGGACGGTTTTAGCGGGCGGCTTGCAAGGCTGCCCGCTGCCGTTTGACATAGTGCGACTGCACCCGATGGAGACGCCTATGCCCTACGCATCCAACAGTGATCTGCCGCTGCCCGTTCGCAATCATCTGCCGGTGCACGCCCAGTCGATCTTCCGAGAAGCATTCAATCACGCATTCGCCTCGCACGAGGGCGATCCGCGCCAGGAGGAAGCCGCGCACCGCATCGCCTGGGCTGCGGTCGAGCGCAAATACGTCAAACGCGGCGGGATGTGGGTGGAACGCGAATAGAATCACGACGCTGGGCCGTCAAACTCGAATCAAGCCGGACGGCATTGCATCACAGCGAGCGTTACCTGCTGGTGCGGCGCACGCTTCGCGAGGGCATCGAGAAGGCGGCGATCGCGCCCATAAATGTCGTCGCGGAACTCGACAGCTCCGTAATCATCGGCAAAGGCCGTCCAGTAGAGAAGATAGATCGGTAGCGGCGTGCCCAACGGCAGATGCTGAGTGGTGCCCGCCGCCACGGCCGTATCGATATCCGCAACGGCTGACGTCACATCGCCCGCCAGCGCATAGGACGCCAATGCCTTGATGTCCTGAACCCGCACGCAGCCATGGCTCAGATAGCGCTGATCGAGATCGAAGGCGCCCTTGGCGGGCGTATCATGAAGGTAGACGGCAAACCTGTTGGGAAGTTCGAGCTTGATTTGGCCGAGCGCGTTGGTTGGTCCGGGCAGTTGTTGTATCTGATACGGGAAGCGTGCGGCAGGCACAGCCTTCCAGTCGATATGGAGTCCGTTGGGATCGTCCGGTGGTCCGTTCAGCAGCACCATGTTCTGGGATGCAAGATAGGCAGGATTAGATTTCAGCTTCGGGAGTATCTCCTTGCGCGCGATCGTCGCGGGCACATTCCACGGCGGGTTGATCGTGACCGATGAAGCGACGGCCCGCAAAATCGGCGTCGGTCCCCTGCGCCGTCCTACGATCACGCGTGAGCTCAGCACAATCTTTCCGTCTGCGATCAGATCGAGGCGAGCGTCCGGCACGTTGACGGCCACATAACGGTCTTCGAACGTTCGCGGCATCCAACGCCAGCGCTCCATATTGGCTATGATCTCGAGCACGCGCTCCGAGGCCGGAACGTTGAGAGCGCGGAGGGTCTGACCACCGACGCGCCCGTCGGCTTTAAGACCGTGCCGAAGCTGGAAGCGCTTCACGGCGTCTGCAAGATCGGCATCGCTTGATGCCGAAGCGTCCTCATAAGCGAGACGGCGGCGCAGAAGAGCTGACAGGGCGGCGTCACTGAAGAGCCGGTCGGTCTCGGCTTTTTCCAGCATCGGCCAACCACCCTCGGCAGCAATGTCACGATATCGGCGCAGCGCGAACCTGAGCCGCGCGTATTCCGGCTGCGGCGGCGCGAGCCCCGCAAGGAATGCCGCCAGTGCGTGCGTTTCCAGGGCCGCGGCAAGCGACGCGCGGGGATCGAAGCGGCCTCCGGGCAAATCGACGTCGCGGTCGGCCTTCGCCTCCGGCCGACCCTGCCGCAAGTCCCGGGCGAACTTCAGTGCGCCATCGGTCAGCAGAACGTCGAACGCGGCCGCTGCGAGGGGCGCATCGTGCGCGCGCCGCAAAACATCCGTGCCGGCGTGATAATCCGAAGCGTCGAGCCCGTCATCAGGGGCGCGGGAGAGCGCCGCAAGCATCGTCCGGCTTTCGTTCTCGGCGGTTGCCGAACCGCTCCAGACCGGCTTGTAGGCCATTGCCGCATAGAAGGCGCGAAGCGCAGCAAAATCGAGTTCGCCGTCGTTCAATTCCGGCAATTTCCCCGTCGACAGGATCGTCCGGAGGTCGCGCGCCGTCTCGTCTGCCGGTGCATCGCCCGGCCCAGCCGCGCCCAAAAAAATCAGCGCGCAGGCGGC
Source organism: Rhizomicrobium sp. (assembly GCA_035504555.1). Classification (GTDB taxonomy): domain Bacteria; phylum Pseudomonadota; class Alphaproteobacteria; order Micropepsales; family Micropepsaceae; genus Rhizomicrobium. Next base: position 217,809 of record DATJRP010000001.1, on the reverse strand, counting down.
AGCCGCAACGGCCGCGACGGCGGAATATTTTCTGCGAAGGATTGAGGCGGTGCGGTGCATGAGGTTTGCGCAAACTGCTGCGCCGGCATCGAAGCACGCGAGCGGCCGATATCATTTGACGTCGCGCAATCGCGACAGTTCGGAGATCTAATCTTTGGCCAGATAGCCCACGAGGGCTTTGATCTGGGCGTCGCTCATGCTGTTGGTCTTGGGGTGCATAACACCGTTCGCACGCATGTTGAGCCTCATGCGTTCGAGCTGGTTCTCGAGATAGAGCCCATGCTGGCCTGCAAGGCGCGGCACGTCGCCAAGGCCTTCGGCATTTGCGCCGTGGCAGGTCCCACACGCCGGAACGTAGTTAGCAGGATCTCCGCTCGTATAAAGCTTGCGTCCCTCTTGGGCCGACGCGCCGCCGTTGGCGGCCGCCATCGGCGCCTGGGTCGCGAAATATTGCGCGAGCTCGACAAGCGTAGAGTCATCCGTGCGCTCGACGATGCCCCACATCACGTTCGTCGCATGTGGATCCTGTGAGGCCGGATCGTGAAAATCGGTCAGGCGCTGCTTGAGATATTCGACTTTCTGGCCGTTGAGGCGCGGGACGTCCGGCTTCGCGCTGTTGCCCGTCACGCCGTGACAGGCCTGACATACGGCGACGGCGGTGGATGTCCCACCGGCCTGCGCCGCGATGACCGTCATCGACGAAAGAATCGCCGCACCCAGAATCATTTTCATCCGCACGCCTTCGTTTCAGTGGACGCTAAGTTTGCCTTCCGATTCGGACATCAGGTCGACGGCCGCGCGAACCCGCGTCAAATGGGTCTCGACGGCATCGCTTCTGATACCCGGCACAATTCCACCGAAATGTATATGATCGATGAGCTCGAGACCACAGACCTGCGAAAAATGCTCGTCGAACAGTTTCTGAACGGCGCTCCATGCGCCGGTGCTGATGACCCAGCCCGTGGGTGCGCCGCTGGAGGTGAAGCTGATCATCTTGCGCGATTTGAGCAACGGCACGTTGCCGCCCCTGCCCGAACCGTAGGCAAAACCCATGCCGAAGACGCGATCGATATAGCCTTTCATCATGGCAGGCTGTGCGTTCATCCAGAGCGGGTAGACGAACGCGAAAACATTGACGTCGGCAAGGAGCTGACGCTCGCTCATGACGTCGGAAGCCGGCGCAAAGCTCGGCGTATTCGGCATCTCGTTCGCCTCCAGGCAGGGCGCGAAGTTCATGCGATAAAGATCGCGCAGCAGGACATCGTGGCCCGCCCTGCCGGCCGCCTCGCAATAGGCTTTTGCGACGGACATCGAGAAACTGGCAACTTTGGGGTGGGCGACGATGACAGCGTGTTTCATGCCCGGAGCTTTCGATAATCGCGATCATAGTCCCTTGAATTGAGAACCTTCTTCACTGATCCAGCGCAAAATTCTGCTATCGAAATCGTCGGCTTGCACCGGGCTTGCCGCCACGGGCCCGGGTTGGTTCAATATGCGGCGGTCCGAAGCGCTTCGTCCGCAAAGGTTTTGAGGCATGCAAAGCGACGTCCTATTCAAGGCCCTCATCGAAACGGCCGTCGACGGCATCATGGTCATCGACGAGATGGGCCTCATCGAAGTCTATAACACGGCTTGCGAGCGCATGTTCGGCTACAACGCGGCCGAGGTCATCGGCCGGAACGTCAAGGTGCTGATGCCGCCGCCTTACCATGCCGAACACGACGATTACCTCGGGCGCTATCGCGACACGGGCGAAAGGCGCATCATCGGCATCGGGCGCGAGGTCGTGGGCCGTCGCAAGAACGGTACCACCTTTGCCATGTATCTGTCGGTCGGCGAAGGACGTTTCGACGGGCGCCGAATATTTCTCGGCATCGTGCACGACATTTCAGAGCGCAAGGCCAACGAACAGCGCATTCAGGAACTGCAGAAGGAACTCCTGCATGCCACACGCCTTTCCACGACGGGACAACTCGGCGCCGCACTCGCGCACGAACTCAATCAGCCGCTCACGGCCATTCTCAACTATACCGGCATCCTGCAGGACCTTGCCAGGACCGGCGATGCAGCCAACGCGGCGACGGTGCGCGAGGTGGCAGACCAGGTTGCCGAACAGACGGTTCGCGCCGGCGAGATCATCAAACGCCTGCGGGGCTTCGTGTCGAAGCGTGAGCTCGATCGTGCAACCCAGGAACTCAACACGATCATCCAGGATTCGATCGCGCTCGGCTTCGTCGGCGCCGCCGAAACGAGTGTCAAGCTCCGCTCCAACCTCGCGAAGGACCTCCCGCCGGTCCTGGTCGACAAGGTCCAGATCCAGCAGGTGATGATCAATCTCGTGCGCAACGCGGTCGAGGCGATGCAGGACTCGCCGAAGCGCATTCTGACGATCACGACCGCGCGCGAGGATGGAGATTTTGCGCGGGTCAGCGTCGCCGATACAGGTCCCGGCTTGGCGAAGGACATCGCCGAGTCTCTGTTCCAGCCCTTCATGACGACGAAAACGAGCGGGCTCGGGATCGGGCTTTCGATCTGCCGCACGATCGTCGAATCGCATGGCGGCCGCCTGTGGATGGAGCCGAACGCGGGCGGCGGCGCCGTTTTCCATTTTCGCCTGCCGCTTGCCGAGGACTGATTGAACGATGACGACGGATGCGACCATTTTTGTGGTGGACGACGACACGGCCGTTCGCGAGTCGCTGCGGATGTCCTTGAAACTCGCCGGCCATAACGTCGAAGTCTATGAATCCGCGACCGCTTTCCTCGCCGGCGGCGGCGCCGAGCGCCGCGGCTGCCTCATCACCGATATCCGCATGCCCGATATGGACGGGCTCGAGCTCCAGGAAGAGCTGGTCCGGCGAAAATCACCGCTGCCGGTGATCATCATTACGGGGCACGGCGACATTCCGCTCACGGTGCGGGCGATGCGCGCAGGCGCCGTCGATTTTCTCGAAAAGCCGTTTGCGCGCGAGTCGATGCTCTCCTCGGTCAGCCGCGCGCTCGAATTGGACACTCGAGCTGCCGAGACCGCCGTCAACGCGCAGGAGGTCCTCGGTCGGATCGCTCTCCTGACACCGCGGGAGCGCGAAGTTTTCGATCTCGTCGTCGCCGGCAAGCAAAGCAAGGTGATCGCCCACGAGCTCGGCGCCGCGACGCGCACGATCGAAGTGCATCGCGGCCGCATGATGAGCAAGCTCAAGGTCCAAAGCCTGCAGGATCTTGTGCGCATGGCGATCGTGGCGGGCGTCGTGAAGCCCTGAAAAGCCCGCGAATCGGGGGTCTCGACGGGCCGGCCGCCTGCCATATGTAGCGATACGTACGTAGCGAACCCAATTTCGAAAGCGGTGTTTCTCGACAAAATCCTCCCATCGCATTCGATGAGGAGATCGTTATGTCACTCGCCGTTCGGGCCCTTTCAGTTTCCGCCACGCCGATTCCGTCCTCCGCCGCCGTTTCCAGGGGCGGGCTCGACGAGGTTGGTCTATCCGCCCTTCAGACGATCGGAACCGTCGCCCATTTCGGCCGCAACGGGACCATCTTCAGCGAGGGCGATGACGCAAACTATTCGTACAGGATCGTCAGCGGCACGGTGCGCCTTTGCAAGCTCATGAGCGATGGCCGGCGCCAGATCGCCGAATTCGTCGGTTCGGGCGACTTCGTCGGCATCGAATGGCTCGATACTCACGCCTTCACGGCGGAAGCCCTGACAGATGTCGTAGCCGTGCGTTATGCGCGCTCGCGCCTCGACCGTCTCGGCGAAGAGCGCAGCGACGTGCAGCGGAGCCTCATGGCGGTGTTGTCCCGCGATCTGTGGGTCGCGCAAAACCATCTCGTGATGCTCGGCCGTCAGACGGCGAAGGAGCGCGTGGTATCATTCGTCCTCGCGCTGACCGAACGGCATGGCGTGAAGAACGGCGGTGCGATCGAAGTTCCGATGGGACGCCAGGACATCGCGGACTATCTCGGTCTCACCATCGAGACGGTCTGCCGCGCCATTAGCGAACTGAAACGCGCCCGCCTCATTGACGTTCCCAACCGCACGCACATCGTCATTCGCAACCTCGAAAAGCTGCAAGAGATCGCCGAAGGCGATCTCTAGGCCACCAAACGGAGGTTCGTCATGTCGATTGCCAAGATCATCGCCCCCTTGACCGGCTCCAAGCGTGACAAGCGGGTTCTTTCGGCGGCATTCGCAGCGGCGAAACCATTCAGCGCCCATGTGGTCGGGCTTTTCGTGTGCCCGGATCCGCGCCTTTCGATGCCCTATATTGGCGTGCAGATTTCGCCCGATGTCGTTCAGGACATTATCGACGGAGCAGCCAAGATCAACGCCGAGGCTGCGAAGACGGCACGCGCGACGCTTGCGGAAGCTGCTTCGGCGGCGGGCGTCAGCGTCGTGACACGACCGGAAAAGAACGCACGCGAGACAACCTGCTCTTTCGTCCACATGGAAGGTTATTTCCCGGCTTGCGTAGCCGAGGCAGCCAAGTTCTCGGATCTTGTCGTTTTCGGACCGATCCTCGCGAACGATTCGCCGGATATCAGCGAAGCCTTTGCGGAAATCCTCGTCAAAACCGAAAGGCCCGTGCTTCTCGCCACGCTGGCGCCGAAAGACTTTCCCGGCAAGGTCGCCATCGCCTGGGACGGCAGCGACACCGCGGCGCGCGCGATCATCGGCGCTATGCCGGTTCTGGAAAAAGCCGGAGAAATCATCCTGCTTTCCTGCTGTCGCGACCCGAAGAAAAAGGCCGACTTCCGGAACGTCGAGCAATATCTCGCACTGCACGGCATCGCCTGCAATGAGGCGACGGTCGACCCCGGTACGCGCGAGACCGGCGCTGCGCTTCTCGAAGCCGCAAAGATGCGGGGCGCCGATCTCCTCGTGATGGGCGGCTACGGCCACAGCCATCTTGGCGAGTTGATCTTTGGCGGCGTCACCCAACACGTGCGCTGGCATGCGACCATGCCCGTGCTCATGATCCACTAACCGTCGGGAGCATTCATCATGGCACGCGAAATTTCTCTCGACCGGATCCGACTCGAGCTGGCGCGCACGGCAGGTTTTCCGAGCGGAAGTTCGTGGCACGGCTACGAGTTCGTTGCGCCGCTGGCAGCTGACGGGCAGATCGATGCCGACGCGTGGAACCAGGTCAAGGACATCTGCCGCGTCCGGCGCTTTTGGGGCGACGCCCCCGAGGAGCACGGTCAATTCGTCCATGCCGCCGAGGGCTGGTGTTTCAGGTACCCAAAAGGCAACGCGGTCGAGAGAGAGCCGCTCTTCAAGCTCGATCGTCACCGTTTGACGCCGGGCGGCTCTGTCACCGTGACCGAACCCGACGGCCGACAACTTCCCTTTCGCATCGTCGCCATGACGCCGGCGATGCTCGCGTGGTGAACCGGCCAAACAACAAACCGAAGCCGGCGAACTTGTCGCCGGCTTTTTCTTTGGTTTCGGGAGAAATGGATTTTGCTGTCCTAGGGCGATCTGGAATCGGACCAAACCGTCCCGGCTAGGAACAAACTCTACGCGTCTCATGCAACGACGAAATGCGGATCGATACGTATGCAAGGCCCGCTACGAGCAGCAGCCCTCTTTTGACCTGCCTCAAGGCCATGGCGTCAGGATTCTTTGAGAATTCACACGTGCAGCGCAGGATCGAAAACATGGCCACTCCGAAAAAGCAGCCGAAGACTCCGCTGGGAAAGATCGAAATCCTTTACATCATTGGCGCGCTTTTCCTCGGCCTCATTATCCACGATGTCGTGGCAGGCTTTCAGGTGGGTGATGCAATCTCCTACAGCGAGTTCATGGACCTACTCGCCAAGGGTGAAATGAAAGACGTCGTCGTCGGCGCAAACACGATTTCGGGGACTTACAAGCCGAAAAACGGCGGCCTTTCTTCCACCTTCGTGACCAATCGCGTCGATCCGGCGATTGCGGCGGAGCTCCAGCGTCACAACGTCACTTTCTGGGGCGAGGCCAGTTCCGGATTCTCGCAAGCGCTTCTTTCATGGCTTCTGCCGACGGTCTTTTTTCTCGGCCTGTGGTGGCTCCTGTTCAGGCCGGACGGCAGCTCGGCCGCCGGCGGCTTTATGGCGACGGGGAAAAGCCACGCGAAGATATTCGCTGAAACCGACATCAAGATTTCCTTCGCCGACGTCGCCGGCGTCGACGAAGCCAAGGACGAACTCGCCGAAGTCGTCGGCTTTCTCAAGGACCCGAAATATTATGGACGCCTCGGCGCGCGCATTCCGAAGGGCGTTCTCCTTGTCGGCCCGCCCGGAACGGGCAAGACGCTTCTCGCCCGCGCGGTCGCCGGCGAAGCGGGCGTGCCTTTTCTGTCGATCACGGGTTCGGAATTCGTCGAGATGTTTGTCGGCGTCGGTGCGGCGCGCGTACGCGATCTTTTCCAGCAAGCCCGCGCCAAGGCGCCCGCCATCATCTTCATTGACGAACTGGATGCTCTCGGCCGCGCACGCGGCGTCGACATGCCGGGAAGCGGTCACGACGAAAAGGAACAGACGCTCAATCAATTGCTCGCCGAAATGGACGGGTTCGATTCGACCGTCGGTGTCGTCATCCTCGCGGCCACCAATCGGCCCGAGATTCTCGACCAGGCTCTCTTGCGCGCCGGCCGCTTCGATCGCCAGGTGCTGGTCGACCGTCCCGATCGCAAGGGGCGCATCGATATCCTGCGCGTGCATGTGAAGAAAATCACGATGTCGGGCGGCGTGGACATCGAGACGATCGCATCCCTGACGGCGGGTTTCACCGGCGCCGATCTCGCCAATCTCGTCAACGAAGCCGCGCTCGTTGCGACGAGGCGCAAAGCGGACGCAACGACACTCGACGACTTCACGCAGGCGATCGAGCGCATCGTTGCCGGTCTCGAGAAGAAGAGCCGCATCCTCAACGCGCGCGAGCGCGAAATCGTCGCCCATCACGAGATGGGGCACGCCCTTGTCGCCCTCGCGATTCCGGGCACCGATCCGGTCCAGAAGGTTTCCATCATCCCGCGCGGCGTCGCAGGGCTCGGATACACGATCCAGCGGCCGACCGAAGACCGCTTTCTCGTCAGCCGCAGCGAGCTTGGCAACCGCATGGCGGTGCTGCTTGGCGGACGCGCTGCTGAAGCATTGGTCTATGAGGATGTCTCGACCGGCGCCGCCGACGACCTCGCCAAGGCGACCGGCATTGCCCGCAACATGGTCGTGCGCTTCGGGATGACGCCGCAACTGGGCCAGGTCGTCTATGAAGCCGAGAGCAGCAGCTTTCTGGGCGGATCTGGTGCCTGGCGACCGCGGACTTATGGAGACGGTGCCGCCGATCAGATCGACAGCGTCGTCAAGGAACTCGTCGACGAAGCCTTTCTGCATGCGCGCCGTATTCTGGAGCGAAACCGCGCAACACTTCTCTCCTGTGCAAAGGAGCTACTTGCCCGAGAAACGCTGCGTGCGGAAGATCTGGCAACGCTTACCACCGGACTGGTCAGCGAGGCGGTGGCGCGGCCGGCCTTGGTCGCCACACAATAGGAGAGCCCGGGCAAGGCGCTGGGGCGCGACCGTCACAATTCTCGCGCACCGCGCGAGCGGGAATTGCGAGCTCGCCAATTATGACCCGTCCATAATCGCACCCTGCGCAAAATCAAAAATGGTCGCCACTAACCCATTGACTTGCCTGTCCGCATCGGCCAGCGAGAACAACTGATGAGGCTATGCGCCTCCGGCGCCTGCTGTGTGGGGGGGAGCGTTGCAAACCGAGAGGGCGAATGCCGATGGCGTCAATGCCTGGGCGCTCGACGGAATCATTGCTGGCCATCTGGGCGACGTCTTCGCGGGCGCCATTTGCGGCGTGCTGGCGCTGCTCGTCGGCCTCTCTTATGCGGCGCTGATCTTTTCGGGGCCGCTTGCGCCCTGGCTCTCCTACGGCATCACGGCGACGTTCATTTCGACCGCGGTCGGCGCGCTGGTCGTCGCCCTGTGGAGTTCGATTCCGTTCACGGTCGCCGGCCCGGGATCGGCGACGTCAGCGGTGACGGCCGTGCTATCGCTTGCCTTGGCCACGAAACTTTCGGCCAGCGGCGCAGGCGCCAATCTGCTCGGTCCCACGCTCATTGTGATTTCGCTCGGCACCGCGCTCGCGGGGCTTTTCCTGTGCATCCTGGGATTCACGAGCGCGGGACGTGCCGTGCGCTTCATCCCTTACCCCGTCATCGGCGGCTTTCTCGGATCGACGGGCGTGCTCATCCTGACGGGCGCGGTACAGGTGATGACCGGAAGCGACCCCACGTTCGCCAATTTCGGAGTGTTCCTCGAACCCACCAACGGGGGAGAAATCGTGGCGGCCGTTGCCGTCGCCGGCGTGATCTTTCTCGGGCGCACGCGTACGCAGCATGCATTCCTGATGCCGGCCGTGCTGATCGTGTCGACGGTCGCGTTCTACGCCGTGCTCGGTTATGCGCACATTTCGACAGGTGCCGCCGCGGAGCAAGGCTGGTTGTTCCGGCTGCACGCAACGATGACGTTTTCGCTGCCGTGGAGCTATGACGCGCTGGCGCGCTTCCCTTGGCGCGCGCTGCCGCCTCTCACGGGCGATCTTCTCGCCGTCATGTTTGTGACAACCATAAGCGCGCTCTTGAGCACGACGGGCATCGAACTCGCGACGCATCAGGAAGCCAATCTCAATCGCGAGCTCAATGCAATGGGCGCGGCCAATCTTCTTTCGGCGGCGCTGGGCGGCTATGTCGGCTGCACCTCGGTAAGCCGCACGGCGCTCGGGTTCTCTGCCGGCGCAACGGGACGCTTCGCCGGTATCACGGTCGCCGCGATCGCGGCCCTGATGCTGGTTGTCAATCCGAGCTACCTCGCCGTCATCCCGAAATTCGCGCTGGGCGGCCTTCTTCTCTATATGGGCCTGGGCCTCGTCTATCGCTGGATGATCGAGTCCGTGCGGCACCTGTCGCTGGTGGAATACGCGTCGCTGCTCGCTATCGTATTCGTCATTGTGATGTGGGGATTCATCGCTGGCGTGGCCTTCGGCGTCGTCATCGGCTGCGCCACCTTTGCGCTCAGCGCCAGCCGCGTGAACGCGATCAAGTTCAGCTTTGACGGGGCGAGCTACCGCTCCTCACTCGACCGCGGCCCCGACGAGTTGACGCTTCTCGCCGCACATGGCCGCGAGCTGCAGGGCATCAGCTTGCAGAGCTATCTTTTCTTCGGTTCCGCAAGCGGGCTTTATCAACATGTGAAGACGCTTCTCGGCGCGGCCCATCATCGCCGCTTCCTGGTGTTCGATTTCCGGCTCGTCACCGGCATCGACTCTTCCGCCATCCATAGCTTCACGCAGATCCAGCGCGCCGTCGAGGCGGCCGGCGCCCGGCTCGTGTTCGTCAACCTGTCGGAACAGTTGGCGGCCGCGTTCCGCAACGTGGGCTTCTTCAAGAGCCACGTCATCGTCGAGCATGACCTCGATCACGCGCTGGAGAAGTGCGAGAATGTGATCATCGAGACGCATCGCGAGCAGGACAGCCAGAAGGGAACACTGGTCGAATGGCTGTCGGCGGCGCTCGAAGACCGCCATCATGCCGAGACGCTGGCGAACCTGTGCGAACGAATCGAATTCGGCGAAGGCGACGTGATTTCGCACCAGGGCGATCCGTCGGACTGCATGCACTTTGTGTTCGACGGCCGCGTCGGCGTCATGGTGGAGGTCGGCGAAGGCCGGCTCATCCGCATGCGCAGCCTCGGCAAGCACACGATCATCGGAGAGATGGGGCTCCTCACGCGTCGTCCGCGCAGCGCCAGCATCGTGGCCGAAACGCCTAGCGTGCTTTACGCGCTCAGCGCCGATGCCTATGACAGCTTGCGGCGGGAAAATCCCGCGCTGACGCAGGCGCTTCTGACGTACGTCGTCAAGATCATGGGCGAGCGCCTCAGCTACTCGAACCAGACCATCGGGATACTGCAAAGATAGCGCGGCAAGCTTGCCGGTTAGCCGACGACAGGTGGACCTGCATCACCGCGGCCGGTATCCGCACCGATGCACGGTTGCCCCGCTTTTTTGCCGTGACGCGCATGGCAATTCCTTCGGCGTCAATATTGTATACCCGCTTTCTCTTTGATCGTTCAAACCATTTGCGTGACTGCACGGAAGACGCCAATCTCCCGGCGGTTTTTCGCTCTGGGGGTTGCATGCGTACCACCGCCGCTTTAGCCGGGCTCGCGCTCGCGGGCCTCCTTGCCGGGACCACCCAGGCGGCGGACGAAGCGCCGCATCCGCTCCTCCAGACAGTCGCCTCGGACGTAAGCCCGACGGAATTGAAAGCCACCATCACGCGGCTGGTCGCCTTCGGCACGCGCCACACGCTCTCCGACACGACCTCGAACACGCGCGGCATCGGCGCGGCGCGCCGTTGGGTGGCGGACCGTTTCGCGGAGATCGGCAAACATTGCAATCGCTGCCTCGACGTCGAGACACCGGAGCAGATGGTCCAGGGCGAACGCATCCCGAAACCTGCCGATCTGATGGACGTGCTCGCCATCCAGCGCGGCACCGGCGATCCCGACCGTTACGTGATCATTTCGGGGCATCTGGATTCGCGCGTCACCGATCCCATGAATGCGACGAGCGACGCGCCCGGCGCCGACGATGACGGATCGGGCACGGCCGCGGTGATCGAAGCCGCGCGGGTTCTGTCGAAATACAAATTCCCCGCCACGATCGTCTATACCGTGCTCTCCGGCGAGGAACAGGGCCTCTATGGCGGCAAGCTGCTGGCGCAATATGCGCAGGCGCATCACTGGCAGGTCGAAGCCGTGCTCAACAACGACATCATCGGCAACACCAACGGCGAGAACGGCGTGACCGACGCCACGCATGTCCGCGTCTTCTCTGAAGGCACCAAATCGACGGAGACGCCCGAAGAAGCTTCGCGCCGGCGCTACAATGGCGGCGAAGTCGACAGCCCCTCGCGCAATCTCGCGCGCTTCATCAGCGGCGTCGCCGATCACTATCTCACCGGCCTCAGCGTGCGCATGGTCTACCGCACCGACCGCTTCAGCCGCGGCGGCGACCAGGTGCCGATGCTGGCGGCGGGCTATCCGGCAGTGCGCTTCACCGAAGCGATCGAGAACTACACGCGCGAGCATCAGGATGTGCGCGTGGCGAACGGCATCCAGTATGGCGACCTGCCCGAGGCGATCGACTATCCCTATCTCGCTCAGGTCACGCGCCTGAACGCGACGACGCTTGCGGCTCTCGCCATGGCCCCTGCCCCGCCTCCGAGCGTGAAGATCGAAGGCGCCGTCACGCACGATACGAGAGCAAGCTGGACGCCCGCGCCGGGGGCTGCGAGCTATCGCGTGTGGTGGCGCGACACGACGGCACCGTTCTGGACGAACAGCCAGTCGGCTGGCGATGCCACCGCGCTCAGGCTCAAGAACATCAATATCGACGACTGGTTCTTCGGGGTCTCATCGGTGTCGGCGGACGGCTATGAAAGCCCGGTCGAATTCCCGGGACCGGCGGGCTCGTTCTTCCCGCAACCTCCTGCAACACCTGCAAAATAGCGGGTAAACAGCCTCTTAACCTCGCGCGCGTAACCTGTCCCGTCTGGTGGGGGCAGGTATGGAATACGAAGAGATCGCGCCGGATTTCGAGGCTGGACCGTTGGAAGAGCTCGCGCAGGTTCTGCCTGCGGCGACTGTGCTGGAGCTTGCGGCGTCGTTTTATGAGTCCGTCGCGTCCTGCCTTGCGCAGCTTGATGCCGCTGCCAAAGCCAGCGACTGGTCGCTCATCAAAGATCAGGCGCACGACCTGAAAGGCATCTCGGGCACGTTCGGCGCGTCGCGTCTGCAGCAATTGGCAGCCGAACTGGAGCACGCGATCGGTATGTCATCCGCTCAAGCCGCAGTCACGTTGCGGGAGATGTACGAGACCTTCGCCGCCGCGCGCAAGGAAATCGACGCCATGCTCTCCACGTCGAAGAGCGAAGCGGCTTAAGGCAAGTCACCATGGCCGGGCTTGTCCCGGCCCGGTTAGAGCGGCTAGGTCTCGTTCCCCTCGTCGGGAATTTCATCCGGCGCTTCTTCGGCGGGCACCGAATAGACGCCTTTCAGCCAGCGCGACAGATCGACATCGGCGCAGCGTTTCGAACAGAAGGGTTTGAATTTCTCGGCCTGCGGCTGGCCGCAGATCGCGCATTTGCGCGACGCGTCAGGGGAGCGTTCCGACATCGAATCCTTCGCGGGCGAATTCGCTGCGCGCCTCGAACTGCACGCGCGGAGCGCCGCGGCGCGCGAGGCCCGGACGCACGTCGTCGTCATGCGCTTCGAGCCATTTCACCACTTCGGGCGCCGCGCGCACGAGGATGGGTTTGCCCGGTGCGGCGGCCGCTTCGCGTTCGACGCGCCGCAGGACTTCGTAAGCCACGCTATCCGCGGTGCGCGTGCGGCCGTGTCCGTGGCAGGGGCGGCAGCATTCCGTCATCAGCTTGAAGAGCGGATCGCGGATGCGCTTGCGCGTGATCTCGACCAGACCGAATTCCGACATGGGCGAGATCTGGGTAGGGGTGCGGTCCTTGGCGAGACTCGCGGCCAGCACGTCCAGCACCTTCTGGATGTTGTCGGGGTCGTTCAGATGGATGAAGTCGATAACAATGAGCCCGCCGATGCCGCGCAGGCAAAGCTGGCGCCCGATTTCGTGCGCGGCTTCGAGATTGACCCTGAGGCTCGTCTCCTCGAGGCCTGTCGAAGCCGTGAAGCTTCCGGAGTTCACGTCGATCGCGGTCAGCGCTTCCGTGCCCTCGATGGTGATCCAGCCGCCGGACGACAGCGGCACGCGCGGGCTCATCAGGCGGTCGATCTCGTCTTCGAGGTCGTACATGTCGAACAGCATGCCGGGACCGGAGAAAAGTTCGATCTTGGACTCCGCCTCCGGCATCGCACGCTTGCAGTAGGCGCGCGCCGCTTCGAAAGCCTGGCGGTCGTCGATGAGCACGCGCGCCGTGGACGAATCCACTTCGTCGCGCATGGTGCGTTCGACGGGATCGAGATCGTGATAGAGCGTGGTCGGCGCTTCCGCGCTTTGCCGGCGCGCCATCACTGGCCGCCAGGCTTCCGCCAGACGTTCGGCGTCCTCCTTCAGATCGGCAAGGCTCGCGCTCTGCGCCGCACTGCGCAGGATGTAGCCAGCACCCGGTACGAGCGTGCCGTTCGATTCCGCGATCATCGCTTCGCCAAGCGCTATCAACCGCGCGCGTTCGCTTTCGTCTTCGATGCGCCGCGACAGCGCGATGCCGGGCTGGTTGGGCACGAGCACGAGCAGGCGGCCGGGAATGGTGACGTTCGCGGAAAGCCGCGCGCCTTTCTCGCCGATGGGATCCTTCACGACCTGCACGAGGATATCTTCGCCTTCGCGGACGCAATCGCTGATCTTGGGCGCACGTTCGTCGTCGAACCCCGGCAGATCGGCCAGGCAACGCGCTTCGCGTGCCCCGAGAAACCCGGCGCGATCGAGACCGACATTCACGAACGCAGCCTGCATGCCCGGCAGCACGCGCTGCACGCGGCCCAACATGATGTTGCCGATGAGGCTGTGGCCATGGCGGCCGTCGGTGCGCTTCTTCAGGGGACCGTCTTCGAGGCCGAGGACCCGCTCGAGGAAAATCTCCTGCAGCTCGCCATCCTCGACAAGCGCGACACGAATTTCCCCGGCTCCTGCATTGATCAGGATTTCCTTATCCATGGACCACATTCATCGAATGACAGCGGAACCAAGATATCACGAAATCGCGAGGCCGCACGACCTAAGAAGACCGATCGTTTCAAGGAGTGGAAGCCCCACCACATTTGAATAAGAGCCGTTAACCTGCCGCACGAATATTTCGGCGCGCCCCTGAATCGCGTAACCGCCTGCTTTGCCCAGACCCTCGCCGCAGCGCACATAGGCCTCGATTTCGTCGGCCGTCAGCCGCCTGAAGGCTACGCGCGTTTCGACGAGCCGCGTACGAACGCGTTTATCCTCAAGCACGGCGACGGCCGTCAGCACCTGGTGACGGCGGCCTGACAAAATATCAAGGCAGTCGCGCACCTGACTGTCCGTCTCGGCCTTGGGCAAGATGCGTCGTCCGCAGGCGACGACCGTATCGGCCGCGAGGAACAGCGCCGGCCCGTCGTTCCAGGCGCCGGCCACGGTCTCAGCCTTGGCGCAGGCGAGGCGCATGGCGTGCGCCCGCGGAAGCTCGCCGCGCAGCAGCGTTTCATCCACAGCCGCCGGCCTGACCGCATCGGGCACGAGTCCGGCCTGCGCGAGCAGCGCCAGGCGGCGCGGGCTCTCGCTCGCCAGCACCAGCGCCGGCGAAATCTTATTTGAAGCGATAGGTGATACGCCCCTTGGTGAGGTCATAGGGCGTCATCTCCACGAGGACTTTGTCGCCCGTCAGCACGCGGATGCGGTTCTTGCGCATTTTGCCGGCCGTGTGCGCGATGATCTCGTGGCCGTTTTCGAGCGTGACACGGAATGTCGCGTTGGGCAGAAGCTCGCTGACCGTACCCGGAAACTCGAGAAGCTCTTCTTTTGCCATTCGTCCTCTGGCTGTCGTTTGGAGGGCCGGAGAATGCACCGAAAACCCGGAAAAGCAAGGGAAAGGCCGCCATCCCGGCCTTCCCGCCCCTGCCAGCGGCCTTGTGGAGGGAAGGATGATCGTCGAAGGGACGGCCCCTGGCTGAGCCCCGGCCACGGACGGCAACGGTCCGGTCCTTCGCTTTTGCGTTCGGGTCATGGTTAGGGCGCGAAACCAAGCCGCTCCGCGGCTGCGGCATGCGCGCCTGCCGTGCCACGACACCGCGCTCTTGGCGTTTTCGTCACGAAGCTCAATACGCGTGGAGATTGCCGATGCGAATGGAACGTTTCCTTGCTGCCGTCGCTATCACCGTCGCCGCGTTCTTGGCTGTGCCCGCCATGGAGTCGATCTCGGCGAGCGCCGCAACGGACGTTTCTCAAACCAGCGTCCAGAAGTGCCGCTACTATTATTACGGCGGCCACCGCTGGCGGTATCGCTGGCACGGCGGCTACTACAATTACCACTGGAATGGCCGCTACTATCGCTCACGCTACCACTGCAACAGAGCCGGCGGTTGGTGCTATCGCTGATCCACCGGTAGCGACTACCAGACAAGCGGAATGATCGCCCAGGTCCGCTTGCGGTGCACTTCGAATTCCGCGCCGAAGCGTTCGCGCAGGGCTGCTTCCTCGATACGGATGCGCCAGGCATAGGCGACGGCAACGGGCAGCACGGCGCCGGCGAGCGATGACCAATTTCCCATCGCAAGCCCGATGCCCGTGAAGACAAGCATACCGGCCGTGTAAGCTGGATGACGCAGGATGCGATAGGGCCCGCGCGTGACGAGCCGTTGTCCGTCGAGCAACTGCACAGACGTACGGAAGAAATCGCCCAGCGTGATCGCAGACCAGGGATAAAGGACGATGCCGGCCCACAAGAGCGCGATGGCCGTGAAGAAGACGGGCACGTGCGGAAGCGCGATGCGCGCTGATGGCGCCAGATAAGGCCCGGCGAAAGCCAGCCCCGCGCCGATGAAGGACAGAGCGTAGATCCCCGCGCGACTCCCGCGGTCGCGGTTGTCGCCCTGCGCTTTGCCGCGTTCGCGATTGTGGACCCACATGGTGACAAAGAAGAACGCGAAATAGCTGATCCAGAAGATCACCGGCCAGGACGGGCGTTCAAGAAAGAGATAGGTCGATGTTTGCATGGCGCCCCTGCACCGCGTGCCGCGATCTTATAGTCCGCATGCGTGCGGCGCCATGGCGCCGTTGACGCCATGGCGGCCTTGGTCTCCGATGATGCTGGCTGCGCCACGCGGCCAACATCGTACTCGTTGGGGGTTTCATGCGTTCGAGGATTTGGCTCACGGCCGTTGCGGCAGTGCTTTTCGTCGTGGGTCCGGTCGCGGCGGCCGAGAACGAAGGCCTGAAGCCTTATGAAGATGTCGTGGGCTCGCTCAAACGGCAGGACGGGCTCCTGCCGGTCTTTGTCGATCGCGCGAAGGGCCACATTTATATCCAATTGCCGCCACCCGGCGTCGACGGCATCAGCGGACGCTTTCTCTATCTGACGGCGCTCAAGACGGGCCTCGGCTCGGCGCCCGCGGGCCTCGATCGCGCCAGGCTCGGCGAAACGCGCCTCCTCGTATTCCGGCGTCTGGGTGCGAAGATCGTCGCGGAATACGAGAACCCCCGCTTTCGCGCCGTTGGCGCGCCGCCGGCAGAGCAGGAGGCTGCGCGCGAGTCCTTCGCCACCTCCACGGTCTGGGCGGGCGACGTGGCGGCAGTTGCGCCCGACGGCGGCGCGCTGGTCGACATCTCGAAATTCGTCGCACGCGACGTGTTCGATGCGCCCGATGCGCTGAAGGAGGCCGGCGAGAAGGGCTACAAGCTCGCCGCGGATCTCTCTTTCGCCGATCCCGCGGCGACGAAAGTGTTCCCGGAGAATCTGGAGTTCGAAGGCCGCGTCACGTTCACCTCCGACAC
Organism: Rhizomicrobium sp.; assembly: GCA_035504555.1. Lineage (GTDB taxonomy): Bacteria > Pseudomonadota > Alphaproteobacteria > Micropepsales > Micropepsaceae > Rhizomicrobium. The sequence continues at coordinate 201,263 of DATJRP010000001.1, read as the reverse complement.
GCCGAGCGAAGAAGTCTCGAACATCGTGCCCGATCCCAAGCTCTTCACGCTGGTCGTGCGCCACTCGATCGTGAAACTGCCGGAGCCGGGCTTCAAACCGCGCCTGTGGGATCCACGCGCCGGCGGCTTCTCGATAGAAGTCGTGGATTACGCTGCACCGCTCGGCCAGAACATCGTCTATCGTCTTGCCAACCATTTCCGCCTGGAAAAGGTCGATCCGACGGCTGGGCGCTCGCGCGTGAAGAAGCCCATCGTCTTCTACATCGACCGCGCAGCACCCGAGCCCATCCGCTCGGCCCTTGTCGAAGGTGTCAATTGGTGGGCGAAGGCGTTCGACGCCGCGGGCTACATCGACGCGTTCCGCGCCGAAGTGATGCCGGAAGGCATGGATCCGCTCGACGTCCGCTACAACGTCGTCAATTGGATCGATCGCGCCACGCGCGGCTGGTCCTACGGACAGTCGGTCGTCGATCCGCGCACCGGCGAGATCATCAAGGGCTCCGTGCTTCTGGGCTCGCTGCGCGTCCGCCAGGACATGCTGATCTTCGAAGGGCTCGTGGGTGCAAAGGAAGTCGGAACCGGCGGCCCGAACGATCCGGTGCGCGTGGCGCTGGCGCGCATCCACCAGCTTGGCGCGCATGAGGTGGGCCACGCGCTGGGTTTCGCGCACAATTTCGCGGGCAGCACGCAGGATCGCGCCTCCGTGATGGATTATCCGCCGCCGCGCATCAAACTGACGGACGGCAGGATCGACCTGTCGGACGCTTACGGCGTGGGCGTCGGCAAGTGGGATTTTTTCACAGTTGATTGGCTTTATGGCGACGTGCCCGACGGCGAAGCCGGCAAGGCGGCACTCGATGCCAAGGTGCGCAAGATGCTGGCAAGCGGCCTGCGCTATGTGACGGACGCGGATTCGCGCCCGCTCGGCGCAGCACAGCCTTGGGGCAATCTGTGGGACGATGGGGCTGATCCGGTCGCCGAGCTCACGCGCCTGATGCAGGTGCGCCGCGTGGCGATCGCGAATTTCGGACTTGGCGCGCTCAGACCCGACGAGGCGACCGCCCAGCTCCGTCGCAAATATGTGCCGATCTATCTGCTGCACCGCTATCAGGTCGATGCGACGTCAAAGCTCGTGGCGGGTGTGGACTATCCTTACTCCGTCGCGAGCGACGCACAGCCCGAAGCGGTCCCGGTGGCGGCGGCCACGCAACGCGCGGCCTTGCGCGCGGTTCTTGCGACGCTTCAGCCCGCCGCGCTAGACACGCCGGAGCGCCTGATTCCACTTCTGTCAGTCGGCGAGGCCGGTGAGCGCGACCGGCAATTCGATATTGAAGTGATGGCCGGCGCCGGCGGACCGGTGTTCGATCCGCTCGTCGCCGCCGACATCGCGGGCGGTCTTCCCATTGATGCGCTGCTCGCACCCGATCGCTTGGACCGCCTCGTCGATCAACATCGCCGCGACGCGAGGATGCCGGGGGTAGACGAAATCGTGTCGGCATTGATCGCGACGTGTTTTCCGCCCACGACGGAAAAAGGGCGCCTCGCCGATATCCGGCGCCGCGTGCAATACCGCCTCGTGCTCGATCTCGAACAGACGCTGCGCCTGCCGGATGTCTCGCCGGAAGCCAAAGCTGCCGTCGATGTCCATCTGAAAACGCTGGCCGCGCGGTTGAAGGCGCCCTCGTCGGATCTTGCCGAGCGCGCCCATCGCGGCTATCTCATCGCGTTGATGACGGACCGGAAGCGGCTGGAAGCCGTGCTTGCCAATCCGCACCTCAAACCCGAAGTCCCACCCGGCATGCCCATCGGCGAGGATGAGGAGTAGATCTCCCGGCCAGGCGACTTCGCTCTGGTTCAGGCAGGTGCATGTCATCACGACAGCGTGACGATGGGGTCGCGCGATTGACATGTCGCGCGGAAACACTTTACCAAATGGTGAAGTGTAGAAGACCGGGGGTGACAATGAGCAAGCGGAATCACATTGGTGCAGCCGGCGGTCTTGCCTTGGCGCTGACGATCGCTGGCACTGCGCAAGCAGCGACCGGCCCATATCCCAGTATGGCGCAGCGAGACCAATACATGATGGACAGGGCGGCAGAGATCGCACTGGCCCGCAGCGCCGCACCGCCTTCCGTTTCGAACGATGCGAGTGTGCTCGTGCTCGGCGCGCACGGTTTCGAGACCGCGGCGACGGGCACGAACCACTTCGTTTGTCTCGTCGATCGATCCTGGACCAAGTCCTTCGACGATCCGGAATTCTGGGATCCGAAAATCCGCGGCCCGATGTGCCTCAATGAGGCTGCCGTGCGCACGGTGTTGCCCGCGATCATGGAACGCGCCGAATGGGCGCTCTCCGGGCTGTCGCTGGCCGAGATCGCCGAACGCGTCAAGACCTCGCCCAAGGCGAACACCGCCCCGGCGCCAGGCGCCATGTCCTACATGTTGTCGAAGCAGCAATATCTGTCGGAATCCGGCACGCACTACTGGTATCCGCATGTGATGTTCTTCTCGCCGCCCGTGGACCCGATTGCGTGGGGCGCAAACCTGAAGGGATCTCCGGTTCTGGGGGCGGTAATTTCCAACCGGCTCACCATGTTCTTCATTCCTGTGAGGAAGTGGTCCGACGGAACGCTCGCAGACTACGGACCGCCGCCGCCCGCGGGATCAACCGAACAGCATCATCACTGAATCCATGCGGCCATGAAATCTTTGACAGGCAAGCCCGATTGCATCTGGTGAATTGACACGCGTCGCACGGTATGCCAAATTTTTGGCATGACTAAAGGCGAGCGAACCGGCGATCGAAACAGTAGGCATGAGGCGCCGGAGAAGTCCGGCCACAGCCGCCGCGAACGCGAGATTCTCGAGGCATTGTACAAGCTCGGCAAGGCATCCGCCGCGGAAATCCGCGAGCAGGTTCCCGACGCGCCGACCTACACCGCCATCCGCACCCATCTCTCGATCCTCGAGAAGAAGGGCCATGTCCGCCATGTGAGCGACGGCACGCGTTACATCTACGAACCGCTGGTGGCGCGCGAGCAGATGGGCCGCCGCGCCATCGATTCGCTGCTGAAAACATTCTTCGACAATTCGGTGGAGCGCGCCGTCGCCGCGATGCTGACACGCGAGGACGCCAACATTCCGCGCGAGGATCTCGACCGGCTCGCGCATCTTATCGAAAAGGCCAAACGGGAGGGACGATGACTTCGCTCTTCGCATTGCGCGCACTTCTCTTCGCGGGCGAACTGCTCGCGGCTTCGCTGTTGATCCTGGCGCTGGTCTGGCTCGTCGCTTCGCCGAGAACGGCAAGCGCGCGACACCTCGCCTGGGCCGGCGCCTTCGGCGTGCTGCTGGCGCTGCCGGCGCTCGCAGCCTTGCTGCCGTCGATGACGCAGATCCTGTTGCCCGCGGCGCCTGCGCTTCCGCCGATGCCGATGTCCAGGGAGACGCTGGTGATGGCGCCCGTTGCCGCCCCCCTGCCATCCGGTTTCGATTTCGACTCGTCCGACATCGTGCTGGCGCTGGGTGCGCTCTGGCTTGCGGGTGTAGTGCTGATCCTTGGGCGCTTTGCGATCGGTGGCCTGTGCCTTGCCCTGCTCAAACGGCGCAGCCGTCCCTTCGCGCTGGCACCCGGCGACGAACCGAAAGTGGCCGCGCGCGGTCAGGAGTGCGAACTCCGTCTCTGCGAGCGCGATACGGGCCCGATCACCTGGGGCATCTTCCGCCCGATCATCCTTCTGCCGCGCACGGCACTTGCCTGGCCGCGCGAAAGACTGCACGCCGTGCTGCTGCATGAGCTTGCCCATATCCGCAGGCGCGACAGCCTCGCCAATGCACTATCGCATGCGGCCTGCGCGCTCTACTGGCCGAACCCGCTCGTCTGGATCGCCGCCGCGCGCCTGCGCCGCGAAGCCGAAATCGCCGCCGACGACGCCGTTCTCAACACAGGCATCAAACCATCCACCTATGCCGGCGAGCTGCTCGCACTGGCGCAGGAATTCCGTACCCGGCAGGCGGCCTTCGCGGGCATGGCGATTTTCATGGCGCAGCCTTCCTCTCTCGAAGCGCGCGTCGAATCCGTGCTCGCACCCACCCAGCAGCGTTCGGGAGTGACCTCGATGGATGTTCTGAAAATTGCCGGGCTCGGCCTTTGCGCTGCCACCGCGATTGCACTCGCCTGCCCGTCGCTCGCACAGGAAACCGCGCCGCCCGCGGCGAGCAGTGAGAACGCGTCGGTAACGTCCGCGGAATTGCCACCGCCGGTCCGGGCGGCCGAACCTGCGCCCACTGCCGCAGAGGCGTCCGCACAATCTGAAGCCGCGCCTGCCGAGCATCGCCATCATCATGTGTACGTGGCCGAAGACGTTCCACCGGCACCTTCTGCGCCTCCAACACCGCCGACGCCGGCAGCGCCAAGCGCGGCTGCCGTGCCGCCTATGCCCGCCACGCCCCCCGCCCCGGCTCAGCCAGCCGACCCATCGACACATGTCTGGATGGAAGGCCATCAGCTCTGGGCGGACGGTCCGAACGTCAAGATCGACGGCAGCCACATGAATGTGGACGGCCACAACATCTGGGTCGACGGCCATCGCCTCGACGAAATGAGCCCGGCCGACCGTCAGCGCCTGCACGAGGAAATCGAGAACGCGAGACGTCAGGCGCACGAAGCCATGGAGAAGGCGCGTCCCGAGATCGAAAAAGCCATGGCGCAGGTGCGCGCCAGCGAAGAAGCCATGCGTGCGGCGCGGCCGCAGATCGAGCGCGCGCAAGCCGAAGTGGCGCGTCACCAGATGGAAATCCAGCGTGCGGAAGCCGAAGTCGCGCGCCATCGCATGGATATCGAACGGGCGGAACAGGCCATGCGCGATGCGAAGCCCCAGATCGACGCGGCGGTCGCGGAAATGGCCAAACACAAAGGCGAAATCGAAGCTGCGATGGCCAAAGTCCAGCCCGAGATCGACGCCGCCATGGCGAAGGTCCGCGAGGAAATGGCCAAGCAGCACATCAACGTCAAGATCGATGAACGCGTCGACGAAGCGCTCAAACGCGCCGAAATCCGCATCCGCGCCGCAGAGAAGCACAGCAAAGACGTCGATCAGGACGACGACAGCGACGCCCGGAGCCGCGTCGAACAGCGCAGCGATTCGCAGGATGAAAGGTGAGCGATACCGCCGAGCATTCGCTCCAAGGACCTACATTCCGGTATCATAGCCGCTGATCAATTCGCGCGAGAACCTGCTCGTCGCGCCGCGCCGGACTTTCCCCGCACGCGATCGGCGCGACACGCGACGGCTTCGATCATCCACCCGCCATCCTTCCCCGCGAATTACGACGCCAACACACGCCCGCATTGTTCCGCGCAATGCGCGATCGCGCTTTTAATGAGAGGAAATCGCAACTCCGTCGGAGGCTCCCCCTACGAATGGGCGCGCGGGCCGCCAGTGTTTGCTCCGTCTACGTCTTGAAGGCGACACGTCTCAAATATCCATACGACATCTCATCTGAATCTTTACGCCGAACGCAAAAAGCGATTTATTGTGTTCTCGGGATCCGATTTCTATTCCATATTCGATTTCCGGAATTTTTTATTCGATTTTCCTTGCGTAAAGCGTGATCCGACCAGTGCCGCTGGGGAGACAGCCGCATGAACGCAAGTGCACGCCGCACAAAAGATATTCTGTGGTTCGCAGGCTTCGTTGCTTCCTATTGGCTCGCCTATCGCTTCGGCATGTCGTTCGGACACCAGAGCCCGTCGCCGTTCTGGATGCCGGACTCCGTCCTGATCGCGGCGCTCCTGCGGAGCCAGCCGAAGCATTGGTCGCTGCTGGTGGCGGTGACGCTGCCCATCCGCCTCGGCCAGGGCGTGTTCATGGGATTGCCGCCGGCGTTCCTCACCGAGACCTTCGCAATCGACGGCGTGCGGTGCATCATAGACGCTTACATCCTGCGCCGAGTCCTTATCAATCCGGTCCGGCTCACCACGCTTTACGAGTTCATCGTGTTCGTGGTCGTGGTCTGCTTCGGAGTGCCCTTCATCTGTGCCTTTGGCGGTGCGGCCCTGGTGAGCGCGCGCGGCCATCCCTATTGGCCGGCCTGGGTCGAATGGTTCTTGGGCGATACGGCGGCGCAGCTCATCGTGACGCCCTTCATACTCTACTGGGTGTTCGATCCGGCCTGGCTCCGCTTCCGGCTCGATCCGCAGCGCACACTTGAGGCCTGCGTGGCGTTTGCGGGCCTTGCGATCGGCGGCTCGCTCGCGGCCTACATGCATCCGAGCAGCGCCTATTATTCCGAGACACGTTTCTACGCGCCTTTGCCGTTCCTGCTCTGGGCCTCGATCCGCTTCGGCATGCCGGGCGCCACGGGCGCCTTGGCGGTGCTCGCCTTCTTCGTAGTGCAAGCGGCCATCGGCGGTTACGGGCCCTACGCAGGGCGCGCGCCGCTGGACGTGGCGATAGCGCTGCAGAACTATCTCGTGATGCGGGCCCTGCCCTTCCTTTTCGTCGCGATGGCGACCGAACAGCGCTGGCGGGCCGAGCAGGCTTTGCGCGAAAGCGAGGAGCGGTTCCGGCGGATGGCGGAATCCGCGCCCGTACTGCTCTGGATGTCCGGCGCGGACAAGCTCTGCACCTTCTTCAATCGCGGTTGGCTCGCCTTCACGGGCCGAACGCTCGAACAGGAGACAGGCAACGGCTGGACGGAAGGCGTGCACCCCGGCGATGTCGCGCATTGCGTCGCGTGCTACGAAACCGCCTTCGACGCGCGGGAGACGTTCGAGCTCGAATATCGACTCCGGCGGTACGACGGCGAATATCGCTGGATTCTGGATATCGGCACACCGCGTTACGCGCCGGACGGCGAATTCGCGGGCTATATCGGCTCGGCGATCGACATCACGGACCGCAAGCGTTCGGAGGAGATGCGCCAGGCGCTCGCGCACACGCAGCGCCTCGCCGTGATGGGCGAACTGACGGCGGCGATCGCCCACGAAGTGCGTCAGCCCATGAGCGCGATCCTTCTCGACGCGCAAACGGCGGAAAAGCTGGCCACCAATGAAAATCTCTCACCCGGCTTCATGCGCGAGATCGCCTCCGCCATCCGCATCAACGCCGCACGCGTCGACACGGTCATGAGCCGCATCCTCGGCTATCTGCGCAAGCAGGACCCGCAGCCCAAGCTGCTCGACGTGAACGCGGTCGTGCACGGCGTGCTGCAGCTGGTGGCGGGCGATGCGATGCGCCGCAGCGTGCAATTGCGGCCGGAGCTCGGGCGCAATCTTCCCTTTGTGCTGGCCGACCGCACGCAGCTCGAACAGGTGCTGCTCAATCTTGTCGTCAACGGCATGGAGGCGATGGAAAGCATCGCAGAAACGGCGCGTCAGATCACAGTCCGGACGGTTGCTCCCGGCAACGGCAATATCGAAGTGACGGTGAGCGATTGCGGCACGGGCATCGCACCCGACAAGCTGCCGTTGCTCTTCGATTCATTCTTCACGACGCGCAAGGAAGGCATGGGGCTCGGTCTTTCCATCGCGAAATCGATCGTCGTCGCCCATCACGGCCGCATCTGGGCCGAAAACAACAGGAGCAGCGGCGCAACGTTTCACTTCACGTTACCCGTCTCGAACGACGATGCCCGCGCGCAGGCGGGCTGACGCGTTCCGCTAGCCCCGCGCGAGATTGGCGATGTCGCTGGCCGTGTCGCGGCTGATGTCGGGGCAGCAGATGGCAAAGATCTCCGTGCCGTGAATCGTGCCCATCACCTGACGGCATCGCGCGGGCACGCCGGCCCTCAGCAGCAGGCGATAAAACTCGATACCCTCATCGCGCAGCGGATCGCATTCGTTGACGCTGATCACCGTCGGTGGGAAGCCTTTCACATCCTCTTCGGTCGCAAAACCAGGCCAGGCCAGCGGGTCCTTCGCGCGCAGGAAATCGATGCCGTAGGCCATGGCGCCACGATTGTTGTGCAGGTCGAGCAGGATGCCGTTGTTCTCGATCGACGAGGGATAGCGATCCTGCGGCCACGTGCCCGCGATGTAGGGACACAGCGCGTAGAGTCCTTTGATGAGTCCGAGTTCGCCTTCGCGTTTGAGCTTCAGGCCTGTCGCCAGCGTGAGATTGCCGCCGCCGCTTTCGCCCGCGACGACGATGCGCTTCGCGTCGATGTTCAGCATGTCGGCGTGGCTCGCGACCCATTTGAGCCCCGACACGCAATCGCTGAGGCCGGCGGGGAACGGCTCCACTTCCGGCGCCGACGATGCGCGCTGACAGTTGCGGAAATCGACCTTTGCCACCACCACGTTCTGATGCGCAATGATCTTGCCCCAGGCGCGATACATGCCGTCGAAGCACGACATCACGGCCATGCCACCGCCGTGGATGTAATAGACGCACGGAAGCCGCTCGGCCGTGTCGGGGCGAATGAAGCGTATCTTGACCATGTTGCCGTCGGGCTCCGAGCGGAACGTCTCGACGCGCACGGTCAGTCCCGCCGACGGGGCGATCGCCTCGTTGTCGACCATATCGAGCATCGCCGTCGTGGCGGCGGCGCGGGCCTTGCCCGCTTCACTGTTCTCTTCCGCCAAAAGCGTCTCGCGGTCGGCGACGTCGCCCTGGGGAGACATCTCCGGCATGACGCCGAAGACGGCCTTGATACGAGGATCGATGCGGGGGTCGGAAACGAGTTTCGAGGCCATGGCGCGTTCTCCCTGATGCCTGTCCCGTTGATTGTCCGGATTATTTGGAGCCGCGCAATCGGCGGTCCCGTCAGGCGTCCCGCGCCCGGTCCACGGCGAAACGGGCTTCGATCCGCCTGGTGAGTTCGTCGCGGACGGCGCGATAGGCGTCGAGGCGCTGCTCGCGCGAACCTTCGATCGCAGTCGGATCCATGGTCGGCCAATATTCGACGTCGACCGCCATAACGCGGGTGAGCTCCATCGCCTTGTGATGGGCTTCCGGCGACAGCGTGATGATCAGGTCGAAGGAGGCGTCTTCGAGGTCTTCGAATGTCCGGGGCTTGTGCTTGCCGATCTCGATGCCGATTTCCTCCATCACTTCGACGGCAAGCGGGTCGAGCTCGCCCGCGCGCGCGCCGGCAGAGCGGATATAGACGAAGCGGCCGAAGAGATGGCGCATGATGGCGGCGGCCATGGGCGAACGCACGGAATTCATCGTGCAGGCGAACAAGGCCGCGCCGGGCAGCTCTTCGCCGTTCGGCCCCCGCATCGCCTTAACCCCTCAAATGCAGCACGCAGATGAGCGTGAAGAGCCGGCGCGCCGTATCCGAGTCCACCTCGATCTTGCCCTTGAGACGCTCCACGAGAAGCGCCGAACCTTCGTCATGCAGGCCGCGCCGCCCCATGTCGAGCGTCTGGATCTGCGACGGCGGCGCCGTGCGGATCGCCTTGAAGTAGCTTTCGCAGATGAGGAAGTAATCCTTGATGACGCGGCGGAACGGCGTCATCGACAGCATCACGCGGCCGTGCGGCGTGTCGTCCTCGTGACGAATGTCGAAAACAAGACGGTTTTCCTCGATGCCCAGCACGAGATTGTATGGCCCGCCCTTCGAGCCGTGCGGCGCGAAGTGATTGGCCTCGAGAAGATCGTAGATGGCGATTTCGCGTTCCTGCTCGATCTCGCGCGTGCGGCGGACGACGGACTGCTCGTCGAGTGTGATCTTGACGATGCGGAACGGGCCCGTCATGCCGTCACGGCTTTTCGCTGCCCGGCAAATTGAGACGGGCCGCAATGGAGCGGGCGTGCGCGTCGAGGCCTTCGCATTCGGCGAGTGCGATGGCGTCCGGACCGAGGGCGGCGACGGCTTTCGGCGTGCAGGAAAGGAGCGTCGTGCGCTTCAGGAAATCGAGCACGGACAGTCCCGAGGAAAAGCGCGCAGTGCGCGCCGTCGGCAGCACGTGATTGGGACCGGCGATGTAGTCGCCCATGGCTTCTGGCGTATGGCGGCCGAGGAAGATCGCGCCCGCGTGGCGCACCTGGCCGAGCAGCGCCTCCGGATTGGCGACGGCGAGTTCCAGATGCTCCGGCGCGATGCGATCGACCAGCGCGACCGCCTCCGCCAGCGTCTTCACGACGATAATCGCGCCGTGCTCGCGCCAGCTCGCGCCCGCGATCTCCTTGCGCGGCAGCGTGGCCAACGCGCGCGTCACCGCTTCGTCGACCTTCGCCGCGAACTCCGCATTGTCCGTGATCAGGATCGATTGCGACGACGTATCGTGCTCGGCCTGGCTCAAGAGGTCGGCGGCGATCCAGTCGGGATTGTTGGCCGAGTCGGCCACGACGAGAATCTCCGACGGACCCGCCACGGAATCGATGCCCACCTGCCCGAACACTTCGCGCTTGGCAGCCGCGACATAGGCGTTGCCCGGCCCCACGATCTTGTCGACGGATGCGATGGTCTCCGTGCCGTAGGCAAGTGCCGCGATCGCCTGCGCGCCGCCGACGCGATAGATCTCCGTCACGCCGGCCCGCTTCGCCGCCGCCAGCGTCAGTGGATTGATCGCGCCGCCGCTTGCCGGCGTCACCATCGCGATGCGTTTGACACCGGCGACGCGCGCCGGGACGGCGTTCATCAGGACCGAACTCGGATAGGACGCTGTTCCACCGGGCACGTAGAGCCCGACGCTGTCGAGCGCCGTCCAGCGCCAGCCGAGCGTTGCGCCCACATCGTCGGTAAAGCGCGCGTCTTCGGGCAGTTGTTTGCGGTGATAGGTTTCGATGCGGCGAGCCGCGACATCGACCGCGGCCAGCGCCTTCGCGTCGCACTTCGCTTCCGCCTCGGCCAGCTCGGTCTGAGTCAACCGCAGCGTATCCTGCGTGAGGTCGATGCGGTCGAAGCGTTTTCCGAACTCGATCAATGCGTCGTCGCCGCGTGCCCGCACATCGGCGATGATCGCGCGCACGGCGTCGGCCACGTCTTCCGCCGTCTCGCGCTTGCCGGAAATCAGGCGTTCGAATTGCGCCGCGAAATCGGACGCACTGGTATCGAGCCGGCGCGCCATGGTCAGGCCTTGTCGTGATCGGGACGGGCGAGCGCCGCCCAGTCGCTGCTCACATCGGTGAGCCCCGCATCGATGCATTCCACGTCGAGACGGATTTCTGCGCCGCCGGCGAACACCAGCAGGATCGTTCCCGACGGATCATCGGCAGTGTTCGGCGTGAAGCTGACGGTCAGCAGGGACATCACCGTATCGGGCTTGTCGCGATTGACGTTGATCGATTTGACGGACTTGACATCGTCGAAATGGAGCCGCGCGCGGACGCGCAGGTTTCCCTTCGCCTCTTCCCATTTGAAACGGTTGAAGACGCCGGCAAAGCGCCGTGACTTCGGCATCCAGACAAGATCCTTCACCACCGTGACGGCGTCCTGCAGGCGCGCCGCGATGATCTCAAGGTCCTCCGTGTCTTCGGCGGCGAGAGTCAATTCCTTGGACGTCATGCCGTGAGCCGTTCGACCTCGGCGCCCACACCGGAGAGCTTTTCCTCCAGCCGCTCGAAACCGCGATCGAGGTGATAGACGCGATTGACGATGGTCTCGCCTTCCGCGGCGAGGCCCGCGAGCACGAGGCTCACGCTGGCGCGCAGGTCGGTCGCCATCACCGGCGCGCCCTTGAGCTTCTCGACGCCGGTCACGATCGCCGTGTCGCCTTCGACGTGCACGTCCGCGCCCATGCGCATCAGCTCGGGCACATGCATGAAGCGGTTCTCGAAGATCGTTTCCTTGATGCGCGAGGTACCGTCGGCGACCGTCATCAGCGCCATGAACTGCGCCTGCAGGTCGGTCGGGAAGCCGGGATAGGGTTCGGTTTCCGCGTCGATGGCTTTCGGCCGCACGCCGTTCCTGTGCACGGTCAAGCCGCGATTGGTTTCGGCAATCTCCGTGCCGATCGATTTCAGGAGCGTGACGACGCTCTGGACGAGTTCGGCCTTGGTGTTCACCAGCGCCACGTCGCCGCCGGCGATTGCGGCCGCCATCGCATAGGTGCCCGTCTCGATGCGGTCCGGCAACACGGAATGCGTGGCGCCGTGAAGCGCCGATACGCCTTCGATGACGATGTCCGACGTGCCGAGTCCTTTGATCTTCGCGCCCATGGCGATGAGGCATTGACCGAGGTCGACGATCTCGGGTTCGCGCGCCGCGTTGAGGAGCACGGTTTCGCCTTCGGCCAGCGTCGCCGCCATCATAGCGTTCTCCGTCGCGCCTACGGACACGAAGGGGAATTCGAAGCACGTACCCTTGAGCCCCTTCGGCGCCAGCGCGACGACATAGCCGTCGGCGAGATCGATGGCGGCGCCGAGGGCCTCGAGCACCTTCAGATGCAGGTCGACCGGCCGCGCGCCGATGGAGCAGCCGCCCGGCAGCGAGACCTTGGCCTGATGGTGGCGGGCCACCAGCGGTCCCAGCACCAGGAAGCTCGCGCGCATCTTGCGGACGAGGTCGTAGTCGGCGGTCGTGCTCGAGAGCCGCGCCGCGTTGAGCGTGAGCCTGCCGCCCTCGCCCAGCCGCGTGCCGCGCGTGTAGTCGGTCTCGACACCCAGATTGCGCAGGATCTCCGCCATGAAAGCGACGTCGGCGAGCCAGGGCGTGTTGTCGAGGACCAGCGTCTGGTCGCTCAAGAGACAGGCCGCCATGAGCGGCAGGGCGGCGTTCTTGGCGCCGCTGATGGCGATCTCGCCTTTGAGCCGAGCGCCACCTTTGATGCGTATACGGTCCATGACCCCTCGTGTTTCGGGCTGTCGGCAGCCCAGCGAATACGTAACGCGACGGAACGAGCTTTGTAGCGCGCGCGCCGTGTCGCGAACAGAAAGAAGATGCGGCTTTTTAGATGGTTTTCGGGGCCGGATTGCGGCGCTTGCCTTCCACAGGCTCGTTATCTTTTTCGACGATGTCTGCAGCGTTCGATTCACCACTTTCGCCCCGCCGGGCGTGGGCCTTGCGCCGTCTGAGGTTCTCGCGCAGCGCATCTGCCAGGCGGTCGCGGCGGTCGTTGGATTTGGCCATGATGGAAGCCGTGAATGTCCTGACCTGAGGCCTTTCCCTCGGCCACGGGCTTGGGTTATAGCGTGCCGCCCGGGCCGTCCTTGCCCGTCGGTCGCCGGAGTAGCGTAGTGGTAGCGCAACCCCTTGGTAAGGGGTAGGTCGAGAGTTCGATTCTCTCCTCCGGCACCAGTACTTGCCAAGAAAATCTCGCCCCCGCCGCGCAGGCGTTCGGGCGGTCTAGGTCTGACGCTTCAGGCGCACGCCGCGACCGCCCTCATGGCTCGTCGCATTGTCGCCGATCATGATCCGGAGTGCGTCGAGCGCGCCGATGAGCTTCATCAGCGAATCCACGTTGCCGCGGATGACGCCGTCGCTTGCTTCCATGCGCTGGATGGCGGGCACGGAGAGGTCCGACAGATCGGCCAGCGCCCGCTGATCGATACCACGAGCGAACGGGCGGCGCGCAACTGGGCGGCCGTGATCATGCTCCGTCACCGGGCAAAATCATCCGGGAAAAAGTCACGATCTGAAATCCCTGCGGAGGCCGCCACGGCATTGAGCGCGCCCAGCGGACATAGGTTTGGTAGTCCTGCTTACGGATGTAAAGGGACTGCATTTCGCTGCCAACGCGCATGCCGGTGGGTTTTTCGAAGTTGCCCGCCTTGCCGCCGCGATAGATCGGGATGACGCTGGGCGATGCTGCGCGAACCAGCCGACTGCACCTTCGTCCGCTGCTCTCTCGGCGACCGTGGCAATCACCATCTGCTCGCGGGCAGTTTCGTAAGCGGCTTTCGCCGCCTCCATTAAAGACATCATGGGCGTTTTCCCGCCGCCGGCGATCAGGAGCGGCGGCGCCCGCGTGCCCGTCCGATCGCGAACAAGATGCGGCCGCGACCGCGAACATAAAGGTGGGGCAATCAAGGCCGATCGCTCATGCGCCACATGTTCAGTACCGTAAATATGATGTTTTTTACACCATTTATACTAGTGTAAAAGTATATATAAATGCATAAAGTGGCTAAAAGCTGGCATCCATGAGTAGCGACACACTGACCGTCAGGGGCGCCGAATGGCGCCTCTTCTTCCCGCGGCCTTCACCATCTTCGTGCTCGGCGGGATCGAGTCGCTGCTGTCGGCTGTCGTGGCCGACGCGATGACCGGCCGCCGTCACCGCGCGAATTGCGAACTGGTGGCGCAGGGCCTCGCCAACATCGCCTCGGCGATCATGGGTGGCATACCGGCAACGGGTGCCATCGCGCGCACCGCCACGAATATCCGCGCCGGTGCCGCGACGCCCATCGCCGGCATCATCCATTCGGCCGCCATCGTCGCCATGATGGCGCTGTTCGCCCCATTGGCCTCCTACATTCCCCTTGCCGCACTGCGCGCCGTGCCCGCCATCGTGTGCTGGAACATGGCGGAAGTGCGTGTGTTCGGGGCCATCCTGCAGAGCACGCCCGGCGATCGCGCCATCCTCATCGCGACGTTTCTGCTGACAATCTTCGTCGACCTATCGGTCGCAATAGCCGCGGGCGTCGTGCTCTCGGCACTCGTCTTCGCGCGCTCCGTGGCGACCACGGTCCAGCCGGGACGGATTCTGCCGGTCGTGTCGGATGACGTCGACGAGTGAAACATGCCCAACCGGACAGCGATCGCACGCACGGATTTGCCGTCCGGCGTCGAAGTCTTTCGGCTGAACGGACCATTCTTCTTCGCCGCCGCGGCCGAATTCGAGGATTTGCTGTTGCGCAGCGGTGGTCTTCCGAGAGTTCTCATCCTGCGCATGGCGGGCGTGCCGATGATGGACGCCACAGGCGCCGCCGCCCTCAAACGGTTCATCAAGGTGTCGGCTTCGAAGCGGACGGCGATCGTCCTTTGCGAACTCGCGCCGGAGCCAGCCTCCGTCTTGCACAATCTCGACGTCGTCGTTCCGAACGTTACAACATTCGCGGAGGCGGTTTCTTTCGCCCGCCAGTTGCTGGCCGGGTCCTGATCGCGTCATCTCTGTTCCGACGCGTTCGCCTCTGATAGCGTCGATTGCGATGGCATGAATGAGGACAGTGGTGAACGAAGAGATCCTTTTCAACGCGAATGGCACGCGCGACGAGATCTATCGCGAGATCCTGCCGCAGATCGAAGCCCTCATCGCCGGCTCGAACGACGAGATCGCCGATTTCGCGAATGTCGCGGCCGTTCTCAAACAGGTCTTCGGTTTCTTCTGGGTCGGTTTCTATCGTGTGACCGAGCCGCAGGTTCTGACCGTCGGTCCCTATCAGGGCGATCTCGCCTGCGTGCGCATTGCCTTCGATCAGGGCGTTTGCGGAGCCTCGGCGCAGACGCAGAAGACCATCATCGTGCCTGACGTCAACGAGTTTCCGGGCCATATCGCCTGCAGCTCGCTGTCGCGCTCCGAGATCGTCGTGCCCTTCGTGAAGGACGGCGACACCCGTTTTGTGCTCGACGTCGACAGCGACAAGCTTGACGATTTCAGCCACGTCGACCAGATCCACCTCGAACGCGTTGTGGCGATGGTCGGCAACGCCATTCGGTAAAGGCATGATCGACAGCATCGTTCGCGGCGCAAATCATCCGCCTCTGATCGAACAGACGATCGGCGAAGCGCTGGATGCCGCCATCGCGCGGGTGCCGGACGCGCCGGCGCTGATCTCCTGCCATCAGGACATCCGCTGGACCTACAGGGAATTCGGCGAACGCGTCGATGAACTGGCGGCGGGCTTCGTGGCGCTCGGCCTCGAGCCCGGCGACCGCGTCGGCATCTGGGCGCCCAATTGCGCGGAGTGGGCGCTGACGCAATTCGCGACTGCCAGGGCGGGAACCATCCTCGTCAACATCAATCCGGCCTATCGGCTGTCGGAAGTGGAATACACGCTGAACAAGGTCGGCGTGCGCGCGCTCGTAGCCGCGGAGCGGTTCAAGACGAGCGACTATGTGGGCATGATCGAGACGCTGGCGCCTGAGATCGCCGCCGCGTCTCCCGGCGAACTCGTCTCGCAGAAGCTTCCGCATCTGAAGAGTGTCATCAAGATCGGCGGCGGGCCGCGGCGCGGCTGGTTCGATTTCGCGGATATCTCCGCGCTCGCCGACAGGGAGAATCGCGAGACGCTGATGCGCTTTGCGGCGCGCCTCGACCGCAATAACGCTATCAACATCCAGTTCACGAGCGGCACGACGGGTCTGCCCAAAGGCGCGACACTCTCTCACCGCAACATCCTCAACAACGCCTACTTCGTAGGCTCCGCGATGCGGCTCCGCGAAGGCGAAAAGCTCTGCGTGCCTGTGCCGCTTTATCACTGCTTCGGCATGGTGATGGGCAATCTTGCTTGCGTGGCGCATGACGCGACCATCGTCTACCCGGCCGCGGGCTTCGACGCGCTCGCCGTGCTGCAGACGGTGGAAAAAGAACGCTGCACCGCGCTTCACGGCGTACCCACCATGTTCATCGCCGAGCTGGAGCATCCCGATTTCGCGCGTTACGACCTGTCGTCGCTGCGTACCGGCATCATGGCGGGCGCGCCCTGCCCCATCGAGATCATGCGGCGCGTGATCGACGCCATGCATATGCGCGACGTGACGATCGCTTACGGGATGACGGAAACAAGCCCCGTCAGCTTCCAGAGCGATCCCGACGATCCGCTGGAGCGGCGCGTGACGACGGTCGGCCGCGTGCAGCCGCATCTCGAGGTCAAGATCGTCAACGAAAACGGGACCATCGTTCCGCGAGGGCAACGCGGCGAGCTCTGCACGCGCGGCTATTCCGTGATGCTCGGCTACTGGGACGACCCCGAGAAGACGCGCGCCGTCCTCGACGACGAAGGCTGGATGCATACCGGCGACCTCGCCACCATCGACGGGGAAGGGTTCGGCAACATCGTGGGCCGCCTCAAGGACATGGTCATCAGGGGCGGCGAGAACGTCTATCCGCGCGAGATCGAGGAATTCCTTTTCCGCCATCCCAAGATCGAAGACGTGACGGTCGTGGGTGTGCCCGATCCGAAATATGGCGAAGAATTATGCGCGTGGATCAGGTTGCGCGCCGGCACAACCGCAAGCCAGGAAGAAATCCGCGCCTTTTGCGAAGGCCAGATCGCGCATTATAAAGTTCCACGCTATGTCCGCTTTGTCGATGAATTTCCCATGACGGTCACGGGCAAGATCCAGAAATTCCTCATCCGCGCGAACATGGTGGAAGAGTTGGGGCTCTCCGAAGCCGAAACGGCATGAACCTCACGCCTGCGCGAGGGTTTGAACCAATTGCCGACGGCGGTGTTGTCTATGGCGCCCACGAGGAGCCGTTTCATGCACGCCATCACGAATATCGACATCGTCACCATCCAGCCGCTGATCGCCCTGGTCTTCGGCGTCCTCATTCTGTTTCTGCCCCGCATCCTCAACTACCTCGTGGCCTTCTATCTGATCCTCATCGGCGCGATCGGGCTGTGGCCGCATTTCTTCGCGCAGCATCTTTCGTCCGTGCATTGAGATTTGCCGCCGGCCTGTGATTAGATTCTCCCGACTCGCAATCCGGGACTCGGGATGGACCATTCGGCGGCTCTCAAGGATTACACTCCGTTCGACTTCGACAACGGCCGCTGGACGCGCACCGTCTATCGGCGCGGAGCCGGCCCCGCCGTCATCATTATTCATGAAATGCCGGGCCTGCACCCGCTGGTCGTGCGCTTCGCCGATCATGTGGCGGCCGCGGGCATGACGGTTTTCCTGCCGAGCCTGTTCGGCGAGGCCGGCCGGCCCGTCTCTCCCGGCTATTCCATGGGCGTGATCCTCAAGGCCATCTGCGTGCAGCGCGAGTTCGTGATGTGGCGCGGCGGAAAATCGAGCCCCATCGTGGATTGGCTCCGGGCGCTGGCGAAGAAGGTGCATGGCGAATGCGGCGGCAAAGGCGTGGGCGCCGTCGGCATGTGCTTCACGGGCGGCTACGCGCTCGCCATGATGACGGAGCCGTCGGTCGTGGCGCCGGTGCTGTCGCAGCCTTCCATGCCGCTGAGAAAGAAAAACGCCGCCGGGATCGACGCATCGCCGGCCGAGATCGCCTGCGCCAAGGACCGCCTCGAGAAGGAAAACCTGTCGATGATCGGCCTGCGCTTCCACGGCGATCCGCTCGTGCCGGCAGAGCGTTTCGACACCCTCAAAAAGACATTCGGCAATCGCTTCGAGGCGATCGAACTCGATCCCAAGGATGCGGCGCCGGGACCGTTGAAAAATCCGCACTCCGTCCTGACGGTCAATCTCGAAGACCGTCCCGGCACGTCGACAAAGCGCGCCGAAGAACGCGTCATCGCCTTCTTCAAGGAACGGACGGGGGCGTAACGTTCCTCCCCCGCGCGCGGGAGGAAAGCTTACTCCGCAGCCTGAAGCTTCGCGCGGCCCTTGGCCATGCGTTCTTCGGCCATGCGGTCGGCGACGACGGCGGTCGTCACGCCTTCGCTGTCGGCGCGGCGGAAGATCTCGTTCAGCGTATCGGCGATGGCAAGCACGCGCGCTTCGATGTCGGCGTCCTTCCAATTGAAGATCTGGCCCGCCACGCGGATGATGCCGCCGCCGTTGATGACGTAATCCGGCGCGTAGAGGATGTCGCGGGCGCGCAGCGCGTCGCCGTCGGCCGCGGTGGCAAGCTGGTTGTTGGCGCCGCCAGCGACCACGCGGGCGTGCAGCGCCGGGATCGTCTTGTCGTTCAGGATCGCGCCAAGCGCATTCGGCGAAAGCACGTCGCATTTGGCGGTGACGATTTCGTCCGGCAGCACGACTTCGGCGTTCAGCGTTTCGGACGCCAGCCGCGTGAGGCGCGGATCGACATCGGTGACGATGAGACGCGCGCCTTCCGCGTGGAGCCGTCTCGCAAGGTCCATG
This sequence comes from Rhizomicrobium sp., assembly GCA_035504555.1. Taxonomy (GTDB): domain Bacteria; phylum Pseudomonadota; class Alphaproteobacteria; order Micropepsales; family Micropepsaceae; genus Rhizomicrobium. The sequence goes on along the minus strand of DATJRP010000001.1, from coordinate 182,378 downwards.
CCGACCTTGCCGAGGCCCTGGATGGCGATGGTGAGATCGCCCGTCGTGTCGACGCCCAGACGATGCTTTACCGCGGCCTTGAGGCCCATGAAAACGCCCAATGCCGTCAGCGGGCCGGAATCGCCGCCGGTCTTTCCCGGCTGGTCGTAGCCCGCGATGTGCTGGGTGCCGCGCGCGATAACGGGCATGTCCCGCGGCACGATGCCGACATCCATCGCCGTCACGTAGCGGCCGCCGAGCGTGTTGACCGCTTCCGCGAAGGCCAGAAGCTTCTCGTCGGTCTTGTCTTTCGCGGGATCGCCCAGGATGACGGCCTTGCCGCCGCCCAGCGGCAGGTTGGCGATGGCGCTCTTGTAGCTCATGCCGCGCGAGAGCCTCAGCGCATCCGTCAGCGCCGCGTCGCCGTTCGTGTAAGGATACATGCGCACGCCGCCGCAGGCGGGACCGAGCGCCGCCGAATGAATCGCGATAATGGCCTTGAGGCCCGAGGCCTTGTCGTCGAAGAAAGCGACGGCTTCGTGGTCGTCAAAGTCGCGGGCTTCGAACACGCTCATGGTGCAACTCCTGAATGCCGGATCGCGGGGAACATAACCTCCCGGCCCCGCAATAGGCTTGCCTTTTGAGAGCACCGGCCGCAACACAGATGCGGGACCGGGCGTTATCATGGAACGAATCAGACAGCCTTAGGCTTCCCCCTTCGGCTCTGCTCTGTCCGATGCTATGAAGGCCGGGCAATCCCGATGCTTCGCCCATGCCCTCGCTCGACGAACTGAGACGCAAACATCCCGAAATCCGCGACGACTACACGATCGACCAGCACTGGGAGCGTTACGGCGCCCAGGAACACGGCATCTGGCGCACGTTGTTCGAGCATCAGGCGAAGGTCTTGCCCGGTAGGGCCTGCCGCGAGTTCCTCGATGGTCTGAGCACGCTCGAGCTGACGGCGGGCAGGATTCCCCAATTCGAACGGCTTTCGGACTCGCTCGAGAATGCGACGGGCTGGCGCATCGTGGCGGTGCCATCGCTGGTTCCGGACGCGATCTTCTTCGACCACCTCGCCAACCGGCGCTTTCCCGCCGGCCAGTTCATCCGCCGCGTCGACCAGCTCGATTACATCGAAGAGCCCGACGTCTTCCACGACGTGTTCGGCCATGTGCCGATGCTCGCCCATCCCGTGTTCGCGGACTACATGCAGGCTTACGGCAAGGGCGGACAGCGCGCGCTGAGCGAATTCGGACAGCTCAAGAATCTGGCGCGGCTGTACTGGTATACGGTCGAGTTCGGCCTCATCGAAAGCGACGAAGGCCTGCGCATCTACGGTTCCGGCATCGTCTCGTCGCGCGCGGAATCGATCTATTCCGTCGAGAACCGCTCGCCCAACCGCATCCGCTTCGAGCTCGAGCGCGTCATGCGCACCGAATACCGGATCGACGATTTTCAAGAATCCTACTTCGTCATCCCGTCGTTCGAGAGCCTGTTCGGCGAGACCTACAAGGATTTCGCCGCAATCTATCAGAGGCTCGCAACGGGTCCGACCTACAAGCCGGGCGATCTCCTGCCTACGGACGACATCCTCACCCGCGGCACGCATTCCTACGTCGGCGGCAGCCACGCAGCGGAGTGAAAAGCCCAGCCTATAAAATGTCATTCTCGCGCAAGCGGGGAACCCAGAAGAGCGTGAAACGCCGATCTCCAAGTCCCTGGGTCCCCGCGTTCGCGGGGATGACACCGTTAAATAGACCTACCCGGCTCTTCACGACCCGCTCTTCCCCACCGCCGTGACATTGTCATCCGAGTTGCGGTCGATCCATTCGTTGTAGGGATCGATGCCGGCGAAGGCGGGCGCCTTGTTGAGCACGAGATGGATCGTCTGCTTGCCGCCGTGGATCCTCTCGTTGGCGAGGAACAGAATTTTCGAACGGCCGAAGCCAGCTTTGCCCGGCTCCGCGAGGAAGGCGCCGATCGGCACGTCCTCGTTCATCGTCGCTTCGGTCTCCTTGCCCTTGCCGTCAGCGTAGTATTTGTGCGCCTCGACGTTCACCGCCACATCGTATTTTCCGTCCGCGCGCTTGGTCGATGACGCCGAAACCGCCTTCAGGTCGTAGAGCGTGATCTTCTGGAAGAGATCGGTGATGAGCTGATTGTACTTCGGTCCAGCTTCCTGGCGCAGGATGCGGACGAAGTCCTTCGACGAGGGATAGGGCGCGGGCTTGAATGCGTACTCGGCCAGCAAACGCCGTAGCGAACGATTGACCACGTCCTCACCGACCGTCTCCTTGAGGCGATACATGACGACGGCGCCCTTGTCGTAGTGGATATAGCCCTGATCCTCCACGCGCTCGAGCGGGAGCTCTTCGACTGTCTCGGTACCGCGGCTGCGCAGATAGTGGTCCAGCGCATATTTCAGGAATTTGCGCACATGGTCAGGGCCGTAAAGCTTCTCCACGGTGAGCATCGCGGAGTATTGCGCGAAGGTCTCCGACAGCATGGTGTCGCCCTGCATGTCGGCGCCGATGATCTGATGCGCCCACCATTGGTGCCCGAGCTCATGCGCCGTCACATAGGTCACGAAATCGATCTTGTCCGGATCGCGTTTGACGGCCGCCAGATTCTGGATGAAGCCCATCCCTTCGGAATAGGGCACCGTGTTCGCGAAGGACTGCGCGAACAGCGAATAGGCGGGAAACTCCAGGATGCGCATCTGGTGGAACTGGAACGGGCTGAACGCTTTCGTGTAGACGTCGAACGACGCCTTCATAGCCGCGATCATCGTGTCGACGTCGTAAGGGTGCTGAGGGTCGTAATAGACGGCGAGATCGACGCCACGCCACTTGTCGCGCTTGACGGCATAGCGCGCCGACTGCATGGAGAAGAACGGCAGGATCTTCGCGTCGGACACGAAACGCGCGGTCCGGCGACCGTTGGCGACGCTTTCCGAGACCTTATATCCCGGCGCGATCGGCGTCTGGTCGGCCACCGTCGAGACGGTGATATCGGAACTGACCCAGTCCGCACTGTGGCTGAGGTAGTTATATTCGCGCGCGTGGTCGTCTTCGAGCTTGGCCGGACGCAACTCGCCCGCCAGACCGTAGCGCCGCCGTTTCGTGGGATCCGTCAGCAACGGACCCCGCCGGCTCATGCCAAGCAGCGGCGTGACCTCGTAATTGTTCACGAACGTGCCGTATTGTTCACGAACGTGCCGTTGTCGACCACGCGCGTGATGTCGCCGCTGTTCTTGAAGCCTTTCTGCTCGAGAACGGTTTCGAACCGCATCGTGCGCCGCTCGCCGGGCGCCATCGGGCGATCGAAGGCGAAGATCACATAATGGAAGCGATCGTAGGTCTTCACCGGATGCGCTCCGTCGACGACGAGCTTGCGCATCTCGAGATCGCGATCCCAGCGCACATGCATCTGCGGCAAGGGCTTGCCCGTCCGGTTCTCGAACACATAGCGGCCCATGGTCTCGATTCGCGGCGCGTGCGGATAGATCGCAACGCTCAGCGCGATATCGGTGAGGCGCGGCTGCGGCACCGTCTCATAGCGGAGCAGCGCTCGAGCGCCTTCACGCCACCGGAATAGACATGTGTAAGATTCTCAATGGTGAGCATTGGCGCCCCTTTTTCGACCGTCCCCGCCTAAGGTGGGGCACCAGGGGCCAATCCGCAACGGCGCGACGAAGCCAACTGCCGGTTCGGAGACATGCGAGGCGCTCGGTGCCGCCCGCTGGAATGTGCATGGCTAGCCGGCCGCGGCCCGCGCCGCGTCTTCCTTGGCACGCCCACGCTCGATCAGCGCGACGCAGAGGATGGAGATGCCGTAAAGGCCGATCAGCGGCACGACCAGGCTCATCATGCTGAGCGGATCCGGCGGCGTGATGATCGCGGCGACGCCGACAATGCCCACGACGGCGTAGCGCCAGACGGAGCGCAACTGCTTGCTCGTGATGATGCCCACGCGTCCCAGAAGCGACAGCAGCACCGGCAATTGGAAACAGAGACCGAAGACGATGATGAGCGTCATGACGAAATCGAGATATTCGTTGACGCGCGCCTGCAGCTGGATGGGGAGCGTGTTCGCGCCGCCCGTCGTCTCGAAGCTGAGGAAGAATTTAATCGCGAACGGCAGCAGGATGTAATAGACGAAGGCCGCGCCCAGCGCGAACATTGCGGGCGTCGCCACAAGGAACGGCAGAAACGCGCGCTTCTCGTGCTTGTAAAGGCCGGGCGCCACGAACATCCAGAGCTGGGCTGCGATGAGCGGAAACGACAGACCGAGACCGGCGAACATGCCGACTTTGACGTAGGTGAAGAATACGTCGGGCAGCGCCGTGTAGATCAGCCGCTGGTTCTGGCCCGCGAGCTGATGCGCCAACGGCCCCTCGAGAAACAGATAGATGTCCTTCGCGAAGAAGAAGCAGATGCCGAAGGCGCACAGAAACGACACGATCGACCACATGAGACGCTTGCGCAGCTCGACGAGATGTTCGAGCAGCGGCGCTTTCGTCGCCTCGATGGCGGCTTCGTCTTCGGGCGATGCTGCGTTCATGATTTCCCGTCGTGCTCAGGCGGCGTGGCCGTCATGAGTTCCGGATGACCGGCGGGTGCGGAAACGTTCTCGGCGGGCGGCGCCAGATCGACCGGCGGCAGGATCGATTGGTGCAGCGATTGCTCGACGCCCGCAAGCGGACGGTCCTGGCGCAGGGCGCTGATCTCCGCGCGCAATTCCTCGAGCTCGGATTGCCGCGCCATTTCATCGAAGCTCTTGCGCAACTGGTTGGCCATTGCGCGCGCCCTGCCCATCCACTGTCCCGCGATCCGCATCATTCTGGGCAAGTCCTTCGGACCGACCACGACCAGAGTGATGATCAGGAAGAGGAGTATGTGGCTCCAGCTGAGGTCGAAGAACATGGCGCGCCGGACGGACCGATTACTGGTCCTTTTTCGCCGCTACGTCGTCGCGGCGCTCGGTCGAAATGCGATGTGCTTCTTCGTCGTGGTCGCTGAGGCCCTGCCGGAAGCTTTTGATGCCTTTGGCCACGTCGCCCATCAGGTCGGAAATCTTGCCCCGGCCGCCGAACAGCAGCACCGCGACGATCGCCAGGATCAGGATATGCCAGATGCTAAGCGCACCCATGGAACTCTCTCCTTTGACCGCGATCCGCGCGGCCGATGTTGCATCCCTCGGGGACGGCCCCTTAAAGACCCTTCCGCCCTCACGGCGCAAGCTTAACCGATAAGGATTTCGCCTTTCCTGCCAAGGATTGAGGCGACTTCGCCCAGGCGTTTCTGGACCGGCTCGCCGGCAATCGAGGCTCTCCGCCTCGGAACTTCCAGAAGCACGCGGGTCGGCGTCAGCCTCAATTTATAGTGTTGCAACTCGCCGACGGCCGAGGCCGAAAGTGCGAAGGCCAGCCGCGCCGCAAGACCGATGCGCCGCGCCAGCATGGAATCGTCTTCGCTCAGGAGGTCGCCCAGCGCCAGTTCCCGGGGGAAATCCTCGTCGCCCGAGTAACGATAGAAGACGGCCGCCGCGATCACGGCGCGCGCGCGATGGCCGGCCCCGGCGAAGGGTGCGGTCAGGACCTGGCTGAAGGCGCCGAGCGCGCGGTCGTCGGGATGCCTGCGCCAGCCAATGTCGGAGAAGAGGCAAGCTGCCTGGCGCACACGCTGTTCGTCGGGGCGTTCGCTGGCGAACAAGGGCGACGCCCATTCGTAGATTTCTTCGGCATGGGCGGGCGTACGGCTGATGCGGGTGTTGGTGGCCGCGGCGAATTCGATCAAGGGATCGCGCGCGCGTTCGTCCGCCGACAATTTCTCGAACAGAAGGCCTTCGCGAAGGCCGTAAGCCGAGATCACGATCTCGCGCAGATCGGTCGCCAGCAGCAGCCGCTCGAGGACGATGGCACCGTACGGCAAAGATTCCGCGCGCCGCCGCGACACTATCTTCATCTTGTCGAGCGACTTCTTGGAAAGCTGGGCCACGACCTTGCAGAGTTTCAGCGCGCGGGCGCGCGGGATCTGATAGCCGTGCAGCACATGAATGGGATATCCGACCTCTTCCATGTCGACGCGCGCCAGGCTTCGCCACACGCCCCCCACTGCGTAGAGCGAACCGCCTTCCAGCGATTTCAGATCATCGATGGCGTCGAGGCCGTCATCCACGATGCCACGCGCCTTGTCCGCATTGCCCTTGGCGAGATCCATCAGGCGCAAGGGGCCGAATGGCAGCGTCAGCGCGTCGCCCGTGCGGCCTTCGCTGACCGTCACCATGTCGAGGCTGCCGCCGCCTAAGTCGGCTACGAGACCGGCCGCTTTCGGGATGCCGGCCAGAACGCCTTCCGCCGCCAGGCGCGCTTCCTCTTCGCCGGACAGCACGCGAATGGTGCCGCCCCACGTCGCTTCGGCGCGGCGGACGAATTCATGGCCGTTGGACGCATCGCGGGCGGCGGCCGTCGCCACCGCTTCGCGGATTTCGATGCCGTGCGCATCGGCCAGCATACGGAAACGGCCCAGCGCTTCCAGCGCAAGGCCGATGCCTTCGTCGTTCAACTCGCCGGTCGAGACCATGTTGCGGCCGATGGCGCAGATGGCCTTTTCGTTGTGGACGACGGCCGGCGTACGCGTGGCGGACTCGTAGATCACGAGACGGACGGAGTTCGATCCGATGTCGACAATGGCGACGGGCCCGTTGCGGCCGCGCGCACTGCGCGCAGGACCGGGCCCCCGCGCATCGAGGGCGGCCGCGGAAAGCATGGATGCCATACTAATCGCGCCGCGAGGGAACAACCACCGATCGCGGCTGATCGATCTTGAGAGCGCGGCCGCGACCGGACAGAGAAGGATTCGTCATGAAGTAAGTATGCGCACAAAACGCGTCCGGTGCCATTGCCAGCGGGTCGCGGACATAGGTGCTGTCGGGCATCATCTGCCAGCTCTGCGCCTGGTCCTTGAGCAGCGCAACCATGATCTGGTCGAGCACCTGCTCGTGGACCGTGGGATTCTCGATGGGAACCAGCGCCTCGACACGGCGGTCGAGGTTGCGCGGCATCCAGTCGGCCGACGAGATGTAGACCTTCGCCCTGGGTGACGGCAGGCCGTGGCCGCTGCCGAAGCACACAATCCGGCCATGCTCAAGAAAACGGCCGACGATGCTTTTGACGCGGATGTTTTCGGACAATCCGGGCACGCCGGGCCTGAGGCAGCAAATGCCGCGCACGACGAGTTCGATGCGCACGCCGGCCTGGCTCGCCATGTAGAGCGCATCGATCAGCTTGGCGTCGACGAGCGAGTTGAGCTTGGCCCAGATCGCAGCCGGACGTCCCGCACGTACGTGCGCGATCTCTTCCTGGATGCTGTCGATCAGCTTGCCGCGCAGCGTCAATGGCGAGATGGCGATCTTTTCCAGGCCCGACGGTTCGGCGTAGCCTGTGACGAAATTGAACAGCTGCGCCGCGTCGCGGCCGAGCGCGGGATCGGCGGAGAACAGCGAAAGGTCGGTATAAACCTTCGCCGTGACCGGATGGTAGTTGCCTGTTCCGAAATGAACATAGGTGCGCAGCTGGCCGCCTTCGCGGCGCACGACGAGGCTCACCTTTGCGTGCGTCTTAAGCTCGATGAATCCGTAGACCACCTGCACGCCGGCGCGTTCGAGATCGCGCGCCCACTGGATGTTGGCGGCTTCGTCGAAACGCGCTTTGAGTTCGACCAGAGCCGTGACGGATTTGCCGGCGTCCGCGGCCTCGATCAGCGCCTTGACGATCGGAGAATCCTGCGAGGTGCGGTAGAGCGTTTGCTTGATGGCGACGACACCCGGATCGGCGGCGGCCTGGCGCAGGAACTGCACCACCACGTCGAAGCTCTCGAAAGGATGATGCACGATAAGATCTTTGGCGCGGATCGCCGCAAAGCAGTCCCCGCCGTGGTCGCGGATGCGCTCGGGAAAGCGCGCATTGAGCGGCTTGAACTGCAGATCGGGCCGCTCGGGCAGAATGAGGCGGCGCGTATCGGAAAGGCCGATCAGCTGATCGACGATGACGATCTCGGCGCTGGTGAGGCTCAAGTGATCGGCGATAAAATGGCGGAGATCGGCGGGCATCGAGCTGTTGCACACCATCTGGATCACGGAGCCGCGGCGGCGCCGTTTCAGCAGCGTTTCGAACAGCCGCACCAAATCTTCAGCTTCTTCTTCGATTTCCACGTCGCTGTCGCGCACGATGCGGAAGAGGCCGGAGCCGATGACTGTGTGGCCCGGGAACAGACGGTGCAGATAAAGGCCAATGACGGTTTCGAGCGCGATGAAGCGCGCTTTCTCGCTTTCCGACGGCAGGCGAACGAAACGGGTCAGCTGCTGCGGCACGGGAATGAGCGCGGTCACGGTCTTGCCGTCGCGCTTGCGCGTCAGACGCAGTGCCAGCGTGAAACCGAGGTTGGGGATGAACGGAAACGGATGCGCCGGATCGATCGCCAAAGGCGTCAGAACCGGAAACATCTCTTCGCGGAATTCGGTATCGAGCCAGGCGCGGTCGGCGTCGGTCAATTCGTCGGGGCTCAAAACCGCGATGCCCGCGTCGCGAAGCTCGGCGCGCAGCGACGCCCACATCTCCTGCTGGTCGCTAATCAGGCGGCCCGCCACCTGCTCGACCTTGCCGATCTGCAGCTCCGGCGTGAGCCCGTCATCGCTGACGGTGGAAACGCCCGCCGCGACCATGCCTTTCAGGCCGGCCACGCGCACCATGTAGAACTCGTCGAGGTTCGACGCGGAAATGGAAAGGAACCTGAGCCGCTCCAGAAGCGGATGGCGCTGATTGTGCGCCTCTTCCAGGACGCGCCGGTTGAAGGCCAGCCAGGACAGTTCGCGGTTGATGAACCGGTCGGTAGAGGTCGTCTCGACCTTGAAGGATGAGGAGGCGGGGCTGAGGTCCGGGAGGAATCCCTCTTCGGTAGCGCCAGGGGGCGATTCGAGGTTCAATTTTGTCTTGGCCATTTTGGGGTTCATAGGCGGGCCCACAAGACCCTAGACCAGCGGGGTAAATCTGTCATGACAACCCTCCGTCTTCCTCGACTATCAGTTCGCGCACCAGGGAAAGCGTGATCGGCCGCGCCTCGGAGAGGGCCCTGGCGTCCGCGCGGGCGATGAAATCCCGCACCGCCTGCGGGGTTCTCTCCAGGGACTGGAGCATCCGGGCCACGACTGCCGGAGGTACGACAAGTTGGCGGTCGGCCAGGAGCTTGTTCGCCAGCGCGGCCAATAGCGCGTCGTCCGGCTTCCAAAGCGAAAAGCTCAGGGCCGCCGAAAAGCGCGAGGCCAGATCGGGCAGCGCGGTCGGCCAGGCCGCGGGCGCTTCCCGGCCCGTCAGGAGCAGCGGTATCGCCGGAGACGAGCCCTCGATGAGCTGAAAAAGCCGTACGTCGCGCGCCTCGGTCGCGGGACAGGAGTCGACGTCTTCGACGGCGACGGCACCGCGCTGACCGGCCGTTTCGCCTTCCAGCGCCGCAGCGGACACGACCCGCGCTTCGGACATGGTCTGCCAGATCGAGACGAGATGCGTCTTGCCCGAGCCCGACGGGCCGTAGACGACGGCGACGCCGACGGGCCAGTTCGGCCAAGAATCGATCAGGGCGACCGCCTGTTCGTTGCCCGGTGCCACGATGAAATCGCTGCGCGCCACGGACGGCATCGAGACCAGCGGCAGGACGAGTTGCGAAGGCAAGTGTGGCTCCTTAAGCCCGGCCGCGCTTCCAGACCGCCGCGAGAAGAACCTGTCCGTAAGCGAGCCAGGAGAGAAGCGTCGCGGCCGCAGTCAGCGCGCCGGCGAAGCCGAGCGCGGCCCGCCACCCGATCCCGAACGACAGTAGCACGAGCGCGAAGGCGACATAGCCGATCTGGCAGGCGGTGCTGACCTTGCCGATGAAGAGTGGCGTTACCAAGACGGGCAATTCGAGAAGGACGATCAGGACCACGCCGAGCACGATGGCGATGTCGCGGCCGATCACGATGGCCGTCAGCCACAGCGGCGCTATGCCCATCAGCGTGAGCGTGAGGAACGACGCGAGCATCAGAAGCTTGTCTGCCGCGGGATCGAGAAAGCGTCCGAACCGCGTCGCAAAGCCGAACCGCTTGGCGAGAAAGCCGTCCGCGGCGTCGCTTAGGCCCGCGAGCGCGAAGATGCCGAGCGCCGCGCGATCGTTGCCGCCGATCAGAAGCAGCGCCACCGCAGGCGCCGAAGCGAGACGCAATCCCGTAAGGAGGTTGGGCAGATGTTTGAAAAGGCCGTTCACTGCGGCGCGGGCGTTGGCGTGGGGGCGGGCTCTGCCTGCACGGCGAGCTGCCACCCTCCACCGCTATTCGAAAGATCGACGCTCGATTGCGCGGCCATTGCCTGCAACTGCTCGGGTGTGCCCACATAGGTGATCGCGATACGGGCTTCGCCGAGGTCCATCGCGATCACCTGCACTTCGGTGATGGTCGGGATCGTCGACAGCTTCTGCATCAGCGCGCCCCAATCGGCCAGCGAGGCGATGTGCGCGTCCGCCGTCAGCTTGAAGCGCTTGCTGAAATCGATCGCCGAATGCGACTTCCAGATTTCGACGATGGACACGGCAGCGGCGTCGGCCGCTGCGGCATAAGCCTGTTGCGCGCTCTCGCCCGGGCGGACGGGCACGACGACGTTCGGGATGGGTGTCGGCACGCCGGGCCCCAATCGGCGTATGGCTACCGTGATGTTGCCCCGGCCGGCTGCAGCCTGCACCAGGAAGGCATCCGTCGCATGCACGCGCGATGCGGCGGGTTCGACGTCCTGCCATTGCGCCGTCGCGAAATTGATCGCGCCCAGCGCCTGGGCATCGAGCGGATCGCCCACTGGAACCAACAGCGGAACCGCACCATTCGCATATTTCGCCTGGGCCCAGAGCTGCGTCCACGGCGCGCGCGCCGAATAGCCGGGCGCCATGGGAATCACCAGGACCGGTTTCGCGTCGACGTCCACATAGGCGATGTTCTGCGCCCGGAGGAGGCGGCGCACGGCATCCGGATTGAACTCATAGCTGACATTGGCGACGTAGCGCGTCGTCGAGCGGCGCTCGTTGGTCACCACGTAGTTTTTGATCATCCGCTCCAGCGTGATGTCGTCGAGCTGCGGCAGGCGCGTCCAGTCCTGCTGCTTGGTGAGGCGCTTGTAGAGCGTGACCCAGGCGCGGCCGCGGCCCTGAGTGATGGCGATGTTCTCGGCGACGCTGGCGGAGGCGGCAGTCGCGTCGACAGGGACGTTGGAGACGGTAAAGGGGTCGTCTGCGGCATGCGCTCCGGCGAGGGAGACCGCACATGCGAGACCGAGCATGAGGACGAAAGCAATGCGCTGCATGGGGAGACCTTTGGGCCGAAGCAAACTATACCGGGCGACTTTCGGCCTAGGAAGCCTGCGGAGGCTGGGCGGCGGCGATATTGCCCAATGTGACCGTCTTGCGACTTGGGGGCCGCACCCTTAAACGGGGGGCGACCCGGCGCCATGGCCTCCGATGACCTCTGATCGCGGCAAGAATTCTCTCACCTACAAGGACGCGGGCGTCGATATCGACCGCGGCGACGCGCTGGTCGATCGAATTGCTCCCTTCGCGAAAGCGACACGGCGGCCCGGCGCGGACGCGGCGCTGGGCGGCTTCGGCGGGCTCTTCGATCTCAGGGCCGCCGGCTTCAACGATCCCGTGCTGGTCGCGTCGACCGACGGCGTGGGCACCAAGCTGAGAATCGCCATCGAGACCCGCCGGTTTCAGACGCTCGGCCAGGATCTGGTCGCCATGTGTGTGAACGACATCGTGGTGCAGGGCGCCGAGCCGCTGTTCTTCCTCGACTATTACGCGAGCGGAAAACTCAACGTCGACGATGCGGCGGTCGTGGTCGAAGGCATCGCCAAGGCGTGCCGCGAGTCCGGCTGCGCGCTGATCGGCGGCGAGACGGCGGAGATGCCGGGGCTCTACGCCGAGGACGATTTCGATCTCGCGGGTTTCTCCGTGGGCGCCGTCGAACGCGAGAAAATTCTGCCGAAGACCGATCGCATGCGCGCGGGCGACATCGTGCTCGGCGTGGCGTCTTCGGGCGTGCATTCGAACGGTTATTCGCTGGTGCGCCGCGTGGTGGCGGAAACCAAACTCTCCTACGACGCACGGGCGCCCTTCGCGCACGACGTCTCGCTCGGTGAAGCCTTGCTGACGCCGACGGCGCTTTATGTGAAGAGCGCGCTGGCGGCGATCGCGGCGGGCGGGGTGCACGGCCTCGCCCACATCACCGGCGGCGGCATCACCGACAATCTTCCGCGCGCGATTCCCTCCGGCGTCGATGCCGAAATCGACCTGACGACGTGGACGCCGAAGCCGGTTTTCGCGTGGCTGTCGAAATCGGCCCGTATCGAAGAACGCGAAATGCTGCGCACCTTCAACTGCGGTATCGGCCTGATCGCGATCGTGGCGCCGGACAAGGCCAATGAAGCGATCGCCGCTTTCGCCAAACACGGCCAGGACGCGACCGTCATCGGCACGCTGATCAAAGGCGAAGGTGAGCCGAAGGTTGCCTATCGGGGCAAGCTCGCGCTGTGACGGCGAAGAAGCGCACGGCCATTCTTATCTCGGGACGCGGCAGCAACCTCCAGGCTCTGATCGAGGCGGCAGCCGATCCGGCCTACTCGGCCCAAATCGCGCTCGTGCTGTCGAACGTCGCGGACGCGCCGGGCCTGGCGCGCGCGGCCACAGCCGGCATTCCCACGAAGACGGTTTCGCATCGCGGCCACGCCACACGGGAATCTTTCGACGGCGAGATCGAAAAGGCGCTCAGGCAGGACGGCATCGAGCTTGTCTGCCTCGCGGGCTTCATGCGCGTCCTGTCGGATACGTTCGTGCGCAATTGGGAAGGACGGCTGATCAACATCCACCCCTCGCTGCTGCCTGCGTTCAAAGGTCTGCACGTGCACCGGCAGGTGCTGGATGCGGGCGTGCGCATTTCGGGCTGCACCGTGCATTTCGTGGTGCCCGAGATCGATTCCGGCGCGATCATCGCACAGGCTGCCGTACCGGTCTTCGCGGACGACAATGAAGAGACGCTCGCGGCACGGACGCTCGATGCCGAGCACAGACTCTATCCGCTGGCGCTGGAACTTCTAGCGGGCGGACGCGTGGCGCTCGAAAACGGGCGCGCCCGCTTCACCGGCATGCCGGCGAACACGGGCGCGTTGTTCAATCCACTGGCCTAGCGTTATCAGCCGGGCGCGCGCTGCTGCCAGCCGCCGTCACGGCCAAAACGTTGGCCGCCCATCCCGTGACCCATGTGATGGCCATGGTGATGACCGAACGCTGCCGCACGATCGAACTCTTGCTTCTGATCGGGCGTCAGCGACGCGTAGAGGCTTTCCAGCGCCGGACGCTCGGCTTTCAGCTCCGCCAGCTTGCCTTCCAGCATCTTCTGCATGCGTGCGTTGCGTTCGAGCGCATCGTGGTGATGCATCATCGCTTTGCCGTCGGCCATGTGCGCGAGACACGCATCCGAATGCGCCTTGGCGGATGAGAGGACGACGCCCTTCCACTGATCGAACGCGCCGCGCTGCGCGTCCGTAATGGAAAGGTCGGCCTGCAGATAGGCAAGTTTGCCGGCGACGCGCGCATAACGGCTCTTGCAGCGTTCCGCATGCCATGCCGCCATCTGTTCCGGGCTCGGCTTATGCCAGGCATGCTGCTGCTGAGCACCGTCGGGCGGCGGCGCGGACTGGGCGAACGCGGCCGGCGCGGTGAACACCGCGATCGAGGCCGCGGCGAGAAGTAACTTCAAGGAGGACATGAAACACCTGCTGCTTTCCAATGCGTGCGGAATTTATCATTTCGCTTGCGGCCGAAACATGACCAACCGGTCGCGAAATGTCGTAGGGCGCCGAATTTTTTGTAAAGTTGGGCTCTGTCCTACACGCTCACGCCCGAAATTTTTTCCGAAACGCCCCATAGGGTTTTAGCGTCCGCGTCGTTCTGCGCTTCCCGCGACGGCGTCACGGGCTTGCACTTGTCGAAGTAAAGACCGCTTAAGGTTTCTACTTCCGGTGACGATGCGAGGTAAATGATCGTGCTCGCACCCTGTTCCGGCGACAGCGCGAAATTCTTGGCAAGGCCCAGCGCGATTGCAAACAGCCCGCCATTCGCATTGCCGAAGCGCGTGGCGACGAAGCCCGGGTGCAGACAGTTCGCCGTGATTCCCGTGCCCGCGAGACGCCGCGCCAGCTCCCGGGTGAAGAGGATGTTGCAGAGCTTGGAGCGGCCGTAGACCGAGAAGCCGGAATAGCGTTTCTCGGACTGCAGATCGGTGAAATCCAGATGCGTGCCGCGATGTGCCGTCGACGCCGTCGAGACGATGCGCCCGCTCGCACGCAGGCGCGGACGCAGGAGCGCCGTCAGCACGAAATAGGACATGTGGTTGAGCGCGAAGGTCTTTTCGAGCCCATCTTCCGTTACCTGCCGCGTCATGAAGGCGGCGCCGGCATTGTTGATCAGCACATCGATCTGGGGCTCGCCCGCCGCGATCTCCGCGCCCACGCGCTTCATTTCGGAGAGGCGCGAAAGATCGCCATAATACGCCTTGTGCGGCTGGCCGGGCGCGATGGCGTTCAGATGCTTGAGCGTTTCCTCGCCGCGCTTCGGATCGCGTGCAATGAAGACGATGCGCGCGCCTTTGGCGGCCAGACGGTCGGCCGCGACTTCGCCGATGCCGGAGGTGGCTCCTGTGATGACGACCGTTTTGCCGTTCATGATGGAAGCCTCCCCGCGTCGATTGATGTCAGCCGACGATGTCGAGATCGCTGAAGAAGAACCTGATCTCGTTCGCCGCCGTCTCCGCCGCATCCGAACCGTGGCAGGAATTGGCCTCGATCGATTCCGCGAAGTCCTTGCGGATGGTGCCGGGCGCCGCCTTCGCGGGATCCGTGGCGCCCATCACTTCGCGGTTCCTGGCGATGGCGTTCTCGCCCTCGAGCACCTGGACCACGACGGGCCCCGACGTCATGAACTCGACGAGGCTCTTGAAGAACGGCCGCGCCTTGTGGACCGCGTAGAACGCTTCGGCCTGCGCCGTCGAAAGGCGCATGCGCCGCTGGGCGACGACCTTAAGCCCTGCGCTTTCGAAGCGGGCGACGATCTGGCCCGTCAGGTTCCGCCTTGTGGCATCCGGCTTGATGATCGAGAGCGTGCGCTCAACCGCCATAGAAAACTCCGTCTATCTGGAAAGGTGCGGCCTTATAGAAGCGGGTTGGCTTGGCCGCAAGGCATGGGGTAGAAGCCCCGGCTTCCATGGCCCGCGGCCATCCATTTTGCGTGACAGTATTGTGCTGACCATCGACGACCTCACCTACCGGATTGCTGGCCGCGAGATTTTGCGCGGTGCGTCCGCGCGCCTGCCCGCCGGGCGGCGCATCGGCCTCGTGGGCCGCAACGGCGCGGGCAAGTCGACGCTTCTTAAGCTTATTCTGCGCGAGGCCCAGCCCGATCTCGGCGAGATCTCCAAGCCCGCGAGCTGGCGCATCGGTGCCGTGGCGCAGGAAGCACCGGGCGGTCCCGAAAGCCTGCTCGATACGGTGCTGGCCGCCGACGTCGAGCGCACCCAGCTTCTGGCCGATGCCGAAACCGAGACGGACGGCCACAAGCTCGGCGACATCCACGCGCGGCTCGATGCGATCGACGCCTATTCGGCGCCGGCGCGTGCGGCCTCCATCCTGGCCGGTCTCGGGTTTTCGGCCGAAGCGCAGCTCAGGCCTTGCGCGGAATTTTCCGGCGGCTGGCGCATGCGCGTGGCGCTGGCCTCGATCCTTTTCGCGGCGCCCGATCTTCTGCTGCTCGACGAGCCCACCAACTATCTCGACCTCGAAGGCGTCATGTGGCTCGAGGAATTTCTGCGCCGTTATCGCGGCACGGTTCTCATCGTCAGCCACGACCGCGATCTCCTGAACACGGCCGCCGAATTCATCCTGCATCTCGAGCATGGCAAGCTCACGCTCTACTCCGGCAATTACGACACCTTCGTGGAAACGCGGGCCGCACGGCGCGCGCTCGACCAGGCTTTCGCGAAGAAGCAGGAAGCCCAGCGCAAGCACATGCAGGACTTCGTCGACCGTTTCCGTTACAAGGCGTCCAAAGCGCGCCAGGCGCAGAGCCGCCTCAAGATGCTGGCGCGCATGAAGACCATCGACATCCCGCTCGACGAGCACGTGCAGCCGATCAGGCTGCCGCGGCCCGACGAAACGAGCCCGCCGCTGCTGACGCTGGAGCATGTGGCGGTCGGTTACGCGCCGGGCAAGCCCGTGCTGTCGAATGTGTCGCTCAGGCTCGATCCCGACGACCGCATTGCGCTTCTGGGCCAGAACGGCAACGGCAAATCGACCATGGCGAAGCTCCTCGCCGGCAAGCTCGAAGCGATGGCGGGCGATCAGGTCCGCTCGAAGAAGCTGACCACCGGCTATTTCGCGCAGCACCAGCTCGACGAGCTCGACGCCCACGCCACGCCGATCCAGACGCTGGCGCGGCTGCGTCCGAAATTCACCGAGCAGGAAGTCCGCACGCGGTTGGGCGGCTTCGGCTTCTCGGCCGACAAAGCGAAAACGCAAGTGGGCAAGCTCTCCGGCGGCGAACGCGCGCGGCTGATGCTGGCGCTGGCGACGCTCGACAAGCCGAACCTGCTCCTGCTCGACGAGCCCACCAACCATCTCGACATCGACGCGCGCGAACAATTGCTCGACGCGCTCAACGAGTTCGAAGGCGCGGTCGTGCTGATCAGCCACGATCGGCGGCTCATCGAAGCGACGGCGGAGCGGCTGTTTCTGGTGGCCAACGGCGGCGTCGAACCGTTCGACGGCGACCTCGACGATTATCGCCGCTTCCTGCTGACCAAGGATCGCGAGCCGGCGATCGCGCGCGCCGCCGCGCCCGTGAAGCCGGAAACCACCCGCCGCGATTCCGCGGAACGCCGCCGTCAGTTGAAGCCGCTGAAGGACAAGGTCGAAGCCGCCGAAGCGCAGGTCGCCGCGCTGAACGCCGAGATCGCCAAGCTCGACAAGGCGCTGTCCGATCCGCTCCTCTTCACGAAGGATCCCGCCAAGGGTGCGGCCGTCTCCAAGAAACGCGCCGATGCCCGGAAGAAGCTCGACGCCGCCGAAGCGCGGTGGCTGGCGACCAGCGAAGCCTACGAAGCGGCGGCGAACGGGGACTGACGCCGTTTGATTCCGCGTTGCCCTTTCGAACACCTTGCAGGTTCGCCCTGCGAACAGGGCTGCGAACAGGGCGACGCAATTTTGCGCCCGCGCGGCGCCTGCGTTTAAGGCCTGTGCCGTCGGCATTTCCCGCATTTCGCTTCGACCGGCCATGTCGAAAAACAGGGCCGCGCAGGGAGTTATTCGTCCGTGTACGTACTTTCCCGGCGCGCAGCGGACGTCGCGAAAGAAGATTCACCACAGAGGCACAGAGGCACCGAGATGACGGCGCAGACCGCAAAAGGCGCGTGTCGCCGCCGACAATACTTGTTGCGCGCTTTGCGCGCAGAATTCGTCTGCAAGATGAGCGCTGCCGTCGCAGACGAACTCGCTATCTCGGCGCCTCTGTGCCTCTGTGGTGAATCTTTTTCGCGGCAAAGCGCGCCCGCCGCCGTCAGCGGAGCTGCAGATGTCTTCACAATTTCAAAGAACGAGACGCGAGTCTGCGCGCGCCGCGGGCCCCTGTGAAGAGCAACAGTTGGGGGACAGTCACGATTTGTGTCTACAAACCGGCGACGGATTGTGGCGAAACGCTCCGCGCCGGCGCCGCCGACGCTATGGCGCGGGCGGCGGGCTCGAAGTGGGCGGCATGCGGCATTCGTTGAAGGGCGGTTCGGTTCCCGTCAACGCGCGCGTCAGATGACGCGCCGAACCCGTGGGCGCGCCGACATAAATCGTCGAACCCGTTTTCGCATTGGCGGTCGCGCTCCCGCAGTACTGGAAAAACGACGTCTGACACGGATAAGGCCCCGCGATCTGGTAACCGGTCTTGGCCGTCGACGGATCGGCCGTCGTGATCGGGCAGGAGCAGATGATCTCGTCCCTGGTCAGCGGCCTGTCGAAGCCGGGAAAGGTCTGACCGGCGGTGGCCCTGAAGCAGATGCCGCCGTCGCATTGCGCATAGGCGCCGTTCGACGTGCCGGCCGGGCAGGTATAGAGCGCCTTGTCGCCGTGCGGCTCGATCGCCGCGGGTGGCGGGCTGAACGTGCTCACCATGGTGCCGTTCGCGGCGCCCGCCGCATTGACGGAGCAGACGTCCTGCCCGTCGTATTTGAGCGGCAGGCTGATGCTGTCGCCCTGCTTCACGTCGCATTTGCAGTAGGAAACCTTGTCGAAGACGAAGCAGCTTGCCAGCGCGCACAGCGCATAGGTCTGGTTCTTGCAGATTTTGAACGCTTTGGGACCGTCCTGCGAGCGCGCCGGCCCCGCAATGGCGAATGCAAGCGCAATTCCCAAAAGCCAGGTTCTCTTCGCGAGAAAGCCGAACACGCCGCGCATGGGCTCCTCCTCTGCGTTCTTGGGTTCTTCTGCTCTATCCTTTTACGCGGGCGCAAAATGCCTACCTCGTCCAGTAAAAGAGTAGTCTCCAATGTGCGCGGCTCACAATAGAGAAGCGGCAACCGCCGCGTTCCTCGCGACCGCAAAACGAAACGCAGCCACGATTTGGCGGCCGGTTCTTGTTGTCTTACAAGGATGTAGGAGACGGCGATGACGGATGGGACGACGCGGACAATGGCGCGGGGCGGCGGTTCCGACATCGCCGATGCGGAGGAAGGCTGGAGCCTGCCGGCCTGGACCTATTCCGATCCCGATTTCTTCGCAGTCGAGATCGACCGCGTCTTCCGTCCATCGTGGCAGATCGTCTGCCACGAAAGCGACGTGCCGGAGCCGGGCGACTATCACACGCTCGATTACATCGGCGAAAGCGTCGTCGTCACTCGCGGCCACGACAACGCCCTGCGCGCCTTCACCAATGTCTGCCGTCACCGCGGCTCGCGGATCCTCGACGGCGCATCCGGTTGCGCGAAGACGCTGGTCTGTCCCTATCACGCCTGGACCTACAATCTCGACGGCAGTCTGCGGGGGATTCCGCAGCGGGAAACCTACGGCCCGCTGGACACAGCAAAGCTCGGCCTCGCGCCGGTCGAACTGGAAGTCTTTCAGAAGTTCATCTTCGTCCGGCTGCAGGGCGGCGGTCCGTCGGTTGCCGACATGATGGCGCCCTATCGGCATGAGATCGCGCTCTATCGTTTCGAGGCGCTGCGCGCGTTAGGCCGCGTGACGCTGAGACCGCGCAAGGTGAATTGGAAAAATGTCGGCGACAATTATTCCGACGGGCTTCACATCGCGGTCGCCCATCCCGGTCTCAAGCGCCTGATGGAGGATGGTTACGGCGTCGAAGCGTCGGAGTATGTCGACAAGATGTGGGGACCGATCCTCGATCGCCCGTCAGCCAATCTCTCCGAGCGCGCCTATCAGCACTTCCTGCCGCGGGTTGCGCATCTGCCGCCGGAGCGCCAGCGTCTGTGGACCTATTTCAAGCTCTGGCCGAACATCGCCTTCGACATCTATCCCGACCAGATCGATTTCATGCAGTGGCTTCCCGTCTCGCCCACCGAAACGCTGATCCGCGAGATCGCCTACGTCGTTCCCGACGATCGCCGCGAGATGAAAGCCGCCCGCTATCTCAACTGGCGCATCAACCGGCGGGTCAACGCCGAGGACACGAAGCTGATCGGGCGCGTGCAGGAGGGCATGGCGTCCCGGAGCTTCGCCATAGGCCCGCTCAGCGAAAAGGAAGTGGCGCTCAGGAATTTCTGCCGGCGGATGCGGATGCTAATCCCGGAAGCGAGGCATCGTCGAAAGCCGGGCGATGGGTGGCGCTGAGCTTTCCGGGACCGCGGCATCTTGCCGGCATCGTACAACTGAACCCGCTGTGCCGGCGGGACGCCGGCGGTCCCAGAAAGATGCTTCAACGCCGGAGTTTCTTTCTGGGACCGCCGGCATCTTGCCGGCATTACTATTTCAGCCGTCCTGCTGCCGACGAGTAGGCCCAATCTTCCGCCAACCTGACGAGGCCAGCCTTCACCGGATTGTTCTCGATGTAATAGAGCGCATTGAAATAATGCCGCTCGTCGCGGACGTAACGATCGAAATAGTCCCGCGCCCAGACGCGTCCATCCGAATCAAGCCTGCGATTGATCTGCTTCGCCGTGAATGATTTCCACGAATGCACGATTCGATCGAGGCGATGGCCTTCGATCTGCTCGACCATCGCATGCACATGGTTCGGCATAATCACCCAAGCCAACAGCTTATAACGCTCGCCGTCGAAGAAACGTAGCGCATTCGCGACGATCGCGGCGTTCTCCGGCGTCCTGAGCAAGCAGCAGCCGCGACCTTCGTCGATCAGCCGATGCATCAGTCCCTGCCGCTCGCCGTCCTCGGCAAGGCTCAGGACATGCTTGTAGACTTCGCGTGGCAGGCTGTCCGCCAGCCGGAAGGTGATGGCTTGAACGACCGCGCCGCCGTCGAAATGCGGGAGATATCCGCGCTCGAACCAGCCCTTATGCCGGCGGGACGCCGGCGGTCCCAGAAAGATGCTCATCCTGTGAGGCTAGCGCCCGACAGTCTCAGAACTTCGCCGCGATCTTCGCGAACTATCTTGCTGGGGCAATGCCGGCGGGACGCCGGCGGTCCCAGCAAGATGTCGCAACGCCGGAGTTTCTTTCTGGGACCGCCGGCATCTTGCCGGCATCGTCCAACTGAACCCGCTGGTGCCGGCGGGACGTCGGCGGTCCCAGCAAGATGTCTCAACGCCGGAGTTTCTTTCTGGGACCGCCGGCATCTTGCCGGCATCGTCCAACTGAACCCGCTGGTGCCGGCGGGACGCCGGCGGTCCCAGCAAGCCAAATGGCCGGGACCAACTCCCTTACCGCTCCGCGTCCACCGCGCGCCAGACCAGCGTCAATTCGTCGAGCTTTTTCTTGAGATCGGCATCGAGCGCGACTTCGACGGCAGCCAGATTGTCGGCCAGCTGTTCGGGTTTGCTTGCGCCGATGATGGGCGCCGTGATCGCGGGGTTCGCGAGCACCCAGGCGACGGCCAGCGTCGTCATGCTGAGCCCGGCATCTTTCGCCAGCGCACGGATGTCTTCGATCGTCTGGAATTCGCGCTCGTGCCAGTAGCGCGCCTGATACATGCTGCCGGCATTGCCGAGCGTGAAGCGGCCTGAGCCCAGTTCGCTCTGCTTGTGCTTGCCGGTGAGCAGCCCGCCGGCGAGCGGATTGTAGGGGATGACGGCCACGCCTTCTTCGTGGCAGAGCGGCAGGAGATCGCGCTCGAAGGTGCGGAAGAGAAGATTGTAGCGCGGCTGCACCGACGACACGCGCGCGAGGTTCTTCACTTCCGTGCGGCCGATGGCGCGCGCGAGCCGGAAGCCCATCCAGTTCGACACGCCGACATAGCGCGCTCTTCCGGAGCGCACGACCGTATCGAGCGCTTCCAGCGCTTCATCGAGCGGCGTCGAGGGATCGAAGCCGTGCAGCTGATAGAGATCGACATAGTCGGTCTTCAGCCGCTTCAGCGACGCGTCGATGGCATCGAGGATGTGCTTGCGCGACATGCCCTGGTCCCAGCGCTTCGGGCCCATGCGGCCGACGCATTTGGTGGCGAGGATGTAGTCGTGCCGCTTGCCCTTCAGCCAGCCGCCCACGATCTCTTCCGTGCGGCCGACCGTTTTCACGTCGCCGCCCAGCGGATAGACGTCCGCGGTGTCGAGGAAATCGATGCCGCCGTCGGCGGCTGCGTTGAGGATGGCGTGGCTCTGCGCTTCGTCGCATTGCAGACCGAAGGTCATGGTGCCGAGGCAGAGGCGGGAAACGGCGAGGCCGGAACGGCCGAAGGTCGTGTGTTTCATGGCAGGCAGTTTAGGCCCGGCGGGCGGGCGCGACCAGTGCAAGATGCGCGGGCCCGCTATCTATCCCTCCCCCGCCTCGCGCACTATCCTTTGTGGACGCTATTCCAACAGGCAGCATGATCGTGACCGACACTCCCCCGGAACTCTCCATCGGCGCCGCTTTGGCGCAGGAAGCAGCCCTCCAGGGCAATGCGCTCGCCGTCGCCTGCGAAGGCGAAAGGCGGAGCTGGCGCGAACTCCATCGCAACTCCAACCGCATCGCGCGGGCCCTCGAGATGCGCGGCGTCCGCGAAGGCGATTTCTTGACGATCGCCTTGCCCAACGGCGTCGAATTCGTGGAGGCGTGCTACGCGGCGTGGAAACTGGGCGCGATCCCGCAGCCGGTGTCGTGGCGGCTGCCGCATGCGGAACTGAAAGCGCTGGTCGAACTTGCGCAGACGCCCGTCGTCATCGGCGCGCCGGGCGAGTCCGTGGGCGTGCCCGCGCTTTCGATCGCGGAGCTTCTCGATGCCGAACGCGACGACAGCGATCTTCCCGACCGCATCGCGCCTGCCTGGAAAGCGCCGACCTCGGGCGGCTCGACCGGACGGCCGAAGCTCATCGTGGCCGGATCGCCGGGCGTCGCTGCGCCTCCGATGGCCGAGTTCTGGCTGATCCGGCGCGACGACGTCGTCCTGATGCCGGGCCCGCTCTATCACAACGGACCTTTCGTCACCGTTTTCCCGGCGCTGCAGATCGGCACGCCGGTCATCATCATGCCGAAGTTCGACGCGGAGGCGACGTTGCGTCTGATCGCCGAGCACAAGGCGAGCTGGGTCTATCTCGTGCCGACGATGATGAGCCGCATCTGGCGCCTGCCCGAGGACGTACGCGCGCGTTACGACCTGTCGTCGCTCAGGGTTGTCTGGCATCTGGCGGCGCCCTGCCCGGCGTGGCTCAAAGAAGAATGGATCGCGTGGCTGGGCGAAGACGTCATCATGGAGCTTTACGGCGGCACCGAAGGCCAGGCGCGCACGATCATCACCGGCCGCGAATGGCTGACGCACAAGGGCTCGGTCGGCCGCGTCTATCCGGGCGGCGAGATGAAGGCGGTGGATGCGCAGGGAAACGACCTGCCGCCGGGACAGACGGGCGAGATCTACATGCGGCGCGCGGCCGACGTGCCGCCCACCTATCGCTATGTCGGCGCGGAAGCGCGCACGCTGCCGGGCGGCTGGGAGTCGCTCGGCGACATCGGCTGGTTCGACGAGGAAGGCTATCTCTATCTCGCCGACCGGCGCACCGACATGATCCTCGTCGGCGGCGCGAATGTGTATCCTGCGGAAGTGGAAGCGGCGCTGGACGAGCATCCGCTGGTGCAGTCGAGTGCGGTGATCGGCCTGCCCGACGACGATCTCGGCAACCGCATCCACGCCATCGTGCAGGCGCGCGGCACGCTCACGAGGGAAGACCTCGAACGGCATCTGTCGGAACGGCTTGTCATCTACAAACGCCCGCGCAGTTTCGAATTCGTGGGCGAACCTCTGCGCGACGACGCCGGCAAAGTGCGGCGCTCGGCGTTGCGGGAGGAACGGATCAAGAAATAGCTTTCCTCCCCCGCAATCTGCGAGGGAGGAAGCCGAACCTTATTCTTTCACGCCGTCGGTGTGCCGGGGCTGAAGAGCCGGAGCACGCGTCCCGTCAGCGCCGTGCCGCTCATCGCAAGGGCGACGCCGAGCACGATCAGTCCCACCTGCATCAGGGATCCTGAAGAACCCGGGACGGACAGCGCCAGGATGCCGAGCACGATTGCGGCGAGGCCTGCGAGAACCTGCGAGGTCAACGCGCTTGTCACCGCGGCGCGGGACAATGCCTGGGCGAAATCGGCGAGCCCGGACACCTGCATCCGAAGATTGTTGAGGCGTTGGAAGCTTCCCGCCGAGAGGATGAGCCCGGCTCCGACCGTGATCACCGCGGCCGGAATCAGCACGGCGCGGCCGACGCCGATCAGGCCCAGGATGCCGAGCACGATGGCGGTGCCGCCGGTCATGATCTCGACGGAAATGCCGGCGCCGAACTCGGAGGCGCCGATGGCGCCTTCGCCGACCGCCTCGACCACCTTGCTGTATTCGGTCGCCATCGTTGCGCCGAAGACGAACATGGCGGCGCCCAGGATGATCGTTGCGATGGAGGTCAGCGAACCCGTCGTCCCGCGTGAGAGTCCGATGATGGCGAGAACGGCAATGGCGATACCCGCCGCCGCTTCGACGGCAGAGCCGGTGCCTTCCGCCTTTACGATTGTTCTTTTTTCCCCGTATGCGATTGCCATGGCCTTTTCCTTTCCGTTACGAACAACTCTCGGAAGGGATCCGCCAAAGTGGCGCGCTGCCGCTCTTTTCCTTCACCGCCTGGCGGGTCCGCATCGACGAATAAACGTTTGTCGGCTTGGAGTGGTTGACGCACGTGTGCTTGATCCGCGCCGAATGCCCGAACCAAGCGAAGCGGTGCCTGAGAAATCCCGTCTGTGACGGAACGTCTCAATCCGTACCCTGACGAACTCACAACCGCCGGCAGGCCTGAAAAAGCAATCCTGCAGTTGCACATTGCCGCCATGAGCATGGATGACGCTGCACTACGTCAATCCCGTTCCCATCCGCGAGATCGCCGAACGGTGGATCGGCAAATACCAACGCGGGCGGCTCAGGGCGCTCGGCACGCTCAAGAAAAAGCTGGAAGGCGAAAAGCGATGAGCGTTTGACCCCGCCGCGGGATCGGGCGCATGCTTTGTCGCCGCGAGGAGGATCGATCCCATGACGGCGGACGAAATCGCGAAGTTCGAACAGCTCGCGGAAGACGCCTACACGAAAATGTACGATGCGCCGCGCAACCGCGCGCGGGAATGCTACGAAGACGCGATGAAATATCTGGCCGACGCCATCAAGGCGGCCGAACAGAGTCACCTCGTGGAAGCGACCGAGCGGCTGAAGGCGCGCAAGCAGCACATCTACGACGTGTACACGCACCAGTTCCGGTAGAACCACCATCACCGTCATGGCCCACCAAGTGTGGGCCACCCAGGTGACGTCGTTCAAGTTGCTGAAGTGAAATCGCGTGCGTTCTTCGGGGTTGGTTCAGATTGCAACTGGGTGGCCCGCACTTGGCGGGCCATGACAGCTCTGTCCTACACCAGCGCGCGTCCGCGCAGGCGTTCGAGCACTTTGAGCGGCGACAGTTCGGGCCGCGCCATGGCATCGACGTCGAGATGGAATGTCTGCTCGAGGACGTATTGCCCGGCCAGCGCCGCATGCATCACCTGGTCGGTGTAGCAGATCCACGTCGCACCCGACGGGAACGGCACTTCGATCTGCGGCGAGTTCTTCTGATAGGCGTCGTCGCGCTTGGCGCCGTCGTGCAGCCCCAGCATCACGGAATCGTAGGCCGTGCGCGCGCCCTTGGTGATGCCGAGCGTGGAGAGAAGCTGCGCCTGCAGCCGCGAGCCTTCGCGGGCGCGGTCGCCCAATGTCTTCGCCATCTGCTCGAACGGTTCGCCCACGTGCCAGATGCGCGGCCGTCCTTGCGGATTGACGTTGGTGAAGAGCCGCATGATGCGCCGTCCGCGCATGGGCCGCGACGGAAAGGCGTCCACATGCAGGCGCGTGTCGTCCTTGATGACGGAGGAATGGCGGCCTTCGATCTCCACGGGACGATAGCTCGTCGGCGCGCGCTCGAGCTTTCCTGCGTATTGCGGAATGAGCTCTTCGAGGAAGCGCGTGGCGGTGCTCGCAAAGCGTTCCATCATGCCCGCAAGGCGCCTGGCCACGTCGCCGGTCGCGACCGTGCCGCCCAGTTCGCCGCGGCCCTTGAGGCTCACATTCTTCGATTTGCCGTTCGACAAAGCCGGCGTGAAGAGATCTTTCTCGTCATCGCGGAACGCAAAGGCCAGATGCGGCAGGACCAGAACCTTGCCGTGCTCCAGCGCGTCCACCGCTTTCGCACGCTGATCCTCCGGAAACGGTCCGGTCCAGCTGTCGATATGCAGCGGGCAAAGGCGTTCGCCGATGGGCGTGGAAGGATGGGGCATGTCGCTCATGACGCTATTCTAGCCAGCGCGGCCGACGCCGCAACGTCAGCGAAGCGCGGCCCTTGCGATATTGCCCCATTCGCGCTGGGCGCGGCGATAATGGCCCGGCGCGCCGTCGAGCGATTTGACGATTTCCCGGAAATGCTCCTGCGCCTCGTCGGCGCGGCCGACTTTCTGCAGGAGCATGGCGTAGCGGCAGCGCGCCTCCTGACCGGGAAAGACGGGCGCGACTTTGCGATAGGCGGCGAGCGCCTCCTGGTCCTTGCCCTGCAATTCGAGCGCGCGCGCATAAAGGAGGTTTTCGTCGGCCGTCATGAAGCTCGGATCGGTTTTCTTCAGCGCATCGAGGGCAGCCTGCGCGCCGGCCCCGTCGCCCGCAAGGAAGCGCGCGCGTGCGAGACCCTGCAGCAGCGCAGGATCTTCGCTGAATTGTCCGACGAGCGCGCTTTCGTAAAGCGCGATCGCGTCGCCGTAGCGGCCCCGCGCGATGTGTTCTTCCGCCAGCGCGCGCTTGGCGTCGACGGAGCCCGTCATCTCCACGGCGCGGCGCGCCTGGCGATAGCCGCGATTGGGATCGGCGGCGTTGCGCAGACCGCTCGCGAGTTTCGAAGACGTGCGGCCGCCGACCATGCCCGGCACGACTTCGACGGCGAGATAGATGAGCGAGCCCACGCCCGGCAGGATGAAAATGATAAACAGCCACGGAAAATAGCGCCGCGTCACCACTGCGTGGATGAGGCAGCCGATCATCAAAGCCGTCGGCGCAAGATAGAGAAGGTAACCCAAGGACCGCTCCCGAAATGCGAGCGCGTGGAGGCTTATCAACTCGCGATTGTGCCGACAAGCCGAGGGCCATTGAGGCCGACCCTCATTTGTAACGCGCGCCGCGCTCGACAAGATTTATTGCAAAAACTTCAGGCCTGCTTTTCCCATTTCCCGGCCGGCGTCTCTTTCCAATAGGTCACGTCGTGGCTGGCGGCCTTCGCCTCTTTCCAGGCCGCGCGCGCGGCGGTCAGCGCTTCGGGATCGCGTCCGTCGAACAGAAGAACGACGCGGGCAAGCGCCTTCGTCGCTTCGCTGTCCCAGATGGGCGGAGGGGCGCCGCCGACAAGGAAGAGCAGTTGCGCGGCGTTCGGATTGCCGTCTTCGACCGTAATCAGGACCGGCTGGTCCATCGCCTCGCCGTCGCCCAATTGCGCGTGGGGCAAAAACGACTGGTCGTCATAAGTCCAGAGCAGCGCATCGATGGCGCCGGCGCGATCGGCGGACTCCGTGCGGATCAGCGCCCGCCAGCCGCGCTCGAGCGTCTTCTCGACCAGCCCCGGCAACACGTCGTCGAGCGTGCGGCGTTCGAGATGGTAGAAAAGGACTTCGCTCACGCCGGCGCACCTCGCGCTATTTCTCGTAGTGATCCGCCACCAGCCGGTTCAGCAGACGCACGCCCCAGCCGACGCCCCAGGACGGCACGAGCGGCTTGTGCTCGCCGTCCTGCCAGGCGACGCCCGCGATATCGAGATGCGCCCAGGGCGTCTTCTCGACCACGAAGCGTTGCAGGAATTGCGCGGCCACGATCGAGCCCGCCTGGGTGCCGCCCGAGATATTTTTCATGTCGGCGATTTTCGATTTCAGGACCTTGTCGTAAGCGGGCGACAGGGGAAACCGCCACACCGCTTCACACTCCTGCTGGCCGGCGTCGTAGATGCGCTGGGCGAGCTTGTCGTCGTTGGAGAACAGGCCGGCATTCTCGCCGCCGAGCGCCACCATGATGGCGCCGGTCAGCGTCGCCAGATCGATGACGAATTTCGGCTTGAAGCGCGTCTGCGTGTACCAGAGCGCGTCTGCCAGCACGAGGCGGCCTTCGGCGTCGGTGTTGAGCACTTCGATGGTCTGGCCCGACATGGATTTGACCACGTCGTCGGGGCGCTGCGCGTTGCCGTCCGGCATGTTTTCCACGAGACCGATGACGCCCACGGCATTGACGCGCGCCTTGCGGGCGGCAAGCGCCTGCATCGTGCCGACAACGGCCGCGGCGCCGCCCATATCGCCTTTCATACCCATCATGCTGGCGGCCGGCTTGAGCGACAGGCCGCCGGAATCGAAGCAGACGCCCTTGCCGACGAAGGCCACCGGCGCATCTTTCTTGCCGCGCCCGCCGTTCCATTGCATGACGACGAGCTGGCTCTCGCGCACGCTGCCCTGGCCTACGCCCAGAAGCGCGCCCATGCCGAGCTTTTTCATCGCCGCTTCGTTCAGCACTTCGACCTTCACGCCCAGCTTGGAAAGCTGTTTCGCGCGGTTGGCGAATTCCTGCGGCGACAGCACGTTCGGCGGCTCGTTGACGAGGTCGCGCGCCAGAAAGGTGCCCGACACCACCGCTTCGAACGGCGCCCAGCGGCGCTTCGCGCCCGCGACGTCCGTCGTCCCGATCGTCACCTTCGCAAGCGTCGGCTCGTATTCGTCGCGCTTCTTCGTGCGGTATTGGTTGAAGGTGTAGCTCCGGAGCTTCGCGCCGATCGCCAGATGCGCCGCGAATGCATCCGGCTTCAGCTTCGAGCCTTTGGGAACATCGAGCGCGAAGACAACGTCTTTCTCGCCGCTGGTGAGGAATTTGGCCACGACCGTGGCGCCCACCCGTTCCACCGCGTGATGATCGAAGTCCGCGGTCTTGCCCAGGCCCACCAGCAGGACGCGCGACGCCTTGAGCCCGGCCGGCGCCAGGAGCTCGACAACCTGCCCGCGCTTTCCCGCGAAACGCGTCACGCCCTGCGCCCGCTTGAGCGCGCCATCGGTGGATTTGTCGACGTCCGCGGCCGCAGCTGTCGGGCCCGAACCCTCGAATGCGCCGACGATAAGCGCGCCGGTTCCCGTCAGCGAGGGAGTTGCAAAGCCGATCTGCATGGAAAACCTCTCGATATGGAGCCCAAAAAGTCAGGACTGGGCTGGTGATATGGGCATGTGCTTTTGGGGATTGCCGAAAAGCCTGAGGGGAATGCTAGTTTAGGTCGAATCGCCGTGGCGGCGAAAGGCACGGGGGCGCCGTGGCCGGCCGCCCCCAATGACCCTACTGCTGGACCCGCTATGCCGCGACTGTCAATCTATCTTTTGCGTCAGCTGGCAGGCCCGGTCGCCCTTTTCTCGTTTCTGCTCACAAGCGTCATCTGGCTCTCGCAATCGCTGCGCCTGCTCGACCTCGTGATCAATCGCGGCCAGTCGGCGCCGACCTTCGTTTACCTGACTTTGCTCATCCTGCCGGGGCTCCTCGTCATCATTCTGCCGCTGGCTTATTTCTTCGGCTCGCTCTACGGCCTGCACAAGCTGAACGCCGACAGCGAGCTTCTCGTCATGCAGGCATCCGGCTTCAGCCGGACCCAGCTTGTGACGCCGGTGCTGATCGCCGCCGCCGGCATGATGGTGCTCACCTATATCTGCAGCCTGTTCCTGATGCCGCTCGGCCAGCGCGCGTTCCGCGACAAGGAGATCGACATCCGCGCCGATATCGGCGCCGCCATCCTCACCGAAGGCGTCTTCAACACGCCGGCCAATGGGCTGACCGTCTTCGTGCGCGAACTGGGGTCGGACCAACAGTTTCACGGCATCCTCGTGCATGACAGCCGCACGGCGCATTCGACGACCTATATCGCGCGCAGCGGCGTGCTGGCGCAGACGCCGGCGGGCGCGCGCCTCATCATGTCGGACGGAACCATCGAGCAGAGCGAGGGGGGCGGCGCAAAGCTCAAGGTTCTCAAATTCCAGCGCTACGTTTTCGATCTCGACCAGTTCGCCGGGCCGACCCACCAGACGCAGCTCGAAACCAGTGAGCGCTTCCTGCCCGATCTGTTGTGGCCCGATCCATCGGAAAAGCTCGACGCGCATGCGCGCAATGTGTTCTTCGCCGAGGCCAACAACCGGCTCGCCGCGCCGCTTTACTGTCTCGCTTTCGCATTTATCGCCTTCGCCGCAGTAGCCCACGGGCGCGGCGGACGCGGCGCATACGCCCTGCGGCTCACGGGAGCGAGCATCGGCGCAGCGGCGCTGCGGATTGTCGGCTATGGCGCGCAGGGTCTGGCCGCACGCCATCCCGTCTACTGCATCGTGCTCTATCTGGTGCCGCTTCTGGGCATGGCTGCGGGTATCGCCGACATCAACGGCTTCTCGCTGTCGACGTTGGTCAGGCGGGCGCCGGAGCCGCAAGAGGCCGCGGCATGAGCTGGTCGTGGACGCTCAACCGCTATCTCGCGCTGCAGTTCCTCACCAGCGTCGGCGTCGGCTTCGCGGGTTTTCTGTTCCTGTCGTTCTCGATCGACGTGGTCAATCTTTTCGACGTCACCGCGAGCAAGCAGGTGCCGACGTCTGCCGTCGTCGGCATGGCCCTTCTGCAGGCGCCGAGCCTGGGGCTCAAGCTTTTGCCGTTTGCCGTGCTGCTGGGCGGCGTGTTCGCCTTCGTGCGGCTGTCGCGCAGCCAGGAACTGCTGGCGATCCGCGCCGCCGGCGTCTCCGCGTGGAATCTTCTGGCGCCGCCGCTCGCCGTCGCCATTACGCTCGGCGTGCTGACCGTCATGGTATTCACGCCATTCTCGTCGACGTTGCTCGTGTCGTTCACCGCACTCGAGGCGAAATACGTCCACGGCCAGGCCTCCCAGCTCGACGTGTCGCGCAACGGCCTGTGGCTCAGGCAGGGCGACTACAACGCACAATCCGTCGTGCACGCGCCGCTCGTGGCTGAACAGGGCACGCGGCTCGAGGACGTCTTGATCTTCCTCTACGGCGCGAATGACACCTTTCTCGGACGCGTCGAAGCGCGTTCGGCGAAGCTCGCCCAGGGCGCCTGGCTCCTCAAGGACGCCTGGGTCAGCAATCTCGACGGCAGGCCCGTGCATCACGACACTTACAATGTGCCGACGACGATGACGGCGGACCGCATCCAGGAGAGCTTCGCGCCGCCGGAGACACTGTCGTTCTGGCAGCTGCCGGGCTTCATCCACACAGCCCAGCAAGCCGGCTTCCGCGCCACGCGCTACCTTCTCTACTTCGACAAATTGCTGGCGCTGCCGGCGATGTTCGCGGCCATGGTGTTCATGGCGGCCAGCTTTTCGCTCCGGCTCGCGCGACTGGGCGGCCTCGGTCGCGTCATCATATACAGCGCGCTTGCCGGTTTCGCCGTTTATTTCTTCGATACCATCACACAGGCGTTGGGAATGTCGGGGATACTGCCCATCGCCTTGGCCGCCGCGGCACCTGCGACGGCTGCTATTCTGATAGGGATGACTCTCGTCTTCCATCAAGAGGACGGCTGAACGTGCGGTGGGGGGCGTTGACGGCTGCGTTACTGCTGGCGGCGACGAGCGTCATGCCTTTGACGCCGCTGCATGCTGCCGCGCCGGTCGCAGCCGCAAAGCCCGCGCCGACGAAGCAGGAAAAGGTCGCGCTCCTGAAGGCCGATCAGGTCGAATACAACACCAACACCGGCGTCACCGTCGCGACCGGTCACGTCGAAATCGATTACAACCAGCAGATTCTTCTCGCCGACAGGGTCATCTACGATTCGAACGCGGATAAGGTTACGGCTGTCGGCCACGTCATCCTCATGCAGCCGGACGGCACGGTCGGCTTTTCGGATCGCGCCGTCCTGACCGATCAGATGAAGGACGGCGTACTCGACGGGTTCTCCGCGCTCATCGGCAAGACGGGCCGCCTCGCCGGCACTTACGCGACGCGCAAAGGCGGCGTCCGCACCGTTGCGACGCGCGCCGTCTACACGAACTGCAAGGTCTGCAATCAGCCCGGCAAGCGTACGCCCCTGTGGCAGGTGGAAGCTTCGCGCGTGATCTACGACGAGCCGGACCATCGCATCTTCTACAACGATGCCGTCATCGACGCGTTCGGGATTCCGGTTTTCTACACGCCGCTCTTTTCGAATTCGGACCCGACGGTCCGGCGCGCGTCGGGCATCCTCCTGCCGGAGTTGGCCGATTCGAGCACGCTCGGCTGGTACACCCGCATCCCCATTTACATATCGCTGAACGATTCCCAGGACTTCACCATTGCCCCGATGATCACCTCCAAGCAGGGCGATGTGCTCGAGACCGAATACCGCCAGCGTTGGAACAATGGCGGCTTCTGGCTGCAGCCGAGCGTCGCCTATAATCCGCGCGGCGGCGACTTCGACAACCTGCCCCAGACGTACAGCTCGTTCTTCGGCGCAGGCCAGCTCCAGATGGACGACACCTGGAAGGCGGCTTTCGACGCGCAGGTGACGTCCAACGAAACCTGGCTCGAACTCTACAAGATTTCGCAGGCGCAGCGCCTGCAGAACGACATTTATGTCGAAGGTGTCAGCGGGCGCAGCCGGTTCGAAATCACGGGCTATTTCTTCCAGGGTCTGCTCGCGGCCGACGACAACCAGGAATTCCCGGTCGTGCTGCCGCTCGTGGACTACACCTACATTCCCGAGGGCGATCTTTTCGGCGGCAATTTCCGCTTCGAGTTCAACACGGCGTCGATAGCGCGCCAGGTGGGCGAAGAAAGCCAGCGCGGGACGGCGGAGGTCACCTGGGAACTGCCGCTTGTCACGTCGAACGGCCAGCTCCTCACGCTGGTGGCCGACACGCGCGGCGACATCTACCACATCGACAATCCGCAGCTTGGCGCGGTACCGACGGACAGCCACTATATTTCACGCGGACTGCCCTATGCCGCGATCGACTGGCGCTGGCCGTTCATCTCCAGCAGCCCGTCGGGCAACCTGTCCTATGTTTTCGAACCGATCGCGCAGTTCATCGGCGCGCCGTATGGCGGCAATCCGGTCGGCATCCCGAACGAAGACTCGACGGACTTCCAGTTCGACGAGACCGACATTTTCTCCTTCAATCGCTCGCCCGGATACGACCTCGTCGAAACCGGCCCCCGCATGAATACGGGCTTTCGCACGCAGATGATCTATCCGTCCGGCTCGGTCCAGTTGCTCGTCGGCCAGGAGTTCCGTCTGAAGCCGGATCCCATCTTCGCTGCGGATTCGGGCTTCTCGGGCACGAGTTCCGATTTGGTCGGCCGCCTCACCGTTAACTTTCTTCCGCATTTCGATTTCACCGAGCGCGTCGATGTCAATGAAGGCTCGGGCACGCTCGAACGCAACGAAGTCTATGTGGACGCATATTACGGCCGCTCGACGCTCGAGATCAGCTATCTGAAAGTTCCCGAAGAGGAAGTGACGCTGGGCTTGCCGACCCGCGAGGAAGTCAACGCCCAGGCACTGGTCAACGTGTGGGAGGACTGGATGGTTTACGCCGCCGGCCAGCGCGATCTTCAAACCAGCACGATGATCGCGGACGAGCTGGGCTTCGGCTATGACGACGAATGCATCGGCATTTCCATTTCCTACCGGCGCACCTATACGACGGACCGCAACGTTCCGCCGTCGACGGACGTTTTGGTACGCTTCAATCTGAAGACGAGCGACCAGCCCGAAACGCCGGATCATAACCTGCTGTTCCCCACGCACCTCTATTCTCACATCGCGCTTTGACCCTGCCGCGGAATTGCTTATTCTCCGGCCGCTGGGCGACCGCCACCGGGGGGCGCCCCTGACGCCCGACATCGCAACGAAAAGGCCCATCGAGTGAGCGCCCGCTTTAACCAAGCCACGTTCGGACTGACCCTTCTTGCGGCGCTGGCGGCGCCCGCGGCCGCCTTCGAAGCGCCCGCGCCGCAGACTCCCGCAACCGCCCAACCGGAGGCAGAAACCGGGGCGAAGCCGGCCGTCGACGAAGCGGCGAAAGCCGCGCAGGAGTCCGACGAAGCGGTTCGCCATGGCGACGGCGTGGCGGCGGTCGTTAACGATTCGCCTATCTCGAATTACGACGTCCGCCAGCGCATGCAGCTCTTCATCGCAACGTCGGGGGTCAGGCCCTCGCCCGAAGCCCAGAAGGAAATCCGCGGCCAGGTCCTGAAACAGCTTGAGACCGAGCGCCTCGAGCTCCTCGAAGCCGAGAAAAGCAAAGTCTCGGTGTCCGCCGCCGAAGTGGACAAGCAGATCAACGATATCATGGCCGACAACCATCTCTCGCAGGAGCAGCTGAACAAGCTTCTGGCGGGCGCCGACGTGCGCATGGCGACGCTGCGCGCCGAGATTGCGGCGAATATCGCGTGGTCGAAGCTTGTGCAGGATGCGCTCGGCGATCGCGTGCACGTTTCACAGCTCGATGTCGACGACGAACTGGCGCGCCTGAAAGCCGACGCGAACAAGCCGCATTATCTCGTGTCGGAAATCTTCCAGGCCGTCGACACGCCCGAACAGGACGCCAAAGTCAAAAAGGATATGGAAGACCTCAAGGCGCAGCTCAACGCCGGCGCGCCTTTTGCAGCTGTCGCGCGCCAGCTGAGCCAGAACCCGACCGCCGCGCAGGGCGGCGATATGGGCACCGTGCAGGACGGGCAATTGCCGCCCGAGCTCGACAAGGTGCTGAAGACGATGCACTCCGGGCAGATCAGCGATCCCATTCGCGCGACCGGCGGTTATTACATCCTCTACCTGCGCGAGCTGGAGTTGCCGGCGGACGCCAAGCTCCCCGTCGAGGCGCCCAAGCCGAGCGGCCCCCCGGGCACACTGCCGCTCACGCGCATTCTGTTGCCACTGCCGCCGAAGCCGAGCAAGGATCTGGTCGAGCGCGCGGGTCAGGCCGCTGCCGCCATGCGGGCGCAAATTCACAGCTGCGCCAACGCCAAGGAGATCGCCGCCAAGCTTCCCGGCGCGGATTATATGAGCCTGGGCGATATGCGCCTGGCCGATCTCGCCGTCGACATGCAGCAGGCGATCCAGCAGGTCGGTCCCGGCGGCATCACGCCGCCGCTCGTCTCGGCCGCCGGCGTAGAACTCCTCATCCGTTGCGACAAGGCTCCGCCGAAGATCGGCCGCGTCTACATTCCCTCGCGCGATCAGATCGAACAGCAGATCTACGAGGAGCAGATCTCGACGCTGGCGCGGCAATATCTGCGCGACCTGCGCCGCGATGCCGATGTCGAAACTGTCGAGAAGTAACGCACCGATCTATGTGACGATGGGCGATCCTTCCGGCGTCGGGCCGGAAGTTGCCGTTGCGGCCTACAACGCGCTTTCCGGAAAGATCGGCGCGCATCCGCTCAAGCTGGCGGGCGATGCGGACGTGTTCCGCGCCCAGGGCTCCATTCCCGACGAAGCGTTGATCGCAACGACGCGCGTCAAATTCCATACACCGGGCCGCACCGACTCCGCCAATGCGCCGGCGATCCTGGCCGCGATCGAGGAATCCGTGCGCGCGGCGCAATCGGGCGAAGTGGCCGCGGTCGTCACGGCGCCCATCCATAAGGCATCGCTGTTCAAGGCGGGCTTCGCCTTTCCAGGCCATACGGAATTTCTGGCGCACCTCACCGGCGCGCCGCGCGCGGTCATGATGCTCGTGGGCGCGGACCTTCGTGTCGTTCCGCTGACGATCCACATTCCCTATATCGCGGTCCCGGGCCGCATCACGAAAGCGGCCATTGTCGAAACGGGGCGCATCGTGCTCGACGCGCTCCGCACCGATTTCGGCCGGCAGCATCCGCGCCTGGCTGTTGCGGGCCTCAATCCCCATGCGGGCGAAGACGGCGCCATCGGCCGCGAGGAAGAGACGATCATCGCACCCGCCGTCGAGGCGTTGCGCACACGCGGCGATACGATCCTCGGTCCCCTGCCGCCCGACACGATGTTCCATGAGGAAGCGCGCGCGCGATATGACGCCGCACTTTGCATGTATCACGATCAGGCGCTCATCCCGCTCAAGACGCTCGCCTTCTGGGACGGCGTCAATGTCACGCTGGGCCTTCCCATCGTGCGCACGTCGCCCGATCACGGCACGGCGCTCGACATTGCGGGACAGAAGAAGGCCGATCCCCGGAGCATGATCGCGGCGATCAGACTTGCCGCCGAGATCGCCGATGCCCGATACGGCTGAAGAAGCCCGCCACGATCCCCTGCCGCCGCTCCGCGACGTCATCGCTGCACACGGGCTCGCCGCCAAAAAATCGCTCGGCCAGAACTTCCTGCTCGATCTCAATCTCACGCGCCGCATTGCGCGCGCGGCAGGTCCGCTCGAAGGTGCTACGATCTATGAAGTGGGACCGGGGCCGGGCGGTCTCACGCGTGCGCTCTTGATGGAAGGCGCTGCCCGCGTCATCGCCGTCGAGCGCGACGCGCGTTGCGTGGCCGCGCTGGAAGAGATCGCACAAGCCTATCCCGGCCGTCTCGATATCGTCGAGGACGACGCGCTCGCAATCGACGAAGCGGAACTTCTGCGTACGAAGAATGTCGCGGGTTCCGTGCGCGTCGCCTCCAACCTCCCCTACAACATCGGCTCGGCGCTGCTGGTGAAATGGCTGACGGGGCCGGCGCTCTGGCAAAGCCTTACGCTCATGTTCCAGCGGGAAGTGGCGCAGCGCCTCGTGGCGCAGCCCGGCAACAAGGACTACGGCCGGCTTTCCATCCTCACGCAGTGGCGCGCGCACCCTCGCATTCTCTTCGACGTAAGCCCGCGCGCCTTCACGCCGCCGCCGAAAGTGACATCCGCCATGGTGCGCATCGAGCCCCTGCCCGCGCCTGTTGCCGACGCGCGTCTGGAAGATCTCGAAGCCGTCACCAAAGCAGCCTTCGGCCATCGCCGCAAAATGCTCCGCCAGAGCCTGAAATCTTTGTCACCCGACACGGCCGCGCTGATTTCACGCGCCGGCCTCGATCCGGAAGAACGCGCGGAACGCCTGACGATCGCCCAGTTCGCGGCGCTGGCACGTGCCTTTCGCGAGACGGTTGAGGCTTAGAGCCGGAAGTGCAAAACTGACAAAAGATCAATAACCCAAGGGAGACGCTCGGATGCTCAGCCAGGCCATTGCGGAATTTGGACAACCGCTCAAGGAAATCGAGACGCCGACGCCGACACCGCAAGGGACGGAAATCCTCATCAAGACGGCGCATGCCGGCGTCTGCCACTCCGACGTCCACATCCATGACGGCTATTTCGACCTCGGCGGCGGCAACAAGCTGCCGATGGGCGCCCTGAAGCTGCCGCACACGCTGGGCCACGAGATCGAAGGCGAAGTCGTCGCCGTCGGTCCCGATGTGAAAGGCGTGAAGGTCGGCGATCATTATGCCGTCTATCCCTGGATCGGTTGCGGCGATTGCGCCGCGTGCCTCCGCAACGAAGAAAATTATTGCGTCAAACCGCGCCAGCTCGGCTGCTCCTCGGGCATTGCCGGTGGTTATGCGACGCACGTGCTCGTGCCCCATCCGAAATATCTTCTCGACTACGGCAAGACGAACCCCGCACTGGCGGCCGCGTATATGTGCTCGGGTCTCACGGCGTTCGGCGCGATGAAGAAGGTGGGAAAGCTCGCCCAAGGCGACGAGGTCGTGGTGCTGGGCTGCGGCGGCGTCGGCATGATGGGCATCCAGTTCGCCAAGGCGTTGTTCGGCAAGGGCCCGATAGCGGCCGACATCGACGACGGCCGCCTGGAAGCCGCGAAGAAGGCGGGCGCGAAAGCGACCTACAATTCCAAGGACCCGGCGAACGCCAAGAAGCTCGTGGCCGACACCGGCGGCGCTTATGCGATCGTGGACTTCGTCGGTTCCGAGTCGAGCTTCGCCTTCGCCAATGCCATCACGCGCAACAAGGGCAGCAAGATTATCATCGTGGGCCTCTTCGGCGGCGCCATGTCGATGCCATTGCCGCTGTTCCCGCTGCGGGCGCTGTCGATCATCGGCTCGTTCGTGGGCTCGCTGCCCGAAGCGCAGCAGATGATGGAAATCGTGCGCGCCGGAAAAGTCGATCCGATCCCCTATGCCGAGCGTCCGCTCGCGCAGGCCGGACAGACGCTGTCCGATCTCCGCGCCGGCAAGATCACGGGGCGTGTGGTGCTGACGCCGTAAGCTGAAACAAACGCCATCGCTAATCCTCCCCCGCACGAAGTGTGGGGGAGGTGGATGGCGCGCGCAGCGCGACAGATTGAGGGGGCACGAACCGAGCTACGGAACTGGATGGTCAGTAAGACAATCTTTCCCGT
Organism: Rhizomicrobium sp.; assembly: GCA_035504555.1. Lineage (GTDB taxonomy): Bacteria > Pseudomonadota > Alphaproteobacteria > Micropepsales > Micropepsaceae > Rhizomicrobium. Next base: position 144,293 of record DATJRP010000001.1, on the reverse strand, counting down.
AGAAGGAGCCGTCAGACGCGACTCGATCTTTTGGACCACAGAACAATTCGACGTGTATCAATTGCGAGCGAGCCTTAATCTTCGTCGGAGGCGGCGTCCGGCTAGTGAGCATAGCGACGGTCCCCGCAGAGATCATAACTGCGGCCGCTAAAGCAATTACTCGATAGGCGACGGGACTCATAGTTTGGGTCGGCCCCCTCCACCGCTTCGTGGTCCCCCTCCCCCGCGCTTCGCGCTGGAGAGGAATTACTCCGCCGGCACTTTCGCGCGTTTCTTCCCGCTCGCATCGACCGGTTCGTGCTTCACGTCGATCCTGGGATCGATCTGCCTCGTCCAGGCCGCGAATTCGAGGCAGATGCCGTCGGGATCGAAGAAGTAGATCGAGCGCACGAAGGTCGTCGGCGTGATTTCGGCGCTCGCCTGATATTCGGATTCGTCGTGGTTGAAGATCTTCGTGCACTTCACGCCGCGCGCCGTGAGCTTTTCGTAATATTCGTCGATCTTTTCGGCCGGCACGTTGAAGGCGACATGGTTCATCGAGCCGTGGCCGGAGGTGAGCGACCCCTTCCCCGGCAGGTTCGCGGCCGACGCGATGCCCGGCGTCGCTTCCGGCGCGTTGGGAAACCAGAAGAAGGCCAGGCTGTCGCCGTTGCCGATGTCGAAGAAGAAGTGCTGGCCCGAATTCATCGGCAGGTCGATCGTCTTGATGAGCGGCATGCCCAGCACATTGGTGTAGAAATCGACCGTCTTCGCCATGTCCTTGCAGACCAGCGCCAGATGGTTGATGCCCCCGATGTCGAAAACAGCGTTTTTTGGCGTGGCCATGTTCTGCTCCCAATAGCGTTCGGGACAGATTATCATCGGAACCGGGGCGGCAAAATCGAGAACAGACATCCCCTTCGCGAGTGATCCCATGACCTATTCCCCGCCTTTGCGCGATCTTGCTTTTTCGCTGGAGCATGTTGCGGGTGCGAGCGCGCTGCGTACGCTCTACCCGGGCTACGACGCCGACACCGAAACGGCGGTCCTCAACGCCGCCGGGCGCCTGGCGCGCGACGTGCTGGCGCCGCTCAACCGCTCGGGCGACGAGGAAGGCGCCCGCTTCGAGAACGGCCGCGTCTTTGCCGCGCCGGGCTTTCCGGCCGCCTACAAAGCCTTTGCCGAAGGCGGCTGGAACGCGCTCTCGGCCGATCCGGAATTCGGCGGCCAGGGCCTGCCCAAGGCGCTCGAGATCGCGACCTTCGAGATGTTCAACGCCGCCAACATGGCGTTCGGCCTCTGCCCGATTCTCACCCAGGGTGCGATCGAGGCGCTCGCCGCGCATGGAAGCCCGGCGCTGCAGCAGCTTTATCTGCCGAAACTCGTCTCCGGCGAATGGACGGGCACGATGAACCTGACCGAGCCGCAATCGGGCTCGGATCTCGCGTCGCTCAAGACACGCGCGGAGAAAAACGCCGACGGCAGCTATTCCATCACCGGCCAGAAGATCTTCATCACCTGGGGCGATCACGACTGCGCCGAGAACATCGTGCATCTGGTTCTGGCGCGACTTCCCGATGCGCCGCCGGGCACCAAAGGCGTGTCGCTGTTCGTGGCGCCGAAGCGTCTTGTGAACACGGACGGATCGCCGGGCGCGGCCAATGCCCTGAAGCCCGGCAGCATCGAGCACAAGCTCGGCATCCACGGCTCGCCCACCTGTGTGATGCTCTATGAAGGCGCGCGTGCCGAGCTCGTCGGCGAAGAGAACCGCGGCCTCGCGCACATGTTCACGATGATGAACGCCGCGCGTCTGCAGGTGGGCACGCAGGGCGTGGCGATCGCAGAGCGCGCCTATCAGCAGGCGCTGGCCTATGCGCTCGAACGCCGTCAGGGCCGCTCCGTGTGGACAAGCGAATATCCGGCGCGGCTTTACGATCTGCCCGACATCCGCCGCACGTTGATGCTGATGAAAGCGCATATCGAAGCCGGCCGCGGACTTTGCCTTTCGACGGCGGTCGCCGCCGATCTTTCGAAACATGCCGGCGACGAGAAGGCGCGCGCGACCGCGAAACTGCGCGAGGAGCTGCTGACGCCCATCGCCAAAGGCTGGTCGACGGATATGGGCGTCGAAGTGGCCTCGCTCGGCGTGCAGGTGCACGGGGGCATGGGCTTCATCGAGGAAACGGGCGCGGCACAGCACTACCGCGATGCGCGCATCGCGCCGATCTACGAAGGCACCAACGGCATCCAGGCGATCGATCTGGCGGGGCGCAAGCTGTCGCTCGAAGCCGGCGAAGCGGTGCATGCGCTCCTCGCCGACATGGCGGCGACGATCAAAACGATCCGCGACTCCGGCGATGCGCGGCTGCAGATGACGGCGAGCCGTCTCGAAACGGCATGTGCCACGGTGCGCGAGACGACGGCATGGCTCCGGGAACGCAGCGGCCAGCCCGACATGCTGACCGGCGCCACCGCCTATCTGAAACTCATGGGCGACACGACGGGCGGCTGGATGCTGGCCAAAGGCGCGCTGGCCGCCGCCCGCATGGACACTGACGATGCCTATTGGCGCACCAAGATCGCGCTCGCGCACATCTACGCCGAAACCGTGCTTGCCCGCGTGCCGGGCCTCGCAGCCGCCGTCGAGATGGGCAGCGAAGTGTTGGTCGTGACGTCGCCGGATGCGTTGGGCGCGGGCACTTAGCTTTTGTCATGCAAATCTACGTCGATGCCGACGCCTGTCCCGTGAAAGAAGAGATCGAGCGCGTCGCCACGCGTCACGGCTTGACCGTCTACATCGTCAGCAATGGCGGCATTCGTCCGAGCCGCAATCCGCTTGTTCAGACCGTAATCGTTTCCGAAGGTGCGGACGCCGCGGACGACTGGATCGCCGAGCGTGCTGACACCGGCGACATTGTGATCACCGCGGACATTCCGCTGGCCTCGCGCGGCCTCAAGAAAGGTGCGGCGGTTCTTGGGCCGACTGGAAAGGCCTTCACGGAAGACGGCATCGGCATGGCGCTCGGCATGCGCGACCTGAACAAACACCTGCGCGAAGCGACAGGAAAACAGACCTACAATGCCGGCTTCACCAGAGACGACAGATCGCGCTTCCTCGGCGCGCTGGAAAATGCCATTCAGGCCGCGAAGCGCCTCCCACCGAAGCAGGAGAACGAATAGCGATGCGTGAGGAAAAAGTTCGGATCCCGATGACGGACGGCACGGCGGACGGGTTTCTCTACGCACCCGACGGCGCAGGGCCGTGGCCCGGCGTGCTTTATTATCCGCACGGTCTCGGCATCGACGACGGCTTTCACATCATGACCAAACGGCTCGCGGCCGAGGGTTATGTCGTGCTGCTGCCGAATATCTATTATCGCACGACGCCGGGCCCGTTCTTTGAGCAGCCGATCGATTTCACCGCGCCGGCCACGCGGCAACGTTTCATGGAATTGAGCGGCCCGCTGACGGGCGCCGCGATGGAGCAGGACGCGATCGACTATCTCGACTTTCTGGACGATCAGGACATCGTTCAGACCGGCCCTATGGGCACTGTCGGCTATTGCCTCACGGGCAAGATGGCGATGCGCACCGCAGCCGCCGCACCTGATGTCATCGGAGCCGCAGCATCGTTTCACGGCGGCGGGCTTTACACGGACGCGCCCGACAGTCCGCATCTGCTGCTGCCGCGCATCGAGGCCCATCTCTATTTCGGCCACGCGCACAACGACAATTCCATGCCGGCTGAGGCGATCGTGAAATTCGAAGCCGCGCTCAAGGCCTGGGGCGGTCACTACGAAAGCGAAACCTATCCGGCGCTGCACGGCTGGTCGGTGCCGGGCAGTCCCGTCTACGACGCGGCGCAGGCCGAACGACATTATGCGAAGCTGACGGCGCTCTTTGCGGCAACGCTTGGTTAAGGAACTGCGCCGCAGCCCGCGGTGCCGGAAATCGATTTGCCTTCCGCTCGCCCTGGGTTAGGCAGGGATCGATCCTCGCCGCCCTTCGGAGTCCCATGGCCGCGCCGCTTCTTCTGTTGCAGAACATCCGCGTCGTGTTCGGCACGACCGCTTTGCTGGACGGCGCATCGCTCGCCGTCGGCGACGGCGACCGCATCTGCCTCGTCGGACGCAACGGCTCCGGCAAATCGACCCTGCTCAAGATCGCAGCTGGATTGATGGAGCCCGACGCGGGCGAGCGCACGGCGCGCACCGGCGCCACCATCCGCTATCTGCCGCAGGAGCCCGATCTGTCGGAATTCGCGACGGTGCTCGACTACGTCACGGCGGGCCTCGCGCCCGGCGACGATCACAACCGCGCGCCCTATCTGCTCGGGCAATTAGGACTCACGGGCACGGAGTCGACGACGACGTCATCCGGCGGCGAAGCGCGGCGCGCGGCGATCGCACGCGTGCTGGCGTCCTCGCCCGACGTGCTGCTGCTCGACGAGCCGACCAACCATCTCGATCTGCCCGCCATCGAATGGCTGGAAAACGAACTCGCGGCCATGAGTTCCGCGCTCGTGCTCATCAGCCACGACCGGCGTTTCCTCTCGCGCCTGTCGAAGAAGACCGTGTGGCTCGACCGCGGCGCGACGCGGCGTCTCGAACGTGGCTTCGCGCAGTTCGAAGCCTGGCGCGACGAGACGTTGGAGCAGGAAGAGCGCGACCGCCACAAGCTCGATCGCAAGATCGCGATGGAGGAAGACTGGCTGCGTCACGGCGTCAGCGCGCGGCGCAAGCGCAATCAGGGCCGTCTCGAAGGGCTGCACGAGTTACGCAAGCAGCGTCGCGAACAGCGCCGCGCCGCGGGCAAAGCCGCGATGAGCGCGCAAGCGTCCGGCTTATCCGGCGATCGCGTGATCGAAGCGAAGAGCATCTGGAAAAGTTATGGCGCCGAGCCGATCGTGAAGGATTTCTCGACGCGGATCCTGCGCGGCGATCGCATCGGCTTTGTCGGGCGCAACGGCGCGGGCAAGACGACGCTCATCCGTCTCCTGACGGGCAAGCTCGCGCCCGATCAAGGCGAAGTGAAGCTCGGCGCCAATCTCGCGATCTCCGAACTCGACCAGGGCCGCGCAGCCCTCGATCCCGAAGCCACGCTTGCGGCAACGTTGACCGACGGGCGCGGCGACACGGTTCGCGTCGGCGGCGAGGCGCGCCATGTCGTGACCTACATGAAGGATTTCCTGTTTTCACCCGAGCAGGCGCGCACGCCCGTGCGCGTGTTGTCGGGCGGCGAACGCGGGCGGCTGCTGCTGGCGAAATCGCTCGCCAGACCGTCGAACCTGCTCGTGCTCGACGAACCCACCAACGATCTCGATCTCGAAACGCTCGACGTCCTGCAGGAAATGCTCGCCGACTATGCGGGCACGGTTCTCGTCGTGAGCCACGACCGCGATTTCCTCGATCGCGTCGCCACCTCGATCGTCATGGCTGAAGGCGACGGGCGTTTTGTCGAATACGCCGGCGGCTACAGCGACATGGTGGCCCAGCGCGGCGAAGGCGTGGCAACCAGGCCCGAGAAGGAGCCCGCGCGCGCCAAGGCCCCGCCGCGCCCTCGCCCGTCATCGGACAAGCGTCGTCTCACCTTCACGGAGAAGCACGCGCTGGAGACGCTCCCCGCCCGCATCGCCGCCCTCGAACAGGAAGCGGCAGGCCTCCAGGAAAAGCTCTCCGACCACGGGCTCTATGGGCGCGATCCCAAAGCCTTCGCGGCACTGGCGGAAAGGCTGACAGGGGCAAAGGCCGAATTGGAGGCGGCGGAAGAACGCTGGCTCGAACTCGAGTTGCTTCGCCAGAACCTGGACGCCTGACCCAAATGCATAGTGGCCCAAAATCTAAGGGAACCCTTGATCTGCCTCAGTCTTTTTCGTTAACCGTGCTATAGCATGATGAGGGACTGACCCAAGGACCGCCGACGTGAACGAAAAGATCGAGAACGACATGGAAGCACTGACCGAAGAAGTGAAACGCCTCAGGGCCGACTTCACGAAGATCACCGACCTGTTGCGCCAAACAGCCGGGCATGCCGGCGAAGAAGCCGCCAGCCAGGCGCGCATGGCGGGCGAAAAGGCCTGGACCGGAGCCAAGAGCACGGCCGACGAGCTTCTCCAGCGCATCGAAGGCAAGCCCGTCCAGTCGACCGCGATCGCGTTCGGTATCGGGCTGATTTTCGGCCTCCTGTTTGGCGGCCGCCGGTCTTAAGACCGGATCTGCGATGAGCCTGCTTCTCAAGCGGCTGGCAGTGGCGGTGGCGGTGTTCGTCATCAGCGGCGCAGCCGTGCTCGTGGCGACGTTCTTTTTCTTCGCCTCGCTCTATTTCTGGTTCGAAGAAACGCTGAGTCCGCCCGCAGCGGCGCTGGCGACGGCGGGCGTGCTCCTGGGCTTCGCGTTCGCCGTGATCGTGCTCGGCTTCGTCATCACGACAAGCCTCAAGCGCAAGCCGCGCAAACGCTTCGACTGGCTCCTGGAACTGCTGGACTCGCCGGACGGGTTGTCGGCAGCGGCAATCGGCAATGCGATCGGCCGCAGGCTCCAGAGATTCGCCCGCGAGAACACGCAGATGACGGTCATTGTGTCGCTGGTTGCCGGACTCGCCATCGGCATCAGCCCCGGATTGCGGGCACTCTTGCGAGACGTTTTGAAGGATTAGGCGTTTCAACAGTCAGGCGGGAAACCGCGTTGCCTTATTGCAGCCCCAAACCACCGGCATTTCCGGACGGATATCGACACCGGGCTTGCCGACCAGGAGGCAAATTCCATGAAATTTTTACGAAACCTGATGCTCTCTCTTGTCGCAGTGCTGTTTGCTATCAGCGCGCAGGCTTGGGCCGCGGCCTCCGATCCCGCCGCCCGCAAGATTGAAAACTTTTACGCCACGCTCATCGACACGATGAAGCGCGGACCGCAGCTCGGCGCCAGGGGCCGCTATCAGGCGCTGGCGCCGGTGATCGACGCCACGTTCGACATCCCGACCATGACCAAGTTCGTGGTGGGGCCCACCTGGTCGACCATGTCGGAGGAAGACCACAAGCAGCTCATCGAGGCGTTCCGGCGCATGACGATCGCCGACTATGCGAACAATTTCGACAGCTATGACGGCGAGCGCTTCGACGTCAATCCCAACGTGCAGACCAAAGCCGACGACCGTTTCGTCGAGACGAACCTCGTTCCCAAGAAGGACAAGCCCATCCCGTTCATCTATCGCATGCGCAACGTGAACGGCGACTGGAAGGCCATCGACGTCTATCTGAACGGCTATGTCGACCAGCTCACCACGAAGCGCTCGGATTTCGCGTCGACACTGTCGAGCGGCGGCGCGCCGGCACTGGTCAAGAAGCTAAACAGTCTCGCTGACACCGCGCTCGCGGGAAAAGGCTGACCTAACGCGGCACGTGCTGCATCGTCGGCGCATCCTGCGGAGCAGTGTGCGGGGCCGGCGCCGTGCTGAGGCCGATGTGCGGCACGGTAAAGTCGAGCAGCGACGGCAGTAAAAAAAGCACGATGACCAGGATCCAGGCGAGCGAGATCGCAAGCAGTTCGCCCATGCTGGCCGTGCCCGGATGACTGGAAATCCACAGTGTGCCGAAAGCTGAGGCCGTCGTGCCCGCACTCAGGACGACGGCGCGCGTCAGCGCCGAACCCAAAAGATTGCGCGTCCCGGATCGCCACGCCATCACGAAATAGATGTCGAAAGCCACGCCGATGCCGAGGAGCAGCGGCAGCGCGATGATGTTCGCATAGTTGAGCTGAAGCCCTATGACGACGCAGGTGGCGAGTGTGGCGACGCCCGCCAGCACCAGCGGTCCGAGCGCAATGGCGACCAGCGTTACGCTGCGCAGTGTAAACGCAAGCAGGATCGTGATGGCGATGAAGGAGAGAATGCCCGCCTGCAGGAAGGCGCGCACGATCGTCCGTCCCGATTCCTGGATGCTGAGCGGCTCGCCCGTGGCGCCCGGCGCGATCCTCTGCACGGCATGCGTGAACTTGCGCAGCGTCTCATTGTCGGTCTTCGTGCTCTTGGCCAGGACCTGGATGCGATAAAAGCCTGCCGGCGAGACCCAATCGCGAATGAGATCCGGCGGCAGCGTTTTCGTGGTCACCGGATAAGGCTGAAGCGTCGCGCGCACTTCGTCGAGCATGGTGTTGAGCCCTGGAACAAGCGCCTCTGCAGCGCGGGCGCGCGTGGCCTTGTCGGCGCCGGCGACGCGATCGAGTGCAGCCGCGAGCCGGCGCGCGTTTTTCGCCGGCACCGTATTCGCGTTGTCCGCAGCCTTGCGCAGATCGGCGGCGGCCGTCCTGAAGCTTTCAATCACTTCAGCGTCCGTCGGCGGGGGCTTCGTCATGAAGGGATTGAGCGTGGGATCGAGCAGCGTCTCGGCGTCATTGATGATGGCGAGCTTTTGTTGCTGGTCATCGGGCACGAAGCTGTCGACCGTCATCGTGCGCGAGACTTCCGGCAGTTTGGAGAGCGCGGCCGCATAGGTCTGCGCGACCTCGCGCGAGGGCGCGAGAATGTCGAGCGTGTTGGGCGAGGTGTCGGGATCTTTCATCAGATCGAGCGCCGTCGCCACCGATTCGACGTGACGGTTGCGAAGATCGAGCGGATTGAAATCGAATTTTACCCATGGCAGGCACGCCGCACCGGCGATCCCGACAATGGCTGCCGTCAGCACGACCTGGCGCTTGTTCCTCTGCAGAAACCCGTCCAGCGGCGCGAGCGTCTTGAAACCCACCTCTTCCGCTTCCCCCAACGGCTGAAGCAGTTTCACCAGCGCTGGAAGGAACGTGATGCTGAGCATGAAGGTGATGATCATGCCCGTGCCCGCGACGAAGCCCAATTCGGCGACGCCGCGATAGCTCGTGGGCAGGAACGAATAGAACCCGGCCGCCGTCGCCGCCGCGGCCAGCGCCAGCGCGCTGCCGATGCCCGCGCCCGTGCCGCGCAAGGCCACGTCTAGGTCCTTGTGCTCGAACCGCTCGGCGCGATAGCGCACGCAGAACTGGATTCCGAAATCGACGCCGAGGCCCACGAACAGCGCGATGAAGGCGACCGAAATGAGATTGAAGGCGCCGACGGCTAGAAGCCCCGTCGCGGTCGTGATCGTCAGCCCCACAAAGACCGACAGCAGCACTGCGAAGATAAGGCGCGTGGAGCGCAGCGCGATCCACAGCATGGCCAAGACCGCCACCATCATCAGGGTCGCCATCAGCCGCGCACGCTCGGCGAGCGAGCCGAATTCGTCGTCCGCCATGGGCACGGTGCCCGTCAGCCGCACGCGCACGCCGTGTTCCGGATCGAGATGGAGCTTTGCCACCACGGCGCGAATGGCGTCGGTGGCCCTGCGACCCGGCATGAGCGAATGGTAGTCGAGTTTGGGTCTGATCTCGATGAATCGTCGCGTTTCGCGCAAGCCCGGTTTTGTTCCCGTCACCATCGAGCGCCAGGAGAGATAGGCCGGCTTGCCCGCCAGCACGTCGTCGAGCGTATCGGCGAGGCCCGTTATCGGACCATTGAGATCGCTGAGCTTCGCCTGGCCGTGCGCGACGCCCAAAAGTGCGGTCGAGAGATTGTCGGAAATGCCGCGCAAGCTGGGATCGACGGCCAGTGCGCCGAGGAAAGGCTGCGCCGCGATCAGCTGCTGCATCGTGTCCTTCACCTTGGCCAGGGACAGCAGCATGAGGCCGTCATGGGCGAAGAACTTGCCGTCGTCGGGCTGGCGCACCGATGTCAGGACCGTCTTGTCGGTCGCAAGCGCCGTCGCGAGCTCGTGCGCCGCCTCGTCCGCGCGCTCGGGCGTCGCGCCGTCGACGACGGCGACGATCAGCCCGCTTTGCTGCGGAAACTGCTTGTCGTAAATGGCGACGCGCTTGCGCCATTGCGTCTGCGGCGAGATCAGTGCTTCGGTCCGGCTGTTCATCGCAAAATGCCCGCGCACATAGTTGCCGGCCGCGAAGGCCAGCAGCAACGTCGCAAGCACGATGAGACCGGAATAGCGGCTGCTGAATCCCACTATCCTGACGATGAGCGCTGCCCCCATTCCCGCATTCACTTAGATGTTGGGAAGGTTCTGGAGATCGGGCTTGCCGCCGTGGATTTCCGCATTGCGGTGCTGACGGTAGAGGCTGCGCAATGTGGCGTAGAGATCGACGGAAGAGCGCCTGAGTTCATCCATCGTGTCGATGTTCCGCGACCGCTCGTCCAGAAGCGTCAGAAGCTGACGGCTGCCCATCCACCACCCCTTTTCGCGCATGCCGGCGTAGGTCAGGGGATCGAAGCCGATGTCGACCACGCGGCCCGTCAGGTCGCGCGGATTGCTGGGGCCGATCAGCGGAATGACGAGATACGGCCCTTCGCCGACGCCCCACACGGCGAGCGTCTCGCCGAAGTCCTTCTCGTGGAAGGGGATACCCATCGGAGTCGCCACGTCGACGATGCCGGCCAGCCCGATCGTCGTGTTGACGAGGGCTCGGCCGACCGTCTGGACTGCAAGCTTGGGCTCGCCCTGCAGGATGTCGTTCGCCAGCGTCACCGGCGAATTGAGATTGGTGAGAATGTTATGGATGCCGTCGCGCGCAGGTTCGGGCAGCACATGCGTGTAGACCTTCGCCGCGGGCAGCGCGACGTTCTGATCGAGCGCGTCGTTGACGGAGAACATTTTGCGATTGAACGACTCGTACGGATCGTTGTCCGGACTGGACGACGTCGCACATCCGCCCAGCAGGGAGCCCAGAGCGAACACCGAAAAGACAATCGAAGAGGTTTGCAAACGGCCGTTCATAGCGACTCCTTCAGCCGATTCGGGCGAATCGGGATACCTATTGGATCACGTATCCGAGAATCCGTCGGCGGTGTGCACCGCGGAAGATATGGATCACTTTCCGGAGAAGAAATGGCACCAAACTGCAACACAACCGAATTTCTCACGCGGGCGTAGCGAAAACGCCAAAGCGCTATGACGGGTTGCCGGCCTTCGACCACGGACTTCCTTGGAAAACCCTATGATTGCACAAAAATTAGGCAGTATTGGTGTGCGGCCTGACGGCGCATATCCCATTGCTTTTGCTTCAAAATCAACCAGAGGTAGAACAAAACCGGGCCCCTGTAAGTCTACAACTCCACTTTCCCGTATCCTCCCCGACAAGACCGGCTGCATAGTGCATGCGTGTCGGTTGGGCTATGCGGACATGAATGTGATGATTGCTGGTCGGTGGACGAAGAAGGACGTCCACCAGTTTCTGGCGCGGGGGCGGTGGTTCGCATCGCTGCCGCTGGCGATGCAGGAGAAGATCGTAGCGCACAGTGAAGTCGCGCGATTTTCGGCAGGCGCAATTCTCTTCAAATTTGGCGATCCCATTGATGGCCTCTATGTGGCGCTGGAAGGCGATCTGCGCGCCTATGTAATGGACGACGAAGGCGAGCGCGTCTTCTTCCGCGCGCTGGGTCCCGGTTCCTGGTTCGGTGACACCGGCCTCCTCGACACGCACGGCAGACGGCTCTTCGACGTGAATGCCGCCTCGGCCGCGACGGCGATGTTCCTGCCCGAGCAGGCTTATCACGAGCTGGCCGAATCCGATCCGGCGTTCTACCGCGCGTTCGTGCAGTTGATGTGCATCCATTCGCGCCACGTCACGCGCATCCTCATCGAGACGCGCTCCGAAGCGCCGCGACGCACGGCGCGGGCGCTCCTGCGGCTTGCCCGCGCGCACGGACTTCCCGCCAACGACGGCATGCGGCTTGCCATGAATCTCTCGCAGGCCGATCTCGCCTCGCTCGTCGGCGTGTCGCGGCAATACATGAACGAGTTGATCGCGCGCTGGGAGCAGGACGGTTTGCTGCGCTGGAACGGCAAGGCGCAGCCGCTGCTGGACACCGAAAAACTCAGCGGCCTTTTGAGCCCGCTCGATTCGTGGATCCGCGACAACGAAGACTGGGTCTAGCGGGAGGTCGCGCGCATGGCCGATTTCCGTTCGATCCGGCGCGAATTCGTGGGCCTTCCCTCGCCAACGCAACCGCGCGCCGCCGCCGGCGGCCATCCCTGTCAGGGCCTTTACTGGACTCCGTCGGGCGCGCAGCCGAGAACGGCCATTATCGCGACGCATTACAACGTCGATTTCGCCGAGCACTACATCGCGCCCTATTTCGCGGCGCGCGGCTTCGGCTTTCTCGGATGGAATACGCGCTTTCGCGGCGCGGAGGATTTGTTCACGCTCGAACAGGCGCTGATCGACATTGCCGTCGGCATGCGTTGGCTGAAGGAGATGGGGCGCGTCGATCGCATCGTGCTGCTCGGCAATTCCGGCGGCGGCTCGTTGATGGCGGCCTATCAGGGGGAAGCGCAGACCGGCGCGCTGGCCAACGCCGCCGGCGGCCGCATCAAGGAAGCGCTCGCCGATCTGCCGAAAGCCGACCTCTACATTTCGCTGAACGCACATCCCGGGCGTCCCGACGTGCTGACGAACTGGATGGACGGCTCCGTCCTCGACGAGACCGATCCGGTGGCGACGGATGCAAGCCTCGACCCGTTCCGCGCCGAAAACGGGCCGCCCTACTCGGCCGATTTCATCGCCCGCTATCGCGCAGCGCAGCGCGCCCGCAATCAGAAGATCACCGATTGGGCCAAGCGTGAACTCACCCGCCTGCACGCGGCCGGCATTCCCGACCGCATCTTCCCCCTGTTCCGCACCTGGGCTGATCTGCGGTTCATGGATCCGGCCATCGATCCCTCCGAACGGCCGTGCCCCGCCTGCTATCCGGGCAATCCGGTGTTCGCCAATCGCGGGCCGTTCGGTGTCGGACGCACCAACACGCTGCGCGCATGGCTTTCCATGTGGAGCCTCGAGACGTCGCACTGCCGCGGCGAACCACATCTGGCGAAGCTCGCCATGCCCGCGCTCGTCATACAAAGTCTCGGCGATACGGGTGTGTTTCCGAGCGATGCGAAGACGATTTTCGGAGCGCTCGGCGCCACCGACAAGACGCTCGAGTTCCTGCCGGGCGCGCACTATTTCGAAGACAATCCCGCGCACAGGGATCGCGTCGCCGATCTCATGGCGGCGTGGATCGCGAAGCACTGAGTTCCTACAAATCCCGGAAGGCGATAGGTGTGATGTCGAGCCGGCGCAGCGCCTCGCGCAGGCGCGGGCTGCCCAGCGCTTCGAATTCCTCGACATTGCGATAGCCGGGCATCTGCCGCTGGAGGATTTCGCTCTTGCGCGTGGCGGGATGGAAATAGAATTCCGTCACCATGCCGGGCTCGATATTTTCCAGTTGCCGGAGCACGAGATCTTCCGTCATCGCGCCCGTGTCGTGGAAACCGAACTGCGCATCGTTGGCGGCGACGCCCGCACGGCGGAGCCGCGCGCGCATCGTCTTGGCCCACGGCGCAAAAGCCGTGCTGATGGCCATGCGCGAAAGCTTACCCCTGCCGGCGGCGCGCGCCGACGCCGCGGGATTCTCGTAAGGCACGCGCATCGCCTTCATGCCGTAGTCGCGGCCGATCGCCAGCAGCAGCGCGAATATCGTCGGATGGATGTGCAGATGCGTGTGACCGTCCACATGGTCGAGCGGCAGGCCCGTGCGCTGGAAGGCTTCGAACTGGGCGCGGATTTCCGCGCCGAGCGCGCGCCTGGCTGTCGGGCTGAAGAAGTAATGCAGACCCGCCTGTGCGGGCGAATCAAGGAACGCGCCATTGCGTCCGACGAGCGGCGCCGCCTCTTTCTGCGCCAGCGCCGGCACGCCCTGCACGAGAACGAGATGCAGACCGACGGCCAGACCCGGCAGGCGTTTCGCGCGCGCCACGGCGTCGGCCGCCGCCGGCGCCGTTACCATCAGGCTCGCCGACGTCAGCACGCCGTCGCGATGCGCCCGCTCCACCGCTTCGTTGACGGCTTCGTCGAGGCCGAAATCGTCCGCCGTGAAGATGACGCGCGTGTTCATCGCGCCGCGCGCGGCACGATGCGCCCGTCCGCCATGAGCGCGAAGCGCCGGCCGCGGCGTACGAAATCGCGCTTGACCATCGTCACCAGCCAGATGGCCAGGCCCAGCACGTCGCGCACCGGCAGAAGCCAGAGCGCGGCGAGGCCTTCGCGATCCTTCAGCACGCGCCCGAGCGTATAGGCTGCGGCGGCCAGGCGCACCGCGATCGCTCCGGCGAGCACGCCGAGGCCCATCACGCTGAAGCCCGTCAGCAACGCGTAAATTGCTGCGAACGGCACGGAGCGGATGACGACGGTTGCGAAGAATTCCGTGGGCCGCATGGCACGCGTGTTCTGATCCCAATAGAGCTGATGATCCCACCACTGCCGGAAGCTTTTGAGATCGACTTCCATGTCGACGAAATACGGCGCCAGCACGACGCGCCGTCCGAGCGCCTCGATCTTCGTCGCCATGATGTAGTCTTCGGCCAGATGATCGCGAAACGCCGCGAAGCCGCCGATGGCTTCGAGGTCGGCGCGCCTGAAGCACATCGACGCGCCAAGCCCGAACGTCAAGAGGCCGACAACGGCGGTGAAGACGAGATTGGGAACGAAATCCGCATTCATCGTCAAAAGCTCGAGCTTCTCGAACCAGTGTTGCGCGTTGACGGCGCGATAGGGCGTGCACACGCATCCGACGGTGGGGTCGGACAGCGGCTCCACGATGGCCCGCAGATAATCGGGGCGCAACCGGATGTCGCTGTCGCTGATGACAAGCACGTCGTAGCGCGCCATCGGCCAGGCGGCTTCGAGATTCTGGATCTTGCCGTTGGCGCGGGCTTCGTTTTCCGCGATCACGATAGTGACGCGGTCGGTACCGAACTCCTGCTCGACCTGGCGCATGACGGGGATCGCCGGATCGTCGAGTCGCTGCACGGACAGGACCAGCTGATATTCAGGATAGTCGAGCGAACAGGCCGCGCGCAGATTGTCGAGGAGCTCCTTGTCGGCGCCATAGAGCGGCTTCAGGATCGTTACGGGCGGAAACGATTGCGCGCGCGGCGCCGCCATGATCCGCCTGTTGAAGACGAACGACGTGACGACGCACAACGCGACGAACGTCGAGCCGCAAACGGTAAAGGCCAGACACAGGGCATCGGCGGGGGATGAAAGTGTCATCGCAAAAATTCGATACGGCGCTCCGTGTCCGGACTAGCAGAATGTCCGGACCATTGCATCCTTGACAGTTTTGCTTCGCTACCTACGGCGGGCTTTTTTCCGCGGCCGGTGACAGAAAGACACGCCTTGCGGTGGCCGGCGGGAGGCTCCCCGCGGCCGGCCATTGCCCAACCGCGCGGATCGCGCGAGGGTTTCCCTACGAAACTTCGGGACTTGACGACCATGCGCCTCAAGGATCGCGTCGCCATCGTAACGGGGGCGGCCTCCGGAATCGGACGCGCCACAGCACAACTTTTCGCCGAGGAAGGCGCGAGGGTCCTCGGCGTCGATCTGCCCGACAAGTCTCTTGCAAACGCACACGCGGGCAATGCGAACATCGTGTGCCTGGAAAAAAATCTCGGCGACGCGGGCGCGGATGATAAAATTGTCAGTACCGCCGTCGATCGTTTCGGACGGCTCGACATCGTCATGAACAACGCGGGCATTGCTTTCAACGCGCCCGTCGAAAGCATGACGGACGAGATCTGGGACCGAACCATTGCGATCAACCTCACCGCGCATATGCGACTTTGCCGCAGGGCGATCGAACATCTGAAAAAGAGTCCGGCGGGGCGCATCATCAACGTGGCGTCGGTCATGGCCGAAGGAACCGACTACGGCCTTGCCGCCTATTGTGCGTCGAAAGCCGGTGTCGCGGGCCTGACGCGTACGCTCGCGCTCGAGTTGGGACGCTCCGGCATCACGGCGAATTACATCGAACCCGGTGCGATCGAGACGGGCATGACGTCGCCCTTGTGGACGGCGCGACCGGACGTCGCCGAGATCTGGGCGAAGAAATCGGCGCTGCGTCGGCTCGGTCAGCCGATCGACATCGCGCGCGGCGCCCTCTTCCTTGCCTCCGACGACGGCGGCTTCGTCACCGGGCACGGCCTGGTGGTGGACGGCGGCCTGATGCTCAGGGTGTGACCCGGCTCAGCGCCGGATCTGTCCCGCGTTCATGTCGGCCGCCATCTGGCCGAACACACCCCCGATGGCGCCCGTCAGCACGAAGATCAGCGTGTTCTGCACGAAAAGGCCCGGATCGGTGTTGCCGAGGACGACGGACATGGCCACACCGAAGAGCCCGCTGACCCCGCCGGCCACCAGCCCGCCGGCCGCACCGGCGAGATAGCCCTTGGAGACGTCCTGCGCATAAAGATAGCCCGCAATGGCCGACAGCATCATCGCGCCGAAGAGAAGCGCGTGCTGCGCGATCCAGCCGGAAAAAAACGCGAGAACGGCGAGCATCACCTGCAACGCGGTTCCCACGATCATGGCGCGGCTCAGAGCCGATGAATCGATCATGCGTGACCTCTACCAACCGACTGCCCCGGTCCCCGTCCGGACGGAATGACAACTCCTTAACACGGGCGGCCCTTGCGGCGTTGCGCCGATTTCTCTAATGGGCGTTGCGCCCGCCGCCGCCCATTTCGCGCCCAAGTTCGAGCCCGTTGCGAGCCTATGATCGAGATCGAAGGTCTGACGAAGCGTTTCGGTCCCATTCCCGCCGTTGCGGGAATCGACCTTGCCGTCGCGAAAGGCGAGGTCTTGGGCTTTCTGGGTCCCAATGGCGCCGGCAAATCGACCACCATGAAGATGGTGACGGGCTATCTGGCGCCGACCACCGGCCGCGTGCGCATCCTGGGCCACGACGTCGAGACCGATCCCATCGCGGCGCAGAAGTGCCTGGGCTATCTCCCTGAAGGTGCGCCGGCCTATGCCGACATGACGCCGCGCCAGTTCCTGTCCTTCATTGCCGAGATCCGCGGCTTCAAGGGCGCCGAGATCAATGCAAAGGTCGACGCGGCCGTCGGCAAGACGGAACTCGACCTGGTGCTCGACCAGCCCATCGACACACTGTCCAAAGGCTTCAAGCGCCGCGTGGGCCTGGCGCAGGCGATCCTGCACGATCCGCCGGTGCTCATCATGGACGAGCCGACCGACGGTCTCGATCCCAACCAGAAGCATGCGGTGCGCACGCTTCTGCGCGCCATGGCGCCGGACAAGGCGATCATCATCTCGACGCATCTTCTAGAAGAAGTGGAAGCCATCTGCACGCGTGCGGTGATCATCGATCGCGGTCGCGTGGTGGCCGACGGCACCCCTGCCGAACTCGTGGCGCGCTCGCGCCATCACAATGCGGTGACACTGTCACTGCCAAAGGCGCAGGCCGAGTTCGCCAAGACGAAGCTCAAGGCGCTGAACGGCGTCGCCGCCATCGAGCAGCTCGCGCTCGCCGACGGCCTCATGGAGCTGACCGCCTTCCCCAAGGGCGGCGCGCTTCTGATTGAAGATATCAGCGCCATGGTCGTCGCGGAAAAGTGGGACGTGAAGGAGCTCTACGCCGAAGCCGGCCGGCTCGACGACGTGTTCCGCGCCATCACCACGCACGACGCCGACCGCGCCCGCGAGGCCCGCGCATGAATTCGGTCTGGCCCATCTTCAAGCGCGAGTTCCTGGCGTATTTCTCGACGCCGCTGGCTTACGTCTTCATCGTGATCTTTCTCTTCGCGATGGGCGCGTTCACGTTCTACATCGGTCATTTCTACGAGAACGGGGTCGCCGATCTCACCGTTTTCTTCGGCTATCATCCCTGGCTCTATCTGTTCCTGGTGCCCGCCATCGCCATGCGGCTCTGGGCGGAAGAACGGCGCACGGGCACGATGGAGCTGCTGCTGACGCTGCCCGTACCGGTGTGGGCGACGGTCGCCGGCAAATATCTGGCGGCGTGGGCGTTCACGGGCGTGGCGCTTTTGCTGACGTTTCCCATCTGGATCACCGTCAACTATCTCGGCAATCCCGACAACGGCGTGATCCTCGCAAGTTACGTCGGAAGCTTCCTCGTCGCCGGCGGCTATCTCGCCATCGGCGCCTGCATCTCGGCCTCGACCAACAACCAGGTGATCGCCTTTGTCGTCAGCGTGGTGGTCTGCTTCCTCTTCACCATCTCCGGCGCGCCGCTCGTGCTCGACTTCTTCCGCGGCTGGGCGCCGCTCGTGATCGTCAACGCGATCTCGTCCTTCAGCGTGCTGACCCATTTCACGGCGATCGAGGCGGGCGTCATCGATCTTCGGGACGTGATCTTCTTTTTCTCCCTGATCGCGCTGTTCCTGGCCGCCAACGTCGTCATCATCGACCTGAAGAAGACGGGCTGAGCCAGCGATGACCACCCTGCCCCGCCGTCTTTACGCCATCACCGCCATCGCGCTCGCCGCGGTGATCTTCGTGGCGCTCAACATCGCCGCCGACACGCTCTTGACGACGGAACGGCTCGACCTCACGCAGACGGGCGTCTACACGCTCGCGCGCGGCACCAAGCACATCGTCGCCAGCATCAAGGAACCGATCACGCTGCGCTTCTTCTACACGAAGAAGATCGGCGCCGGTTACCCGCAGATCAACGCCTATGCCAAGCGCGTGCGCGACCTGCTCGAGGAATATGCGGCGCGTTCCGACGGCAAGATCATCCTGCAGGAAGTCGACCCCGAGCCGTTCACGCCCGAGGAAGACGAAGCGACGGCGAACGGGCTGTCGGGTGCGCCGACCGAGAGCGGCGACAATGTCTATTTCGGCCTCGTCGGCACCAACACGATCGACGGCAAGGAAGCGATCCCGTTCTTCTCCGACGATCGTGAGGCCTATCTCGAATACGACATCACCTCGCTCATCTACCGCCTGTCGACGCCCAAGAAGCCGTTGCTCGGGGTGATTTCCGGCCTGCCGCTCGATACCGGCGCGGGCGGCATGCAGGCGGCGATGCAGGGCCAGGCGCGGCCCTTCGTGATCTACGAGCAGCTCGAGCAGACCTACGCGACGAAGATGCTCGATCCCAATTTCGCGAGCATCCCCGCGGACGTCGACGTGCTGATGATCGTCGATCCGGGCCCGATGACGCCGCAGCAGCTCTACGCCATCGACCAGTTCGTGCTGAAAGGCGGCCGCGCGCTGGTCTTCGTCGATCCGCTGTCGGAGATCGCGAACGCCGGACAGGGCATGGGCGGCGAAGGCGGCGGGCCGACGTCTTCGGATCTGCCGTCGCTCTTCCGCGCCTGGGGTATCGCCTACAATCCGACCAAGGTCGTCGCCGACAAGGAGCTGGCGCAGTCGGTGCAGGTTTCGGCCGACCCGCGCAATCCGGTCGCCGCCTATCCCGTCTGGCTGAAGCTCGGCGCGCAGAATTTCGCCGGCAAGGATCAGGTGACGGCCAATCTGCAGGCGCTCAATCTCGCCAGCGTCGGCGCGCTCAGCCCGATGAAGGGTGCGACGACGACGTTCCTGCCGCTCATCTGGTCGTCGAAAGAGGCTTCGCTGCTCGATGCGGCAGAAGTCAAGAACGCGACCCAGCCGCAGGACCTCATCAACGAAGTCGAACCGACCGGCAAGAATTACGTCATCGCCGCGCGCATCTCGGGACCGGTGAAAACGTCGTTCCCGTCGGGCGCACCGCTGTCGCCGGCCGATCTCGCCAAGGCGCCGCGCCAGATCATGGCGTCCAAAGGGCCCATCAACGTCATCGTGATGGCGGACACCGACATCTTCGACGACCGCTTCTGGGTTCGCGTGGAAAATCTTTACGGCAAGCGTCTGGCCGCGCCGTTCGCGGACAATGCCGCCTTCGTGCTCAACAGCGTCGAGAACCTCACCGGCTCGGACGATCTCATCTCCCTCAGGACGCGCGCCACCAACAGCCGCCCCTTCGTCGTCGTGCAGAAGCTGCAGGCCGAAGCGCAGGCCCAGTTCCAGCAGCGCGCCGACGCGCTCAAGCAGCAGCTGACAGACACGGAAACGCGGCTGCGGGCGCTGGAGCAGGGCGGCTCGGCCAACGGCCAGCCGACGAGCGTGACCTCGCTCACGCCGGAACAGCAATCCGAAATCGAAAGCTTCAAACGCGAGCTCGCCCAGACCCGCACCGAATTGCGCGACGTGCAGCACAATCTGCGCAAGGACATCGACGAGCTGGGCGCGTTCCTCGCCTTCATCAACATCGCACTGATGCCGCTGATCGTGGCGTGTGTCGCGATCACGCTCGCCGTGCTCCGCCGCCGGCGCCGCGCGCGTGCGATTTCGATGTGAGGCGCACGCCATGAGCAGCATGTTCGCCGATCCCCGCCGCCGCAATCTCGCGATCCTCGCCGGCATCGCCGTCGTCACCATCGCGGCCGCGGTTCTGGGCGTATTCCATCAGGCGAGCTTCTCGGAGCGCCGCGGCCATCCGGAACTCCTCTTCCCCGACCTTGTCAGCCGCGTCCGGCAGATCGCCCATATCCGCATCCAGTCGAAGGACGGCATCATCGATGTCGTCTTCAAGCCCGAAAAGACCTGGGTGGTGACGAACAAGGACGACTATCCCGCTTCGCACGAGCAGGTGCGCGCGACGGTCATTGCGCTCGCCACGCTCACGGCGCTCGAAAAGAAGACTGCGCGCGCCGACTGGCTGCCTTACGTCGACCTCGTCTCGCCCGCGCATGGCGGCGACGGCAAGGAGATCACCGTCCTCGACGACAAGGGCGACGTCATGGCGTCGATCATCACGGGCAAGTCCGTCGACATCGGCGATCCCGAAGGGGCCGTCGGTCTCTTCGTGCGCCGTCCCGGTGAGACGCAAAGCTGGCTCGCGCGCAGCATCGTCGAGCCGAAGGCCGATCTCGGCGACTGGCTCGAGAAGGACGTCATGAGCATCGACCGCGCGCGCATCTCAGAAGCCGACGTCGATCCCTTATCGGGCCCGTCCTATGTCGTGCGTCGTGACAAGCCGAGCGACGCCGATTTCAAGCTCAACGAAATCCCGAAAGGCCGCGAGCTTTCCTACGATGCGGCGCCGGACGCGGTCGCAGCGGCCGTGGTCGATTTCTCCTTCGACGACGTCAAGCCCGCGCGCGATTTCGATTTCTCCGATTCTGCGCACACCGCGCGCGTCGTGACCAAGACCTTCGACGGGCTGACGGTCACCGTGAACGTCATCCAGCAGGGCCAGGACTACTGGGCGACGGTGTCGGCGGAAGGTTCAACTCCCGACGCCCGCAACGAGGCGCGCCAGATCGACGGCCACGCGTCGGGCTGGGCCTACAAGCTGCCCGCCTACAAAGGCCAGCAATTCATGGTTCCGGTCGAAAGCCTCCTGAAACCCAAGGGTGGCGCACCCGCCCCCGCTTCCCAGCCTCCCGCGCAATAGCAGCCATTGACCCTGATCAGTTGCGGCTGAGGGGTTCCGCGGCATAAGACGGGTCGCATGACCGCAGCCACCACCCGGCCTGATGCCAGCGAGCAGACCTTTCTGCGCGACCTTTGGTACATGGCCGCGCTGGCTCGAAGCGTGAAGCCGGGCGGCTTGCGTCGCCAGATCGTCCTCGGCGAGCCGGTGCTTCTGGGCCGTACGCGTGATGGTAAGGCCTTCGCCCTGCGCGATATCTGCCCGCATCGCGGCGTGCCGCTGTCGGCCGGCCGTGTGACGGACGAGAACCAGATCGAATGCCCCTATCACGGCTGGCGGTTCCGGGCGGACGGCGTCTGCGCCGCCATCCCATCGTTGGTCGACGGCCAGGACATCGACCCCACCCGCATGAAAGTGCGCGCCTATCCGCTCGTCGAGCAGGACGGGCTTCTGTGGATCTACATGGCGGCGCCGGGGCGCGAAGGCGCAGCGCCTAAAGGCATGCCGCCGAAAGTCGGCCTCGCCAACGCCAGACCGCGCTGGGTCGAAAGCCAGACCTTCGCCTGCAACATCGACCACGCCGTCATCGGCCTGATGGATCCGGCGCATGCGCCCTATGTGCACGGCCGCTGGTGGTGGCGCGTTACACCGCGGGTGAAGACGAAGGACTATGCACCGCTCCCCAGCGGCTTCGTCATGCTACGCCATGCGCCGACGAAATCCGCCTACAAGCTTCTGGGTGCGGACGTATCCACAGAAATCACGTTCGAGCTCCCGAGCATCCGCTTCGAGAATATCGCCGGTACGGTCCTTGGCCGGAAGATCGACGTGGTGGGTCTCACCGTCTGCACGCCGATCGACAGGGACACGACGGAAGTCACCCAGGTTTTCTATTGGCCGGCATGGCTGGGCTTCATCCGCCCGTTTTTCATGGTCTTGGGCCCCACCTTCCTGGGCGATGACCGGCGCATGGTTGAACTCCAGAAGGAGGGCCTTAAATACGACCCGCCGCTGATGCTCATCCAGGACTCCGATGTCCCGGCCATGTGGTACCACCGGCTCAAGAAGGCTTGGATCGAATCGGTTGAGACGGGTGCGCCGTTCACCAACCCCGTGCAACCCCGGACGCTGAAGTGGCGGAGTTGAGCCAGCGACGCTAACGCACGGGTTATGGGGTTGCCCCCGTCCCCCTGCCCGGCTAAACGGTCCCCTTAGCCTGCAACTTAACCGGACCCGCCCGCGCCGCCAGCGTGTGTGGCCGCGCGCGAGTGAAAATGCCCAAGCGCCAAGACATCCACACCATCCTCATCATCGGCGCCGGCCCCATTGTCATCGGCCAGGCCTGCGAATTCGACTATTCCGGCGCGCAAGCCTGCAAGGCGTTGCGGGCGGAGGGCTATCGCGTCGTCCTCGTCAACTCCAATCCTGCCACGATCATGACCGACCCCGGGCTGGCGGATGCGACCTACGTCGAGCCGATCACGCCGGAATTCGTCGAGAAGATCATCGCGCGCGAGCGACCGAACGTGCCGGAAGGCCGTGTCTTTGCATTGCTGCCGACGATGGGCGGGCAGACCGCGCTCAACACGGCACTGTCGCTCAGGAAGCGCGGCGTGCTCGAGAAGTACGACATCGAACTGATCGGGGCGAGCGCGGACGCGATCGACAAGGCGGAAGACCGCGAACTCTTTCGCCAGGCGATGATGAAGATCGGCCTCGACGTGCCGCGCGGGCAGACGCTGAAGGGTTATCTGCGCCACAAGAAGGACGAGCTCGGCAACTTCCTTTACGACGGCGAAAACAATCCGATCATGGAATTGTCGCCGGAAGCGTTCGCGCATGCGCTACAGGCACTGGAAGAGGTGGGCTTGCCGGCGGTGATCCGCCCGTCCTTCACGCTGGGCGGCACGGGCGGCGGCATCGCCTACAACCGCGAAGAATTCTTCGAGATCGTCGAGCAGGGTCTCGACGCCTCGCCCACCAACGAAGTGCTGATCGAAGAATCCGTGCTCGGCTGGAAGGAATACGAGATGGAAGTCGTGCGCGACCGCGCCGACAACGCCATCATCGTCTGCTCCATCGAGAACGTCGATCCGATGGGCGTGCACACGGGCGATTCCATCACCGTGGCGCCTGCGCTGACGCTGACGGACAAGGAATATCAGCGCATGCGGACGGCCTCGATCGCCGTGTTGCGCGAGATCGGGGTGGAGACCGGCGGTTCGAACGTGCAGTTCGCGGTTAACCCCGCCGACGGGCGCATGGTCATCATCGAGATGAACCCGCGCGTGTCGCGTTCTTCGGCGCTGGCCTCGAAGGCGACAGGCTTTCCCATCGCCAAGGTCGCGGCCAAGCTCGCCGTCGGCTACACGCTCGACGAGCTTACCAACGACATCACGCGCGTGACCCCGGCCTCGTTCGAACCCACCATCGACTACGTCGTCACCAAGATCCCGCGCTTCGCCTTCGAGAAATTCCCGCGCGCCGATCCTACGCTGACGACGTCGATGAAATCCGTCGGCGAAGCGATGGCCATCGGCCGGACGTTTGCGGAGTCGCTACAGAAAGCGCTGCGCTCGCTCGAGACGGGACTTTCGGGTCTCGACGAGATCGATCTGCCGGACAATCAGGACGCGATCCGCGCGGCGCTGGCCAAGCCCACGCCTGACCGCTTGCGCATCGTGGCCCAGGCCATGCGTTACGGCTTTCCGGTCGAGGACATCGCGGCGATCACCAAGTACGATCCGTGGTTTCTGGGCGAGATCGAAGCGATCCTGGCCGTGGAGGCGCGCGTCACGCGTGACGGCCTGCCGCAAACGGCCGAAGGCCTGCGCCGCCTGAAATCGATGGGTTTCTCGGACGCGCGGCTGGCCAAGCTCGCGCGGATCAACGAAACGCAGGTGCGCCAGGCACGCCATGCCGCGGGCGTGCGTCCTGTGTTCAAGCGCATCGATACCTGTGCGGCCGAATTCGCGGCCGTGACGCCTTACATGTATTCGACCTACGAGGCGCCGGTCGGTGGCCACGTCGAATGCGAAAGCCGGCCTACGACCGCGAAGAAGATCATCATTCTCGGCGGCGGCCCCAACCGCATCGGCCAGGGCATCGAATTCGATTATTGCTGCTGTCATGCGGCTTTCTCGCTCTCCGAGCGCGGTTTTGAGACCATCATGGTCAACTGCAATCCGGAAACCGTCTCGACCGACTACGACACGTCAGACCGTCTCTATTTCGAGCCGCTCACGGCGGAAGACGTGTTCGAGATCGTGGCGACGGAAGGATCGAACGGTACGGTTGCGGGCGTGATCGTGCAGTTCGGCGGGCAGACGCCGCTCAAGCTCGCCAACAAGCTCGTCGAGGCTCATGTACCGCTGCTCGGCACCAGCGCAGACGCCATCGATCTTGCCGAAGACCGCAAGCGTTTTCAGGTTCTGTTGCATGAACTCGGTCTCAAGCAGCCGCGCAACGCGACCGCCATGACAGCGGAAGAAACAATCGCCGCGGCGAAAGAGATCGGCTTCCCCGTCATCCTGCGTCCGTCCTACGTGCTCGGCGGCCGCGGCATGGTGGTCGTCGCCGACGAGATGCAGCTCAAATCGAGCGTGCAGTCGGGCGAGCTGTTCAAGATTTCCGGAGACAATCCCGTCCTCATCGACGGCTTCCTCCATCACGCAACCGAAGTCGACGTCGACGCGATCGGCGACAGCGAGGGCGACGTGTTCATCGCCGGCATCATGGAGCACATCGAGGAAGCGGGCGTGCATTCCGGCGACTCGGCTTGCGCCATCCCGCCCCATTCGCTCAAAGCCGAAACCATCGCCGAGATCGAACGGCAGACGGTCGCGCTCGCGCGCGGTCTCAACGTGCGCGGCCTGATGAACGTGCAATATGCCGTGCAGAACGGCGACATCTACGTACTGGAAGTCAATCCGCGCGCCAGCCGCACGGTGCCGTTCGTCGCCAAAGCGATCGGCATGCCGGTGGCGGCGCTTGCCGCACGCGTGATGGCGGGCGAAACGATTGCCTCGCTCAAGCTGAAGAAGCCCAAGCTCGATCATATCGCGGTCAAGGAAGCCGTTCTGCCCTTCGCGCGCTTTCCCGGCGTCGACACCGTGCTCGGACCCGAGATGCGTTCGACGGGCGAAGTAATGGGACTCGACGGCAATTTCGGCCGCGCCTTTGCGAAGAGCCAGATCGGTGCGGGTCTGAAGCTTCCGCTCTCTGGGACGGTCTTCATCTCGGTCAAGGATCAGGACAAGGATTTCGCGCTGGCGCCCGCGCGGGCGCTCCAGGAAATGGGCTTCCAGATTCTCGCCACACGCGGCACGGCGAAATTCCTCGAATCCGAGGGCCTCGAAGTGCGTCTCGTCAACAAGGTGCTGGAAGGCCGCCCGCACGTCGTCGATGCGATCAAGAACGGCGAAGTGCAGCTCGTCTTCAACACGACGGAAGGCTCGCAGGCGTTGTCGGATTCGCTCTCGATCCGGCGTACGGCATTGCAGATGAAGGTGCCGTACTACACGACCGTTGCCGGTGCGGCCGCTGCGACCGAAGCCATCGCCGCGCTCAGACAGGGCGCGCTCGAAGTGGCGCCGCTACAGAGCTATCTCTGACCCTAAGTGAAACCAAAGTTCTCTTGAAGAATTAGCACTCCGGCCTTAGATTCGTTGCCCTGCTTGCGCGGCGGTAATGGAAAAAACCCAAGTGCGACAGGAACTTAAGGTAAAGCTTCTAGTCTTCCGGAACAGGCCGGGCCAGGAGGCAGGCCGACGGGAGCGTCTTTGCCGTTATAGGATCGATGTCGATGGAACGCATACCCATGACCGCGGGCGGCTTCAAAGCCCTCGAAGACGAAATCAATCATCTGAAGACGGTCGAACGTCCGGCCACGATTCGCATGATCGAAGAAGCGCGCGCCCATGGCGACCTCTCCGAGAATGCGGAGTACCACGCGGCGAAGGAACGCCAGGCATTCATCGAAGGTCGCGTCATGGAGCTCGAGGACAAGCTCGGCCGCGCCGACGTCATCGACGTGTCGAAGCTTTCCGGCGGCACCGTGAAATTCGGCGCGACGGTCACGCTCGTCGATGAAGACACCGATGCGGAGATGAAGTTCCAGATCGTCGGCGATCTCGAATCCGATGCGAAGAAAGGCCGCATCTCGATTTCCTCGCCCATCGCGCGCGCGTTGATCGGCAAGGCCAAGGGCGACACGGTGGAAGTGTCCGCGCCCGGGGGTGCCAGATCCTACGAGATCCTGAAAGTGCAATTCGTCTAAACGGAATCGCGTCGCGATTTCCCGCATTGATTTCCCGCGCCCCGCTTTCCATGTGAGACGCGGGCGCAATCTCATTAAGCGAAAGGAACTCGGTATGTCTCAACCCGACGCGACGAAATCCGGCACCTTCAAAATCGGCGGCGATATTCCCGTGCATCGCCTGGGCTTCGGCGCCATGCGCGTCACCGGCAAAGGCGTGTGGGGCGAGCCCGAGGATCGCGGCGAGGCGATCGCGACGCTGAAGCGGCTGCCGCATCTCAACGTGAACTTCATCGACACCGCGCACGCCTACGGTCCGGAGACGTCGGAGAAGCTCATCCACGAAGTGCTGCATCCCTACAAAGGCATGCTGATCGCGACAAAAGGCGGTCTCGATCGCCCAGGTCCCGGCAGCTGGGTTCCGAACGGACGCCCTGAAGTGCTGATCGCGCAGGCGCGCCGGAGCCGCGAGATTCTCCGCGTCGAGCAAATCGGTCTGTGGCAGCTTCATCGCATCGATCCGAAAGTGCCCGCGCGCGAGCAGTTCGGCGCCATCAAGACGCTCCTCGACGAAGGCGTGATCCGTCATGCGGGCCTGAGCGAAGTCTCCGTCGGCGACATCCAGGAAGCCTCGAAGGTCTTCACGGTCGCGACCGTTCAGAACCGCTACAACCTCGTCGACCGCACGCACGAAGCCGTGCTCGACTATTGCGGCGAGCACAACATCGGCTTCATCCCGTTCTTCCCGCTGGCGGCCGGCGATCTCGCCAAGACGCATACGGCGCTCGAACACGTGGCAAAGAAACACGACGCGACGCCGGGCCAGATCGCGCTCGCGTGGCTCTTGAAGCGCAGCCCCGTCATGCTGCCTATCCCAGGCACCTCGAAAGTGAAGCATCTCGAAGAAAATACGGCGGCCGCGGAAATCACACTCTCGCATGAGGACTACGAATCGCTGAATAAAGCCGGCAAGCACGCGCATTAGCGAATAAAGTGTCATAGCCCGCCTGGTGCGGGCTGTGACACTGTTTTTCAAAGCAACCGTTCGTAAAACCCGCCGAAATTGCGGGCGAGATCGACGAGGTGGATTTCCAGGATCCAGTGCGTCTCGCGGCCGTTGGGATCGAGCCTGCGCATGCGTGTGGGATTGTTCGGGCTGATGCGTTTCAGATCCTTGTCGCCCGGAATCCAGGCGTGGGCGAATTCGCTGACGACGTGACCGGCGATAACGCCGCCGAACTCCCAGCCGGCATCGCGCGCGGCCTGCTGCGCATAGGCGTAAAGCCCGGCGCCGGTGATCTCGGGCGTCGCCCGATAGTGATTCTGCACGCGCGCAAAAACGCGTTCGAGATCGTCGACCAGGTTCTGCTTGTCGCCACTGCCGCTCAGCGCATAGGTGCGGCCGATGTCCGCTTCCCATTCCTCGAATACAGGCCCGAGGTCGACATAGACCGTGTCGTCGTCTTCGATGGTGCGGACGGGCGGATTTTCGAGCGCCGTCGTCAGCGTGTTGGGGCCGGAGCGCACGATACGCTTGTGCCAATGCTTCTCGACGCCGAACTGGCTCAGTGCCAGCTCGTAGATATCCTGCTCGACCTCGCGCTCGCTCCGTCCCGGCCGCACGAAGCCGGCCGCCTCGATGGCGTCGAACAGCGAGAGCGCGCGCTGTTCCGCGGCTTCCAGGGCTGTGCGCCGGGCGCCTTCGTCCAACGTTTGCACGGTCATGGTCATACTCTCGAATCCGGATCGACGGTGCGTTAGTCTCGTCTCTCGGGCAAGCCTTCAGCTCGTCATAGCGGCCATCGAAACAAGGAGAGCGCAATGAAGCTCAGCGCGCGCAATCAGATCAAGGGAAAGGTGGCCGGCATCGAGAAGGGCCAGACGACGGCGCATGTGCGCATCGACGTGGGCCACGGCGTCATCATCACGGCGTCGATCACCAACGAGGCCGTCGACGATCTGGCGCTCAAAGTGGGCGACAGCGCCATCGCCGTCATCAAGGCCTCCGATGTGATGGTGGGAAAATGAGCACGCGCGCCCTCGCCGCTTTGGCGTTTCTCGTCTGTCTCGTTGTCCCCGCGATTGCCGAGGACGCAGCCGTCGCCATCGGCGGCCAGGTGCGGCATCCCGGTCGCGCTACCGTCGCCGATCTGCGGAAACTGCCCGCCACGACCGTGACGATCTCGTTCATGACCGACAAGGGACAGGAAAGCGCCACCTATACCGGCGCCTTGCTGTGGACCGTGCTCGGCAACGCGGCGCCTATCGACGGCCCGGGCAAGAACGCCAGGCTCCGCCACACCTATCTCGTGACGGCGAGCGACGGCTGTGCGGTCGCGCTGTCGGAAGGTGAGATCGACCCGAACTTCGAGGCCAAGTCCGTCATCCTCGCCTACGAAAAAGACGGCAAGCCTTCCGGCATCCGTTTGATCGTGCCCGGCGACAAACACGGCGGTCGCGCCGTGCGCGACGTCGTCAAGATCGAGGTGCAGTAGAAGCGCGTGACGCGCCCCGCATGCCCTCCCACAGAAACAGCGCCGCGCGGACAAAGCCGCTGACGTCGAGTTCGGGCTCGCGGCATTTCTGCAATACGAACCCCTGAAACAGCGCGATCATCACGCGCACCATGGCGTCTGTTTCGATCGCCGCCGGAATTTCGCCGTCTTTTTTTAGGGCGTCCACAAGTTTCGCCAGCACGCGATACGGTTCGACAAGGCCTTCCTGGCTGACGTCCAGCAAGCGTTTGTTGTTGAGCGCTTCCGCCCAGAGCTGCACGCCGACACGGCGCTCCTCGTCCTGCCCCGGATCGGAAACGTGCCAAAAGAAAGCCTGTCCCATATGCACGATTGCCGCATGCGGATCCGGCAGGTCTTCGACGTCGCGGCACACTTCGGCTTCGGCGCGATGACGCGCGTCGGCGATGGCAATGATGATGTCTTCCTTGCTGGCGAAGTGATTGTAGATCGCGCCGGCCGAAAGTCCGGATTCCCTGATGACGTCCTGCATGGTCGCATGATGAAAGCCGACGCGCGCGAAGCAGTGGTTCGCGGCGTCGAGAATCTGCCGCCTGCGGCCGTCCATGTGCTCCTGGCTGACTTTAGGCATATTCCAGTTTTTTTACCTGCGCCCGTGTGCCGGCCACTTCGGCCACCGCCACGTGATAATATTCATAACCCTTGAACGGCCGGTCGCCCATGTAGAGCGCGCGATACTGCGTCGCGTCGAGGTCGGACACGAGCTTGAGCCCGCGCGCCGCGAGATAGTCCGCGAGTTCGTCCGGATAGAAACCGAACTTCCAGACTTCCCCGACCTCCTTCAGCGTCTTCCTGAGCGCTTCCATGCCGGCGAATTTCGGATCGGAACCGATCGCGCCTTTCTCCACATAGGTGAAAAGTATCTCGCTGCCCGGCGCCGCCGATGCGATGAACCGGAACGTGCCGTCGACCGCTGCGGCGTCGAGATATTGCGTGACGCCTTCCCAGACGAAGAATGCCGGCCGTTTGGCGTCGAAGCCCGCGGCGGAAAGCCCATCCGCCAGATTCTGCGTGTTGAAGTCGATCGCGACATAGGTCACATGCGCCGGCAACTTGCCGGACCCGGCGCGCACGCGCTCCTGCTTCATCCGCGACGTGTTGGGGTGGTCGACTTCGAAGACGTGTGCCCGCTTCGTCGCCGCGAGGCGATAGGCCCGGCAATCGAAACCCGCGCCGAGGATCACAATCTGGTCGACGCCTTCTTTCAGCGCGCCTTCCACCATGTCGTCGATGTAGCGCGTGCGTGCGATGCCCGAGCTGCGCCCGCCCGGCCAGCGGCGGTCGATGTAATTGGCGATGACCCGGCCGGCGGCCGGCACGCGGGCCAGCGTCGCCACGGCCTTCAGCGAAGGCCTCAGGAACCGCGCAGCCCAGGGATCGTCAAACAGGCGCCGATGTGCCCCCTGCGCCGTCTCCAGCGCCCGGAACAGGGCCATGTATTCGGCGGTCCGGCTGTGCTCGGTGGCGTGCATGCATTCCTCCTGACAAACGATCCTAAAATGACCGATCTTTGTTGCCGGTTTTGTTTTAATAGAACGGTCATTCGTTTTATTCAAGGAGAAAATACTGGCAATATTTTTATGGTCTTTTGGCGATGATGGCCGCGAGTTCGGCAATCTCTGTGAAGCGCCCCCCGGCGGACAGGTTGGTCAACGCGGCTCGCAAATCGCGTTCGAAATCGTCCGCCCGCGCGCCGAGCCTTTCCTTCGACAGCATGGAGAGCGAGAAGGCCCGGCCTACGACCTCGTCGATCGTGATCGCCCGGCGGACGTACACGCCGACGCGTTCGATATGCGTGAATGCGGAATCGAACAGGTAGGACACGTGCGTGCGGTAATCGCCTTTGGCGGCGGCGATGCGATGCGCGGCCTCTTGCATGCCGTAATTCTTTCCGACCTCGGCCATCTTCAAAAGCCACGCGTTCTCGGCCGTACGGGGATGATCGTCTTCGAACAGCGCGATGGCGCCGTCCGGCGGGAGCAGCGCGTCGAGAGTCCGCAACGTCTCCGTGCGATCCATCCAGTGAAACGACCGCCCCATGGCGACGAGATGGATGGGACCGAGGTCGGTGGGCAGATCGAAGGAACTGCCCTGCCGGAAATCGACTTTGACACCGGCCGCGCGGGCCGCCTCGCGCGCCGCTTCCAGCATGTCGGGCTCGGGATCGACGCCGGTCACGCGCAGGCCGGCCTCGGCGAACGGCACGGCGAGCAGGCCCGGGCCGCAGCCCAGGTCCATCACGCAGTCACCCGGCGCCAGGCCGGCCATCGCGACCACGCGCGCGATCAGTTCCGGCGAGTAATGCAGGCGGAAGCGGGCATAGTACGGAACGGTCGACCGGAACCGGCGCGGCTCGAACTCGGGCTTGGACACGTTTTGGTTGCTCCTTCCAAAGAGGACAGGTTGGTTTTGCGCCCGACCCCACTATATTGCGCAGCGGTTTATCGGGGCTGGATTTGAATGGCGACTATCGCACTCGTCGATGACGACAAGAACATCCTTGCGTCCGTTACGCTCCTTCTGGAACAGGAAGGCTATCACGTGCGCGCCTATGCCGATCCGGCCGCCGCGCTGACCGCGCTCTCGGCCACGCCGCCCGATCTTGCCGTCCTCGACATCAAGATGCCCCGCATGGACGGCCTCGAGCTTTTGCGCCGGCTCCGGCAGACGGCGGACATGCCGGTGATCTTCCTCACTTCCAAGGACGAGGAAATCGACGAATTGATGGGACTGAACGCGGGCGCCGACGACTACATCCGCAAGCCCTTCTCGCAGCGCCTGCTGCTCGAGCGCGTGAAGGCGGTCCTGCGGCGCGGCGAAGCGCACAAGGCGGTGCCCGGCGAAGCGAAAAAGGAATCGCTCGTGCGCGGCAAGCTCGCGCTCGACCCGCAGCGCCACGAATGCACCTGGGAAGGAAAGCCGGTGCGCCTCACCGTCACGGAATTCCTCATCCTGCAATGCCTCGCGCAGCGGCCGGGCTTCGTGAAGAGCCGCGACAATCTGATGGACGCGGCCTATGACGACCAGGTCTATGTCGACGACCGCACCATCGACAGCCACATCAAGCGGCTGCGCAAGAAGTTCAAACTGGTCGACGACGATTTCGACGCGATCGAAACGCTCTACGGCGTCGGCTATCGCTACCGCGAGGCCTGACGATCGTCTCCATCCCGCGCATGAATCTGTTCCGGCATCCCGGCCGCCGCGGGCGCATCTCGGCGCTGTCGCGGCAGATCATCTTCATCAACTTCGTGGCGCTCGCCATTCTCGTCACGGGCGTCCTCTACATCCAGTCGCAGCGCGCCGGTCTCGTCGACGAACGCATGGCCGGCATCCGCCTGGAAGCGCTGACGGTGGCGAGTGCGCTGGCGGAGTACGCAACCACGGATGAACCGCTTGCCATCGACGATGCCAAAGCCGAACCGCTGCTGCGCCAGCTGATGCAGCCGACGCGGCTTCGCGCGCGCATCTATGCCCGTAACGGCCGGCTCGTCATCGACACGCGCAATCTTCTCGCGCGCAATGTGGTCGAGACGGAAGAACTGCCGCCGCTCGACTTCTGGAGCCGGTTCAAGGGCACAGTTGAACGTCTCTATGACGGCCTCACGGGTGTAAGACCATTCACCAAGCTTGCACCCTATTTCGAAGCCGGCGACGACGGCCGCGTCTATTCCGAAGTGAACAGCGCGCTGATGGGCGATTCCGGCGAAGCCGAGCGCGTCAACGACCACAACAAGCTCGTGCTCTCGGTCGCCGTTCCCGTGCAGCGTTTCAAGGCTATTTATGGTGTTCTTCTGGTTTCGACGGAAAGCGGCGATATCGACAACATCCTGCGCCAGGAGCGGCTGTCGGTGATCGGCGTGGCGGCGGTCGCATTCGCCGTCATGATTTTCCTGTCGATCTCGCTCTCCGGCACCATCGCGCGTCCCGTCCGCCAGCTGGCCGATGCCGCCGATGCGGTGCGCAGCGGCGCCTCGGGACGCGAGACCATTCCCGTGCTCGCGGGGCGCAACGACGAGATCGGCGATCTGGCCGAGAGCCTGTCGGCCATGACCCAGGCGCTCTATGATCGCATCGATGCCATCGAGAGTTTCGCAGCCGACGTGGCGCACGAGCTCAAGAATCCTCTGACCTCGCTCAAGAGCGCGCTCGAAATGTTCTCCCGCGCCCAGGACGACGCCACGCGCGCGCGCCTGATGGCCATCGCGCGCAACGACATCAAGCGCATCGACCGGCTGATCACCGACATTTCCGACGTCTCGCGCCTCGACGCGGAATTGAGCCGGGAGGCGGCCGAACCCGTCGATATCGCGCATCTGCTCGAGACCATCGTCGATATCTACAACCTCACCGAACTCGATCACGGCGTGAAACTCGAGCTCACCTCCGACCTGCCGCCGGATACGAAAGTGATGGGCCGCGACGAGAGGCTCGGACAGATCTTCCGCAACCTCATCGACAACGCGCTGTCGTTCAGTCCGGACGGCGGCGTCGTGCATATCGGCGCGACCGAACGCAACGGCATGGCCCGCATCACGGTAGAAGACCAGGGACCCGGTATCGCATCCGAGAATCTCGAAAACGTCTTCAACCGTTTCTACACCGAGCGCCCTGCGGCGCACGGCTTCGGGAAGAACACCGGCCTCGGTCTTTCGATCGCGCGGCAGATCGTGGAAGGCTCGAACGGGCGCATCTGGGCGGAGACTCCCATCGATCACGAAGGCGCGCGCTTTATCGTCGAACTGCCGCTTGCAGGCGTCGGGCGATGACCGCGGTCAATATCCATGCCAGTTGCGTGAGACTCGACAGGGCCGCAGCGATTTTCGGCGCGGCGCCTCGCGACGGCATCCTGCTTCTCGGCGAAAGCGGCTCGGGCAAATCGGTCGCCGCG
The DNA here is from genome assembly GCA_035504555.1 of Rhizomicrobium sp. Taxonomy (GTDB): domain Bacteria; phylum Pseudomonadota; class Alphaproteobacteria; order Micropepsales; family Micropepsaceae; genus Rhizomicrobium. The sequence goes on along the minus strand of DATJRP010000001.1, from coordinate 110,344 downwards.
TTGAAACTGCTGGCGATGGGTGCCGCACTCGTGGCCGACGACCGGGTCGAACTGTTCGTTCACGAAGAGGTGTTGTGGGCGCGCGCGCCGGCGCCGCTTGCCGGCCTCATCGAAGCGCGCGGGCTCGGCATTGTAACCTTACCGCATGCGGCAAATTCCCGAATCGCGCTGGCCATCCGGCTCGGCGCGAACGCGGTGCGCTATCCCGAACGCGAAGAGTATGAGCCGCCCGCGCCGCTTTCCGTCCGCGCCAGGCCGCCGCTTTTGCACCTCGACGCCGGGGACACGGCCGTGGCCGAGAAGATCGTTCTTGCCGCCGCCGCCTTTTCCAACGCACTGTTTCGCCGGGAAAGCAATCCCCCGTGAGGGCTTCCATCGCGCCGCATTCTTGCTATCGTCCGCAACCTCAACCATCTCATTCAAAACTATGATCGGTATCGTAATCGTCACGCACGGCCGTCTGGCGCAGGAAATCATTTCGGCGATGGAACATATGGTCGGCCCGCAAACGCATTTGCGCGCCGTCTGCATCGGTCCGGAAGACGACATCGAACGGCGGCAGCGCGAAATCGCGGCGGCCGTCAAATCGGTCGATCTTGGCAAAGGCGTCGTGATCGTGACCGACATGTACGGCGGCACGCCGTGCAATCTCGCGCTCACGCTGCTCGAACGCGGCAAGGTGGAAGTGCTCGCGGGCGCGAACCTTCCAAGCCTCATCAAACTCGTCGATGTCCGCGCGAAGCATCCGCTCGACCAGGCGGTGAAGGAAGCGATCGACGCCGGCCGCAAATACATGCGCGCTGGCTCGGCCGATCTCGTGGGCGGGACGTGACACGATGGATGGCCGGCGGGAGGCCACCGCAAAAATCGTCAACAAAAAGGGGCTGCATGCACGGGCGTCAGCGAAGCTGGTGGAAGCTGCGGCGCGCTTTTCCTCGCATATCACGGTCACAAAGGACGGACAGACCGTGGAGGCCCGTTCCATCATGGGCCTTATGATGCTGGCGGCGGGCTTCGGCAGCGAGATCATCATCGTGGCGGAAGGGGCCGACGCCGACGACGCGATGACGGCGATCCTCGCGCTGATCGATGCGAAGTTCGGAGAGGATTAGACGTGCGAAAGAAAGCGGTGAGTGGTGAGTGGAGAATGGTGATTGGCGAACCCGTGCGGTCACTGCTCACCATTCTCCACTCACCACTCACCGCTTTTTTCATGCTCGTTTTCGCCCTGCTTTGTGCCGCGCCCGCCTCGGCGCAGGTCCAGATGGCCAAGATCGCCGCCCATCCCGCCCTCTGGACGGTGCATTCGAAGACGGCGACGGTTTATCTTTTCGGCTCGATCCATCTGCTTCCCGCCAACGTGGTCTGGCACACGCGCGAGATCGATCGCGCGATGGAAAGCGCCACGACCTTCATGTTCGAGGCGCCGCTCGACGCGGCGGGCAAAGCGCAAGTCGCCGACTTCGTTCGCGAGCACGGCTCGCTCCCCAAGGGCACGACGCTGCGTTCGCTTCTGCCGCCCCAGACGCTTGCGGATTACCAGCGCGCGCTGACCGCCGCCGATCTTGTGCCGGAGCAACTGGACGGTGAACGGCCCTGGCTTGCGGCGATCGTGCTCGACGTCGCCTATCTCCAGCACATGCACTACGTCGTGGCCGACGGCGTCGATTTGCAGGTCTTCGCCTATGCGACCGCGCACAACAAGCAGGTGCGCACCTTCGAGACGCCGGCGCAGCAGCTGTCGCTCTTCATGCCCAAGGACAAAAAGCTCGAGCTTGCCGAATTCACCGCGGACCTGAAGGAATTCCGGTCCGAGGAAAGCACCATCGGCGCGATGGTGGATGCGTGGGGCGCGGGCGACGCGAAGTCCGTGGGCCGGCTGATGAACAAGTCGCTCGACAGCGAACCCGGCGCGCGGAAGATCCTGATCGACGATCGCAATCACAACTGGATCAAGATCCTCGACGGCGTTCTCGCAAAGCCGGGCGTTTCTTTCGTGACCGTCGGCACCGGTCATCTCGTCGGCCCCGGCGGCGTGCCGGCGCTGCTGCGCAAACAAGGCTACGTCGTCGACGGGCCGTAGGCGTTCGTCGTCAGGCCAGCGTCAGCAGCAGAGACCCGACATAGCAGGCGTCGATGGCAAGGGCGATGATCACGACGGCCTTTTGGAAGTTTTCATTCCTGATCGAGAATGCGCACAATGCAAGGGTGAAGTAAGCCGTGTGCCCTGCGAGCGTCATCCCGCGCGGCACATGCCCGTACAGCACGATATCCTTCGATGCGCTGACGCACACATAGCCGATTTGTACGCCGAAAAACCAGCGCCTCTCGCGGTAGAATCTCGCGCGCAAATCGACTGCCGAACCGTCGACGACATTCGGAACGATGATGGCCGACATGAGAAACAGCAGCACCGGCTGCATCATGACGACTAGGAAAGCGCCGAAATGCCAGCGTTGGACCACGCGCAGGGTAAACATTTGCCACCATGACTGCACGGTGACCACGAACACGAGGGCCATCCACATGAGCGCCGGCCAATAAATTTTCGTGTTGGCGCGGGCACGGACCAATGCCGCCATTCCGGTGAGCAGATTAGCCAGTGCGAAGCCCAGAACGATGGAAATCAAAACGGAGAGATAGCCGAATTCGTCCATGGAATGGGAACGCGGTTCGATGCCTTCGGCTCATTCGAAGCTGTCCGCTAAGGCGTCACCGGCGGCGGAATGCCACGGCGTATCCGGCTATGCGCCCAGCATTTCCGCCAACGCCTCATGTCCCCGCTCGCGCGCGAAATCGGCGGCGGTTTTTCCGTCCGGCGTTTTGACCCTTTTATTTGCGCCCGCCTCCAGGAGCACATCGACGGCATCGGAGAAGCCGTTCGCCGCGGCGATCATGAGCGCCGTATAACCTTGCTTCTGCAACGCATCGGGATTGCCGGTCGCAGCGACGAGTTTCGCGTAGGATACCTTGTCGATGCGTCGCCCGGCGGCCGCGGCGTGGATCGGCAGGTTCTGCTCGAACGCGCGTCCGAAGATGCGTGCATCGGCGCCATGATCGAGCAACGCAGCAAGGGCTCCGCCCTGTCCCAGGAATGCCGCCAGATGCAGCGCCGTCCAGCCGTCCGGCGACAGCGTGTCGACGCTCCAGGGTGCGGCTTTCGCCAGCACCGCCGCGCGCTTTGCATCGCCGGCCAAAGCCGCTTCGTGCAACGATTGTCCGCCGCGGCGCTTCAGAAGCTCCGCGCATTTCGTCTTGCCGCGGAAGACACAGTAGAGGAACAGCGTCTCGCCGGCTTCGTTGCGCAGGCGAAACGATTCGGGCGCGCCTTTCAGCGCTTTCCCGAGACCGTCGGCATCGTCGGCATCCGCCAGGGCGAAGAGTTCTTTCGTGTCCATCATCCACCCCAATATTCGAAGAACAGTCTTACCGGGACCGCCGACGTCCCGCCGGAATGCGACGGCGAAGGCTTATCGATACCGACAGGATGTCGGCGGTCCCAGCAAAGAATCGCTACCCCATTCGTGCCCAAATAAAGATATGCAGATTTCTTTATATCCTCCTTGAATGGGCTGAAACCCGCTGCTATACGCGGGCCCGGCCCAAGAGGAATCCCGCCCATGTCCACCGCTTCCGACTACGCCGTCAAAGACATCACCCTGGCCGATTGGGGCCGCCGCGAGATCGATATCGCGGAAACGGAGATGCCGGGCCTGATGGCCACGCGTGCGGAGTTCGGCGCGAAGCAGCCGCTCAAGGGCGCGCGCATCGCGGGCTCGCTGCACATGACCATCCAGACCGCCGTGCTCATCGAGACGCTGAAGGCGCTGGGCGCCGACGTGCGCTGGGCCTCGTGCAACATCTATTCGACGCAGGATCACGCGGCGGCGGCGATCGCGGCCGGCGGCACGCCCGTCTTCGCCATCAAGGGCGAGAGCCTGAAGGACTATTGGGAATACACCCGCAAGATCCTCGAATGGGGCGATGGCGGCCTGCCGAACATGATCCTCGACGACGGCGGCGACGCGACGATGCTCGTCCATCACGGGCTTCGCGCCGAAAAGGGCGACATGGCGTTTCTCGACAAGGCGGAGAACGAGGAAGAGGAAGTCTTCTTCGCGCTCATCAAGCGCACGCTGAAGGAGAAGCCGGGCTGGTTTGCGAAGCTCGCCGCCAGCATCAAGGGCGTGTCGGAAGAAACGACGACGGGCGTGCATCGCCTCTATCTGATGGAGCGCGACGGCAAGCTTCTCTTCCCAGCCATCAACGTCAACGACAGCGTGACCAAGTCGAAATTCGACAATCTCTATGGCTGCCGCGAGAGCCTCGTCGACGGCATCCGCCGCGGCACGGACGTGATGATGGCCGGCAAGGTCGCGATGGTCGCGGGCTTTGGCGACGTGGGCAAAGGCTCGGCTGCGAGCCTGCGCCAGGCGGGCTGCCGCGTGATGGTGTCCGAAGTCGATCCCATCTGCGCACTGCAGGCGGCGATGGAAGGCTATGAAGTGACCACGATGGACGATGCGGCGCCGCGCGCTGACATCTTCGTGACCGCCACGGGCAATGTCGACGTCATCACGCTCGAGCACATGCGCAAGATGAAAGACCGTGCCATCGTCTGCAACATCGGCCATTTCGATTCCGAGATCCAGGTCGCCGCGCTCAAGAATTTCAAATGGGTCAACGTCAAGCCGCAGGTCGACGAGATCGAATTCCCCGACAGCAAGCGCATCATCCTTCTGTCGGAAGGCCGTCTCGTGAATCTCGGCAACGCCATGGGCCATCCGTCGTTCGTCATGAGCGCGTCGTTCACGAACCAGACGTTGGCGCAGATGGAACTCTTCGCCAACGAGGGCAAATACCAAAAGAAGGTCTATACGTTGCCCAAGCATCTCGACGAGAAGGTGGCGCGCCTGCATCTCGACAAGATCGGCGTGAAGCTGACGAAGCTCACCGACAAGCAGTCGTCTTACATCGGCGTCGACCAGCAGGGCCCGTTCAAGCCGGATCATTACCGGTACTGACGGGTACGCTCACTTGCGCCGGAGGATTCTCCAACGTGCGGTGGCGCGCGCGACCACAACGCCGTCCGGCGCGACGATTTCGGCTTCCACCTCGGCGCTGTGATCGTCTTTGGCAAGCAGCCGGGCTGTCGCGAATAGCGGCCCGATCGGTGCGGGTTTCAGAAACGTCGTGTTCAATTGAACCGTGACCGCCGTGAGCTCCGGCGGCAGGCTTGCCATCAGCGTTGCGCCCGAGGCGGAATCCAGCATGGCCGCAAGGATACCGCCCTGAACGGTACCATGGCGGTTCGCGAATTCGGGCCTTGCGAGGAACTCGAGCGAGGCCTTGCCGCTCTCCGGATCGAAATGCAACAGGTGCCGACCAAGCAGGTCTGCAATCGGCGTGCGTTGGTCGGGTGGCGATTGCACCGTCAAACGCCGACTCTCCAGGTGGTACGATCCGTTCGCATTCGGGTCGGCTCCGCGAGAGCAAAAGCATCGACCCATGGCCGGACGGCGTCAACTGCGGCCGCAATGCAAAGCATGCCTGATCAATGGACCGGAAAGCACGGTCCTCACGGCGCCTCCAGGAATAGCCCGATCGTCAGCGCCACGCCGATGATCACGACGATCACGCGCAGAACTTTTTCGTCCACGCGGTTCAGCATCTGCGCACCGGCGACGCCGCCGATCACCGCGCCCGTACAGGATATCGCCGCCTGAAACCAGCGCACTTCCGGCGAGAAGACGAAGATCAGGACCGCGGACGCGTTCATGATCGCCGCCAGCACGTTCTTGGTCGGCCCGGCGTTGCGCATGAGAAGACCGGCCGCCGTCAGCGCGGCCAGCATCAGAAAGCCGATGCCGCCGCCGAAATAGCCGCCGTAGATCGCAATGCCGAATTGCGCCGCGACCGCGGCCGGAGGCGGAAGGTGCCCCGCGTCCTCGCGCTTCGGCCCGAAGCTGCCCCACGCAAATACGGCCGTCGCGAACAGCACAAGCCACGGCACCAGATGCGCAAAGATGGAGACCGGCGTGACGAGCAGGAGAATGGCGCCCAGCGCGCCGCCGACAATGCTGACGATCGCCAGCATGCGAAACGAAAGGCCCGCCGCGCCGGAGACGTGACGGCGCCCCGTCCAGCCCATGGCGATTTGCGCTGGGAACAGCGCGATGGTCGAAGTGATGTTGGCGGCGCGCGCATCCATGCCGGTCAGCATGAGCGACGGCAGCGTGATGAAAGAGCCGCCGCCGGCCAGTGCGTTTTGCACGCCGGCCCACAGCGAAGCGATGAAGAGAACGAGAAGCGCCATGCGCCCATGGAGTCATGCCCCCGCGGCCGACGCAATGCGGCGCGACCGCGCTAAACCGTCTCCACGAATCGGACCTTGCCGATCCTGACGGCGTCGTCGCGCCGGGGCGCGGGCCCGCCCGATTTCGAAACCAGGAGATCGTACGGCTCGATGCGGATGGTGAGGCCGATGCCCTTGCGCGCCACGATGTCCGTCACATCGAAGCGTTGGATGGCGCTCATGCCGGCCATGCCTGCCACATGACCGTGCGTGGCTCCGAAAAGATCGATCAATCCGACGAAGCGTCCCAGCCGCCCGGCGGCGACATCGTCCGCGTTCGCGAGATAGACGGCAAAGCCGCTTGACGGTGTGCGCGTGAAGGTGATGTCGCCCAGTTCGAGCGTGACACGCTTATGCCCGCCCGAAGGCGGTGGCGCTTCCGCGCGCCACCGGCGCCGTTCCCTCTTGCGGCGGTGATGCATTCGCCTGCGGCGCGGCGACGGCGACCGGCGCGGGAGCCGCTGCGCCCAACGCCTGGGGAAAGCTGCGCGTCGCTGGCGATTTCGGCGACACGATGACGGGCGTTGCATCGGCAAGAAGCTCGCGTTCGCCGACATGTGCGGCCGCCGCCGTCACCGGCTCTATCGCTTGCGCGGCGTGTTCCGCAGCAGCGCCGCCGGGCAGCGGCGGTGCGGCAAGCGCCGCGACAGTGCGCGGCGGCAGAGACATCGGCGGGCCGTGCGTCTTGTCCGTATCGTAGAACACCGCGATGTTGATCCGCTCGATGAAGAAGCGGCGGCTTCCGCGCGTGATGCTGCCGCCGACATCGTTGAATTCCCACGGCGCTTCGTCGAGCCACGCATCCGGCGGTATCGGCCCCCCATCGACCCGCGGTGCAGTCGGTCCCATGCACAGCTTTCCCGTCTGCCCCCGCTCCGGGCCGATCTTCCGTGTACCGATTGGTTAACGGCTTGATCGGACTCATTAATCTTTCGTGACAGTGCGCATTGGCGACATCCGGGCGCGGACACCAGATTTGGGATTTTACCTTTTCTTAACCACATTCCCTATTCCGACTCTGCCCTCCTGCGTATCATGTTGATTCCAAAGTGATTCGTCGCGGACGCGAGGCTTCCGCCAGGATCGAAGCAGGCCTGATGGACGGGGGAGGACAAGCTATTTCGAGGCGCGCCGCAGGCGTGCTCGCTCCTCTTTTTTGGGGCCTGTTCTGGGCCGGCCCGGCCTGGGCGGCTGCCGATATGGGGGGCGACGCGATCGCCGCCATGGCGTCGGCGTTGGCCCTCGGGGCGGTGGCCCTGGCGCTCGCCGCAGGCCTCTGGGCGCTCGCGGAGCGCCGGGACGCCCGCAGGCTGAGGCGGGTGCTGCGCCAGTCCGAGACCCGCTCCCGGGCCGCCATGGGCGCCCGCGACGCGCTCATAGGCGCCGGCCGCGAAGCCGTGATCGTGTGGGGCCGCGACGGGGCCAGCCCGCGCATCTACGGCAACGCCGAAGACCTGCTCGATGCCTGCCTCGCCGGCGTCGACGCCACGCAGTTGTCACAGGCGCTTGATGCGCTGGCCGAAAAGGGCTCGTCGTTCGCCATGCAGGCGCACGACAAGGACGAGCGCATCATCGCCATACGCGGCCGCGCCGTCGGCGCCTTCGTCGCCGTATGGCTGGAAGAGGAGCCAAAGACGTTCCGGGCCGCGCTCGACTTCCAGGCCGTGCTCGACGCATTGCCGATCCCCGTGTGGCTGCGCGACCGCACGCTGTCGCTTCTCTGGGGCAATCGCGCCTTCCTCACGGCGACCGGCGCCGCCGATCGCGACGCGGCCGTGGCGCAGCAGGTGGCACTGGAAAAATCCGAACGCGATCTGGCGAGTGCCGCGCGCTCGGAAGGGGCAGCCCTCGAAGCCAAGCGTTTCACGGTCGTGGGCGGGCAGCGCCGCGCGCTCGCCTTCACCCATGTGCCGATCACGGAAGGCCACATCGTGGGCACAGCCGTCGACGTCACCGACATCGCCAGCGCCGAAGCCAAGCTGCAGCAGCATATCGACGCCTCCTCCGACACGCTCGACAAGCTGGCCACGGCGGTCGCCATCTTCGACCGCGACCAGAAGCTCAACTTCTACAATCGCGCGTTCGCGCAGCTGTGGGGCCTGCCGGAAAGCTGGCTGGAGCGTCGCCCGACTGACAGCGAAATCCTCGACCGCCTGCGCGACGCGCGCAAACTGCCGGAGCAGCGCGACTATCAGGCGTGGAAGCGCCAGCGGCTTTCGCTCTACGAACAGCCGGCCGAATATCTGCAGGAAGAATTGTGGCACGTGCCGGGCGGCAAGACGTTGCGCGTCGTGCCCCAGCCGCATCCGTTCGGCGGGCTCACCTTCCTCTACGAAGACGTGACGGAGAAGCTTTCGCTGGAAAGCTCCTACAACACGCTCATCAAGGTGCAGTCGGCCACGCTCGACACGCTGACGGAGGCCGTCGCCGTGTTCGGCCCCGACGCGCGGCTCAAACTGCACAACGCGGCTTTCGCGCGGATCTGGGAGCTCGAACCGTCCGATCTCGCGGGCGAGCCGCATGTGCAGAAGATCGCGGAAGCCTCCAACCGGCGCTTCGGCGAAGAAGCGGCATGGAAGAAGCTCGTGGAGCTGATCACGTCGGGCGCGGAACGCCGCCGCGACTGGGGCGAGATCGAGCGCTCCGACAAAACCATTCTCGCCGTGTCGCTGGCGCCATTGCCCGACGGCGCCACACTCGTGACCTTTGCCGACGTGACGGACCGTTCGCGCATCGAAAGCGCGCTTCGCGACCGCGCCGAAGCGCTGGAAGCGGCCGACCGACTCAAGTCCGATTTCGTGCATCACGCCTCGTTTCTCTTCCGCGATCCGCTGAACGCGGTGCAGGGTTTCGCCGAGCTGCTCGCGCAAGGCCGCGCCGGCGCGCTGACCGACAAGCAGCGCGAATATGTGGCGGACATCCTCACCGCTTCGAGTGCGCTCGCCGACGTGACGAGCGATCTGCTCGATCTCGCCATGATCGATTCCGGCGCCATGCGGCTCGAACTGGCGCGCGTCGATCTCTACGAATTGCTCGCGCGGGTGTCGCAGCCTTTGCGCGCGCACGCCAAAAGCCTCGACATCGATTTCACGCTCGATTGCCGGCCCGGCGTGGGCGAAGTGGTGCTGGACCCGCGCCGCATCCGCCAGGTCGTGTTCAATCTCCTGTCGAACGCCTTCAAGTTCACGCCGCGCGGCGGCGCCATCACGCTGGGCGGCGCGATCCGCGGCGACGACGTGCAGATCTATGTCTCGGACACGGGACCGGGGCTGGCGCCGGAAGTGAAAGCCAACGCCTTCGACCGCTTCGCCGCCAAGAGCCGCTCCGGCCAGCGCGCCGGCGCGGGCCTGGGCCTCGCCCTCGTCAACCGCTTCGTCGAACTCCACGACGGCTGGGTGGAGATCGAAAGCGCGGTGGACAGAGGCACGACCGTGCGCGCGCACCTGCCGAGGCGCGTGAGCGACGCCGATGTCGGCGCGCGCCGGGCGGGTTAGTCCGCCTTCGTCCCGCCTCACGTCCGGCACCGAAACGTCACCGACACGATCCTCCGTACACGCATCGATCGCGGGCACGGCGTTCCCTGGCATCAGGGCCAGGAACAGGGCCCGAAAAAATCGCCGTGCGGCGCGACGCGCGGGAAAGCCCTGTGCCATAAGGCCCGGACGCCGGCACGCCCGGAGCAGCATGGACGGGAGCAGGGGAAGACCGCGAATATTTCGTTCGTATACGGCAGCGGATCGGCGGCCGAGGCACGCCGGCGTGCGGGCGCCCGGCCCGCTCGTGCGCACGTGCACAGGGGAGTGCGGCCGGAGCGGCTGCGCTCCGACGTCATCGCTCAACCGGCAGCGCCTTGTTCGGACCGGGCTCATTCGTTTTCGCGACCGAGGAATACGCGGCGGAGTCTGCGCCGCCTTCGACCGCGCGTGAAGGCGAACCTTTGGGGGACAGTGACGATTTGCAGCAACGGATGGGGGACATGTGTTGCCGGTTAAGTCTCCGTATACCGCTTGTGCCTAAATTCGAACGATGCCGAACGACCGCGCCCTGGCCGCCGCAGAGGAGTTCAACCGCTTCGCGGAGCGCACCGGCGCGCCGAGCCGTTGCGATCCGACGCTCGCTTTCGCCGCACCCGCGCTCTCGAAGGCCCTCTTGCTGTGGCGCGAGAAAGCCGGTGAGCGAGACATGCCATCGCGCAGCGACTTCAGCGCGCGTACGCTGAAGGCACACCTTCCCCACGTTGCCATCGTGGACGCGGTGGACGAAGGCCCGGGCCGCCGGTACCGGTTCCGACTTATGGGCACGGCGATCGCCGGTCTCCTGGGCGATCACACGGGCAAATTCATCGACGAGGCCGTCGTTTCGCCGTTTCGCGAGCGCTGGACGGCGGTGATGGATGGGCCGCTGGCCGCCGGCGCGCCGCTGCGCATCTTCGGCCGCGTCGACTACAACAACATGAACTTTCTTGCGATGGAGCTGTTGCTCGCGCCCCTGCGCGACGACGGCGCCGAATCCATCCTGATCGTGACCTCCGCGCGTGCGGCCGATCTGAATGCCTTCAAGCCGCTGGCCAGAGACAAGGTGTCGGCGGTCTATCGCGGGACGTGACCGGCCGCTCTATTGTGTATGCTGCAGCGAGCGCGGTGACCGAACATGCCGGCGGACAAATTCCAATCGGTCGACGAGTATATCGCCGCCCAGCCCGAGCCCGTGCAGGCGGTTCTGGAGCGCGTGCGTGCGGCCATCCGAAAGGCGCTGCCGGGCGCAGACGAGACGATTTCCTACACCATGCCCACCTATTCGCTGCGCGGCAATTTCATCATCCATTTCGCCGCATGGAAAAGGCATTTCTCGCTCTACCCGGCGTCGGCAAAGCTGATCTGGTCGTTCAAGAAGGAGCTCGCCGCCGCCACGCTCATCAAAAACACGATCCGCTTCCCGCTCACCGAACCCGTTCCCACCGCTTTGATCGAGCGCATCGCCAAATTCCGCGTGAAGGAACAGGAGGAACGCGCCAAACGGAAGGCGTCGGGCGCCAGGACGGCCGGGTCGAATTCGAAAAGGCGGTGAACACGACCGTCCGTCTGCCATCGCGGGTCAGCGATGCGGACGCGGGAAGCGAGGCGCGGAGAGCCGGCTAAGGTAAGACATCGAGGTGCCCGCCTTTGTACATTTCAAGCGTCATCCAGGCACGGTCGCGCGCCTGCCGCCACCGCGGATGGCTCTTGTCCGCAGGGTCAGGTGTATCGCGAATCTTTTGCAGAATTGGCAGAACCTTCTCCGGCATGCGCTTCAGTAGATACGTACCGGCGGATCCGCGCACGGACGGATCCGAATGATCAAGCAGCGGCACAAGCGCAAGCCGGCCATCCGGAGACCTGGCATCGAGCGTTGCGACAATCGCGAATTTTCTGCTCATGTACGACCCTGCTCTGTGCCGGTCTTCTTCTCGATCTGCGTCCGCAGCCTTCATCGCGAAGTCCGTGAATTTGGCGAGCAAGGTTGGCACGTCGTCATCGAGTAGCTTGACTTCCTTCCTGACGATCTCCCTGGGCGGCGGATCGAGACCGGGCTGCAGATTGCCGTCCTCGTACATCCAGAGCGTTTGCTTTGCATGAATCTCGGCGCTATAGGCGCGTTCTTCGTTCTTCTCTTTCGGCCAATTGGCGATCACGTCGCGGAGCACCGGAAGCGCGACCGCAGGCGCCGAAGGAAGCAAATAGGTTGCCGCGGAAACGCGCACGCCAATATCTGCATCGTCAAGCAGAGACCGAAGCGCCAGGATAGCATTCGGACCTAAAGCCTTTAGGTCCTCGAACGTGTCTTTCTTGTCGTAGACGCCTCCGAGAGTCGAAACATCGCTCCCCTCTTCCTCGCCATCATATTGCAGCACGGCTTGCTCTCTGAAATTGTTCACCAATTCGGCGACCTTCGGATCGACGTTGATACTCTGAGCTCTTGCACTGACGGGAGATGAGCTCCCAGCCGCGGGTACGCTGCCGGTCAGACGCGCGCTAACGGGCACCTCGCTCGCCTTCAAAATGCTGAACAGGGAAAGACCTCGGAGCGACCACAGGCGGACAAGTTCGGCCGGCTGATCGTCGAGCCACTCGCCCAATGATCGACCGGGAATCTCGTCTCCCGGGCGATCAAGATGATTTTTAATGAGCAGATCCGCTGTGTACGGGAGCCCGATCACGTTGTTCGCAACATCTGCCGTCTCTCTCGGAACAGCCCGCGTCTCCGGCACGAGATAGCGATAGCAATATCCTTTTGGCAGCGGACCGAAGCGCTCGGACAGCTCGGAAATATCATCGAACGGTAAAGGCTCCTTGCTCACCAGAAGCTCGTCCAGTGCGCGAGGACCGCGGTTCAAAAAATTCTGCCCTGTCGAGACGTCGGCACCAAGCTTCGCGAAGATTTCCGGATTCCTCTACCGGCTTGAGGTATTCCGAGTTGATTGCCTCGTGCAGGATAGTTGGAATTCTGACGATATTTTCTGTGGTTTCCGTAACGCTCTTCGCTGCGCCTGAACTCTGCTCAATGATGTGATGGTATTCCATGCCTTCGCCAGCGGACCAACCTTTTTTTGAGGTCATCATTGGCAACTGCATCCGCTTTTACGAAGGCCGGATAATTCTGGAACGATTGGAATTCCTGACTAACGCGAAGATCAGCAAGCGTGTGTGCCCCTTCGTTGACAAACCGCGTGGCGGCTATGACTGCCTTTCGCAACTCGAAAAACTGTTTTGCAAATCTGATGACATCGAAAACCGTGGCGGCGTCCGCTAGCTGGCCGACGATCGGTATCTCGCTGAGAACGAGTTTCTTTCCTACACTTTTCAATGCGTCGAGAGCCGCTTCGCGAAACAGGCGGCGCGCAGCGAGCCGAACCCCAGCGCTCTCGGCTGAGACCGCCGCTTCTTCAACCGCAGTACGAACAGCCGCCCGCGACGCTTGGCGTTCCGCTGTTTGCTCGGCCGTTTCGGTCGCTGCCGTGGTGGCGCTTCTCGCTGCTTGCCGTTCCGCCGACTCTTCGGCAGATTCCGTTGCTGCCCCAACAGCACCTCGCGCTGCTCGTCGTCCTTCTCGCGGAATATCGCTGCTGTTGTTGGGAGCATCCGGCAAATCGCTATCACTCTGCGCATCTTGGTTCGTATTCGCATCCTTTGGCGCGAATTGACCGCCTTTGCCGCCGGGCGTCTTCGCCGGATAGTGGAGCGTATTGATTTTGAGCAGGCTCGCCCAGTCGAGCGCTAGTGCGAGCTTGATGATCTCATCTTGGGAACGTGCGCGTTTTGCAAGGCTCGGTGGATCGGGAAAATGCGCGAACAGCGTTGCCAATTGCGCACGCGCCACGTCTCCCTTGTTGAGCGCACGCGCGACCGTGGCGAGGCCCTTTTCTTTCGCCGACACGTCGACCGGCAGGCCGTAGGTCTTGCTCAGTGCAGCCGAGAGTTCCTCTCCGCCGCGCGGCGCCCATTCGTTGCCAATACGCTCGAGCAACGCGACATCGCCCACGAACGCGCCGTCCTCATCGCAACGAACGCCCAATCCGTCCTTTGACGAGAGACGAAATTCGCGCGGAAGCGGCATGTTCATGCAGATTTCTCCGGCATTGCCAAAAGAACATAACAAGAACATACCATTTCGTCAACTCAAAATTGTGTCGCCCAAAGGTTTCCATTGTCGCGAAAGAAGACGAGCATTCGCGCATCGACACATTGCGACCGTTGTTTTGGTTTGTCGTACGCGTACGCATGGTGAAAGCTGGAGAAACGATGCAAACGATAACGATCGCATTCGCATTGGCGCTTCTCACAGCGACCGCTTCATACGCACAGACTTCCCGCTGGATCGCCGATGTGTCGGGGTGTCAGTTCTGGGATCCTTCGCCGCTGCCGGATGAGACGGTGCGCTGGAGCGGGCGTTGTGTCGGCGGGTATGCGGAGGGACATGGCACGCTCACCTGGTATTCGCGTGGGGTCCTTTACGAAACCGACGTCGCCGATTTCGCGCACGGCAAGCTGAACGGCCACGGCAGCCTGCGCTTCACCAGCGGCCAGAGTTTCGACGGACAATTCCGCGACCAGAAGCCGAACGGCTTCGGCACCCTGCGGACCAATGACGGCCAGATATTCTCCGGCAAATGGACGGAAGGCTGTTTCTGGGACGGCAAGCGCCGCGCGCAATACAACGCGCTCGATGGGTGCGATTTTTCGAGTTGAAATGCCCGGTGACGTGATCGGCTCATCTTGCGGAAAGCGCCCACGACCCGGGCCGTGCGACCCATACGAGCCCGTGCCACATCGTCTTGTCGTAAGTCCAGCTGAAATCGCGCGCCGCGTCCCTCTCCAAACCTGCGCGTTCCATGACTGCGCGCGACCTGAGGTTATCGGCAGACGTGTACGACAACACTTCCGTCAGGCCGACGCGTGCGAACGCATCCTGCAGCGAGGCCCTTGCCGCCTCCGTGGCGTAGCCGTGCCCCCAAGCCGCACGTGTGAGACGCCAACCGATCTCGGCATGATATCCGAGCGGGTGCTCGACGCTGGAAGGCATGACGCCGGTATAGCCCACAAAACGACCTTCAGCGTCTTCCAGGGCCCATCGACCGAATCCGTGACGGTCGAAAGCCGCAACGTATCGGTCGAATTTGGCGTCGCTCCGCGTGCGATCGAAAGGGCCGCCCAAATCCCACATGACTTCGGGATCGGCGTTCATGGCGGCAAAGGCGTTTCTGTCGGTATCCCGCCAACGCCGCAGGGTCAGGCGGGCTGTCTTGAACATCATGGGCGCGAGCCATCCGTTGCTGCGGACGTCCTACATTGAGTCCGAACGACTCCGACCACGCCCAGCCCTAATGCTGGCTCTTCGGCATGCGCACGACGAGGCCGTCGAGTTCGGGCGTCACCTTGATCTGGCAGGAGAGACGGCTGTTGGGCTCGAGGTCCTGCGCGAAATCGAGCATGGTCTCTTCCATGTCCTGCTTGGGCGCGAGCTTCGCAAGCCACGCCTGATCGACATAGACATGGCAGGTGGCGCAGGCGCAGGCACCGCCGCAATCGGCATCGATGCCGGGCACGAGATTCTTCACCGCGCCTTCCATGACCGACCAGCCATTGGGCACTTCGATCTCGTGCTCTTTTCCGTTGTGCTCGATGTACTTGATCTTCGGCATGGATGCTCCTTCGGACGCCCTTTAGCCTATGTTTTTCATGGGAATGGCGGTGTCTGCAAGCTTTTCGGGCGGAACGGCCTTGCCCTCCGCGATCAGCTTGCGGCCGATCAGATATTCGGGCGCGGCGTTGACGGCTTCGACCGCGGCCACGCGGCCTTCGCGCAGGTGGAACACGGCGAATTTGCGGGAAGCGGGATCGCCGCGCAGCACGGTCTGGTCCTCCGGCCAGGCGAGGCCCGCGATCTGCAGCTTGAGATCATACTGATCCGACCAGAACCACGGCACTTCCTTGTAGGGCGTGTGCCTGCCCATCATCGCGAGTGCGGCGTGCTTCGCCTGATCGATGGCGTTCTGCACGGATTCCAGACGCACGGGATGGCCGTCGCGGCCGACATGGCGCGTGCAATCGCCGGCGGCGTAGATGGCGGGATCGCCGGTCTCGGCGAATTCGTTGACGACGATGCCGTCGTCGCAGCCCAAGCCCGCTTCGCGCGCCAGCTCTTCGTTCGGAACGACACCGATGCCGACGAGCGCCAGATCCGCGGGCCAGTTTTCGCCGCCCGCGCGCACGGCTTCGACCTTGCCCTTGCCCAGGATCGCCTCGACGCCAGTGCGCAGATGAAAGCGGACGCCGGCTTCGCGGTGCACGCGCTCGTAGAATTCCGAGACAACCGGCGACACCGCGCGCGCCATCACGCGATCCATCGCTTCGAAGACATCGACCTGCAATCCATATTTGATCGCGACTGCCGCCACTTCGAGCCCGATATAGCCGCCGCCGACGATCGCCAGCCGCGCGCCTTTGACGAACGCCGGACGCAGGCGGTCCACGTCGGCGATGTCGCGCAGATAGTGCACGCCGTCGAGATCGGAGCCGGGAATGGGAATGCGACGCACCCGCGAACCCGTCGCCAGCAGAAGCTTGTCGTAGGCAAGCGTGCGTCCGTTGCTCAGGGTCACGCGGCGGTTGCCGCGGTCGATATGCGTCGCGCGCTGCCCGAGGATCAATTCGCATTTGGCTTCGGCGTAGAACGCATCGGGCTTCAGGAACAGTCGCTCGCGCTCGAACGTGCCGGCGAGATACGTTTTCGACAAAGGCGGGCGCTGATAGGGCGGCCAGGCTTCGTCACCCACCATGGTGAGCGTGCCCTGATAGCCTTCGCCCCGCAGGCTTGCGACGGCCTGCGCGCCGGCCTGGCCTGCGCCGATAATGACGATCCGATCGCTCATGCAACTGCCCGAAAAGCTCCGACAACCGTAAAGGGAGAGGGGCTTCTACCTTGGAGAGGCGACAAATCACAAGCAACGCCCACAAGCCAAGGATTCGTTGAGGCGGGAAGGCCGCCGCGCTAGAAGGGCCGCCGTGGAAGAGCCCCCTTTTTCCCTGGAAATCCTGCTGAGCAGCCCCGCCGAAACGGCCGCCTTGGGCGCGCGGATTGCCGCATCCCTGGCACCGGGCGACGCGGTGGCGCTTCAGGGCGATCTGGGTGCGGGCAAGACCACGTTGGCCCGCGCGATCCTTCTGGCTCTGGGCCTCGGGGAGAACGTGCCGAGCCCCACCTTCACCCTCGTCCAGCGCTACGAGACGCCCCGCCTTACGGTCGCCCATTTCGATCTTTATCGGCTGGAAAGGGAAGCGGAGATAGAAGAGCTCGGTCTCGACGACGCTCTGGTTGAGGGTGCCGCATTAATCGAATGGCCGGAACACGCGGGTTCGCGCTTGCCAGCCGACGCTTTGCATGTGCAACTCGCCATGGTCGACGAGACGTCGCGGCGCGCAGTTTTATCCGGACCTGCGCGCTGGTCGAAATCGCTAGGGAACGGGGCGAAGGATTGAATTCGGAACGCGAAGAGGCGATGCGGGATTTCCTTGCGCGCGCCGGTTGGGATAACGCAAAGCTTTCGCCGCTGCCGGGCGACGCCTCCACGCGCTGCTATGTGCGCGCGGAAGATTGCTCGAAAAATTCTGGGCGCAAGGCGATGGTGATGGATCAGCCGCAGGGCGCGGAGACGCCCGCCTGCCCGCCCGGTGCGTCCCCCGAAGAACGCCGCGCCCTCGGTTACAACGCTATCGCGAGACTCGCCGGCGCGGACTGCGCGCGCTTCGTGGCGGTGGCCGACTATCTGCGCCAGCGTGGCCTGAGCGCACCGGAGATTTACGCCGCGGACACCAAGCAGGGCTTCGTGCTGATGGAAGATCTCGGCAACGATCTCTATTCGGATGTCCTGGCCGATGGGGGCGACGAGCCCGAGCTTTATCGTGCCGCCATCGATGCGCTGGCGCGCATCCATGCGGAGAGCGCGCCCTCCAGGCTCGCGCCGGACAAGGCGCTTTACGCCTATGACGAAACCGCGATGTCGGCCGAGACCGATCTGATGACGGAGTGGTACCTGCCGCTGGCGCTCGGCCGGCCGGCGTCGCAAGACGAAACCGCCGAGCATCGCGCGCTGTGGCGGAAAGCGCTGGCCACGCTGCAATCGCTCCCGCCCGTCTTCGTGCATCGCGACTATCACGCGCAGAACCTCATCTGGCTGCCGGAGCGCCGCGGCAATGCCCGCGTGGGCGTCATCGATTTCCAGGATGCGGTCGCGGGCGCACGCGGCTACGACATCATCTCGCTCATGGAAGACGCCCGCCGCGACGTGTCGCCAGAACTGAGCGAAGCGATGACCGATCACTATCTGGACGCGATGGCCAAAGCCGGCAGGCCGCTCGACAAACACGCGCACCGCGCCGAGATGGCGCTGCTCGCCGCGCAGCGCAACGCCAAGATCGTCGGCATCTTCGCCCGTCTCTTCAAGCGCGACGGCAAGCCGCGCTATCTCGGCTATCTGCCGCGCGTATGGAACTACCTCGACCGCGATCTCGAACATCCCGCGCTCGCCGATCTCAAAGCATGGTATGAACGCACCCTGCCGGCCGAGAAGCGGGGAACCGTCGAAAGCATCAGCTGATGAAGTATCCACCCGTCACCCGCGCGATGATCATGGCGGCCGGCCTCGGCACGCGCATGCGCCCTTTGACGCTCGATCGTCCGAAGCCGCTCGTGGAAGTGCGCGGCAAGGCGCTGATCGATCACGCCGTCGACCGCCTCGTGCAGGCGGGCGTGAAGATGATCGTCGTCAACGTGCATTATCACGCCGAGATGCTGAAGGCGCATCTTGCGAAGCGCCGCGACGTGGAGATCCGCTTCTCGGAAGAACACGACGTGCTGCTGGGCACCGGCGGCGGCATCGTCAAGGCGCTGCCGAACTTCGAAGGCCAGCCGTTCTTCGTCCACAATTCGGATTCCATCTGGGTCGAAGGCATCGGCCACGCGCTCGATCGCATGCAGGTGATCTGGAATCCGGGCGAGATGGACGCGCTCCTCATGCTCGCCTCCATGGTCACGGCCCTGGGCTTCGAAGGCACGGGCGATTTCCTGCTCGACGCCGAAGGCCACATCGCACGGGTGCAGGAAGCGCGCGTGTCGCCCTTCGCCTATCCGGGCGTGCAGATCGTGCATCCGCGGATATTCGATGACGCGCCCAAGGGCGCCTTTTCGATGAATCTTTTGTGGGATCGCGCGATCGAGAAAGGCCGTCTCTACGGCATGC
This sequence comes from Rhizomicrobium sp., assembly GCA_035504555.1. GTDB lineage: Bacteria > Pseudomonadota > Alphaproteobacteria > Micropepsales > Micropepsaceae > Rhizomicrobium. The sequence goes on along the minus strand of DATJRP010000001.1, from coordinate 91,214 downwards.
GCCTCGACGGCGTGTGGATGCATGTCGGCACGGCGGACGCCGTCAAGGAAGCCGAAGACTTCCTCGCCGACCTGGCGCCGGCTTAGGAAGATAAGATTTAACGCAGTGGCCGCGGAGGATGCGCAGAGGACGCAGTAGGGCCTCGCGCGCGAAGCGCGCCGCCATATCTTCCGTCGCCGCAGGAAAAGCTGTGCGCGGACGCGCACGAACGCGCCTCTGCGTCCGCCGCGCAACCACGGCGTCCTCTCCGTTAAATTCTTTCTGTCCGCATCTCCGTGTTTCCATCGTGAGCCTCGGCTTGCTAGGTTGCCGGCATGCTCGGTTCACGAGTCTCGATCCCCAACGTTTTCACCATCGCCGCGGGAGAGCCGTTCGCGGAGGCGCTGGCGCGCGGACTGATCGAGACGCTGGGCTCCGAGCCGCTGGCGCTCGCCGATGCCACGATCTTCCTGCCGACGCGGCGCGCCGTGCGCACGCTGGGCGAAACCTTCGCGCGCCTGCTGGGCGGTGCTGCGCTCCTGCCGCAGCTGAGACCGCTCGGCGATCTCGATGAAGACGCGATGCTGTTCGATGCGGCGTCGGAAAATCTTGCGCTCAAGCCCGCCATCGCGCCGATCCGGCGCAGGCTTCTGCTCGCCCATCTCGTGCGACGCTGGACCAAAGCCAGGCGAAGCGAGGATGTGTCGTTCGCACAAGCTGCGCTCATGGCGCGCGCGCTCGGCCATTTCCTCGACGAAGTGGAAACGCAGGGCGCCGATCTCTCGCAGCTCGAAACGCTGGCACCCTCCGCGCTCGCCGAGCATTGGGCCGACGTGCGCGACTTCCTCGTCCTGCTGCGCGACGAATGGCCGAAGCTTCTCGACGCCGAAGGCGCACTCGAAGCCGCCGCACGGCGCAATCGCCTGCTCGATGCTTTAGCCGAGAAATATGCACGCGAAACCTCCGGCACAGCCGTCATCGCCGCCGGCACCACGGGCAGTATTCCTGCCACGGCGCGACTTCTGGCTGCCATCGCGCACCGGCCGGACGGCGCCGTGGTGCTGCCGGGTCTCGACCGCGAACTGGACGACGACAGCTGGACCGCGCTCGATGCGGGCCATGCGCAATTCGGCATGAAGGAATTGCTCGAGCGCATCGGCATCGCCCGCGCCGCGGTGCGCGACTGGCACGGTGCGAAAGTCACGCCGCGCGCGGCTCTCCTGCGGGAAGCGCTGCGTCCCGCGCCGACCACGGATGCCTGGCGCGCGATTGCAGAACGCAATGAGGCGTTGGCTCCGGCAGGCCGTGCGCAAGGCGATCTCTTTTCCCGCCCGAAAGCCGCGACGGCCACCGTCGCCACGATCGCGGAGGGCCTCAATGGTCTCCACCTCATTGAAGCCGCGCATCCCGGCGAAGAAGCGCTCGCCATCGCGCTCATCCTGCGCCGAGCCTTGGAAACGCCCGCGCGCACGGCTGCGCTCGTCACGCCCGACCGCACGCTGGCGCGGCGCGTCGCCGCCGAGCTCAAGCGCTGGGACATCGCCATCGACGACTCCGCCGGCACGCCGCTCGCGCACACGCCGCCCGGCGCGTTTCTGCTACTGCTGCTGGAAGCCGCCGCGAATGGATTTGCGCCCGTGCCCCTGCTGGCGCTTCTGAAACATCCGCTCGCCGCCTGCGGCATGGAGCCTTCGGACTTCCGGCGCATCGCGCGCGCACTCGATCAGCACGGCCTGCGCGGCCCGCGGCCGCATCCCGGCTTCGAAGGTTTGCGGCAGGCCGTTGCACGCGCGCCCGCGCACGACAAAACGCTGCTCTGGAAATGGTTCAACAAATTCTCGGACGCCGTCGCACCGCTCTGTGCGGCGTGTGAAGCGGACACCGTCGAAGTCGCGCGTTTCGCCGAGACCTATGCGAAAGCGGCTGAAGCCTTTGCCGCAACGGATACGCAAAGCGGCGCGGACCGGCTCTGGCGCGGCGAAGCGGGCACGGCTGCAGCCGAGCTTTTCGCAGGCCTGCAGGAAGACGCGAAGGAACTCCCCACCGTCGAATCGTCCTCGTTTTTGCCGCTGATCCGCACACTGATGGAAGAGCGCGCCGTCCGCCCCCTCTATGGCCGACATCCGCGTCTGCAGATCCTGGGACCGCTCGAATCGCGGCTGCAGAGTTTCGGCACCGTCGTGCTCGCCGGATTGAACGAAGGCACCTGGCCCGCGAGCGTCGCCGCCGATCCGTGGCTGTCGCGGCCCATGCGTGAAAGGCTCGGGCTTTCCTCGCCTGAGCGCGCCATCGGTCTTGCCGCGCACGACTTTTCGATGCTGGCGGCGGGACCGCATGTTTATCTTTCGCGATCGTTGAAGGCGGATGGCGCCCCGACGGTCCCCTCGCGCTGGCTGCAGCGGCTCAATCAATTGTCGGCCGGACTGGGTCACACGATCGACCGCGGCGAACCGTATCTGGCTTACGCGCGGCTGCTGGAAGAGCCGGACATTTACAAACCCGAACCGCGGCCCGCGCCGAGACCGCCCGTCGACCGCCGCCCGCGCAAGCTTTCCATCACGGAAATCGAAACCTGGCTGCGCGATCCCTATGCGATCTATGCGAAACACATACTGAAGCTTAAGCCGCTCGATCCGCTCGACGCCGAGGTGGGGCCGCTCGAACGCGGCACGGCGATCCACAAGATCCTCGAACTTTTCATGAAGGAATGGACCGGCGCACCGGAAGACGCCACGCGGCTCGTAGCGATCGCCGACGAGGTGTTCGCGCAAGAAGGGTTCGCGCCCGCGACATTGGCGCTGTGGCGGCCGCGTTTCGTCAAAGCCGCACGCTGGTTCGTCGATCTCGAACGCAAGCGGCGCAGGGACATCGAACAAGTCTTCGCCGAGATTCGCGGCTCGCGGAATTTCGCAGCCCCCGCCGGTGCATTCGAGCTGCGCGGCCGCGCCGACCGCATCGACATCCTGCGCCAGGGCGGCGCGGCGATCATCGATTACAAGACGGGCAATCCGCCGACGCCGCGGCAGGTCGAAGAGCTGATCACGCCGCAATTGCCGCTCGAAGCCGCGATCCTCGCCGAAGGCGGCTTTGCCGATATCGGAAGGGTCGCAGCGAAAAACCTCATCTACATCCAGTTCGGCGGCGGCGCGCAGGCCGGCCGCATCGTCGAGATGCCGGATCGCGACGATCTCATCCGCGCGGCGGAAGAAAAACTCGCAGACCGCATCGCCGCGTTCGATCACGAAGACACAGCCTACATCCCGCGCGTCATGCCGTACCGCACCGACATCGAAGGCGATTACGACCATCTTGCCCGCGTGCGCGAATGGTCTGTCTCCGGTTGGCAGGAGGACGAGGAATGACGGCGCAGGAACAGGCCGCCGATCCGAAGCGCTCCGCCTGGGTATCGGCGAATGCCGGCGCGGGCAAGACCTACACGCTCGCCAACCGCGTAACGCGCCTGCTCCTCAACAAGGCGAAGCCTGAACGCATTCTCTGCCTCACCTATACGAAAGCCGCGGCGGCGGAGATGGAAAGCCGCCTGTTCAAGCAGCTCGGCGAATGGGCGATGGCAAGCGACGAAGACCTCGCACGGCGCATCGCGGAGATCGGCGAAGGCGTGCGCGACTTCGAAGGCCTGCGCGAGGCGCGGCGGCTGTTCGCGCTGGCGCTGGAAACGCCGGGCGGCCTCAAGATCCAGACCATCCATGCTTTCTGCCAATATCTTCTGGCGCGCTTTCCGCTGGAGGCAGGCGTGCCGCCCGCGTTCCGCGTGCTCGACGATTCCACGGCGCGGGAATTGCGCGACGAAGCGCGGGCGCGCGTGCTCGACCGCGCCGGCCGCGGCGATGAACGCCTCGCGGCGGCGACCGCCACGCTGGTCACGCAGACAAGCGAATTCCAGCTGCACAACGTCCTCAACGCCGCGTTCGGCGCCGATCGCCGCAAGCTGGAGCGTTTTCTGGCACGCGTGCGGGACAAGGACGTGGCAAGCGCCATCCGCAAAGCGCACGGCGCGGGTGAGAACGAGACCGTCGACAGCATCGTCGGCGATTTTATGGACGCGATGCGGCGGGAGGAAAAACTTCTGCGGCAAATCATGGCGTGGCTGGCGGAGGGATCGGCAAACGACATCAAAGCCTCTCAAAGGCTGGCGGTTGGCGTATTGGATGCGTCTCTCGACGCGTTCACCGAACTTTTCCACACGCAGAAAGGCGAGCTTCGCGACAAAATTGCGACCACGGCCTCCGCCAAGAAGCGTCCCGATCTTGCGGCCGCGCTGGACGAGATCGCGGCCAAATTTACGACCATGGAAGAACGCCGCCGCGCGGCGCACACAGCCTTCCTCGCCGAAGCGGCGTTCACGCTCATCCAGGCCGCCCGCGGCGAATACGAAGCGGTCAAGCGGGCACGCAGCCTTCTCGACTACGACGACCTCATTCTGACCGCGCAGCGCCTGCTCGAACGCCGCGATGCCGCCCAATGGGTGCTCTACAAGCTAGACGGCGGCCTCGATCACGTGCTGATCGACGAAGCGCAGGACACGAGCCCCGAGCAATGGGCGATCGTGACGCGGCTGACGGAGGAATTCTTCGCCGGCGAAGGCATCGACAAAGGCGCGCGGGCACCGCGCACCATCTTCGCCGTGGGCGACGAGAAGCAATCGATCTTCAGCTTCCAGGGCGCGGAGCCGCGCGAATTCGAAATCCATCGCCGCTATTTTGCCGACCGCATCGGCGGCGAGGCGTTCGCCGACGTGCGCCTCGACGTCTCGCGACGTTCCGTGCCGGACGTGCTGCGCTTCGTCGATCAGGTCTTCTCGCCGCCCGAGACGCGCGAAGGCGTGGTGTCGAGCGAAGAACCCATTTCGCACCGTGCGCATCGCGAAGCCGACAAAGGCCGCGTCGAGCTGTGGCCGCTCATCGCGCCGACCGAGACGCCCGACCCCGATCCGTGGCGTGCGGTCAATGAACCCTCGCTCGCAAGTCCTGTCGTGCGCCTGGCGGAACAGATCGCCGCACGCATCAAGGAATGGACCGACGGCAAGACGCGCCTGCCGGGGAAGACGCACGCGATCCGTCCGGGCGACATCATGGTGCTGATGCCGCGGCGCGAGCCCTTCGCCACCGCGCTGATCCGCGCCCTCAAGATGCGCGGCATTCCGGTCGCGGGCGCCGACCGCATCAGGATCGCCGAACAGATTGCCGTGATGGACCTGGTAGCGCTCGGACGCTTCGTTTTGTTGCCCGAAGACGATCTCAATCTGGCGGCGCTCCTGCGCTCGCCGTTGATCGGCTTTTCGGAAGACGAGCTCTATGCGCTGAGCGTCGGCCGCGACGGCACGCTGTGGCAGGCGCTGGTCGCGGCGCGCGCCGACGGTGCGCATTCCGCCGAGGCCTACAATTTCCTGTCTGCGGCCCTCGCCCGCGCCGATTATGCGCCGCCGCACGAATTCTATGCGTCGGTTCTCTCGACGCCCGGCACGCGCAAGCGTTTCCTCACGCGGCTGGGCGCCGAAGCCAGCGACGCGGTCGATGAATTTCTCTCGCTGGCGCTGTCCTACGAGGCGCTCAACACGCCCTCGCTGGAAGGCTTCCTCCACTGGATCGAGCATGGCGATGCGGAAGTGAAGCGCGACATGGAGCGCGCCCGCAACGAGGTGCGCGTTATGACCGTGCACGGTTCGAAAGGCCTCGAAGCAGACATCGTCATCCTGCCGGACACGGCCAGCCAGCCGGGCGGCGAACGCAATCGCGGCGGCAATATTCTTTACACGGACGATGGTCCCGTCTACCCGGTCAAGAACGACATCGCCCCCGAGCGGGTGCGCAAGGCCAAGCAGGAGGCCGACAAGAAGGCGCGCGAGGAACATCGCCGGCTTCTCTACGTGGCGCTCACGCGCGCGCGCGACCGGCTCTATGTCTGCGGTTTCCGCGGCAAGAACGCGCCCAACCCACATTCCTGGTACACGCTCGCCCAGCGTGCCGCAGAGGAAATCGGCATCAAGGTCGAAGAGCGCGGTGCGACGCTGACGGCGCTGGGCGACGGCGCGTTCGAAACCATCGCGCTCGCGCCCGGCGACGCGAAGGAGAACATCGCACTGGAAGCGTGGGCGAGACGGCCCGCGCCGGAAGAGCGCGAACGCCCGCGGCTCATTCGTCCGTCCGATGCCGCCGGCGCGGAAGAATCGGCCGTGCAGTCGCCCGTCGGCGCCAAGAATGCGGCGCGTTTCCGACGCGGCAATCTCGTTCACGCACTGCTCGCGCAACAGCCCGACATCGATCAGGCCCAGCGCCACGCCGCTGCTGTGCGTTATCTCGCAGCCCAGCGGATCGCATCCGACGAAGCGGAAAGCCTGATCGCCGAAACCTTCGCCGTGATGGACGGTCCGGAATTCGCCGCCGCATTTTTGCCGGGCGCGCGCGCGGAAGTGGCCATCGTCGCCGATCTGCCGGAGATCGCAGAAGGCGCGCGCATCAGCGGCCGAATCGATCGCCTCGCCATCACCGACGCCGAAGTCCTCGCTGTCGACTTCAAGACCAACCGCCCGCCGCCCAAGCGCACGGAAGATGTGCCGCGCATCTATGTGACCCAAATGGCGCTTTATCGTGCTGCATTGGCGAAAATCTTTCCGAAAAGGCGGATTGCCTGCGCGCTTGTCTGGACGGACGGGCCTTCGCTCATGCGGTTGGAGGACAGTTTGCTGGATGTGGAACTGACCCGGATCGGCACGCGGCTTGACCCTGGGGGTGCCCATTCCTAGATTCAGCACCGACAGTCACAACCCCAAAGGACCACCATGTCTTCTCCCGTAAAGGCCTCCGATACCGCTGCGAAGACCGGCACGTCTTCCCCGATCAAGGTTTCCGATGCCTCTTTCCAGGCCGACGTGCTCAATTCGAAGAGTCCGGTTGTGGTCGACTTCTGGGCGGAATGGTGCGGCCCATGCCGGATGATCGCCCCGGCGCTCGAGGAGCTGGCGGGCGAGCTTGAAGGCAAGATCACCGTCGCCAAAATCAATATCGACGAAAACCCCGGCATCCCCACGAAATACGGCGTGCGCGGCGTGCCCACGCTCATGATCTTCCAGAACGGCCAGGTCGCCGCGACCAAGGTCGGTGCGCTGCCCAAGTCCAAGATCAAGGAATGGATCGAGTCGTCGATCTGACCCCGTTCAACGCCTGAAACCGTGCCACCCTCGCGCAAGCCCGGGTGGCACATTTCTTTTGTGGGGCCTCAGCCGGCGTTATCGTGCGGCGGAAGGAGTCGCCATGATCCGCAAGCTGAAATCGGGCGAATACCGCCTCTACTCGCGCAAGCTGAATCCCAAGACCGGCAAGCGCCGCAATCTCGGCACCTTCGCGAGCCGCGCCGCCGCCGAAAAGCACGAGCGCGCGGTGCAATATTTCAAGCGTCATTAGATGGAGAGGAGTGTCGTGGTTCAACCATTTTCCCGCAGCACGCGCCCCGCGAGACTCAGCGAGCCGCAGATGAGGATGCGCGGCGGGCCCTGTTCCGGTCTTGCGCGCGACCAGGCCGAGATCTGCAACATGGCGTCTTCGAGATCATCGGCGGGACTGGCGTCGAGTCCGCTGGCGCGCGCGGCGTCGTAGAGCGAACCGGCGCCCAAGCTCAATTCCTCATCCGGGATCGTCACCGTCGTCACATGCCGCGCGAGGCCGCGGAAGGCGGAGAGGAATCCCACCGCGTCTTTCGTCGCCAGCATGCCGCAGACGAGATAGAGCGGTTTCTCGGAGCGTTCCTCGAAATCGGCGACGGCACGCGCAATGGCGGCCGCACCGTGCGGATTGTGCCCGCCGTCGAGCCATATCTCGGAGCCTTCCGGCGCCGCCGCGAACAAGGGTCCTTTCGACAGACGCTGCAGCCGCGCCGGCCACTGCACCTCGCGCAGGCCCTTCTCGATCGCGGAATCCTTGCCCCAGCCGCCGACGCGCAGCGCCGCGATGGCGACCGCCCCGTTCTCGATCTGATGGCGTCCGACGAGCCGCGGCAAAGGCAGATCGAGCAGGCCCACTTCGTCCTGATAGACCATGCGGCCGTGTTCCTGATGCGCGAAGAAATCCTGTCCGAAGACGGAAAGCGGCACGCCCAGCGCATCGGCCCGGCGCGTGATCACATCCAGCGGCGCATCGTCCTGCGGGCCCACGACCAGCGGCACGCCCGCGCGGATGATTCCCGCTTTCTCCGCGGCGACATCAGCGATCGACGCGCCCAGATATTCCTGATGATCCAGACCCACCGGCGTGATGACGGCGATACGCGGACGCGGGATCACGTTCGTCGCGTCCGTCTTGCCGCCCATGCCGACTTCCAGGATCAGCACATCGGCCGGCTGACGCGAGAAAGCGAGGAACGCCGCCGCCGTCGTGATCTCGAAAAAAGTGATGGGCTGGCCGTCATTGACGCGCTCGCATTCCTCGAGCGTCGCGCACAATTCGCCTTCCTCGATGATCTGGCCAGCAAGCCTGATGCGCTCGCGGAAATTCACGAGATGCGGCGAGGTGTAGGCGTGGACCTTCAGCCCCTGCGCTTCCAGCATGGCGCGCGCGAAGGCGCAGGTTGAGCCCTTGCCGTTGGTGCCTGCCACATGGATGACGGGCGGCACTTTGCGTTCGGGATGGCCGAGCTGGCCGAGCAGTCGCTCGATGCGGCCGAGCCCCATGTCGATTCGGCTCGGATGCAGCGCGGTGAGACGCAGGAGGATCGAATCGCTGCGGACGGCGACGCTGCTCAAGCGTTTCGCTCGGGAGCGTTGCCGCCGTGGCCATTGGCGCCCACCGGCAGCTTCACGCGTTCGCCGTTGATCGTCTGCGGCTCGGTGCGCGTCCTGGGGCGCGGCTTCTTCATCAGGAGATGGAGAAGATTGGAGATCGTGGGCTTGAGCTCATGACGATGGACGATCATGTCGACCATGCCGTGGTCTCTCAGATACTCGGCGCGCTGGAAGCCGTCTGGCAGACGTTCGCGGATCGTCTGTTCGATGATGCGCGGGCCCGTGAAGCCGATGAGCGAACCGGGTTCGGCGAGCTGCACGTCGCCCAGCATCGCATAGGACGCGCTCACGCCGCCGGTCGTGGGATCGGTGAGCACGACGATGTAGGGAAGCTTCGCTTCGCGCAGCATGTCGACGCCGATAGTCACGCGCGGCATCTGCATCAGCGAGAGGATGCCTTCCTGCATGCGCGCGCCGCCCGACGACACAAAGAGGATGAACGGACGCTTTTCGGAGACGGCCGCTTCCATCGCCTGCACGAGGCCTTCGCCGACGGCCATGCCGAGCGAGCCGCCAAGGAAATCGAAAGGCTGCACCGCGATCATCACGGGGAGTCCGTCGATGGTGCCGCGCGCGGCGGTCAGCGCATCGCGGCGGCCGTGCTTGGCGCGCGCGTCTTTCAGGCGGTCGGTGTAGCGGCGCTCGTCGCGGAAGTGCAAAGGATCGAGCGGAACTTCCGGCTGCGGCAATTCTTCGAAGGCGCCCGCATCGAAGATCGCCGCGAAACGCTCCTGCGCGCCCACGCGCAGGTGATAGCCGCATTGCGGGCAGACATTCTCGGCCGCCTCGAGATCGCGATGGAAAATCATGTCGCCACAGGCGGGACATTTCTTCCATAGATTCTCGGGCGTTTCGGTAGTGCGTCCGGCGATCAGACTCTTGATTCGCGGCCGCACGAAATTGGCGATCCAATTCATAAGATCATTCTACCACGGGTTCGGTCCGCGCTGCATGTACGGAATCGGCCAGGCGCGCGCAAAATTCGATCACATCCTTTACCAGGCCTTGCCGGCCCGGGCCTTCGGCCATCCGTGAAACGATGGCCGATCCCACCACCGCGCCATCGGCAAAACGCGCGATTTCCGCCGCCTGTTCCGGCGTCTTGATGCCGAAGCCTACACAGATGGGAATGGAGCTCTGCGACTTCAACCGCGCCACGGCCTCGCGCACGTCCCGGCCTTTGAAGCTTTTCGTGCCCGTCACGCCGGCGACGGAGACGTAATACAAAAAACCGGCGGCGCCGGAGAGCACGGTCTTCAGGCGGTGGTCGTCGGTCGTGGGCGTCGCGAGCCGGACGACGTCGAGGCCCTGGGCTGCCGCAGGCGTGCGCAGCACCTCGTCTTCTTCCGGTGGCAGATCGACGGTGATGAGACCATCGACGCCCGCCTCCGCCGCATCGCGCGCGAAACGCGCCGAGCCGTAATGATGGATCGGGTTGTAGTAGCCCATGAGGACGATGGGCGTCGTCCTGTCGGCGCGGCGGAAACGGCGCACGAGCTCGATCACTTTCGGCAGCGTCATGCCGGCTTCGAGGGCGCGCAGCGATGAAGCCTGGACCGCGGGACCGTCGGCCATCGGATCGGAGAACGGCATGCCCAACTCGATCAGGTCCGCGCCGGCGGCGGGAAGTTTTTCCAGAATGGCGAAGCTCGTGTCCGTATCGGGATCACCCGCCGTGATGAACGGCACGAAGGCGGCGCGGTTCGCCTTCTTCAACTCTACGAAGCGCTGGGCGATGCGGCTCATAGCTTTGCGCCCAGATGATGGGCCGCCGTGAAGACGTCCTTGTCGCCTCGCCCCGACAACGTCATGACGATGATCTTGTCCTTCGCCATCTGCGGTGCCACGCGCATGACATGGGCGAGCGCATGCGCGGATTCGAGCGCGGGGATGATGCCCTCATGGCGGCTGAGCGCCGTGAAGGCGTCCATCGCTTCCTTGTCTGTCGCCGAGAAGTACTTCACGCGTCCCTGATCCTTGAGCCAGGAATGTTCGGGGCCGACGCCGGGATAATCGAGCCCCGCCGAGATCGAATGGGCTTCGATGATCTGGCCGTCGCCGTCCTGCAGGAGATAGCTGCGCGCGCCGTGCAGGACGCCGGGTTCGCCTTTCGTCAGCGTCGCCGCATGATGATGGCTGTCGATGCCCTCGCCTGCCGCTTCCACGCCGTGGATTTCCACGTCCGTATCGTCGAGGAAGGGATGGAACGTGCCGATGGCGTTGGAGCCGCCGCCGACGCAGGCGACGACGAGGTCGGGCAGACGCTTTTCGGTCTCGAGCATTTGCCTGCGCGCTTCGTCGCCGATCACGCATTGGAAATCGCGCACCATCGCAGGATAGGGATGCGGGCCCACCACCGAGCCGATGATGTAGAACGTGTCGTGCACGTTGGCGACCCAGTCGCGCAACGCCTCGTTCGTCGCGTCCTTCAGGGTGCAGGAGCCCGAGGTCACGGCGCGCACGTCCGCGCCCAGGAGATTCATGCGGAAGACGTTCGGCTTCTGCCGCTCGATGTCGACTTCGCCCATATAGACCACGCAGGGAAGTCCGAAACGCGCCGCCACCGTCGCCGTCGCCACGCCGTGCTGGCCGGCGCCCGTCTCGGCGATGATGCGCGTCTTGCCCATGCGGCGCGCGAGCAGGATCTGGCCGAGGCAATTGTTGATCTTGTGCGCGCCCGTGTGATTGAGGTCTTCGCGCTTCAGATAGATTTTCGCGCCGCCCAGATGCGCGGTCAGCCGCTCCGCGAAATAGAGCGCGCTGGGACGGCCGACATAATGCGCGAGCAGGCCGTCCAGCTCGGCGTGGAATTGGGGATCGTTCTTCGCTTCTTCATAGGCGCGCTCGAGATCGAGCACGAGCGGCATCAGCGTTTCGGCGACGAAGCGCCCGCCGTACGCACCGAAATGGCCGTGCAGGTCGGGACCGGTGCGGAAGGAATTGGGCGTACTCATGCGTCCGTTCCGCCGGCGAATTGCGTATTGCGTGCAGCCTCGACGAAGCTTCGGATCAACTCCGGGCTCTTCGCGCCGGGCGCCGTCTCGACACCGGATGACACGTCGACGCCGGGCGCTTCGCTCGTGCGGATGGCCCGCGCGACGTTCTCCGCATTGAGACCGCCCGCCAGCAGCCACGGACGCGCAAAACTCCGTCCACGGAGCAATTGCCAGTCGAAGGCCGCGCCGTGGCCGCCCGGACGGGTTGCCGCCTCCGGCGCCTTGGCGTCGAAGAGGAACATGTCGGCTGCGTCGTTGTAGGCGGCGACATTCGCGAAATCGCCCGCGTCCGCGATCGCAAACACCTTGATCACGGGAATGCCGAAGCGGCTTTTGACGGCGCCGACACGCGCCGGCGTTTCGCTGCCGTGCAGCTGCAGGAAATCCGGTTTCACGACGACGGCTACGCCCGCGATCTCTTCGTCGCTCGGATCGACCAGCAGCGCCGCGGTGCGCACGCGGTCTTTGAGGCGGCCGGCAATGATTCCCGCATGGACGGGATCGAGATAACGGGGCGATTTCCGGTGGAAGACCAGGCCTGCGAAATCCGCGCGCGCCTTCACGGCGGCGTCGGCCGCTTCCACACTGGTGATGCCGCAGATTTTAACCAGGACAGCCATCGGGCGCCGCTTATCGGCGGAGCACGGCGCGAAATCAAGCAACGCTCCGTGAATTCGTAAAGACCTAGCCGGTGACTGCCAGATGCAGGTCCTCGGCGATGGCGCGGGCGGCCTGGGCGGGGTCGGCGGCGGCGGTGATGGGCCGGCCGATGACGAGGATGTCTGAGCCGGCGGCCATCGCCTCCTGGGGCGCCGTGATGCGGCGCTGGTCGGCCAGATCGGCCCCGGCCGGGCGGATGCCGGGGGTCGCGATCAGGAAGTCCTTGCCCGTCGCCTTGCGGACCAGGGCGGTCTCCTGGGCGCTGCAGACGACGCCGTGGAGGCCTGACGCCTTGGCAAGCCTGGCCAGCCGCTCGACCTGTGCCTGCGGCGGACCCATCTGGCCCACCTGGTCCAGCACGGACTGGTCGAGGCTGGTCAGCACGGTCACACCCAGGACCCGGACCTTAGGGTCGACGGAATGGGCGGCTTCGACGGCGGCGCGCATCATGGCCTCGCCGCCGGAAGCATGGACGTTGAACAGGGCCGCACCCAGCCGCGCGAGAGCGCGGGCGGCGCCAGCGACCGTGTTCGGGATGTCGTGGAACTTCACGTCGACGAAAACGGGGCGGCCGAGTTCGATGATCTTTTCGACGCCTTGCGGGCCCTGCGCGGAGACGAATTCGAGGCCGACTTTCAGACCGCCGACATAAGGCCCTACGGCTTTCGCGACCGCATGCGCCTGGCCGAGGTCGGGCGTATCGAGAGCGACGAAGATCGGATTGGGGAATCGCAGCGCGCTCATAAAATCGGTCTTAGGGAAGACCACCCCGACTGGCAAGGGGTATCCCGCCGAGCGATGAATTCATTCGTAAGGCCGATCGTCGGAAATATCGAAACCATGAATTTTGCCGGTGGCCGTGCGGTTATAAAAAATCAGAACGGCTTTACCGCCTTTGGACAGCCGGAAGATGGAGTTGACCTGGTTGGGCGTCGTTGAAGACGGTTCGCGCGCAACGAGCGTGAGTGTCCCGCCGGGCCAGAACGGAGTGAGCCGCCTCAGCCAGCGCGCCGTCACTTCCGGCGTAATGAGCAAGGCGAAATCGGGCATCGTATGCACGCGAAAATCGTTTCCCCGAGCCAATTGATCCAGAAGCGCGCGCGCAGATATGGCGATCGACGGATCGGTGTCGCGAATAGATGCGAGTTTGGTGGGAAGCAACACCGGATCGATGAGACCGGCGACGACGTCCGCAATAGACTCTGCGTCGGCATCGTACTGATTGGTAAGGACGACGACGCTCAAACTGTCGTCGGGATAGCGAAGAATGGTCGATGTAAATCCCCAGGTTTTGCCGTTGTGGCGCATGACTTTGTGGCCATGGAACCGCTCGATGAACCAGCCGAAGCCGTAATGCGCCGGATTCGGCAAGCCGTCGTTCAGCGGGTACACCGTCCAGATGCGATCAAGGCTTACCTGCGAAAGAAGGCGCGTCGTGTAGAGCGCCGCATCCCATTTCGCGAAGTCGAGGACATTGAAATAAAGCGAGCCGTCGGCGGTCGCGTTGAATGTCGGCGAAACCCATTCCTCGTTCTTGAGTTGACCGTTGTCCAGCGCGTAGCCGGACGCGCGATTGTAGATGATATCGCGGTCGCTGATGAGCTGTGCCGATTTCATGCCGAGCGGCGTGAAGATGTGCTCTGACAGGAATTGTGCATAAGGCTCACCGGTCAACTTGTGAATGAGAATCCCGAGCATGACGTAGTTGGTGTTGCAGTAATCCCATTTGCTGCCCGCCGGCCATTCGACGGGCATCGCTTCGATCTTCGCCATCAACTCGTCTTCGGTGAAGTCCAGGCGCTCGTAGAACGGACCGTTCGGCCCCGTGCGCTCAACTGTGCTGTAATCGGAAAGACCGGACGTATGGGAAAGAAGGTTCTTGATGCGGATCGGCTTCCAGCTGTCGGGCGCTTGCGGAAAATACTTCGTGATGCTGTCGTCCAGAGAAAGCTTGCCCTCCTCGACGAGCATCATGATGGCGGCTGCCGCGAATTGCTTGCCGATGGAGCCGGATTGGAAGACGGTTTCCGGCTTCACGGGTACGTTCAACTCGACATTGGCGAGGCCATACCCCTTTGCGAGCAGAATGCGGCCGCGGCTGTAGATCCCGACTTCGAGTCCGGGAATCCGCTGGCGCGCCATTTCGTCCTTCACGAACCCGTCGATGGCCGCCGTCTGCTGCGGCGTGAGGGCCGCGCGCGGAGGCGGCGTCGCCGGCTGCGCCTCGGCGAATGGAACCGAGCCGGCCAAGGCGGCGGCGAGGACTACGGTCCGAAGGACATGCATTGAACCCGGCCTCCTTCGGGATGCCCGAGAGTGACCCGAATTGCGCCGGCCGCAAGCCGATTTGAGGACTATTCGCCGGCCGCGTGCGAGGCGCCGCCGTTCAGGCGTTCGCGGAGTTCTTTGCCGGTCCGAAAAAACGGGGCGCGCTTTTCGTCGACCGTGACGGGTTCGCCGGTCCTGGGATTGCGGCCGAGACGCGAGGGGCGGACTTTCACGGAGAATGCGCCGAAACCGCGCAATTCCACGCGATGGCCGGCAGACAGCGCCTTGATGATTTCATCGAGCACGGTCGACACGATCCGCTCGACATCCCGGTGATAGAGATGCGGATAACGCTGCGCCAAACGCGCGACCAGTTCTGACTTGATCATCCCCCTGCCCCCAAGGGCGCGGCCGAAACTACCGTTAGCTTCGAATCCAAATAAACCATGTCAGAGGGTCCCGCGGACGTCAACGGGAACCCCCTGAAGGTGTTGGCTTTTTGGCAGACTGTGACGATTTCGCCAGAGCCGCCTTTCTCTTCCCACATAGCGGGAAAAGGAAGGCTGATTCTGGTGGGGTTACTCCTCGCCGTCGCCTTCGCCGCCTGTGCGCTTGCGCAGCGCCGCGCCCAGGATGTCGCCCAGCGACGCGCCGGAGTCCGACGAGCCGTATTGGGCTACGGCTTCCTTTTCTTCGGAGATTTCGCGCGCCTTGATTGACAGGCCGACCTTACGGCTCGTCTTGTCGAAGCTCGTGACCAGCGCATCGACCTTATCGCCGACGCCGAAGCGCTCGGGACGCTGATCGTTGCGGTCGCGCGCCAGGTCGGAGCGGCGGATGAACGCTTTCACGCCGTCGGCGAGGCTCACTTCGATACCGCCGTCGTTTACTTCCGTGACCGTGACGGTGACGACGCTGCCCTTCCGGATCGGTCCGACCTTGTCCATCGGATCGCCGGCCAGCTGCTTGACGCCGAGGCTGATGCGTTCCTTCTCGACGTCGATGTCAAGCACCTTCGCCTTGACCATGTCGCCTTTCTTGTAATCGGCGACAGCCTGCTCGCCCGGCTTGTCCCAGGAGAGGTCGGAGAGGTGCACCATGCCGTCGATTTCGTTGTCGAGGCCGACGAAGAGGCCGAACTCGGTGATCGACTTGATCTCGCCTTCGATGGCCGAACCCGGCGGATGGGCTGCCGCGAACGCCTGCCACGGATTATCCATGCACTGCTTGAGGCCGAGGCTGATACGACGCTTGTTGGAGTCGACTTCCAGCACCTGGACGTCGACTTCCTGGCCAGGCGTGACGATCTTCGATGGCGCGACGTTCTTCTTCACCCAGCTCATCTCGGAGACGTGGACGAGGCCTTCGACGCCCGGCTCCAGCTCCACGAACGCGCCGTAATCGGTGACGTTCGTGACCTTGCCGGAGAAGCGCGCGCCCGGCGGATATTTCGCGCCGACGCCTTCCCACGGATCGGTCTGCAGCTGCTTCATGCCGAGGCTGATGCGCTGCGTGTCCTGATTGATCTTGATGATCTGCACGGTAACCGTCTGGCCGACGTTCAGCACTTCCGTGGGATGGCTGACGCGGCGCCAGGCGATGTCCGTCACGTGCAGGAGCCCGTCGACGCCGCCCAGATCCACGAACGCGCCGTAATCGGTGATGTTCTTCACCACGCCTTCGACGACCTGCTTCTCGGTGAGGCTTGCGACCAGCGACGAACGCTCTTCGGCGCGGCGCTCTTCAAGGACCGCACGGCGCGAGACGACGATATTGCCGCGGCGGCGATCCATTTTCAGGATCTGGAACAGCTGCGGCTGGTTCATGAGCGGGCCGACATCGCGCATCGGGCGCACGTCGACCTGGCTGCCCGGAAGGAACGCGACCGCGCCGTCGAGATCGACGGTGAAGCCGCCCTTCACACGGCCGAAGATCACGCCGGTGACGCGGGTCTGGTCGTTGAAGGCCTTTTCGAGCTTGATCCAGCTTTCCTCGCGGCGCGCCTTGTCGCGGGAGAGGATCGCTTCGCCCATCGCGTTTTCGACGCGTTCGATATAGACCTCGACGCCGTCGCCGACCTTCACGTTCGGTGTCATGCCCGGCATCGTAAATTCTTTGAGCGCCACGCGGCCTTCGGTCTTCAGACCGACGTCGACGACGGCGAAATCGTTCTCGATCGCGACGATAATGCCTCGCACAACCGAACCTTCGGCGGGGGCGCGTTCTTCGAAGCTTGCTTCGAGCATGGCCGCGAAATCGTCGCGGCTGGGGGTGGCAATGGATTCAGCGGTGGCAGCACGTGCCATGAAAACTCCTGTTCAAGCGGTTGTGCCGACCGGCCAAATGGGTCCGGCGGACTTCGCCCGCACGACGGCTTTCGGCCTTCGCGCATGGCGCGGTTTCGGAAATGGGATATTTCGCGGGCCTGCCCGAAAAAGCCGCCGGGTCTCCTTCAACCCCTGTGGCGTGCTTTGAGCGCCTCCTCGACCCTGGGACTGACCAAGGCGAGGGCCCTCGCGAATGCGGCGTCTATATCCAAAAGCGTGGTGTCGAGCAAGTCGGCGTCCGGCGCGGGCTTGAGGGGCGCAACCTTGCGTTCGCGGTCGCGCTTGTCCCGGGCCAGGATGTCGGCGAGCACGGCAGCTTCGTCCGCGGCCATGCCGGAGGCCCTGAGTTCCAGGAAGCGGCGACGCGCCCGCGTTTCCGGTGCAGCGTCGACAAAGACCTTCGCCGTCGCGTCGGGACAAACGACCGTGCCGATGTCGCGGCCGTCGATCACGGCACCATCCCCGTTGCCGGGCGGGTTCGCCGCGAAGCGCCGCTGGAAATCGAGAAGCGCTGCGCGCACCGCAGGAAACGCCGCCACGATGGATGCCGCCTGCGCCACGGCGTCGGTGCGGATGGCGGGGTCGGCGGCGCGCAAAGGATCGATGGCAAGCGCCGCATCGACGGCATGCGTTTCGTCCTGCGGACTCCGGCCCGCTTCAAGCACGCCCAACGCCGTCAGCCGATAAAGCGAACCGGAATCCAGATGCGCGAAGCCAAAATGTTTGGCGAGGCGCTTGGCGAGCGTGCCCTTCCCCGAGGCGGCCGTACCGTCGACCGCGATGACGATGGCGCGCGTCACGTATTGGGCACCATGAAACGGGTGCCGAGATTGCGCATCAGCGTTTCGAATTCGGGAAAGCTGGTCGCGATCATGCGCGTGTCGTCCACCGTCACGGCCTGGCGCGCGGCCATGCCGGCCACGAGGAACGCCATGGCGATGCGATGATCCATGTGCGTCGTCACGCGCGCGCCGCCCGCCACGCCATCGAGTCCGCGACCGTCCACGATCAGTCCGTCCGGCAATTCCTCGACGGCGACGCCCAGCCGCTTCAGGCCATGGGCAATGGCCGACAGCCGATCGCTTTCCTTGACGCGCAACTCCTCCAGCCCGCGCATCACTGTGCGGCCTTCCGCGAAAGCCGCCAGCACCGACAGAATGGGATACTCGTCGATCATGGACGGCGCGCGTTCCGCCGGGACCTCGACGCCCTTGAGCTGCGAGGCGCGCACGACGAGATCGCCGACCGTTTCGCCGCCGCTTTCGCGCAAATTCTCGACCGTGATATTCGCGCCCATCTCGGTCAGCGTTTCGAGCAGGCCCGTGCGCCGCGGATTGAGCAATACGCCCGGAATGGAAATTTCCGAACCCGGCACCAGCAATGCCGCTGCCAGCGGAAACGCCGCCGAAGACGGATCCCGCGGCACGGCAATTTCCGTCGCGTGCAGATCCGCTTCGCCCATGACCGTCACGGCTTCGCCGCCGTCCTTGAGCGGTTCGACGGCGATGTCGGCGCCGAAGGCCTTGAGCATCTTCTCCGTGTGATCGCGCGTCAGCGCCTTCTGCGCGATGCGCGAACAGCCGACGGCGTTCAATGCGGCGAGCAGCAGCGCGGACTTCACCTGCGCGGACGCGACCGCCACGTCGTGATCGATGGCAACTGCCGCATCGGCGCCGCGCAGGGTCAAAGGCAGCAGACCGCCGTCGCGTGCAGAGGCCTCGGCACCGAACAGCGCCAGCGGTTCGATGACGCGGCGCATGGGACGCTTGCGCAGCGAGTCATCGCCCGTGAAGACGGCCGTGATCGGCGTCGTCGCGATCGCGCCCATGACAAGGCGGGAGCCCGTGCCGGAATTTCCGAAATCGAGGATATTCTCGGGCTCGGAAAAGCCGCCCACGCCGACGCCGGAAACCCGCCAGGCGCCGGCGCCGTCGCGCACGACGGTTGCACCCAATTGCCGCATCGCGCCGGCCGTGTTGACGACGTCTTCGGCTTCGAGGAGGCCGGAAATGCGCGTTTCGCCCACAGCGAGCGCGCCCAAAATCAGGGCACGGTGGGAAATGGACTTGTCGCCCGGCACTTGGGCCGGGCCTGAAAGCGGGCCGGCCCGGCGCGCGGCCAGCGGACGTTGGCTTGACGACTGTTCCATCGGGGGCCTTTAGAACGCTTTGACAGGCCGCCGCAACCGTGGCAAACGACCCGACCTTCGAAACCGGACTTCATGCGGGAACACTGACTTTGGTCAAGGCGGATCTCGGAACCAAGCGCATTTGCCCAAGCTGCAGCGCGCGGTTTTACGACCTTCAAAAGCGGCCTATCGAATGCCCGAAATGCGCATTCTCCTTCGAGCCGGAGGCGCTTTATAAGCAGCGCCGTCCGCGCCAGCCCGAGCCCGCGCCTGCGGTCGTCGTGCGCGAGCGCGAGGAAGACGAAGAGGTCGAGGACGAAGAGGAGGAGGCCGAGGACGCCGAAGTCGAAGAGGCTGAGGAAGTCGTCGAAGAAGCACCACTCGTTGTGGGCGATGACGAAGACGAAACCGTCGAGGAAGAAGCGACCGAGGAAGACGCCGGCATGTCCGTTGTCGAACCCGACGCCGAAACCGGCGACATCGAGGACATCGAAGACGAAGTCGTCGATGACGATGACGAAGACGACGGCCTGCTCGAGGCTGTCGAGGAAGACGAAGACGACGTTTCCGGCATCATCGACGCCGATATCGAGAAGGACGAACCCTAAGACGCGTCCCGGCGCGACGCCAAACCGCCGAAGGACATTGCGAGAGACCGGGGCCGTAGCTCAGTTGGGAGAGCGCTTGAATGGCATTCAAGAGGTCAGGGGTTCGATTCCCCTCGGCTCCACCAACCTTCGCTCGCGAAGCGAGGGAAGGTTGCCCTCCGGAGCTTTAGCGCAGGAGGGCTGCAGGCGCTTCCGCGAGCTCCGGTTGGCAGGCCCTTTCATCGGGAAATCAGCCATTGCCCGGTTGGCGGGCCTGCAACCTTCGATTAATCCTGCGCTTTGTAACTAGACGACATCGTGGGCGCTTAAGTTAAGTTCACCACCCCCGCGTGGAGCGCGCGGCCGAACCATCAGAAAGGCAAGTCTT
The DNA here is from genome assembly GCA_035504555.1 of Rhizomicrobium sp. Lineage (GTDB taxonomy): Bacteria > Pseudomonadota > Alphaproteobacteria > Micropepsales > Micropepsaceae > Rhizomicrobium. The sequence continues at coordinate 71,087 of DATJRP010000001.1, read as the reverse complement.
GCGCGCCTTCTTGGATGCCCGCTCGGTTCCGGCGGGTACGACCGTTGAAACCGATCTCGCCATTATCGGCGGCGGACCTTCGGGCATTGCGCTCGCGCTGGCGCTTGCCGACACGCCAGTCCGCATGCTGATGCTCGAAAGCGGCGGCTCCGACTACGACGCGACGACGCAGGCGCTTTATGCGGGCACCGAAACCGGCGTGCCCTACATCAAGCTCGACGCGGGGCGCCTGCGCTATCTCGGCGGTTCGAGCAATCATTGGGGCGGCTATTGCCGCCCGCTCGACACCATCGATTTCGAACAGCGCGACTGGCTGCCCTATTCCGGCTGGCCGTTCGGGCGGGAAGCGCTCGAGCCTTATTACGCGCGCGCGCAGTCACTCGTCGAAGCGGGCCCCTTCATCTACGACGATCCGGCGAAGTGGACGGCGGCACTGGGCGCGCCGATTTCGCTGGGGCAAGGCGGCACGTACAACACCTTCTTCCAGTTCAGCAAACAGCGCGGCAGCATCCTGCCGACGCATTTCGGCGAGCGCTATTCCGACGATCTCAGGCGCATTCCGCGTCTGAACGTAATGCTGCATGCGAACGTAACGGGCCTCCGGCTCGCGCCAAATGCGGCAAGCCTTCATCATCTCGACGTGCAGACGCTGACGGGCCGCCATTTCACGGTGAAACCGAAATGCGCCGTGGCGGGGCTGGGCGGCATCGAAAATGCGCGCCTGCTGCTGGCCTCGAACGACGTGATGAAGACGGGCGTCGGCAATCAGAACGATCTCGTCGGCCGCTTCTTCGCCGACCATCCCATTCCGGGCGAAACCGCCACCATCGTCGTATTCAGCGGCAACATCGCGCCCTATTACCAGCGGCCGTACAACGCCTCGCCGGACACCATCATCCGCGCGGCCTTTTCGCCCACCGACAAATTCAAGCGCGACAAGCACGTGCTCGGCTCGCTCGCGACCGTCGAGAACGAAATCCAGCTGGACGCGGTCGGACAGGCGGCGGTGGCCACGACGGCGTCGACGCTCGGCATCGATGCGAGCAACGTGCGCGCCTATACCGTCGGTTGCGGCATGGAAGTGACGCCTGATCCCGAGCGCCGCGTGAAGCTCACCGCGCAGCGCGACAGGCTCGGCATGCCGCGCCTGACGCTCGACATGCGCCTCGCCGATTCCGATTTCGCGCATTATCACATCACGATGATGGAACTGGCGCGCCAGCTGCTCGCTTCGAAGAGTGGCATGCTGCGCATCAACCGCACGACGCGCGAGGAATGGATGAGCGTGATGGACTGGGGCAACCATCACATGGGCACGACACGCATGCATATCGATCCGAAGAAAGGCGTAGTCGACGCCAATTCGCAGGTCCACGGCATCGGAAATCTCTACGTGGCTGGAAGCTCGATCTTTCCCACCTACAGCGCCTCCAATCCCACCATGAACTCGATCGCCCTGACGCTGCGTCTCGCCGATCATCTGCGAAAGGTCATGGCGTGAGCTGGAAGACGTCCATCGCGCGGCGCCCTTTGCTCGCAAGTCTGGCCGGACTTCTGGGTGTCGCCGCCGCCGGTGGTCTCGTCTACGAAGGCGGCCACGTTTTCGGGCGCCGCTATCCGCGGACCAAATTCGACGACCTTCTCGACCAGCTGGGTGATCGCGAGAGCGCGGCCAGACTGGGTCGCGCCGCCATCGCGCAGATGGAAAGTCACACCGATGTCGTGCCGCGCTTCGATGTCAAAGTCGTCGCCCGCGAGCTTCGCGACGGCCCCGGCAAAGGTTCCGTTGCGCGAGCCGCCGAAGCGGACATCGCTCAGGCGCGCCTTCTCGAGGTTCAGGGCTGGGTTCTGCCGCGAAGTCTGGTCGCCGTCGCACTCATTGCCGCCGAGATGTCCGGGACAAACGGCTGACCAAACGCGCGCTCAATGCGCCGCGATGTAAGCATCCCTGAGCACGTTCGACTCCAATTCCTCCAACCGGCTCTTCACGACGTCGCCGCCCTGATGATGCCGACGAGTTCTCCATCGTCGACCACCAGGAGATGGCGGACGCGGTGATGCGTCATGAGACGCATCGCGTGGCGGTCTAGCCTGGCCACCACGGGGCTTCGCGGGGCCGCCGGGCGGGCCCCGAGCAGGGAAGGAGCCAGGGGAGCCGGCGCGCCTCCATGGCGCGTCTCCGAGGCCCTGCAGCGGGGGTGAAATCCCGCCAAACCTTAACCAAATCCACGAACAAAACGGGGACACCTTGATCCCCGTCCCCGAACTCCCCAAATAGCCTCTCAAGCGATGCCGCTACCGGGTCGCTAGAAAAACGGAGCCCGGCGACGGGTCCGATGCCAAGGCCGCTCAAGGAGGGCTTTGCGATGTCAAGGAACTCTTATTTCAACAGCCCGTTTCTTCTGGGCTTCGAGCAGCTGGAACGCTTGCTCGAGCGCACGGCGCGTAGCGCCGGAGACGGCTATCCCCCTTACAACATCGAAGAGAAGGGTTCGGACTGCCTGCGCATCACGCTGGCCGTGGCCGGTTTCAATCGCGACGAATTGAGCATCACGGTCGAAGAAAAACAACTTGTGATACGCGGGCGCCAATCCGAAGCCTCCGACAAAACGTTTCTTCATCGCGGCATTGCTGCACGCCAGTTCCAGCGTTCTTTCGTACTGGCGGAAGGAATTGAAGTGGTCGGAGCCGAATTGGAGAACGGATTGTTGTCGATCGATCTCGTGAGGCCAAAAACCGAAGCGGTCGTGAAGACGATCGAGATCAAATCGAATTCGAATGGTAGCGGTCTCTGAGAGACGCTGCCGGAAGGAGACGTACTATGACCAATACCATCACTATCGACCCACGGACTGTCGTTCAGCAGCCTTTCGATGCGGAACGCCTCGCCTACATCAAGCCCACGGGCGCCGACGAAGCGCGCCGTCTCGGCATCATTCCTCCGGGCATCGAAGTCCCGGATGGCACTCAGCTTTACGTGTTGCATGGCGTCGACGGCCGCGTGCTCGGCTTCACCGATGCCTGGGAGTCGGCTTACGGCGCCGCCGTGCAGAACGAGCTGACGCCGCTCAGCGTCCACTGACGCATTCGGCAAACCCGGTCGCGCGATTCCGCGCGGCCGGCGATGAATCTCTCACCAAAAAATCTGATCATCACCATAGCCGGGCGCGTCCCGGCCACCCAGCTATTTGGCTAAGCCGCGACCGAACTGGCGCCGTTGGTGGGCGCGGTGAGGAGCGAATAAAGCACTTCCGCCTTGTTGGCGGCGCGCAGCTTCTCGCAGGTCTGCTGATTGCGCAGCAGACGCGACACGCGCGCCAGCGCCTTCAGGTGATCAGCGCCCGCGCCTTCCGGCGCCAGCAGCAGGAACACGAGGTCGACAGGCTGATTGTCGACGGCATCGTACGCGATCGGCGTATCGAGACGCGCGAAGAAGCCCGTGATGCGCGCCAGGCTCGCGATGCGGCCGTGTGGAATGGCGATGCCCTGGCCCATGCCGGTGCTGCCGAGCCGCTCGCGCTCGATCAGCGTTTCGAAGATGCGGCGATCCGGCAGGCCCGTGAGGTGCGCGGCATGCTCGGACATTTCCTGAAGCAATTGCTTTTTGCTCTGTGCCTTCAACGACGCGATGACGGCATCAGGCGCAAGCAGATCTGCGATTTCCATGACAACCTTCTGGTTGGCGATCAGGCGCCGACGCCCCTCGGCGTCTTGGCCTTTTCGTGATGGTTCTTGAGACGGCGCGTGTAACGGCGGAGCTGGGTTTCCAGATGGGCAAGCGTGGCGTCGAAAGCGCGATGGACATCGCTATCCACACCTTCGGCCTTCAGAACGGCGCCGGCGTCGATGTGCATCGTGCAGTCCGCGCGAAACCCGGAACCTTCGTGCGAAAACACTACACTCGCCTCCGCGCCGCCCTTGAAGTGCTTCGCGATCACAACTTCCAATCGGGTGCGCACCAACTCCGGCAGCGCCTCGCCGATTTCCAATTGTTTGCCTGATACTCGGACTTTCATGGGCTTTGGTCGTGCAGCTTAACGCGCGTCTCGGGATTTCGCACCATGCATCGACCCGACCCGTCCGAAAAAAAGCGGCGGACCATTAGGTCAACGCAACACCCCTGTCAATGGCCCGATTTTAACGCTATTCTATTGTGCAGCCGTGGAGAGTTCGGCCTGCTTCAGGCGGCGCCGTTCGACCGAAGACGGGATGCGCATGGCCTCCCTGTACTTCGCCACGGTCCTGCGCGCAATATTGACACCGTCTGCCGTCAACATAGACACGATTCGGTCGTCCGACAAAATTTCGTCACACGCTTCCTTGTCGATCATCTCGCGGATGCGGTCGCGCACGGCCTCCGCCGAGTGCGATTCGGCGCCTCCGACGGATTGGATGGAGGCGGTGAAGAAATATTTAAGTTCGAAGAGACCACGCGGCGTCGCGACGTATTTGTTCGACGTGACACGGCTGACTGTCGACTCGTGCATCGAAATAGCGTCGGCGATGGTGCGCAGATTGAGCGGGCGGAGATGGCGCACGCCATGCGTCAGGAAACCGTCCTGCTGGCGCACGATCTCGCTCGACACTTTGAGGATGGTGCGCGCGCGCTGATCGAGACTCTTCACCAGCCAGTTGGCATTGTTGAGACAGTCCGTGACGTAGGCTTTCGAATCCTTGTCACGCGCCGACGATGCAACCTGCGCGTAATAGCGCGAATTGATGAGCAGCCGCGGCAGCGTGTCGGCGTTCAGTTCGACATGCCAGCCGCCATCCGGCGCTTCGCGCACGAAGACGTCGGGCACGACGGGCTGCACCGGTTCGGAACCGAACATGAGACCGGGCTTCGGCGTCAGCGAACGGATTTCCGCAATCATGTCGGCTATGTCTTCGGCGTCGACGCCGCACAGCGTCGAAAGGCCTGCGATGTCGCGGCGGGCGACCCGCTCGAGATTGCCCACGAGAATCTGCATCGCCGGATCGAAGCGGTCGTTTTCCACGAGCTGCAGCGCGAGACACTCGGCGAGATCGCGCGCGCCCACACCGGTAGGCTCGAAACCTTGAACGACTTTCAAAACCGCCTCCACGACCTCGAGGGACGCACCCAGACGCGTGGCGACTTCCTCGAGTTCCACGCGCAGATAGCCCGCCTCGTCGATGGCATCGATGAGCGATGCGCCGATCAATCGCTTGTCGGGATCGAGGGCGGCGATGGTCAGTTGATCCGTCAGATGATCCTTGAGCGTCACCGCCTGCGACAGCGAACGTTCGATGGAGTTCTCGCCGTCGCCGTCCTGCGAACCGCCAGACCGTACCGTCGTCCAGTCGGCCAGCGGCTGGTTGCTGACGGGCGGCGGCGCGGAGCGATCGCCTTCTTCGGCGTAGAGGTCGCTTCGCTCGGCGTCCATGTCCTCGCCTTTGGAGAAATCCTCGCGCGAGAGCGCCGCATCGAGCGCTTCGCCTTCCCCGCCCGCCGGCTGTTCGGCCGCTTCTTCGCGCGGACCGGGCTCGGATTCGTCGCGTTCGAGCAGCGGATTGCGCTCGAGCTCCTGGTCGACATAGTCGGCCAATTCGAGATTGGAGAGCTGCAGCAGCTTGATCGCCTGCTGCAATTGCGGCGTCATGACCAGCGACTGGCCTTGCCGCATTTCGAGTCGTTGTGTCAGCGCCATGTGCCCCCGCCCCGGATATCCGCTATAGCGAGAAGCGTTCGCCGAGATAGACCCGGCGCACATCGCGATCGCCCACGATCTCGTCGGGGCGGCCTTCCTTCAGAACCTGACCTTCGTGAATGATGTAGGCCCGGTCGATGATGTCGAGTGCGTCGCGCACATTGTGATCGGTGATGAGCACGCCGATGCCGCGATCCTTCAGCTGGCGCACGAGATCGCGGATTTCGCCGACGGCGATCGGATCGATGCCGGCGAGCGGTTCATCGAGCAGGATGTAGGACGGATGCGTGGCCAGCGCGCGCGCGATTTCCACGCGGCGGCGTTCGCCGCCCGACAACGCGATGGCGGGCGTGTTGCGCACATGGCTGACGCCGAATTCGGCGAGCAGCTCTTCGACCATGGCTTCCAGACGACCCTGATCCGTCTCGACGAGTTCGGCCGTTGCGCGGATGTTCTGCTCGGCGGTCAGCCCACGGAAGATCGACGCTTCCTGCGGCAGGTAGCCGATGCCGAGGCGTGCGCGGCGATACATGGGCAGTTGCGTGACGTCGTGCCCGTCGAGCTCGATCGTGCCGTAATCGGCCGGGATGAGACCGGTGATCATGTAGAAGCACGTCGTCTTGCCGGCGCCGTTCGGACCCAGCAATCCCACGACCTCGCCGCGGCGCAGCGACAGGCTCACCGCGCGCACCACGGGGCGCTTGCGGAAGCTTTTGCCGATGCGATGGACGACGAGCCCCTGGCTGCCCTCGACCAGGCGCGGCAAGGGCCGCCCGGCGTCTCGCCGGTTTTCGGACTGGTTTTTCGGGTCGGTCGTCAGCGTCATGGCAAGAACTGTGCCTACTTGGGCTTTAAGGAACTGTGAAGGCTAGTTGCTTCCCGCCGTTTTCGGCTTTGAGGATTTCTTAGTGTCTGGTTGTCCGTGATCGGCGGGCACCAGCGTGCTCTGCACGCGGCCACCCTGCATGCCTTTGGCGGTGAGATGCGCGAGACCCGTGTTGAGATCGACGACGAGCAGCGTGCCGCGCATCACGTCTTTGCCCTTGATCAGCACAACCTTGCCGGTCAGCGTGATCGTCTTGGGGCCCAATTCATAGACGCCGTGATCGCCCGTCGCCGTGCCCGAGGACGAATCAAACACCACGTTGCCGTTCGCCGTCAGGCGATTGATGTCCTTGCCGGTGGTCGCTTCCGCTATGACACGGTCGGCGCGCAGCTTGCAGTCCGCCTGCGTGACGATGACATTGCCGATATAGGTGCCGACCTTGGTCTGGAAATCGCCTTCGAAGCTGTCGGACGCGACGTTGGTCACGCCTTTGCACTTGCTGGTCGTAAAATCGGCGGTGCCGCCTTTCGCAGGATGCGCCGTCTGCACCTGCTGCGGCGCCTGATCCTGCGCATTCAACTGCGTGACCGACAACGCCAGCGCCACGCACGCCATAACCGCTACTCTCATCGGTGCGCCGCCCCGCGCTTCAATATCGTCATGTGCACGTTGCCATAGAGATAAACCATTGTCTTGTCGGCTTTCGTTTTGTCGGACTTCGCCTGCCTGGGCGCATGTTTCGGCATGCGCTGCACCGTGCGATCGATCCGGAACTTGTCGGCATAGAACGTGCCGAACGCGCCCTGCCCCCACACGAACTTGTCGCCGACGACGGAACCGGTGTTCATGTCGACCCGCGCCGCCGTCGTATGCGCTTCGTAACCGTTGTCGGAATAAACGTCGATGATGCCGGAGAGCCAAAGCAGTTCCTTGGCGTCGTCGAGAAGTCCGCGCGTCGCAGTCAAATTCACCCAGGTACCGTCCTTGGTTGTCAGATCGGCTTCGACCTTCTTGAGCTGGGCGCTCTTGCTGTTGTGCGCGTCCTGGATCGCTTCCTCCGCCGTCACGACATAGGGATTGCCGTTGCCGTCGACGCCGGTGAGGCGCGGCTTGGTCATCATCAAGTCGTTGCTGAGGACGTGAAGCTGCTGGAAGGTAATCGTCATTTTCTTCGTGCTCTGCAGGCGCGGCTGCAGTGAATACGCGAGAACAGCCGCCAGCAGCGCGGCGGCGGCCATCGGCAGGGCCCGCTTCATGATGCCGACGAAACGCGTGTAGCGCTGCACGTCGAGCGCACTGGCGCGCTGCCGCTCGATCCAGGCAATCGCGGGTTTCGATGCCGAATTCAATGCGTCTGCCAGGCCGTCGCTTGCCGGATCGCTCTGCACCATCACTGCAGCCCTGCTTGCAGGCAGTCATGCATGGAGAGGATGCCCGTGGGCCGGTTGAGCTTGTCGTCGGCCTCCACGACGAAGAGCACGGTGATCTGCTTCTCGTTCATGAGCGCCACGGCTTCGGCGGCCAGCTGCCAGGGCGCCACGATCTTCGGCGCGCGCGTCATCACTTCGCCGACCGTGCGGTTGAAGAGCGACGTGTCCATATGGCGCGAAAGATCGCCGTTGGTGAAGATGCCGACCAGCGAACCTTTCCGGTCGACCACGCCCACGCAGCCGAAGCGGTGGCCGGTCATGACGATCATCACCTCGGTCATCAGCGTATCTTCCGCCACCAGCGGAACCTCGTCGCCCTTGTGCATGATGTCGGAGACGCGGATCAGCGCCTTGCCGAGCGAGCCGCCCGGATGAAGCGTGCGATACTGGTCGGCGGTGAAGCCGCGGCGTTCCATGAGGGCTACGGCCAGCGCGTCGCCCAGGACGAGCATCAGCGTCGTCGACGTGGTGGGCGCGAGCCCCATCGGGCAGGCTTCGCGCGACTTGGGAAGCACCAGCGGGATGTCGGCCGCCTGCAGCAGCACGGAGTCGGGCCGGCTCGCCACGCCGATCAGCGGGATGGAAAAGCGCTTGGCGAAGGTGATGAGGCTTTCGAGCTCGGGCGTGTCGCCGGAATTCGACAGCATCAGGAGGGCATCCTGGCGGGTAACCGCGCCGAGATCGCCGTGGCTCGCTTCGGCAGGGTGGACGAACTGAGCCGGGGTTCCGGTCGAGGCCAGCGTCGCCGCGACCTTCCGGGCGATATGGCCCGACTTGCCCATGCCGGAGACGATGACCCGGCCTTTGACGCACAGAATCAGGTCCACCGCGCGCGAGAAATCGCCGTTCAGGGTCTCGCCCAGGGCCGTGATCGCCTCGGCGGCCATGTCGAGCACACGGCGCGCGGCGGCAACGTCGCCCTCCCCGGACGCGACAGGGGTCAGCACGGAAACTCTGTCGGCAGCACGCATCGAACACCCGAGATGACAGGTTGAGGAGCTATGAGCGCCCCCGCGCGCGCCGCCATACTAGCCCCGCCGCGACGCAAAAATCATGCCCTTTAAAGCGGGGTCGACTATGGGGGCTAGCTTCCGGTCGTTCAAGCGGCTTTGGCCCGAAACGTTAACCCGTTGAAACAAAAGTTTAATGAGCGAAAATGTCGATCTCGCCCCAGCCGGCCAGATCGAGGTCCGCGCGGGCCGGCAAAAAGCCAAAACAGGCCTCCGCGAGCGCCGTCCGGCCCTCCCGGACCAGCATTGCGTCCAGCGCCTCTTTAAGCTTGTGCAGATGGGCCACGTCGCTGGCGGCATAGGCAAGCTGCTTTTCGGTCAAGTTCGGCGCCCCCCAGTCGGAGCTCTGCTGTTCCTTCGAAAGCTCGATGCCCAGAAGCTCTTTGACGAGATCCTTGAGGCCGTGGCGGTCGGTGTAGGTCCGCACCAGCTTGGAGGCGATCTTGGTGCAGTAGATGGGCGCCGTGGTGACGCCCAGGTAGCGCTTGAACATCGCCACGTCGAAGCGGGCAAAGTGAAAGATCTTAAGGGTCGCGGGATCCGACAGGAGGCGCCTGAGATTGGGGGCCGCATAGTGGCCCACCTCGAACTGCACCGCATGGCAGACGCCGTCGCCGGCGGAAAGTTGCGCCAGACAAAGCCGGTCGCGGAAGGGATTAAGGCCGAGGGTTTCCGTATCGATGGCGACCATACGCCCGAGATCGAGGCCGTCGGGCAGGTCGTTCTTGTGGAGATAGGTCTTCAAGTCGCGCCGTCTCGTGTTTCGCCGCCCGTCTTACACAGGCACGGGGGCCAACTCAATGCGCGGGCTTTCCGGGCCGGTTCCCCAAGAAAATCACCCAGGTCGAGAAATCGTCGGTGAAGTTCTCGAAGCGGTGTTGCGCGCCCGCGGCCACCAAGAGCACGTCGCCGGTGGCGACGGATTCCGTTTCGCCATCGCAGAGGAATTTTCCCGAACCGCTCGCGATCACATAGAGCTCGTCGCGGGCATGCGGCGTCTGCGGATCGATCTTTTCCGGCTTGTAGAGGCTGACGTCGAAACTGTCCTTCTCGATGAGCCGCGCAAAATCGGTTTTCGTTTCCGCGAGGCGGCGAAGCGCATCCCCGGCCGTCAATTTCAGCATGTCTTGCCCACCGTTCGCCGGTGATATGGAATAGTAACGCAGGCGATGCACGTTTGGAGGAATTTTTCCATGAACGCTCTTGTGATCATCGACGTGCAGGTGGGCATGTTCACATTCCCGGGACATGCGTTGCACGACGGCGAAGCGATCGTGACGCGAATCGCGGGGCTCCTCCGGCGCGCACGCGAGAACGGCGTTCCCGTCTTCTTCGTGCAGCACGCGGGCGCCAAAGGCGACGCGCTCGAGCAAGGCACGCCGGGCTTTCCGTTCCGGCCCGAACTTGCGCCGCATGACGGCGAGAGCGTCACCGTCAAACGGCATTGCAGCGCCTTCCTGGATACGGATCTCGACCAGACCCTGAAGCGCGCCGGCATCGACCACCTCATCGTGTGCGGCATGCAGACCGAATTCTGCGTCGACACCGCGGTGCGCGCGGCCTATGAGCGTGGCTACAAGGTGACGCTCGCCTCGGACGGCCACACCACGTTCAACACCAAAGCGCTGACGGGCGCGCAAATCATCGCCCATCACAACGCGACGCTGGGCGACAGCTTCGCGACGCTGAAGGCGACCTCGGGCATCATGTTCTGATATCGGCGCTGGACATTCCCCAAGGGATGGGGCGAGCCTGAGCCGCTGTCCCGCGAGTCCCGCCCATGAGCCTTCAGCTTTACGTCATCAACGCGATGCTGCGTTTTTCGATCAAGCGCCGCTTCCGCCGGAATCCCGATGTCATGGAGCTGCGCCCTATTATGAAGGGGCTGCCGCCTGCAAAGGTGCCGGCACAGATTCGGATCGAAGAAACCCGTCTCGGCAACGTGCCGACCGAGAGAGTGTCAGCGGCAGGCGCCTCCGCCGCGCATGCCATTCTCTACATCCATGGTGGCGGCTTTGTCGGCGGCTCGCCGGCGACGCATCGCGCGCTCACCTGGCGGCTCGCAAAAGAGACGGGCCTGCCCGTCTACGCGATCGATTACCGCCTGGCTCCCGAGCACCCTTTTCCCGCGGGGCTCGAGGACTGCGTCACGGCCTATCGCACGCTTCTGGAGAAAGGCATCGCCTCCGGCGCGATCGCGGTCGGCGGCGACTCGGCCGGCGGCAATCTCACGCTGGCGCTGGCTCTGAAGCTCAAGGCGTCGGGCTTGCCGCAACCGGCGGCACTCGTCTGCCTTTCACCCGTGACCGATCTTTCCGAGCCGGCGCCGTCTCACAAAACGAATACGCGATCGGACGCGATGTTCGATGCGCGCACCTTCGACACGGTCGCGAAGTCCTATTGTCCCGGACATGACGCAAGCGATCCTCTCGTTTCACCGCGCCGCGGCGACGTCGCGGGTTTGCCGCCGACATTGTTCCAGGCGTCCGGCGCCGAAATGCTGCGCGACGATTCCGTGCTGATGGCCGACCGGATGCGCGCCGCCGGCGTTCCCGTGACGATCGAAATCTGGCCCAAGGTGGCCCATGTCTGGCAGGTCACGGCCGACATGCTTCCCGAGGGCCGCGCCGCCATCGCCAAAATCGCGGCCTTCATCAAAGACAAATTGAAAGTTTAAGCCGCAAATGGATTGCGGTCAGGCGATCTCGGTCGTGAAGCGATACTGACCGTCGAGCCAATCGACGATTTCTTTCGCGCCGGGATGGTCGATAGCGGCGTAGCGCGCGCGCAGGCGCGCCACCCTGTCGCCGAGCCAGTCAAGACCCGTGTCCTGCAGCGCAATGAGATCGCTTTGCACGAGTTGGGCGAGCGCATCGCCCAGAACGGTCTTCGCCGCACGCAGGAACGCCGCGCCATATTCGTAATTCTCGCCGCGTTCGTAAGACTCGATCAGCGTCAGCGCCGGGATCAGCGACAGGGTCGGCTGGAGCGCGGGATTGACGGCGTGGCCCGAGAGCTTTTCCCCGATCACCGCCGGCCGTCCCGTGAAGGCGCGCAGGTGCAGGAATTGCGACATGCGCGCGCCGTCGTTGACGGGGTAGTTGTCCCAGAGAAACGGCTTGCGGCGGAGCTGGCCTCCGACGCGCGCCAGATGGCCGGCGGAATATTCGCGCGCGCAGACCTCCTCGCCCGTCCAGAAAACCTCGATCCTGCCGTCGAGCAGGCGGCCGATATCTTCGAGATAGTTCGCGGGCCTGCTGCCAAAGACGCGGTCGAGAACGGGATCGTCGGTGTAGTAGCTCGGGCACATCAGAAGCCGCTGCGCCTTGGTGCGGTCCGCGATCCAGTGAAGAATATCGACCTGCGTGCGCGCGAGATCGGGCAGATCGCCGCGCATGTCGTCGAACAGGATCGCCAGCATTTCCACGCCGACGGAATCGAACAGCGCGAGCCTTTCCGCCAGCGCCGTCTTCGCGTCGCCGCTGAAGTCGCGATAGAGTTCGTACGGGCTCAGGCCCACGCCGAAGCGGACACCGCACGCCTTGCAACGCGCTGCGATCCGGCGAAGCCGCGCACCCCCCTCCGCCGGACAGGGCTCGCGCCAGCGCTTGCGCAGGAAATCGTCGGCCTTGGGCGCGTAGAGGAAAAAGCGATAGCCGCGGGGTGCGAGAAACGCGATCGCATGCTCGCGCCGCTCGTCGCTCCACGGCCTGCCGTAATAGCCTTCGATGATACCGAGATCAGGGATCATTTATAGACGAGGCTGATCGTCTCCGCGATGCAGGCGGGACGCTCCTGCCCTTCGATCTCGATCGTGATTTCGTTCGTCAGCTGCAGACCGCCCGCTTTCGGCTCCGCGGCAAGCAGCTTCTGGCGCGCGCGCACGCGGCTTCCGACCGGCACCATGTTGGTGAAGCGGATCTTGTTGGAGCCGTAATTGATGCCGCGCGTGACGCCGGTGACGCGCAGGATCTCGGCGCCCAGCATCGGGATCAGCGACAGCGTCAGATAGCCGTGTGCGATGGTCTTGCCGCCCGGCATTTCCTTCTTCGCGCGTTCGACGTCGACGTGGATCCACTGATGGTCGCCGGTGGCATCGGCGAATTTGTTGATGCGGTCCTGGTCGATCGTGACCCAGTCGGACGTGCCCATGTCTTCGCCGACATGCTTCGGCAGTTCCTCGAACGCTAAGGTTTTCATTCTCTTCTCCTGTCAGACGATGCGGGAATCGCGTTTGCCCCAATAGCGGTCACGGATGAGTCGTTTGTAGAGCTTGCCCGTGGGATGGCGCGGCAATTCGGGCTCGAAATCGATCGAGCGCGGGCATTTGATGGGCGACAGATGTTCGCGGCAATAGGCGATCAGCTCGTCGGCGAGCGCAGGTCCCGCATCCTTCCAGTCGGCCGGCTGCACGACCGCCTTCACCTCTTCGCCGAAATCCTCGTTCGGCACGCCGATGACGGCGACGTCCGCCACTTTCGGGTGGTTGATGAGAAGGTTCTCCGCCTCCTGCGGATAGATGTTGACGCCGCCCGAAATGATCATGAAGGCCTTGCGGTCGGTGAGATAGAGATAGCCGTCTTCGTCGAGCTTGCCGACGTCGCCGAGCGTCGACCATTCGGGATGCGCGGCATGGCGCGACTCCGCCGTCTTCTTGGGGTCGTTGTGATATTCGAACTGCGCGCCGCCGCCGAAATAGATCACGCCTTCTTCGCCGCGGGGCAATTCCTCGCCGTTCTCGCCGCAGATGTGGACTTCACCCACCAGGGCGCGGCCGACGGTTCCCGGATGCGCGAGCCATTCGGCACTGTTGACGTAGCAGAAGCCGTTGCCTTCCGTGCCCGCGTAATATTCGTGGATCACCGGACCCCACCATTCGATCATCTTGCGCTTGACCTCGATCGGGCACGGCGCCGCCGCATGGATCGCGCTCTTGAGCGAAGACACGTCGTATTTGAGGCGCACTTCGTCCGGCAGCTTCAGCATCCGCACGAACATGGTCGGCACGAACTGGGTGCCGCTTATGCGGTATTTCTCGATATATTTCAGCGCCTCTTCGGCATCGAAATGCTCCATCACCACGACCGTGCCGCCGAGGCGATGCATCGCCATGCAATAGCGCAAGGGCGCCGCGTGATAGAGCGGCGCGGGCGAAAGATAGACCGTGTTCTCGTTGAGGCCGAACAGCATGCTGACCAGCGCCATCAGCGGGTTCGGCGCATCGATCGGCAGGCCTTCGAGCGCGTGGCGCACGCCCTTGGGCCGCCCGGTCGTGCCGGAAGAATAAAGCATGTCCATGCCGGCGCTTTCGTCGGCGATGCGCGCCGTCGGCTGCGAGCCCGCGGCCTCCTCGTAGCTCGCAAAGCCCGGGATCGTGCCGCCGACCGTGAAGAGGGCTACGTCTTCGAGACGCGACGCCACGTCCGCGGCGACCTTCGCAAGCCCGTGCGACGCGATCAGCACTTTGGCGCCGCAATCGCGCACGATGTAGTCCACTTCGCCGGCCGTCAGCCGCGACGAGATGCAGGTGTAGTAGAGACCGGAGCGCTGCGCCGCCCAGGTGATCTCGAGAAAGCGGATGTTGTTGTCCATGAAGATCGCGATGCCGTCGCCCGTTTTAAGGCCGAGCTCGCGGAAGAGCTGCGCCCCCTGATTGGAGCGGTCGTCGAGCGCGCGATAGCTGAGCGTTGCGCCCGTCGACGCCATGATGATGGCAGGCTTGGCGGGCCATTTCTGTGCATAGATGAAGGGATGCAAAGGCGTGTCCTCGGGATATCTTTCGCGTGAACTTAAGCGGTGCGGGCGCGCGGAGCCAAGTGCGGTTGACGAGACGTCTGGTCGCCGCCACAAATTCCTGCCGCCATCGCCTGTCTCCCGCCCTATGACCGTTCCCGTTCGCAAGGCGCTTCCGCTGCCGGAAGGTGAGGTTTCCTGTCTCCAGTGGGAGGGTACGGGGCCGTTTCTGCACTTCGCACATGCAACCGGTTTCAATGCGGAAACCTATCGGGGCCTGCTTGCGCCGCTGGCCGACCGGCTGGCAATCGCGGCCTGCGACCAGCGCGGCCACGGCTTCTCGACATTGCCGACCGCCCCCGGCCTCGCCAAAGACTGGATCGTCTATCGCGACGATCTCGTGCGCATTCTCGAACGGCTCGATCAGGGTCCGGCCCTCCTCTCCGGCCATTCGATGGGCGGCACGGTGAGCCTGATGGCGGCGGCGCTGCACCCCGAGCGCGTGCGCGGTCTCGTGCTCGTCGAGCCGGTGATGATCCCGCGCTTTGCCGGGATGTTTCTGCGGCTCGCACGTCTCGGCGGCGGAAATCCAGGACCGGACCTCGCCGATCGCGCGGAACAGCGGCGCGATACGTTTCCCTCCTTCGACGCGGCGCTCGCCGCCTACACCGGGCGCGGCGCGTTCAAAAGCTGGCGAAGCGAAACGCTCGCCGATTATCTCCATGGCGGTCTCGTCGACGATCCCGAACACCACGCCGTGACACTCGCCTGCAAGCCGTCCTGGGAAGCACAGACCTTCCGTGCGACGCCGTTCGGCATGGCGCGGCTGGTGCGCCGCGTGAACTGTCCCGTAACGGTCGTCTACGGCACCATCGCCAGCACCTGCCGCGACAGCGAAGCCGATATATTCCGCCGCGCCGGCGCGCGCGTCGTGAAAGTCGACGGCGCCAGCCACTTCCTGCCGATGGAACATCCCGATCGCGTGCGCGACGAGATCGCGCGGCTGGCCGATACGCTCAAACCGGCGACATGACGAAGCCCTGCGAACAGGGCGAATAACAGGGCGACGCGTTTTTCGAGCGCGGACGCGCGTGCGGGAAAGCCCCGTGCCGCAGGGCTTTCCGTGACGGGAGGCCAAATCCCCATGTCGAAAAACAGGGCGGAACAAGGCGATTTTCGTCCGTGTACGTCCTTTCCGGCGCGCAGCGGACGTCGCGAAAGAAGATTCACCACAGAGACACAGAGGCACAGAGATAGCGAGTTCGTCCGCGACGGCAGCGCTCATCTTGCAGACGAATTCTGCGCGCGAAGCGCGCAACAAGTATTGTCGGCGGCGACACCTTTTGCGGTCTGCGCCGTCATCTCGGTGCCTCTGTGCCTCTGTGGTGAATCTTTTTCGCGGCAAAGCGCGCCCGCCGCCGTCAGCGGAGCTGCAAATGTCTTCACGATTTCAAAGAACGCCTCGAGTCTGCACGCATGCGCCCGCTTGTGAAGAGCAACAGTTGGGGGACAAGGACGATTTGCGGCGACAAACAGGGTGCGACCGGTGCCGTTCTGATCCCGTCGGTTCGATTGAGGTCGCGGGCGCGATAGCGTACGATCCCCGCGTCAGCCATTTGTGCGATTACTCTGACGGCGTCCCTTCTCCGGGCAAAGCGCGCGCCTGGCCTCAAGGTTTTGGCAGATTCGTTCATGCGTATCGCCGGTCGCGGCGAGCGATCACGAATTTCAACGGGGACAAGTCCATGAAACGCATTCTGACTCAGGCAATTCTCTACGCCGGCGTGATGCTTCTCTGCCTGTCGTCGGCGGGCGCCCAGGCCGGCACGATCACGCTGACCTGCCCGACGAAGCTGACGATCAACGGCACGCAATATCTGCCGATCGCCGGCATCAACAATCAGAATTTCGGCAAGGCGGTCATGAGCTCCGGCATCATGACGTGCAGCTACCCCTTTGCGTTCGGACAAACGAACAGGCCGCAGGGAACGCCGGCAGGCTGCCCGTCCATGGTGATCAACCTTGCCGTCAGCGGCGGCAGCCCAGGCTGGAGTTTCGGCAGTCCCGGCACACAGAACGCGATCACGGTGCCCGGCTTCCCGACAAGCGAGCGCAACAACCACGGCATGCTCGTGAGCATATGCAAGTACGGCACGTCGAACCTGACCCCCAACTACACGGCGGTCGTCTGGGGCCAGAATCCGACAAATTACACCTGCGCACTGACTTCGAGTGACATGCACGACTTCATCTGCACGCCGCCGCCGTGCCCGTCTCCGCTCCTCGGGAGCAATGTTCCCTCGACGAACTGGAGCACTTCGTCGACCAAGCCCGGATATTACGCACCGGACTCCGCGATCCTTATCGCGGGCACCGGGAATGTCGTGATCGGCAGCGCGTCCTACACCGACGTGAAGAATGAGATGGGCGGTTCGTTTGCCGGCGCGCATTTCGCGCTCGTCGGGGGCGCCGGAACGGCGAGCAATCTGCCGGCTGGTGCTATTACTTGCAGCTACGACGGGCCACCATTTTCCTATAACAGCCAGAACCGCATGGCTACGATCACGATTGCCTGCGCGGGCGGCGCATGCTCGCTGCCATAGGACGGCGATAACGAGGCTCGATCAGACCGTCTGTCCGAACCGGGCTTCGAGACGCGCCAGCAGTTCGTCCGCGGAGAAGCCCAGCGCATCGAGGCGTCCGGCGCGGCCCATCATCGCGAGGCCCGTGAGCGCCGCCGCAAGCACCACGACGTCGCTTTGCTGCGTACGGTCTGTCGCCTTCTGACCGGTCGCTTCGGACAATGCGGTCAGGACCGCGATCAGGCGTCCGTTGAACAGCCGCTCCGCTTCGCCGTCGCCGGCGATCGCCGGCAAGGCCGCGGACGCCGCCGCCATGGTTTCGGTGTTGCGCAGGAAGGCCAGCGCGACGGCGGAGGCCGCCGCCAGCGATCCCTGCCCGTCGGCATCGTGTATGGCCGAGCGCATGGCGCGCGCCACGCCGGAGAGATCGTCTGCCGCCAGCGCCACGAGCAATTCGTCCTTGTTGCGGAAATAGCCGTAAAGCGCCGCCGGTGCGAAACCCGCCTCGGCGGCGACGCCGCGCAGCGACAGATTGCGCGCCCCTTCCCGGGTCGCGACTGTGCGCGCCGCATCGAGAATGGAGGCGCGCGTGGCACCGCGTTCCTTGGCCCGCCGTTCCGCGCGCTGATGGTCCATCGCCGTCGACATGACGGACATGATAGGTGATTCGGGTGTGAATGTTCGCGGGGATTGGTTGTAGCGCGGCGGAGAATTAAGTTTCCGAGCTTACAGGCCGGGGGAGTTCATTCGAACTGCCCCAAGACTTGACCCATTCCTTGACCCGCTCGTGAGAAATTCCCTCACCGCGATCAAGCGACTTGATCGCCTCTTTGATGCCCGCGACTTGCCAGTCGTCAACGTTGCCGATGACATCGGCGAGGCGTTTTTCGCCTTTAGGACCGCGAGGCATTTCTGAGAACCCAAATGAAATGAGCCAGCGTCCCAGCAAACCCGACACCCGCTACGAGTGGCCCGAAATCGAAGTAGAGGAATCCGCAGGGGATGAATAATGCTCCAGCGATCACGATACGGACGATCTGACCAACCCTACGACGCCCCTCACTGGGCAAACCCATAAGCGAGAAGAGTTTTTTGTTTTCGGGCTGGATATCCGCCATTCCTGATCTATGCCACGGCTGTTGGCGAATTTCGAGGCGGGTCTAATCTCTTGGACTAAAATCGTCTTTCAAACTGCAACAGCACCGATTTTCTCCAGCCGCGCTCAAACTTCACAGCCCCAGCTGCCGCGCCGCCAGATCGCGCAGGATTTCTTCCGAGCCGCCGCCGATGGCGTTGACGCGGACTTCGCGGTAGATGCGCTCGACGCGGGAGCCGCGCATATAGCCGTTGCCGCCCAGGATCTGCATCGCCTCGCGGGCGCAGAATTCCAGCGTCAGCGTCGCCTGAACTTTGAGGAGTGCGAGATCGGCGGCCGGCACTTCGCCGTTCATCACGCGCCAGGCGCACATTTCGAGATAGGCGGTCGACGCGTTGATCTGGCGCACCATCTCCGCGATCTTGTGGCGGATCACCTGGTGATCGGCGAGGCGCTTGCCGAAGGTCTGGCGCTGCTGCGCCCATTTCACGGCTTCTTCCAGGCACACGCGCGCGGAGCCCGTGGCGCCCGCCGCCATGCCCAGCCGCTCGCCGTTGAAATTGTGCATGATGCCGAGGAAGCCCTGGTTCTCGCCGCCGATGAGGTTTTCCGCCGGCACGCGCACGTTGTCGAAATAGAGCGCCGCCGTATCCGACGCCCACCAGCCCTGCTTCTTCAGTTTCGTGCGCGAGACACCCGGATGATCGGCCTCGATGAGGAGCAGCGAGATGCCGCCGAGCCCCTCGCCGCCCGTGCGCACGGCCGTCGTGAAATAATCCGCGCGCATGCCGCCGGTGATGAACATCTTCGAGCCGTCGACAACGTAGTGATTGCCGTCGCGCCGCGCGCGCGTTTTCAACTGCGCCACGTCGGAGCCGCCGGACGGTTCGGTGATGGCGAGGCTGACGCGCTTGTCGCCGGCGAGCACGGCGGGCGCGATCTTCCGCTTCATCTCCTCGGTGCCGAGCGCCAGGATCGGCGGCAGGCCGATGCCATGGACCATGAGGCTCGCCGTCACGCCGCCCGCGCCGATGCGCGCGAGCTCTTCGGACGTGACGATTCCGTGAAAGCGGTCGAGGCCTTCGGAGATGCCGCCATAGGCTTCCGGATAGCCCATGCGCAGAAGGCCGAAATCGGAAGCCTTTTTGTAAAGCGAAAGCGGAATCTCCTCCGCCTCCTCCCAGTCCTCGACGTAAGGCACGATCTCGCGGTCGATGAAGCGCCGCAGTTCGCGCCGCCAGGCGTGATGCGTCTCTTTCAGGAACGGCGAAGGCGGGCGCGTCGAGTCGAAATCGATCGTCGCACCCTTGGCCATGTCCTCAGCGCCTCCGGAGCGGTTCCGGCAAACGTGCGTGGCACTTTTGCGTCCGGAACCGCGACAAGAATATCTAACTCTTCGGGCAGGTCGACTTGTCGACGTCGGGCCGCGCGCAGAACGCCGTCGAAAGCGCATGGAAATCGTTGACGACGCGCTCTTCGGTGTCGGTGGAGCGCGCATTCGCCTTTTCGTCGTCGGCGATCTCTGCGGTCAGCCGCTTGATCCTGTCCTGATCGGGCTTCGACTGCGACATCGCGCTGACACGGTCGCGCTTGATCTGGTTTTCGTCGGCGTCGAGGCAGGCCCGGTAGTCCTTGAGGCCGTTTTTCTGCCACGTCGTCACGTCCAGGAAGGCCTGATGCTTCGCCTTCAGCGCGTCGGCCGGCGACATCTGGCCCATCTCGGCCACCGAGGGCACGACCGGCGGAATGGGATCGTCGCCACAGTTCGACTGCGCCCAGGCCGGTGCCGTCGCCACGACCGAAATCATCGCGGCCAAGCCCAATTTCTTCAACATACGCTCACTCCCCTGACTGGCTTCAAACGTCCCTCAGGAGAATAGAAGCATATAAGCCGAGGTGGAACAAAGGCCGCGAGCCGCTAGACCTCTGCGGCATAGGGCGGCGCCGGGTCGTATTGCATCGCACGCTGGACGGTCCGCGCGAAGGCGGGGGAATGCAGCTGGCCCGTCACCCAGAGGGCCATGTCGATGCCGGCCGAGACGCCGGACGAGGTGACCACGTTGCCGTCGCGGACGTAGCGCACGTTTTCCATAACTTCGCCCGCATCGCCGCGCGCGCGGAGCTGCTCGACGAAGGCCCAATGGGTGGTGACGCGCCTGCCGCGCGCCGGTCCCGCCGCGGCCAGAAGATAGGACCCCGTGCAGACGCTCGTCACCCAGCGGCAGTCGCGGGCGGCGCTCGCGATCCAGCCCAGCAGGTTTTCGTTCTTCACTTCCCGGCGCGTGCCCATGCCGCCCGGCACCAGGAGGACGTCGAGGGCGGGCGCCGCAGCGATCGTCCGGTGCGGCACGATCTGCATGCCCTTGGCGCAGCGCACCGGCCCATCGGTTTCGGCGAGCAACAGGACGTCGTGCGAAAGCGCTTCGTTCTGGCGCTTCTGAGTCTCTCCCATCATCGTGAAGACTTCATAAGGACCGACGAAGTCGAGTTCCTCGACGTCGTCGAACAGAAGAATGCCGATCGCTTTCGTCATGGGGATTCTCCATTGGGGTGAAACCGCGCCCGGAACGACGCCGGGCTGACCTTGAGCCGGCGCTGAAAGGCGCGCCGCATGCGTTCTTCCGAACCGAACCCGGCGCGCACGGCGACCGTTTCGACGGGTAGCTCCGATTGCGTGAGCAGGCGGCGCGCCGCGTCGATGCGCGCGCATTCGACGAAGTGCGCCGGCGTCTTTCCCGTCTCGTCGCGGAAGACGCGCGCGAAATTGCGTTCGCTCATATGGGCCCTGCGCGCCAGCGCCGGGATATCGAGCGCGTCGCCCACGTGATCCGGGATCCAGCGCAGCAATCTCGCGAGCTTGCCGTCAGGATGCGCGTCGGCCGAGAGATGCGCGCTGAACTGCGATTGGCCGCCGGGCCGCATGACGAACATCACATGACGGCGCGCGACCGCGAGCGCCATGTCGTCGCCGAAATCGTCGCGGACCAGGGCGAGCGCCAGATCCATCCCAGCCGTGACGCCGGCCGACGTCCAGACATTGCCGTCGCGCACATAGATGGCGTCGGGTTCGACGGTCGTGTCGGGGAAATAGCGCGCGAGGTCGCCCGCGCTGCGCCAATGCGTGGTGGCGCGCTTGCCTTTGAGGAGACCGGCCGCCGCCAGGATAAAGGACCCGCTGCAGACGGCAACGATGCGCCGCGCGCGCTTGGCCGCAGTCCGCACTGCGCCCAGAAGGGTTTTGCTGCGCAGGGCTTCGAGGGTGCCGTCGCCGCCCGCCACGATCATCGTGTCGATGCTCTTCGGCAGATCCCCCCATGCGCCGTCGGCCACGAGCTTCAGGCCGCTGGTGGTGAGGATTTCGCCTTGGCGTTCCGCCAGGATCGTCAGGCGATAGGCGGGCGTCGCCTGCTCGTCGTTGACGCCGGACAGAATCTGCAGCGGTCCCACGATGTCGAGGATCTGCGCGTTCGCGAAAGCGAACATGACGATCTGTCTGGACGGCGTTTTCTCGATCATGGCCGGGATGATAAACGCGCTGCCGCATGGCGGAAACGACAATCAGCCCACTTTTTCTGCCAAAGTCAGCGCCACCGCATAGCCTTCGACGGGCGCACCCGCCTCCGAGCGCGGGCTGCATTCGAGGAAGCCTGAAACGTCGAAGCCTGTCTCGGCTGCGACGCCGCGCAGGTAGGCCTCTGCATGCCGCCAGCGGCGCTTGGGTCCGAGTTCGAACCCGTCGCCGTCTTTGCGTTCGACCGTGAAGAGGAAGGTGCCGCCGGGCACGAGCGCTTGCGCCGCCGCACGGAAGACGAGCTCGAGATCGCCAAGATAAACGAGCGTGTCGGCGGCGAGGACCAGATCGTAAGCGCGCCTGTCCGCCACCGTTTCGATGTCGCCCACGCGCACGTCGTCGTAGATGCCGCGCGCTTTCGCTTTCTCGACCATGGCGGGGCTGAGATCGATGCCGTCGAGCCGCGACGCGAGATCGTAGAACGCGGCACCACCAAGTCCCGTGCCGCAACCGAGATCGAGGATCGAAAGCGGATCGCGATAGAGAAGCCCGATGAGGTCGGCGAGACCGCGCAGGATCTGCGGCGCGCCGTACCCGAGCTGCCCGATCATGCGCGCGTCGTAATCGGCGGAAAACTGGTCGAAGAGATGGCGCACATAACGCCCATCCGAGCGCGGCCGCGTGCGCATGGCGTCGATCTCGGCGCGCTTTTCGGCGAGACCCGGCACGTCGTCCGCCAGCGCATCGAACGCGTCCGCGGCCCTGTCCGCTTCGCCGGCTTCGAGCCATGTGCATCCCAGAAGATAACGCGCCGGCGCGAAGTCCGGATCGAGCCTGAGCGCGCGCTGGAATTCGCCGATGGCCGTTGCCAGATGGCCGTTGGCGAGCAGCGCGTCGCCCAGCGTGACGATCGCCGTGACGACGGAGGGATAAAGAACGGCGGCTTCGCGCGCGACAGCGAGCGCCTGTTCCGCGTCGCCGGCCGCGATCAGCGCGCGCACGCGCAGGGCCTGCAGCAGGAGGCCGCCGCGTTTCCGTTCGTGCAGGCGTTCGAGAAGACGAACTGCTTCGTCGGCTTTTCCCGCGTCGATCAGCGCTTCGGCGCGGCCGAGCGGATCCTCGTCATCCGGCAAGCGTGCATTTGCCATTGTTGAGAACGACGACGTCGCGCTCCTTGAGCCTGGAACGGAACGACACGATTTTTCCGTCCACCCACATCTCCGTCACGATGGTCTCGCCCGGGAAGACGGGATTGGAGAAGCGCACGTCGAAGCCGGTGATCTTCGCCGCGTCGTATTTGCAGACGGTCGAGACGATGGCGCGGCAGGCCGTGCCGTAGGTGCAGAGTCCGTGCAGGATCGGCCGCGGGAAGCCCGCCATCTTCGCCATCTTGGGATCGCGGTGGAGCGGATTGCGGTCGCCCGACAGCGCATAGAGGAACGCCTGATCCGGCCGCGTATCGCATTCGTGCACGAGATCGGGCGCACGCTCCGGCACTTTGTGCGGCTCTGGCGCGCCGTCCTTGGGCCCGCCGAAGCCGCCGTCGCCGCGCGCAAATGTGGTCGACGACAGCGTGCAGAGCTTCTCGCCCGTGCTCTTGAGCTTGATGACTTTCTCGGACACCAGAACGGCGCCCTTGTCCTTGCCTTTGTCGAACAGGCCGGTGACGCGCTCGTCGGCGATGATCTCGGCCGCGATCGGCAGCGGCTTGTGCAGCGTCAGCCTCTGCTCGCCATGCACGACCATCATATAATTGATGCCGGTCTTGCCCATGATCGTCCCGCCCCACGCGATCACGGTCGCCATCGTCGGGACGGCGCGGAAGGCGGCGTCGTTCTCGTACACGAACGGCAACTCGGCCTCGTTCATGGGATCGCGGCCGAAACCCACGCCCAGCGCGTAAAGCATCGTGTCGCGCTCGTTGTAGCGGAATTCGTCGCCGCCTCCTTTGAGCTTCATGATCTCGTCGTAGTTGAGCGCCATGGCCGTCCATCCCTGGAATGTTCTGCGGCAGGAATAGAGCGCCCTTGACCGACGGGAGCAAGAGCGATCAGGCGGTGAGCGGCAGGTCCCGCCGGTCGCGCTCGAGGACCGAGCCCAGCGCGCGTTCGAGGAGCTCGCGCGTCAGCGGCTTCTGGAGCACGGGCACGCCGTCGAACCGCATCTCGATGCGATCCTCCGCATAGCCGGTCACGAAGACGAAGGGGATGTCGTTGGCATTCAGGTATTCGGCGAGCGGATAAACGAATTCGCCGCCCAGATTGACGTCGAGCACGGCGCCCGCAAGCGGCTCCAGCTTGGCGGCCGCCATCGCGTCCTTGACGCTGTTGTAGGGACCGGCGACGGCGAAACCCATGTCGGTCAGGAGATCACGCATGAGGAGCGAGAGGAGCGCCTCGTCCTCGACGAGCAGGACCTGACGCGGCGTACCATGCACGCGCTTGAGCGGGCGCGGCTCGACCGTGCTGGATTGCGCTTCGCCCGTTTCGTCGGGGCCGCAGGGAATGGCGAGCACGCAGCGCAGGCCTTCCGGCCGCCAGTCGAACGTCACGCTGCCGTGGCTCTGGCCCTTGATGCTGGCGTTGATGATCTTGCTGCCGAAACCTTCTGACGCCGGCTTGACCGCGCCGGGCCCGCCCGTCTCCCGCCATTCGAGCGTCAATGCACTGCCGGCCATCCGCCAGGCGATGGCGACACGGCCCGTGTCCTGCGAGAGCGCGCCGTATTTCGCGGCGTTGGTGGCGAGCTCGTGCAGCGACAGCGCGAGCGCCTGCGCCTTGTCCGGCGGCAGGATCACCGACGGACCCTCGACCGTGACCTTCGCGGATTCGCCCATGCGATACGGCGCGACCTCTTCCGTCACCAGGCGCACGATGTCGGCGCCCTGCCAGCGCGACTGCGACAGCAGCTCCTGCGCATGGGCGAGCGCACGGATGCGCCCTTCGATGGCCTCGGTGTAGGCCTCCATGTCGCGCGATTTGGTGAGCCGCACGATGGACTGGACGACGGCCAGCGTGTTGCGCGCGCGATGGTCGACCTCGCGGGCGAGAAGCTGCTGCCGGTTCTCCGCTTCCTTGCGGTCGGTGATGTCGATGGTGACGCCGTCCAGCCGCACCAGCCCGCCGCGACCGTCGAACATGGCCGCCGTCGACACGAGGCAATACCGGATGTCGCCGTTCGCGCGCTGGATGAGCATCTCGGTCTGGAAGGAGTTGTTCTCGGGCGTCGCCTTGGCGATGAACGACTGCAGAAGGTCCCAGTCGGGATCACGGAAGAACTGCTTGATCCTGGCGCGGCCGGAATAGCGCTCGGGCGGCTCGATGCCGAAGATCCGGCTGTGGCCCTCGTCCCAGCTCCAGCAATCGTCGGCGACGTGATATTCCCACGAGCCCATGTTGCCGGCCGCCAGCGCGAGCCCGCGCGCGCGCTCGCTTTCGATGAGCCGGCCGGTCGATTCCTCGAGCTCCGCCGTGCGCTTGGCGACGCGCGTTTCGAGGTCGCGATTGAGCTGTTCGAGCTGCTTGGTCTTGCGGAAGAGCTCGGCGAAAACTTTCACCTTGGCGCGCAGGACTTCCGGCACGACGGGCACCGGGACGTAGTCCACCGCGCCGGCGCGATAGCCGCGCAGATAATCGGTCTCGGTCAGATGCACGGCCGAGACGAAGATGATCGCCGTCTCGCGGAAGCGCGGATGATCGCGGATCATGGCGGCGAGCTCGAAGCCGTCGAGCTCGGGCATGCACACGTCGATGAGGACGACCGCGATCTCCGTCTTGAGCAGGGCTTCGAGCGCGGCCTTGGCGGACGGCGCCTTGATCAGGTTCTCGCCCAGCTCCTGCAGCATCACTTCATAGCTCAGGAGCTTGGCCGGTTGATCGTCGACCAGAAGGACATTGATCCTGTCGATTGCGTCCATCTGGGCCTACCGGTGCAGCCACATCCGCAAGGCGGAGAGCAGTTGTTCGGTGTTCACGGGCTTCGCAAGATAGTCCGAGGCGCCGGCCTCGAGACATTTCTCGCGGTCGCCTTTCATCGCCTTGGCCGTCAGCGCGATGATCGGGAGACGCGCAAAGCGCGGATTCTCGCGAATGCGCGCGGTCGTGCGATAGCCGTCCATCTCCGGCATCATGATGTCCATGAGGACGATGGCGATGTCCGGCGTCTTCTCGATGAGCTGGATGGCCTCGTTGCCCGTCGTGGCGGTGAGCACGCGCATGCCGCGGCGCTCGAGGATGCTCGACAGCGCGAAGATGTTGCGCGCATCGTCGTCGACGAGAAGCACGACGCGATCGACCAGATCGTCGTCCGAGCTCGTCAGCCGTTCGAGCATGCGCTGTTTTTCGGGCGGAAGGTCCGTCACCACGCGATGCAGGAACAGCGCCGTCTCGTCGAGCAGGCGTTCCGGCGATTCCACGCCCTTGACCACGATCGAACGCGCCATGGTGTGAAGCTCGGCGTCTTCTTCGGCCGACATCTGCCGGCCGGTGAACACCACGACGGGAATGTCCGACAGCTTCGGATCGCCGCGCAGATGTCCGAGCACTTCGATGCCGCTCATGTCGGGCAGCCTGAGGTCGAGCACGATGCAGTCGCAAGGGTGCTCCCGCAGGAATTGAAGTGCGGCCGCGCCCGTCCCTACGGTGGCAATCTCGATGTCGTCATGGCCCAGAAGTTCGCCGATGGAGAGCTGCTCGGCGGCGTTGTCTTCCACGACCAGCAGACGGCGCCGGCGCGGCTTGGTGTATTCGCGCATGCGCCGCAGCGCTTCCTGCACGCCTTCGGTCGTCGCCGGCTTGGTCACGAACGCGAAGGCGCCGCGTGCAAGGCCGTGCTGGCGGTTTTCGTCGAGCGTCACCATCTGGACCGGGATGTGGCGCGTGCGCGCATTCTGCTTGAGCTGGCTCAGCACCGTCCAACCCAGCATGTCCGGCAGGAACACGTCCAGCGAGACGGCCGAAGGCGTGAACTCTTCGGCCAGCGCCAGCGCGTCGGTGCCGCGCATCGCCACCAGCACCTTGAATCCTTCTTCATGCGCGAGATCGACGAGGATGCGCGCATAGCGCGGATCGTCTTCGATGATCAGGAGCACGCTGTCGCCGGGCGCGATCTCGTTGCGGTCGTCGGGCACCTGCTCGATGATGTGCTCCGTCAGCACGACGGGCGGCGCGCCGCGCAAGGCTGCTGGCGTCATGCCGGAACGCATGGGCGACGCCGGACCGACATAGCGCGCGGGCAGATAGAGCGTGAAGGTCGAGCCCGTGCCCTGGACGCTGCGCAGATGGATCTCGCCGCCCAGAAGATTGGAGAGCTCGCGGCTGATCGCGAGACCGAGGCCGGTGCCGCCATATTTGCGGCTCGTGCTCGCATCGGCCTGCTGGAAGGCTTCGAAGATGATCCTCTGCTTGTCGACGGGAATGCCGATGCCGGTATCGGACACTTCGAAGGAGACCACGCCGGTCGCCTGGCTGAGGACCGGATGGTCGGCGTTCCAGCCGCTGGCGGCCGCCGAAACCGACAGCCGCACGCCGCCGCGTTCCGTGAACTTGAACGCGTTCGACAGGAGGTTCTTCAACACCTGCTGCAGGCGTTTGGAGTCGGTGACGATGGTGCGGCCGAGACTGGGATCGAGACTGACGTCGAAGCTCAGCGCCCGGCGCTCGGCTTCGTGGCGGAACGGCCGCGCCACGGCTTCGATGAGGTTCGCATAGGAGATTTCCTCCGCATCGACCGTCACCGTGCCCGACTCGATCTTGGACAGGTCGAGAATGTCGCTGATGAGGTTGAGAAGGTCGGTGCCGGCGCCGTGGATGGTGCGCGCGAACTCGACCTGCTTGGCCGACAGATTGCCGTCGGGATTGTCGGACAGCTGCTGGCCCAGGATGAGGATCGAATTGAGCGGCGTGCGCAACTCGTGGCTCATGTTTGCGAGGAACTCGGATTTGTATTTCGAGGTCAGCGCAAGCTCGGACGCCTTTTCTTCCAGCGCGCGGCGGGCCTGCTCGATCTCCTGGTTCTTGCGTTCCACTTCGACGTTCTGCTCGGCAAGCTCCTGGGCCTTCTGCTCGAGCTTGTCGTTGGTCTGCTGAAGCTCGGTCTGCTGCGACTGCAATTCGCCCGCCAGCTGCTGCGACTGCTTGAGCAGGCCTTCGGTCTGCATCGTCGCTTCGATGGAATTGAGCACGATGCCGATGTTCGCCGTCAGCTGTTCGAGGAAGGCGATCTGCAGATCGGTGAAATCGCTGAGCGAGGAAAGCTCGATCACCGCCTTGACCTGGTTTTCAAACAGCACGGGCAGGACGATGATGCTCTTCGGCACCACTTTCAGGAGCGCGGAGCTGATCGGCACGGCGGTGTCCTGCAGGCCGGTGACGAGAAGCCGCCGCTTGTCGGCGGCGCATTGCCCGACGAGGCCCTCGTTGATCCTGAGCGCGCGCGGATGGCCGTCGATGCCGTCGTCGGCATAGGAGGCCAGGAGGCGCAGGGTCGGCTCCTCCTCGTTGTCCATCTGGTAGATGACGCCCAGCTGCGCGCTGACGAGCGGCGTCAGTTCCGAAAGCAGCAGGCGGCCCACGGTCAGAAGATCGCGCTGGCCCTGCAGCATGTTCGTGAACTTGGCGAGATTGGTCTTGAGCCAGTCCTGCTCGGTGTTGCGCTCGGTGGTGAGGCGCAGGTTGCCGATCATGGTGTTGATGTTGTCCTTGAGCTCGGCAAGCTCGCCGCGCGCGTCGACCTGAATGGAGCGCGTCAGGTCGCCCTTGGTCACAGCCGTCGCCACTTCGGCGATGGCGCGCACCTGGGTGGTGAGGTTCGCGGCCAGGAGGTTCACGTTGCCGGTCAGATCCTTCCATGTGCCCGCGGCGCCCGGCACGTTCGCCTGACCGCCGAGACGGCCTTCCACGCCCACTTCGCGCGCCACCGTCGTCACCTGGTCGGCGAAGTTCGCGAGCGTCTCCGTCATGTAGTTGATGGTTTCGGCGAGCGCCGCCACCTCGCCCTTCGATTTCACGGTGAGGTTCTGCTTCAACTCGCCGTTCGCCACGGCGGTCACCACTTTCACGATGCCGCGCACCTGCTCGGTCAGGTTCGCCGCCATGACGTTCACGGTGTCGGTCAGGTCTTTCCACGTACCGGCGACGCCCGGCACCTGCGCCTGACCGCCGAGCTTGCCTTCCGTGCCCACTTCGCGCGCCACGCGCGTCACTTCCGAGGCGAAGGCGTTGAGCTGGTCCACCATGGTGTTGATGGTGTTCTTGAGCTCGAGGATTTCCCCCTTCACGTCCACGGTGATCTTGCGCGAGAGATCGCCGCGCGCCACGGCGGTCGTCACTTCGGCGATGTTGCGGACCTGCGCCGTCAGGTTCGAGCCCATGGAGTTCACGGAGTCGGTCAGGTCTTTCCACGTGCCCGCGACCCCCGGCACGATGGCCTGGCCGCCCAGGCGTCCGTCCGTACCCACCTCGCGCGCCACGCGCGTCACCTCGGCGGCAAAAGCGCGGAGCTGCTCCACCATCGTGTTCAAGGTTTCCTTGAGGAGCAGGATTTCGCCGCGCACGTCGACGGTGATCTTCTTCGACAGGTCGCCACCGGCGATGGCAGTCGCCACTTCGGCGATGTTGCGGACCTGTGCCGTCAGGTTCGACGCCATGAAGTTCACGTTGTCGGTCAGGTCCTTCCATGTACCGGCAACGCCCGGCACCTGCGCCTGGCCGCCGAGCTTGCCTTCGGTGCCCACCTCGCGCGCCACGCGCGTCACTTCGGCGGCGAAGCCGTTGAGCTGGTCCACCATGGTGTTGATGGTGTTCTTCAGCTCGAGGATTTCCCCCTTCACGTCCACGGTGATCTTGCGCGAGAGATCGCCGCGCGCCACGGCGGTCGTCACTTCGGCGATGTTGCGGACCTGCGCGGTCAGGTTTGCGGCCAGCAGGTTCACGTTGTCGGTCAGATCCTTCCACGTGCCCGCGACGCCCGGCACGTTCGCCTGACCGCCGAGACGGCCTTCGGTGCCCACCTCGCGCGCCACGCGCGTCACTTCGCCGGCGAAGCGGTTCAGCTGATCGACCATAGTGTTGATCGCTTCCTTCAGCTGCAGGATCTCGCCGCGCACGTCCACGGTGATCTTCTTCGACAGGTCGCCGCCGGCGATGGCGATCGTCACGTCGGCGATGTTGCGCACTTGCGCCGTCAGGTTGCCCGCCATGGAGTTCACGGAATCGGTCAGGTCTTTCCACGTGCCAGCGACGCCCGGCACTTCGGCCTGGCCACCCAGCTTGCCGTCGGTGCCGACCTCGCGGGCCACGCGCGTCACTTCCGACGCAAAGGAGTTCAGCTGGTCCACCATCGTGTTCATCGTCTCTTTCAGGCGCAGGATCTCGCCCGAGACGTTCACGGTGATCTTCTTCGACAGGTCGCCCTGCGCCACGGCGGTCGCCACTTCGGCGATGTTGCGCACCTGCGCGGTGAGGTTCGACGCCATGGAATTCACGGAGTCCGTCAGGTCGTTCCAGGTGCCGGCCACGCCGCGCACCTGCGCCTGGCCGCCGAGCTTTCCTTCTGTTCCCACTTCGCGCGCCACGCGCGTCACTTCCGACGCAAAGGCGTTGAGCTGGTCCACCATCGTATTGACGGTGTCTTTGAGCTCCAGGATTTCTCCCTTCACGTCCACGGTGATCTTCTTCGACAGGTCGCCGTTGGCGATGGCCGTCGACACTTCGGCGATGTTGCGGACCTGCGCCGTCAGGTTCGACGCCATGGAGTTCACCGAATCGGTCAGGTCTTTCCACGTGCCGGCCACGCCCAGCACGTTCGCCTGGCCGCCGAGGCGTCCTTCCGTGCCCACTTCGCGGGCCACGCGCGTCACCTCCGAAGCGAACGCGTTCAGCTGCTCGACCATGGTGTTGAGCGTTTCCTTCAGCTGAAGGATTTCGCCCGACACGTTCACGGTGATCTTCTTCGACAGATCGCCGCCGGCAATGGCGGTCGCGACCTCGGCGATGTTGCGGACCTGCGCGGTCAGGTTCGACGCCATGAAGTTCACGTTGTCGGTCAGGTCCTTCCACGTGCCCGCGACGCCCGGCACCTGCGCCTGGCCGCCGAGCTTTCCTTCCGTGCCCACTTCGCGCGCCACGCGCGTCACTTCCGACGCAAACGCGTTCAGCTGGTCCACCATGGTGTTGATGGTGTCCTTCAGTTCGAGAATTTCGCCGCGCACGTCGACGGTGATCTTGCGGGACAAGTCGCCGCGCGCCACGGCCGTCGTCACCTGCGCGATGTTGCGCACCTGGTCCGTCAGGTTTCCGCACATGGCGTTGACGGAGTCGGTCAAGTCTTTCCACGTACCCGCGACGCCCGGCACCAGCGCCTGACCGCCGAGCTTGCCTTCCGTACCCACTTCACGCGCCACGCGCGTCACTTCCGAAGCGAAGGAGCGCAGCTGATCCACCATCGTGTTGATGGCTTCCTTGAGCTGGAGGATTTCGCCGCGCACGTCCACGGTGATCTTTTTCGACAGGTCGCCGTTCGCCACCGCGATCGTCACTTCGGCGATGTTGCGCACCTGCGCCGTCAGGTTCGACGCCATGGAGTTGACGCTTTCCGTCAGATCCTTCCACACGCCCGTCACTTCGCGCACCTGCGCCTGGCCGCCGAGCTTGCCTTCTGTGCCCACCTCGCGCGCCACGCGCGTCACTTCCGACGTGAACACGCCCAGCTGCTTGATCATGGTGTTGACGATGTTGGCGGAGCGCAGGAATTCGCCCTTGAGCGGACGGCCATCGACGTCGAGATGCACGGTCTGGAGAAGGTCGCCCTTGGCGACGGCGGTGATGGCGCGCGTCACTTCCGTGGTCGGCCAGAGCAGATCGTCGATCAGCGCGTTGACGGAGCCTTCCATCTCGGCCCACGCGCCCGTCGGCATGCCGAAGCGCACGCGCTGTTTGGTCCTGCCTTCCTTGCCCACAACTTCGCCGACGCGCTCGAGCTCCTGCGCCATCTTCTGGTTGGCCGCGACGATCTCGTTGAACGTGTCGGCGATCTTGCCGGCGATGCCGTCCTGATCGCGCATCATGCGCACGGAGAAGTCGCCGCCGCGCATGGCCTGCAACGCGTGCAGCAATTCGAGCAGATCGACCTGGCCCTGGACGGCCGCTGTGGAGCCGTTGGCGCCGTTTGGGACGTGCCGCTTCTTGCCGTTGGTCCGTTTGCGGACCGGGCTTTCTGCCTCAGGCCTCATCGCCGCCTATCCTTGTCGCAAAGTGGAAACGCCCGGGCCTGTGGCCAGGTGTCTTAAACTGCGCATGGAAGCGACCTCCGGCGCGTAAGCGCCCGGAAGCCGGCGTCGCCCAGCCCACGTCCACCATTACAGGCCCTCAGGTTTGCCCCATGGAGCCGCCAGGACTCCAAGACCGCGAACGCCTGCTGGTAGGAAAAGTTCCGAGGTTTTAGGGAAGAAAAATGGCGTTAACCAAACAAAAAACGCCGGAACTGGCCTCAGGAACTCCCGCCCATCCCAAGAGCGGGGACGAGAAGGCCCTCCGTTTCGAGGGGCTGCACGACGAGCTCGGGTGCCGAAGGGACCGCAGGTGCCAGATCGGTCCATAAATCGGCGAATGGGACGCCGTTCTTTTCCATCACGGTCATGGCGTGGGCATAGCCCTCGGCGACCGCGCGGTCGAAGGCCTGCCAGTCGCGCAAGCCCACATCCTCGAGCGGCGGCTCGAAGAGATAGTCGGCCTGCTGGCGCACCAGCCGGCGCTGCGCTTCCGAGCCCACCGTGCCCGAACGCATGAGGATCGAAACGATCGAGGGCGTGCCGCGCATCCGCTGCCACAGGAGCCACCAGAGCGGGCGTTCGCCGTAGCGGTCGTCGGTCGCGTGCAGGTCGATCTCGCCGGTGACGTCGGAGGCGATGATCGGACCGTGCGGATTTTCCGACATGACGTCGACGGGCAGATTGTTCATCACGCCGCCGTCGACGAGGAGATGGCCGTGATGGGTGACCGGCGGAAGGATGCCCGGCAGCGCCACGCTGGCGCGCAGCGCGCGCCACAAAAGGCCGGCACGATGCACATGGATGCGGCCGGTCGTCAGATCCGACGACACGCAGAAGAACGGCTTGGGCAATTCCTCGATGCGCACGTCGCCGTAATTGTCGCGCAGCAGGTTCGAGACCTTGCGGCCGCGCACCAGCGCGATAAGCGGGAAGGTATAATCCGACAGCGGATTGGTCTCGACGAAGGCCGTGCGCATGCGCTCGGTCAGCTCGTCGATGCCCCATTCGGCCGCAAGACCGGCCGCGATGAGCGCACCCATGCTCGTGCCGCCCAATTGATCGATCGGCACACGCGCCTCGTGCAGCGCTTTCAGGACGCCGATATGCGCGAAGCCGCGTGCGCCGCCGCCGGCGAGCACAAGGCCGACCGCACGTCCCGACACGAAACGCGCCAGACGCCGCACGTCTTCCTGCACGCCGGCGCGGATATGGTGATGGGATTCGAAAAGACCGCTCTTGAGCGCGAAGTGTTCGGGCAATCCGCGGCTCTTGCCGTCGGGATGCAGCAGCAGAAGCTCGGGCAGCCCCGTCGCGCGCGCCTTGAAGGCCGGCATTTCGAGCGGGCGAAGCGGAAGCGGACGGTCCGTGCGCGCCAGCAGGAACACGCGATCGGCCTGGCGCAGGCATTGCTGCGTCCACGGGCTGTCCGGCGCGTCGCCGCAATAGAAGACGACGTCGTGCGAGGCTTCGAAATTGTTGAACCAGTCGGCCGTCTGCTCGGCCGCGCTGATGCCGAGAACGGCCGCTTTCAATCCCATCTCGACGAGCGCCGCCGAAAGCCGCTGCGCGATGGGTTCGTCGTGCAGGCCTTCCTGCAGCGGCACGACGGCGAATGTCTTCGGCCGCGCGCCGTCGACGGGACGCTTCGTCGTTTCATGCAGACGCCGGACGAGCAGCCGCATAAGATTGAGCATCACGCGCGGATGACGCGAGATCAGGGCATTGAACGCTTCGGGGCTCACCCGCAGAAGCTCGGTGTCGCGCAGCGCCACCAGTTGCGCGGAATGGGCATCGCCCGAGATGAGCGACATCTCGCCCACCGTCTCGCCCGCGGGCACGTGCGCGACCAGACGGCGCTGACCGCGTTCGTCGTTGACGAAGACGCCGAGGCAGCCCGTGACCACCAGAAACAGGGCGAGATTGTTTTCGCCGGTGCGATCCAGGACCATGCCGCCCGGCAGGCCGAACCAGTTCGCCTCCGCCAGCAGGCGCCTCAGCGCCGCATCGCCCAGATCCGCGAGCAGCGGAAATTGCTGCAACCTCTGGCGCAACGTCTCCGGATAAACGGCTTCACGACCGGCTCGGAAAGATGAGAGAAAAGCCATGTTCATTATTCGCCCACCAGCATCTTAGCCTACCACGCCGTCCAACCGCCATCGACTGCAAGGGCCGCTCCGGTGACGAAGCTCGCTGCAGGCGACGCAAGGAAAAGAAGCGGTCCGCGGATTTCGTCCGCGCGCGCAACCCGGCCCAGCATGGTGTGCCCGGCCAACCGCGCCGCAAACTGAGGATCGGCCTTTTGCACGCTCTCGCGCGGAAAGGGTCCGGGCACAAGCGCATTCACGCGGATGTGTTCCTTCGCCAATTCGGCGGCAAGATGCCGCGTCAATTGCAGGAGCGCCGCTTTCGCCGAACCGTAATGGAACGGGCTTGCCTGTTCGGGCCGGGAATAGACGCGGCTGTCGGGCGAAACAGTGCCGTACATCGACGCGATGTTGACGATGCTCGCCTCGCCCGTTTCGCGCACGGCCGCACGCATCGCGGGCAATGCCGCGCGCGCCATCTCGAAGGGTGCCACGACGCCGGTGCGATAGGTTTCTTCGAAATCGGCGTCCGCCAGCGCGTCGAACGGCTTCGGCGTCATCGAGATCGCGTTGTTGACGAGCACGTCGAGGCGGGCGCGCGCGGCGAAGAATCTCCGCGCAGCATCGAGATCGCCGACGTCGAACGGCGCAGGCTCCGCGGAGCCCTTGCGCGCCTCGATCTCTCCGACGAGTTCTTCCAGCGTCTTGCGGCTGCGCCCGTTGACGATGACATGCGCGCCGGCATCGGCGAGACCAAACGCCATCGCGCGGCCCAGATGGCCCGCCGCGCCGGACACGAAGGCGATACGCCCCTCCAGACGGAACAGTTGCGACGCGTCAGGTGGACTGAGGCTCATGCGTCAGTTCGTTCGATGCCAAAGCGCAGGGTTGAGGAAACGTTCCGGCAGGCGCGGGATGCGGTCCCGGATGGCGGCGCAATCCTGCGGCGAGAGCGGGGCGCGGACAAAGAGACGGAGATTTTCGTCCAGCTGGCGTTCGGTCTCCATGCCGACGACGACGCCGTCTATCCAGTCCTGGCCGCGCACATAGGCGAGACAGAGATCGGCGACACCGTCGCGGTCATACTCGGCCGCGATGTCGGCGAGAAGTTCGGTCAGCGCATCCGCATCGACGCCCTCGATCACCGGCCAGATTTTTGGATCGTCCGCGGCGAGAACGCCCTGCAGGAACACGCTGCGCGCATGGATGGTGACGTGCGAACGCTGGCGGATGCGCTCGATCACGCCGGCCTCGTCCCAGCGCCAGTCGAGAAGATTGAAGGGGATCTGCACGTGGCGGACGTCCGGGCAATCGAGCGCGGCGATGGCGTCCTTCGCGCTCTGCGCCGAGACGCCGAGCGCCAGCACGGTTCCGTCTTCCAGACGTTCGACCAGCCGCTCCCAGACGGCGCCGTCGAACGCCGTCATGTGTTCGGCGCGATGCAGCAGCAGGCAGTCGATATGCGGCTTTCTGAGGGCATAAAGCGATGCGTCGATGCTGGCGTCCACGGCGGCCCTGACGTCGCGGCGCGACGCATCGGGCGCAAGCTCCGTCAGCGGGCTGAGCTTGGTGATGGTGCGAACGGCTTTGCGCGCGCGCAACGCTTCGCCCAGGCGCTCCTCGGCATCGCCATAGGCGCGCGCCGTATCGAATTTCGTGACTCCGGCATCGACGGCGCGGGAGACCAGACGGCAGGCCTGACCGCGCGAGGGTTTTCCCGTCCGGTTGGCCGCGCCATAGGCGAGCCCCAACTGGACCGATCCCAAAACGAGTTCTGCCGGGCGCGCTTTGTGCATGCGCGTCAGCCTCCTGGCCCCAGCGAGCACGGTCGCATGGCATGGTAAATAGAGCGTTACGGGTGCGCGAATCTTATGTGTGACCCAGAACCTTCCAGATGCTTGATGCCGTAAAGACAATCTCGCCATTGACGGTGAAATCGCCGCGCATGAAGACGAGCGCGCGCGTGCGGCGCACAAGTTCGGGGACCACCTGGATGATGTCGCCCTCGACGGCCGGCTTGAGGAAATGCGTCTGCATGTTGAGCGTGACGACGGCCGCCTTGTCGGTCGCGTCCCACACGGCCTGACCGAGCGTGAGGTCGGCGAGCGTCATGAACATGCCGCCATGCATGACGCCGCGCCGGTTCATGTGGCGGCTGTCGGCGCGCATGGCA
The DNA here is from genome assembly GCA_035504555.1 of Rhizomicrobium sp. Taxonomy (GTDB): domain Bacteria; phylum Pseudomonadota; class Alphaproteobacteria; order Micropepsales; family Micropepsaceae; genus Rhizomicrobium. The sequence continues at coordinate 34,706 of DATJRP010000001.1, read as the reverse complement.
AAGGTCTTGGCCCCGGTCGCGCCGTTCTCGAACACCGGTCCCACATAAATCTCGAACGGATCGACGAGATGCGTCGGCACGAAGCCCGGGAGCGGCGGCTGTCCGGTCATGGCGCGCCGATGACCTTCCAGAGGCCGGTGGCGACAAGGATCAGACGATCGCCCGCGAAAAGCTCGGCAGACAGGAAGATCATGGTGCGGGCGCGGCGCGTGACCCGCACGCGCGCCTCGATGACGTCGTGCAGACGGCCGGGGCCGACGAAATCACTATTCAGTGAAACGGTGCTGCCCCCGGTCGCTCCGGTCTCCGCGCGCGAGGTCTGTCCCATCGCCATGTCGACAAGGGCCATCAGCATGCCCCCGTGGATACTGCCCGCCGAATTCATGTGCTTTTCAGCAACGACGAATGCAAAGCGCCGCACCGCGCCTCCATCGGTATCGGGCAGGCGATAAAACGGACCGATATAATTGTTGAAGCCGACGGAAGAGATTTCCTGAGCCTCTTCCGGCAGGCCCTGGGGACGGTCTGCCATTGCGACAAAATAGTAGCTGCGGGTTCCTGATAGGGAGTTTCACGCTGCAGCGCAATATGGCGGGCCGCAGCGTCGCATTTGGAAACACAAATTCGCCGCACTAGAATGCGACCGCTAATACGGGGGTGCGGGAGACCAGGCAGGCGCGCCATGCGTTTGCCCCTGAAAGGCTCCATTTCATTTGCACACCTGCCAACCGAACGAGGAAGTAGAGAAATGAAATCGATCGTCCGCGCCGCCTTCGCAGCCGTTCTCATGAGTTCGGCCGCCGCCCTTCTGGCGCCCTGCCCGGTGCTTGCCGCCGACAAGCCCAGCCGCGATGTGGCCAAGCCGCTTTCCGAGGCACAGAAGGCCATGCAGGCCGGCGACTACGCGACCGCGCTCACCGATATCAAAACGGCGCAGGCGGCGACGGACCGCACGCCCTATGACGACTATCTGATCAATTCCTTCCTCGCGCAGGTCTATATCGGACAGAAGGACTACGTTTCGGCGGACGCGCCGCTGGAAGCGGCGGCGGATTCCCCTGCTATCCCCGACGATCAGAAGAAGTCGACCTACTCCAATGCCTTCCAGCTCGCGATGTTCGCCAAGCACTATCAGAAGGCTATCTCCTACGGTCAGCTGCTGCAGGGGATGAACGCACTCGACTACAAGGGCGACGCCGACATGGCGATCGCCTATTACTTCCTGAAGGACAGTGCGAACGCGCAAAAATACGCGCAGCAATCCATCGACGGCGCCAAGGCCGCGGGCCAGACGCCTGACGAAAACATGATGAAAATCGTGATGAACGGCGCACTGCAGCAGAAGGACAGCGCCGGCGTGCAGACGTCGCTCGAGAATCTCGCGCAGGAGTACAATCAATCCGACAGCTGGGGAAAGCTCGCGGATCTGATGCTGAACATGAAAGGCATGCAGGAAATCGACGAACTCTACCTTCTGCGCTTCAAGAGCATGTTCCCGGACGTGATGGTCGGTCAGGACTATCTGGCGCTCGCCAGCGTCGCAAATACAAAGGGCTACGCGACGGAAGCCTACAACGTCATGCAGAAGGGAATTGCCGCCGGGAAAATGACCGCCGCGCAGGCGGGACCGCTCTATGCGCAGGCCAAAAGCGGAGCCTCGATCGACGAACATTCGCTCGGCCAGATCGCGGCGTCGGCGCAGAAGTCCAAAACCGGCGAACAGGACATCAAGCTCGCCGAAGACTATTGGGGCTATGGCCGCTTCGCGGACGCGGAAGCGGCGGCCCGCCGGGCGATCAGCAAGGGCGGCATGAAAGATCCGAACGAGGGGCCGATGCTTCTGGGCATGCTGCTCGTCATGCAGGGCAAATACGACGAGGCCGTCCAGACGTTTTCGCAGGTTCACGGCAGCGCCGCGCGCATGGCGGACGCCCATCTGTGGACCATCTATGCACAGACGCAGGCGAAGAAAGCGGGCGGAGCCGCACAGACGCCTGCATCCGCGCCGTCTCATTAGCGATATCGTTGCGGGGGCGCCGCAAGGCGCTCCCGTTTTCTTTGTACGTAGCGTCGTTCGGCGTTCGGTACGAACACCATTCACACCACCGGAGCCAATCGATGGGCATTCTGCTCGGCTTTGCACCGTTCATCGTATTCGCGCTTCTGACCGGGCTGTCCGTCGACCTCGCATTGTGGGCGGCGCTGGCTTCGGCCTTCGTCATCGGTATCCGCGACTTCGCGCAAACACGCCTCTTGCGCGTGCTCGACATGGGCAGCGTCGGGCTTTTCGGTCTGCTCGCGCTCTACACCGGATTCATCCAGCCCGGCATGTCGATCCCGGTCGTGCGCCTCGTGGTGGACGGCGGGCTGATGACCATCGCACTCGTCTCGATCCTGATCGGCAATCCCTTCACGCTCGACTACGCGCGCGAGCAGGTGTCCGAAGAGTTCTGGCACACGCCGCTTTTCCTGCGCACGAACTACATCGTCGCCGGCGTGTGGGTGCTGGCCTTCGGTGCCATGACGGCCGCGGATGCGGCTGCGACGTTCAGCGCTCGTTTTCCGCTCACGCTCGATATTGCGGCAAGCCTCGCCACGCTCGCTCTCGCCATCGTCTTCACGACGCGCTACCCGTCTTATGTGCGGTCGCGGGCGACCCGCTCGCCCACATAGCCGGGGCTTCCGCCGTCCTTCGTGCCGGTCTAGGGTCTCGCCGGCACTATCGGAGGATACCATGAAGGAAGCCGTCATCGTTTCGACCGCGCGCACCGGTCTCGCCAAATCCGTCCGCGGCGGATTCAACATCACGCACGGCGCTGTCATGGGCGGTCATGCCGTCAAGCACGCGATCCAGCGCGCCGGCATCGATCCCGGCGAAGTCGAAGACGTGTTCATGGGCTGCGCCAATCCGGAAGGCGCCACCGGCATGAACATCGCGCGCCTCTCGGCCATCTGGGCCGGCTGCCCGGTGACGACGGCCGGTACGACGATCAACCGATTCTGCTCGTCGGGCCTGCAGGCGATCGCGATGGCGGCGCAGCAGGTGATGACGGAAGCGACACCCGTCGCCATCGGATCCGGCGTCGAATCCATTTCGCTCGTGCAGATGGGCGGCATGAACACCAAGAACATCACCGAAGAGCACTTGATGGAGATCAAGCCGGCGCTCTGGATGTCGATGCTCGAAACGGCCGAAGTCGTGGCCGCACGCTATAAGGTCAGCCGCGAGCGCCAGGACGAATACGCACTCGAAAGCCAGCGGCGCACGGCGGCCGCCCAGCAGGCGCAAAAGTTCAAGGACGAGATCGTTCCGCTCCCGACCAAGATGAAAAAGACCGACAAGGCGACGGGTCAGGATTCCATCGTCGACTACACGGTCGATCGCGACGAATGCAACCGCCCCGACACGACTCTCGAAGGCCTGCAGGCGCTCAAGCCCGTGTTCAGCGGCGGCCGCGAGATCAAGGAAGGCAAATACATCACCGCCGGCAACGCCTCGCAGTTCTCCGACGGCGCATCGGCCTGCGTGGTGATGGATTCGAAAGTCGCCGAGAAGAAGGGTCTGAAGCCGCTCGGCATCTTCCGCGGCTTCGCGGCTGCCGGCTGCGAGCCCGACGAAATGGGCATCGGTCCCGTCTTCGCGGTGCCGCGCCTTCTCGAGCGTCACGGTCTCAAGGTCGACGACATCGATCTGTGGGAGCTCAACGAAGCGTTCGCGAGCCAGGTTCTCTATTGCATGGACAAGCTCGGCATTCCGCACGAGAAACTCAATGTCGACGGCGGCTCGATCTCGATCGGCCATCCCTATGGCATGTCCGGCGCACGCATGACCGGTCATCTTTTGCTCGAAGGCCGCCGCCGCAAGGCGAAATACGGCGTGGTTACGATGTGCATCGGCGGCGGGATGGGCGCAGCCGGGCTGTTCGAGATCATCCACTGAAGACGCGCGTGCGATCCGTCAGAGCGCTGTGTTTCGCGGCCCTCGTGCTCGTCGCGCAATCCTGCGCGATGAACACGATGCCGACGCTCGCGGCGCACACGCCAGTCGATCCGCACACGCAGATGGCGGCGCTGGAGGCGCGAATTTTCGAACTGGTGCAGGACGAACGCCATAAGATCGATCCCAAGGCCAAGATGCTGGCGCTCGATTCCGAACTCGTGGACGTGGCGCGCGCCCATAGCAACGACATGGCGGCCAAGAACTACTTCGCGCACAAGAGCCCGACCGGCATATCGTCCGCCGATCTCATCATGGACGCCGACGCGAAGTGGCAGGGCCTTCTCGGCGAAAATCTCGCCGCGGAGCATTTCAACATCGGCTACGACGTCGACGTCGACGTTTTCGCGCGCCGCTTTGTGGATTCCTGGCTCGCAAGCCCGAGCCACAAGGACAATCTCGCCTTTGCGGCTTACGACAGAACAGGCGTGGGCGCCGCCGTCAGTGGTGATACAATCTATGTGACGGAACTGTTCGCGACCGATCTGGGACTGCCGCCTGTGAAGGACGATCCGAAATCGCGCAAGGTGACGGAATATCCGGATGCGAAGACGGCGAAGGATGCGCCGCCGCCCACGCCTTTGCCGCATCCTCCGGGCTGAGAATCATGTCGGCGCCCAGGATCACCACCTACCGGGAATTTTGGCCGCATTATCTTCGCGAACATGCCAAGCCGCGCACGCGCGCCATCCATTATGTCGGCACCGGATTTGCGACGGCCTCGCTTGTCACCGCGATCGTTACAGAAAATCCATGGTTCCTGGTGGTCATGCTGTTTGCCGGTTACGGCCCGGCGTGGATCGGTCATTTTTTCATCGAGCACAACAAGCCGGCGACCTTCGCCTACCCGCTTTGGTCGCTCTTTTCTGACTTCCGGATGGCCTTCACATGGCTCATCGGCGGTCTCGGAAGCGAACTCGCGAAGGCGGGCGTGGGGTCGCGCTAACGGTCCCTTAAGGGACTTTGTCAACTAATTGCTGTGCATAACGGGGGCGGTTCGAAGCCACTCGGCTTTGCGCCGGGATCGTTTCTTTACACAAAATCTTGGTGCCGGTACCGTCAATAGCGGAGCCGGCGTATGGCGAATCAAAAATGCAGCCCGATCTTCCCTGGAACGTAGCCGGCATCCCACCCGAGGCGCGTGAAGCAGCCCGGGCCGCGGCCCGGCGCGAGGGCTTGTCGGTTGGCGAGTGGTTGACCCGGCGCATCCTGCGAAGCCTGACCGAGGGCGGCGAAGGCGGCGGCTGGCACCGCTCGCCCGACTACGACTACCGGGGACAGTCCGACTACCGCGCCGCCGGCGACGATTCGTCCAGCCGCGACACTGACGACATGCTGGCGCGGGTCTCGCGTAGCGAAAACGAGGCGCAGGGCGCCTACCGCCGGATCGAGGAGCAGCTCAAGGGCCTCGGCAAACGGCTCGAAGCTGCGGAGAAGGCGCAGTCCGAAAGCAGCAAGGCGATGAGCGACGCTGCGACCGAAATCAACACGGCCACCAAGGAACAGGCGCAGGCCTTCGACCAGTTGGGCGCGCATGTCATGGGCCTGGGCGACCGGCTCACGCGAGTCGAGCGCAGCGCGGCCGCCGACGGCGTCAAGGATGCCGTGAAAGGTCTTCATGCAGGCCTTTCCCGTCTTGCCGACCAGATCGCGGAGAACACCAACCAGTCGGCATCGCAAATCGCCAAGCTCGCCGGCAATGTCGAATCGGTCGCCGGCAAGCTCAACGAGGTGCGGAGCGAAGCCGAGCAGACCGCCCGCACGCTGGCGGCGCGCATCGCGGCTTTCGACGAACGCTGGCGCACCGCCGACGGCAATTCGCACGCGATCGCGGGCAAGCTCGATCGCACGATTGCCGGCATTGCGTCCTTCGAAGAGCGCATCCGCGGCGCCGAAAGCGCGTCGCAGGCCATCGCCGACAAGCTCGACCGCACGATCGCGGGCCTGGAAACAGCCGCGCGCAGCGCCCGCGCCGAAGATCAGGCCGAACTGCAGCGCCAGGCGGTCTCCATCAATCAGCTGAGCGATGCGCTCGACAAGATCGCGATGCGCATCAGCGCCAGCGAAGCGCAGACCGCCGGCGCGATGGCGCGCCTCGAACAGCAGATCGTGGAGAGCCGCCAGGTCGATCAGCCTTTCGATCGCCGCCTGCAGGGCATCGAGCATGCGCTCGCCGACATTGCGGGACGGCTCGAAAGCGCGGAACGTACCGCGTCCAGTTCCGCGCGCACGGTCGAAGAAAATCTCCGCAACGTTTCGACGCGTCTCGACGCCGCCGACAAACGTCATCGCGACGCCGTCGCAGAACTGCAGGCGGCAGCCGCGGCACCTGCGCCGGCCGTCGCGGCACCGCCTCTAGCCGCAGCCGCGCCGCCTGTCGCCGCGCCGCCGCCTGCGGCGCCGTCCGTCACACCGCCGCCGGCGGGCGACGTGTTCGATCTGCCGCCATTTCCCGATACCGCGCCCACTTTCGCGCAGGCGCCTTCGGACTTTCCGTCCTTCCTCTCCGCGGCGCCTTCATTCGCGAGCGATGCGGCGCAGGCCGATCCGCTGCTGCTGTCGCAACCCGCGCCGACCGAGACGGCCGATTCCTACATCGCGGCCGCGCGCCGTTCGGCGAAGGCGGCAGCCGCCGCCGAAACACAACAGGGCATGCGCGGCGGATTTACCTGGGGTGCGTCGGCGCCTTCGCACGCGAGCCCGCCCGCCAAAGGCGGCGTCGCGCGCTATCTGCTGGTGGCGGGAATTCTGGTCATCGCGATCGCCGCGGTCGTCGCCGGCGTTCTGCTCAGCCGCGGACTGGTCGGCAATCCTTACGCGCCGGTCCAGACACCGTCGCCGCGCCTGCATGCCGAAACACCGGCCACGGCTCCCGGCCAGGTCGAGCAACTCGCGCCTCCGGCCGTGGCGCCCGCAACGCGTGCGCCGTCCACGGCGCCGGGTTCGCCTGTCATTCCGCCTGCGCAAACCGTGACGAAGACGGAAGCGAAACCTGCACAACGACTCGCGCCGACGACAGTCGCGCAGACGCATGCTTCCGCGCCCGCCCAGCCCATGGCGCAGCCGAACAAGCCGACGTCACCGCTCGAGCGGCTGATGGCGCTTGCAAGCCAAGGCAACGGCAAGGCCGAGCTGCTCGTTGGTCTCAAATATCTCGATGGCGACGGCGCACCGGTGAATGAAGCCGAAGCGGCCAAATGGCTCGAGCGGGCAGCGAACCAGGGCGAAGCCATCGCCGCCTATCGTCTCGGCACACTTTACGAGCGCGGGCTGGGCGTGCCGGCCGATGCCGCCAAGGCCGTCCAGTATTATCTGGCGGCTGCGCGGCTCGGTAATCGCAAGGCCATGCACGCGGCCGGCGTGTCCTTCGCACAAGGCGTCGGCACGCAGAAGGATCTCGCCCAGGCTGCGCAGTGGTTCTCGCGCGCGGCCTCTCTCGGCTTCGCGGATTCGCAATTCAATCTCGCCGTGCTTTACGAGCGCGGCATGGGCGTGCAACAGAGCCCGATCGATGCCTATAAATGGTACGCGATTGCAGCCGCGCAGGGCGATGCGGAATCGAAGGCGCGTCTGCAGGTGCTTTCGCAGCAATTGAGCCCCGCCGAACTCGCGGCCGCGCAAAAGGCTGCAGCGGAATTCCGCCCCCTGCCCCTCGACCGCAATGCCAACACACCGCCGGACGCCTCCTCGGTCGGCTAAGCGGTTGACCCGCCTTCCTCGGGCGCGCAAAGTCTTTTTCATCGCGAGTGAATCCTCCCCGCGTCGAAACTCCGTGAGCGCGCTGACTAGACGCGCGTCTAGCCAATGGAAATTTATCTGCCCGTCGCGGAGATGTCGGTCCATTGGCTGACGATCCTCGGCATGGCGGCGGCCGTTGGCTATCTCTCGGGTCTGCTCGGCGTCGGTGGCGCCTTTCTTCTGACGCCGCTTCTCATCTTCTACGGCATTCCGCCGAACGTCGCGGTGGCGACGACCGCAAGCCATCTGACGGCGTCGTCCATGTCCGGCGCCATCGCGCAATGGCGCAGGCGTGCCGTCGATCTGAAGATGGCGGGCGTGATGCTGTGCGGCGGCTTTCTGGGCAGCGCCGTCGGCGTCTATCTCTTCGGGCTTCTGCATAGGATCGGACAGACGGAGATCGTCGTTTCGGTCGGCTATGTGATCCTGCTCGGGACCGTCGGCGGATTGATGCTGGACGAGAGCGTGCGGACCTTGCGCGCAGCCCAGTTGGGCACGCCGCCGCCCTTGCGTATGCGCGTGCATCACAACTGGATCCACGGCCTCCCCTTCAAGCTGCGCTTCAAGCAATCGCGTCTCTACATCAGCCTGGTCCCGCCGGTGGCGCTGGGCTTTTTCGTGGGCATCCTCTCGTCGCTGCTCGGCGTCGGCGGCGGTTTCGTTCTGGTGCCGGCGATGATCTATCTTTTGCGCATGCCGACCGGCGTCGTCATCGGCACGTCGCTGACGCAGATCGTCTGCGTAACCGCGGCGACGACGCTCCTGCAATCTGTCTCCAATTTCTCCGTCGACATCGTGCTGGCCGCCATCCTTGTGGTTGGCGGCGCGATTGGCGCACAATTCGGCGTGCGCATGGCGTCGCGACTGCGGGGCGAGCATCTCAGGCTTCTTCTGGCGTTGCTGGTGCTGGCCGTGGCGGCCAGGCTCTTTATCGGTCTCGTCACGACGCCCGACGATCTCTACAGCCTAGCCGTGGGCTCGTGATGCGCGCGCTGGTCGTCATCCTCATGCTCCTCGCCGGCGCAAGCGCTGCCCACGCCCAGGACCTCGTCTCCGGCCTCTCGCAGGACCAGGTCGAGATCAATTCGAGCTACGCGGGCACGAGCATAGTGGTGTTCGGCGCCATTGAAGGCGACGATCCGACGCCGGCCGCGCCGAAGGACGTCGTCGTCGTGATCCGCGGGCCCGAAACCGACATGACCGTGCGGCGGAAAGCGCGCATTGCAGGACTGTGGATCAACCGCGACCAGATGAAGCTGGGCGGCATGCCCGCCTATTACTATCTCGCGAGCCCGCGCACACGCCCACTCGACAAGATAGCTTCCGCGCAGACGCTGGCGCGTTATCAGCTGGGCCTCGCCTATGTGACGCCGCAACGGATAATCGGCACGCACCACCCGGAAAAAGCCGAGCCGTTCCGCATCGCCGCCATCGCCGAACGCGCGCGCGATGGGCTCTACGCACAGACGCAAGACGTCGAGTTCCTGTCCTATTCGCTGTTCCGCGTGCGCATCCCGATCCCGGCGACGGCGCCGCGCGGCGAATACACGGTCGAGGCCTATCTCTTCCGCGACGGCACGGTGACAAGCGCGCAATCGACGCCGCTCTATGTGGATCAGAAAGGCCTTGAACGCCGCCTCTACCGCTTCGCGCACGCCGCGCCGTTCGTCTATGGGTTATCTGCGGTGTTGATGGCGATGTTCTTCGGTTGGCTGTCGTCGCTGCTGATCCGGCAACAAAGGTGAGCCCCTCGAAATCCCTGGTAACAGGGCCGATGACAGGGTGGCAAAAAAGCACGCCGGCGCGCCGCGTTCGTCTGCGCCCTGTGCCGCAGGGCTTTCCGGCTATTCGATCGGAAGGACCGTGGCCAGGAACAAGGAATTGGCAGCGTAACACGCCCAACCATCCGAGACGCACGCATGTCTCTGCGCCTTTGCGCCTCCGCGGGTAATCTTGCGGCCCGCGACGACGCGCTGCGCCGAAGGCTCCGCACCCCGTTTCATCTTCACAATTTCAAAGAGCTGCCGCCGAGTCTGCGCGCCTTCACGCGTCGTGTGAAGGCGAACCTTTGGGGGACAGCGATGTGAACCGACCGCGCGGCGGCACGAAACCTCGCACGTTCCGGCAACATCTGTCGGCGAAACGGCGAACAGCAAAAAACGCAGAGCTTCTGCGCCGCCACCGCATACACCCGCGCCGGGCAGGCAGGGCGAGGAATTTCTGCTTGAACGATCCGCCAACGGCGGTCGCCGCTGCGGGCGCAGGCGCGCCGAAGCCGGCATCGGTGAGGTGCTCGAAGCCGCTAATCCTTCTTCATCCGCCCCGCGCGGATCATTTGAATTTGGCCGCGTTCTTCGAGCTCGAGGGCGGCGGAAAAGCTTGCGATTTCCAGTGTTGCATCGAAGGTGCGTTTCGAAACACGCAGCGCATCAGGAGCGGCGCGCAGCATCGCTTCGGCCATGTCGAGGCCGTGCTTCGGCAATTCGCCGTCCGGCACGACGCGCGAGACAAGTCCGGCCTGCAGCGCTTCGGCGGCGGACATCGGCTGCCCCGTCAGCAGCATCTCGCGCGCGCGCGAAATGCCGATCGTGCGCTGCAGCCGCCAGCTCACGCCGAGCTCGCTCCCCGAAAGCCCGATCTTGATGAAGGCGGGATGAAACGCCGCGCTCTCGGCGGCAACGATCACGTCGGCCGCAAGCGCCAGCGCCAACCCGCCACCGGCGGCAGAGCCTTGTACCAGCGCGATCAGCGGCTGCGGACAATCGCGCATGGCCTTGAGCGTATCGCGCAAAACCCAATCGCCGTTCGGTCCATCGCGCAATGCATCGGGCTGGCCCATCGCCTTCAGATCGGCACCGGCGCAGAAGGCGCGGCCGGCGCCCGCCAGCACGATCACGCGCGTGTCCGTGTCGCGGCGCTTGCTTTCGAAATAGGCGAGCAGCGCATCGGCCAGCGGCTGGTTGATCGCGTTGAGCCGCTCCGGCCGATTGAGCATCACTTCGTCGACGGCTCCGGTCTTGGTGATTTGGAGGATGTCGGGGGCGCTCATGGCGATGTCCTTTCGTTTCCGTCGGCGAATTTCACCATGGAAGCTTATCCCTTCTGCGACCAGACCGTCACGATTTCGGCCGTCGTTCGGAAAATGCCGCCGGCCAGATTGCCAAATTCAGAATTGATCTCTTAAACTTTCGTGCCGGGGACGGGGGTATTCGAATGAGCGATTTGCGCGGCGGGACACCTTCTGCGTCCACGGAGCCGGTGGCTGTCATTGCGGGGTTCTGGCGCCGGATATTCGCGCTTCTGATCGACATGCTGTTGCTGGGCGCTGTCGGGATCGCCATCGGCGCGGTCGCCTTTCGGCAGGTCGTGGCGCTCGGCCAGGAAGGACGGCTGATCGGCGCAGCGGTCACGCTCGTCTACTACGGAATTCTCAACAGCAGTTGGGGCGGCGGCACCATCGGCAAGCGCGCTATGGGTCTGCGGGTCGTCGGCCGCGACGGCAAAGCCATCGGTCTTTTCCGTTCGCTGGTGCGCACCGTCGTTTTCTGGACACCCTATTATCTGAACGGCGTGTTCTTTTCGAAAATACCGGGGCTGCCTGACGATTCGCGCATCCTGGCGGCAGCAGGCGTCCTCGACGGCATGGTGGTCTTCGGCGGCCTGGTCTTTATCGCATATCTGTATCTGTTCAACACGCGGACGCGTCAGTCGCTGCACGACTTGATCGTGGGAAGCTACGTGGTGCGGTCCGAGCCGACCGATGCGCCGGTGAAGGCCCGGTTCTGGCCAGCGCATCTCCTGTTTGCGTCCCTGCTTACCGTGATCCTGGTCGCCGTTCCGCTCGGCCTTTTGGCCTTTCTCTGGAACGCCGGTCTGGGAACGACGATGTCGAACACGGAGGCCGTGCAGTCTGCCGTTCTTGCCTATCCCGGGGTCGATACGGCCAGCGTTGCGGTGAACACAATGTCCATGTGGACGTCATCAAGCGGCACAACCACCACTACGACACTGGCCGTCACGGCAGGGATGCGCGTGGTTCCGGTTTCGATGACGCGCGCGGAAAACGGCATTGCGGCCATCGTCCTGCGAAAATCTCCGTCCCTGATGGGTTGTCAGCGTTTGAGCGTCAGCGTCGCTTACGGCTACGATCTCGGGATATTCCGGTGGACCGTCGCGGACGGCTTCGCGGGCGATTTGCAACAATGGCGCGAGCGGCTCGGGCCTGCCGGTGGAAGCATTTAGGCACGGCCGGCGGCTATCGCTGCTACCCCGCCACCGCATACACGCGTGCGGCGCCCAGCAGATAGGTAAGGAACTTGTCCTTGAACAGCCCGCTTACCGCGCGGTCGCGGACGTCGAGGCCCCCTGCATACGCGCCGAAGGCAGGCATCAAAAGGCGCTTGCCGTCGGAGACGAAACAGCGCCGCCTCAAGGAACGTCCGCGCCGCGTGACGGTGGCGCAGGGGTGCAGGTGGCCCGCGATCTCGCCGCGCGCGTTCATGTCGCTCGGCTCGTGCCGGAAGAGCAATCCGCCGATGGCGATCTCGTCCGCAACGCGCCCCTCCAGCCAGTGCGGCGGCACGGGATCGTGATTGCCGGCGATCCAGATCCATTCGAGGCCTTCGCGGAGCTTCGCGAGCCGCGCGCGCTCTTCCTCGTCGAGGCGTTCGGCGGCGTAGGGATCGTGGAAGGAATCGCCCAGCGCGATGACGCGCGAAGGCTTGCGGCGGGCGACGAGCGTTTCGATGCGGGCGATGGTGGCGCGGGTGTCGTAGGGCGGGAGCATCTGGCCCGAGCGCGCATAGAACGAGCCTTTCTCGAAATGGAGATCGGCGAAGACGAGTGTGGCCTCGCCCGGCCACCACAAGGCGCCGGCCGCTTCGAGCAGCAGCTCTTCCCCGTTTACCTCGACGCGCGTCTCATGCAAGGCGCATGGCCTCCTCGATCAGCGATTCTTCCGCCTCGTGCAGGATATCTTCGTGCGCCTCGCCCGCAACCATCTCCTTGCTGATTTCGAGCAGCGCCGGCACGGCCAACGGCGATACGCGGTCCAGCGGGCGAACGACAATGTGACCTTTGATGCGCTTCAGCATCGCCGCCAGGCGCTCGATGTCGAGCAGCCCGGTGGCCGCGTCCTCATAGGTTGCCCGCAGCAGGATGTGATCGGGCTCATGCGCGCGCAACACGTCGTAGATGAGATCGGAGGAGAACGTCACCTGCCGGCCCGTTTTCTCGCTCGCCGTGGTACGCCGCTCGATCAGCCCCGCGATGATCGCGCAATTCCGGAAGGTGCGCTTGTAAAGCGCGGATTCGGCGAGCCAGGCGTCGAGATCATCGCCCAGCATGTCCTCGTCGAAAAGCTTGCCCATGTCGACGCCGCTCATGTCGCGCAGGCCCCACACGGCCAGCGCGTATTCGTTGGTGGAGAAACCGAGCGGGCGCATGCGCAACCGTTCCAGCCGCCGCGTCACGAGCATGCCGAGCGTCTGGTGCGCGAGCCGCCCCTCGAAAGGATAGCAGACGAGATATTCGCGGGAGCCGCGCGGAAAGGTCTCCACCAGCAGCTGGTTCGCCTCGGGAATGACGGAGCGCCATTCCTGGATGCGCAGCCACTCACCGACGGGACACGGCAGACGCTTCCACGTCTCGGGCTTTGCCAGCATCTGGCGGACGCGATTGGCAAGGAAGGTCGACAGCGGAAACTTGCCGCCCTGATAGGACGGCACCTGCGCGACCGGGTCGTTGCTCTTGGTGACGTAGGCGGCCGTTTCGCGGATGCCTTCGAAGCGGAGCACGTGGCCCGCGAAGACGAAGCTGTCGCCCGGCGTCAATTGCTCGAGGAAATATTCCTCCATGCGCCCAAGATTGCGCCCACCCGCGCCGGCCGGTTTGCCTTTCGATTGCAGGCGGACATCGAGCATGGGATCTTCGATGATGACGCCGACGTTGAGGCGATATGCTTGCGCGATCCTGGGATGCGCGATGCGCCACAACCCTTCCGGGGTCGGCCTGAGCTTCGCATAGCGGTCGTAACGCTTGAGCGCGTAGCCGCCCGTCGCCACGAAATCGACGACCTTGTCGAAATCCACGCGGCTGAGATGGCGATAGGGCGCGGCCGATTTCACTTCCCTGAACAGCGCGTCGGCATCGAAGGGTGTTGCACAGGCCATGCCGAGCACATGCTGCGCCAGCACGTCGAGCCCGCCCTTGCGCCATTGGTCGCCGTCGAGCTCGCCCGCCAGCACGGCGTCGCGCGCGGCTTCGCATTCCAGCACTTCGAAACGGTTGGAGGGAACCAGGAGCGCCTGCGACGGTTCGTCGAGCCGGTGATTGGCGCGGCCGATGCGCTGGACGAGTCGTGCGGCGCCTTTGGGCGCGCCGACGCAGATCACCTTGTCCACTTCACCCCAGTCGATGCCGAGATCGAGCGTGGACGTGCAGACGACACCGCGCAGCGTGCCCCTCGCCATCGCCGCTTCCACCTTGCGCCGCTGCTCGGGCGCGAGCGAGCCGTGATGGAGTGCGATCGGCAGGTTCTCGTCGTTCAGCTTCCACAATTCCTGGAAGGTGCGTTCGGCCTGCGACCGCGTGTTGACGAAGACGAGCGCCGTCTTCGAGGCACGAATGGCGTTCATCACATCCGGCATCGCATGCGTGGCCAGATGTCCCGCCCAGGGCACATAGGCTTCGGATGCGGAGATGGAGATTTCCGGCGGCGCACCCGGCGCGCCGCGCACGAGATCGGCGAGCGTTTCGCCCTCCAGCGGCTGCGGCAGCAGATAGCGCTGCAACGGCGCGGGATCGGCAACCGTCGCCGACAAGCCGATGCGGCGATGTCCCGGCGCCAGCTTCGCCAGCCGCGCGAGGCCGAGCGAGAGAAGATCGCCGCGCTTGGAATTCGCCAGCGCATGCAATTCGTCGAGCACGACGGCCTGCACAGTCTCGAACAGGCGGCGCGTGTCGCGGCCGGACAGGAGCAGCGCGAACTGCTCCGGCGTCGTCAGAAGAATGTCCGGCGGCGAATGGCGCTGGCGCAGGCGGCGCGACGGCGGCGTATCGCCCGTGCGCGTTTCGATGCGGACGGCGAGCCCCATTTCGGAAACGGGTGTCTCGAGATTGCGCGCCACGTCGACCGCCAGCGCCTTGAGCGGCGATATATAAAGCGTGTGCAGTTGCGCCCGGCGGCGCGGCGGCTTCCCAGCCAGATCGATGAGGCTCGGCAAGAATCCGGCGAGCGTCTTGCCGCCGCCCGTGGGCGCCACCAGCAGCGCGGAGCGGCCTTCTTCTGCGCGGGCGATCAGGGCCAGCTGATGGGCCCGCGGCCGCCAGCCGCGCGCAGCAAACCAGCCCGCGAAAGGCTCCGGCAAAGCGGTAGTTGCGATTTGGGCTGCGGCGCTCATCATAAGCGGGTGACTATCAGGAGCAGACCTTGCGGATGCAACAGGCTCCCGCTTTTGCTAGCGTCAACCCGTTCGCTCCTTAGGGGTATTCATGTTTCTTCTCGTCAAAAACGTGCTGACGCAGACCGAGATCGGCCAGATCCTGCAATTGGCCGAGGGCCTCAAATTCGTCGACGGCCGCCAGACCAACGTCCACAACGCGGCCAAGCACAATCTCCAGCTCGACATGACGCAGCCGAACGCGGCGAAGCTTTCGCAGATCGCGGCCGCCGCCATCGCGCGCAACGAAGAGATCAGGAATTTCGCATTCCCCAAGCGCATCGCCCAGCCGCTCCTGTCGCGCTACGAGCGGGGCATGACCTATGGCGAGCATGCCGACGCCCCCTTTCTGCAATTGCCGACGGGGCCGCTCCGCTCCGACGTGTCGGGTACGCTCTTTCTCGAAGACCCCGCGTCCTACAAGGGCGGCGAACTCGTCATTCACATGGGCAGCGAAAAGATCGCGGTCAAAGGTGAGCCCGGCGAGATGATCATCTATCCGTCCACCACGCTCCACGAAGTGGCGCCGCTGACCGAAGGACGCAGGCTTTCCATGTTCACCTTCATCGAAAGCCAGATTCCGGACGAAGCGGAGCGCGAGCTTCTCTATCTCGTCTACGAGGTGCACGCGCTGGAAGGATTCAACGTCAAGCCGGAGAACCGCACCCGCCTGCAATACATCGCCAGCCGCCTGCACCGCATGTGGTCGCGATAAAAAAATGGAGGAAACGATGACCAGCACTATGTTCAAGGACGGCCTGCTCAAGGGCAAGCGCATTCTCGTCACCGGCGGCGGCACCGGATTGGGCGAAGTGATGGCGGAGGCCTATGCGGAGCTCGGTTCGACGGTTTACATCTGCGGGCGCCGTACCGGCGTGCTCGACGAAACGGCGAAGAAGATCGCCGACAAGACCGGCGCGAAAGTGAAAGGCATCCCCTGCGACATCCGCGTGGCGGAAGCCGTGGACGACATGATCGCGCAGATCTGGGCCGATGGCGGCGCGTTGACCGGCCTCGTCAACAACGCCGCGGGCAATTTCATCAGCCGCACGAAGGATCTCTCCCCACGCGGCTTCAACGCCATCGCCGACATCGTCTTCCGCGGCTCGTTCTATGTGACGCTCGCCTGCGGCAAGCGCTGGATCGATGAAAAAAAACACGCGAGCGTGATCTCGATCCTGACGACCTGGATCTGGAACGGCGGACCGTTCACCGTGCCGTCCGCGATGTCGAAGGCGGGTCTCAACATCATGACGAAATCGCTGGCAACGGAATGGGGGCCTTTCGGCATCCGGCTCAATGCGATCGCGCCGGGCCCTTTCCCCACCAAAGGTGCGTGGGAACGGCTGAGCCCGCAAGGCGCCAACCGCGGCAACTCTTCGAATGCCATTCCCATGGGCCGCAACGGCGAAATGAGCGAGCTCGCCAATCTCGCCGTGTTCCTGATGGCGGACGGCGTCGATTATCTCACCGGCCAGACTATCGCCATCGACGGCGCCATGCATCTGACGGGGGGCAATTTCGCGGCGCTGTCGCAGCTCGGCGACAGCGACTGGGAGAACATCCGCAACCAGATTCGCGGCGCCAACGAAAAGGACAAGGCGCAGCGCGCGGTGTGATGACGGACATATCTAGCGCAATTCGATATTGTCATCCCCGCGTTCGCGGGAATGACAGTTTCATTCGGCAATCCGGGCAACCGTTGCACTATCGGTGCAGGAAGAACGCGACGGCCATGGCCGGACCGTCGATCTCCTCCGACGTGCGTCCGAACAGCCGCGGGTAGCGGTATTCGGGCTGCGGCACGACGTGCCCGCCGCCGACCACCGCGTAGAGGACGACATAGGGCTTGCCGGCGCGTGACCAGCGCATCTCGCGCACATGCGTGGGATCGTCCGCGTGGCGGTGCGGCAGATCGGTCGTCGTTTCGGCGCGCTGCACGCCGTCGCGCTGCGCCAGCACTTCCGCGCTCGCCACGGCCGACATCACGTCGCCCGCATTCTGCAGTCCGAAGAGATCGATCTCGCCTCCGGCGAACGGGCTGACGGGATCATCGGTTCCGTCGACGATCATGACGGGCGGCGTGGACGTGTTCCGGGGACAATCGGACTCCGCCCGCACCGGCAGGCTCGTCGCGAACACGGCGACCGCCGCCGCGGGACTGGGCGATTCTTCGGCCAGATCCATCGCCATCTGTCCGCCGTTGGAAAAGCCGACGATGAAGACCTTGCGCGCATCGATCTTGAGATTGGCGCTTTCCCTGGCGACGAGCGCGCGGATGAAGCCCGGATCATCGACATGTTCGAGGCGCGCAGCCTCCTCGCGGTCCTTGCGGCAATCGTACCAGCTGCGGCGGAAGCCGTCCGGATAGAGGACGACGAAATGCTGCTTGTCCGCGGCCTCGTCGAACTCGTAGCCTGTCATCTCGCGCATCAGGTTGCCGGTCATCAATCGGCCGTGCAGCACGATCACCAGCGGCGCGCCCGGCGGGAGCTTCGCCGGGACGTATTCGATGTAGGAGCGGACGCGCGTGCCGATGCGCATTGTATCGGAGTTCGCATGTCCCGAAAGGGGCGGACGCTCCGGCAGGGGCGCATAGAGGAAATAGGCGTAGGCCGCGAGCAGGATGAGGCCCAGAGCGATGAGCGCCGCCGCGGTGTAACCGACCATCCTGTTCACGAGCCGCTCCTTCGTTCTTCCGCCAACCGCAAATGCGTGGAATAGGGCAAAACATTCGGCGTCGTGCCGCCCGCGACCGGCGTCGCCTGCGCACCGTCGGCCGGGGTTATGTAAAGCTTCTGCTCCCGATAGGCGATATAGATGTGCAGGTGACGCAGCACGTTCATGCCGATGAGCATGTCGGGCACCTGCTCATGGTTGCTGCTTTCACCGAGGCGCGAACCCAACTGCGGACCGCTGGCCTTGTTGCGCAGGAAGTCCGGCAGGATCGCAACGTTCAGATTGCTGACGGCGACGCCGCCGAAGCTGAGCGAAGCGAATTTGTGCGCGTAGGTCACGGCGCCCCGCCGCTCCGGCATTTCGGACGCCTTGGGCGTGTCGGGCGAGCCCATCGTCAGCCCGAATTCGTCTTCCGCGATGGGAATCATCAGCGTCGTCGTGGACGTGCCCGTGTCGAGGATCGCGTCCACATCCTTTCCGTCGAGCTTGACGGGCACGAGAATATGGCCGGAGCGCAGGACGCGCGTCGGCACGACGGCCACGACGCCGGCGGGCCAGTAGATCACCCTGCCTTCGCAGTGATCGGGCGAGAGAAGGCTCAGCTTGTTGCCGCCGAAATCGATGTCGACGTCGTAGTTCTTCAGGACGTTGGGCGCGAGGATGCCGACATATTGCGGCTCGTCGAGGAAAAGACATTTCTCCGGCGAGACGACGAACTCGACCGATTTCGTCGTGAGCCGACCGATCGAGAAGGTCTCGACGCTGGCGGCTTGATGCGATTCCTCGCCCGCCAGATTCACTTCGGAGTAACGGATCGAGACGTAGGGCAGGCCCAGATCGGCCGCGGCCTGCGACGTCACCTCGGTGCTCCAGCCGCCCGTGTCGAGAAGCATCAGCTTCTGTTTGCCGTTGATGGCGACCGGCACGAAAACATGCGGATCCCCTTCGCGGCGCAGGAGATCGACCTGAGTGATCAGGGTGAGGGGTTTGCAATCGTCGGCGGCTGGCGCGGCGCCGCCCCGAAAAGGACCAATCGAGACGACGGCCAAGACAACGCCGAACATGCGAGCACGCGAAGCCATGGTTTCCCGACCAAACGTTCGCTCACGACGACACTAGCGCCTCGAGGAAATTGGGGGAAGTCACGGCGCCTACTGACCGGCAACGGCGATACTAGGCTCGTCTACGCCGATCATCGGCGGATTCGCCGGCGGAGATCCCGCAGGCGTAATGTAAAGCTTCTTTTCCGCGTACGAGATATAGAGATGCAAGTGTCTCAACACATTCATGCCGATCACCAATTCGGGCACTTCCACCGCGTCCGAAGCGGCCAGACGCGATCCGACGTCCGGGCCCATCGACAATTGGCCCGTTGCGAAGTTTGGCAGGATATCGATGTCCAAATTCTGAATCGCAATACCTTCGAAATCCAGTGATTGGAATTTGTGGCGGTAGACGGCGACTCCCGGCTTTCCGAACATGTCATGCGCATAGGGCGTGTCCGCCGACCCCATTTTGAGCCCAAAATTGCTTTCGGCCGCCTCGCGATCGAGAACCGAGGCAGCTGCGCCCGTGTCCAAAAGCGCATCGAGATGCTGACCGTCGATCGTTACGGGGATAATGATCTTGCCTTGCTCAGAAACTCTGCTGCTAGTTCCTTCGACCTTGATCGGCACGACGGCGATCGCCTTAGCCGGCCAGTAGATGACTTTCCCTTCGCAATGATCCGGCGAAATCAAGTTCAACTTGCCACTACCGAAATCCACGTCGACGTCGTATTTCATCAGAACATTGGGCGCCAGAATTCCCACAATCTGATCGCCGCTCTTGCCGAACAGATGCTGGCTGGGAGAAACCACCAACTCGATCGAAGGCGTGGACAGCACGCCGAGCTGAAACGGCCCAACGTCTACGGCTTCCTTTGAATACTCTCCTGCGCGATTGTAGTGCCGGATGTGCATAAGGCGTCGCGATAGATGCATGGCGTCGGCCGCCTCGGGCGTAATCTCACTCAGCGTGTCCGCAGTATCGAGCAGCATATATTTCTGACTGCCCGCGAGAGAAACCGGAACGAAAGGAAGAACATTCGTTCCGCGATGAGCAAGATTGACAGAAGCAGCGATCGACAAAGGCTCACAGGCCTCTTGTGCCGATGCCGCGCTGCAGGCACAGACAGTCAGCAACGTCGCAGAAAAGGCCGCGCGAAGTGCGCAAATTCGCAAAGACATGTGACCACCACCCAAATCCCCGAGCAAGGCTAGCTTAAAGGTTAGTCATATGAAAAGGGCATTTGCCAGAGCCGCAATAGACGGAGAGTAAACTCTAGTCCACATGCCGAAGAGTTCGAGGGCCGCTTCCTTGCAGACCTTGTCGCCGACCGCCCTGATGTGGTCGCACCTGGGGCCGCGTCGCGATGACACCAGCGCCACAGGCAAGTCCGCGGGAGCCAACCGGCGATGAATGCTACTCGGCCGCGGTGCCGGCGGACGCGCTCGTTGCTTGGCGATCGGACGGCGCAGGCGCGACGTAGAGCTTATGCTCCTTATAGGCGATGTAGAGGTGAAGATGGCGAAGGATATCCATGCCGATCAGGACCGGCGCGGTCTCGTCGCGCGCATCCGCATCGATGAACCGCGTTCCGGTCGTCGCCTGCAGCTCGAGAGGATGGCCGACGAGATCAGGCACGATGGCGAATTGCGGACTGGCGGCGGCGATGCTCCCGAAGCTGACGGAAGAAAACCGGTGGGTATAGACGGACGATCCCGGCTTGCCTTGCAAATCGAACACGTAAGGCATGTCCGGCGTACCCGCCTTCAAGTGGAAGTCGCCTTCCGCGATCGGTAGCGCCAAAGTCGATTCGTCTGCTCCCGTATCGAGAAGCGCACGCTCCGGCTTGCCGTCGATCGTCACGGTCACCGCGATATGTCCTGACCGCAGAACGTCCATCGGCAGCACGGCAAGGGCCGACGGATGCCAGTAGACGACTTTGCCCTCGCAATGATCGGGCGACATCAGGTTCAGCCTGTGCGCGCCGAAATCCATATCCACGTCGTAGCTGCGCAGGATATCGGGGCCGATGATTCCGACGAACCGTTTGTCGCCTACGAAAACTTTCTTCTCGGGTGCGATCACGAATTCGATCGACGCTGCCGAAAGCTCTCCCAATCTGAACGACGGAACGAGAGCCGCCTCGCGCGACATTTCGCCGGCAACATTGATTTGCTCGAACCCGAGCTCGCGGTGCGACAGGCGGAGTTCCTCGACCGCCTGCGGCGTGATCTCGCTGACGAAACCGCCGGTATCCACCAGCATCAGTCGCTTGGCGTCTCCGATCGAAACCGGCACGAACTGCAAGGTATTGTCTGTGGTCGGAACCAAATCGACGGAGGCCACGATCGCCAGCGGACCGCAATTTTCCGCTCGCACTGGGTCGGTGGCGCCGAGTGCTGAAAAGACGGCCACCGAAAGCGCAGCAAGCGCCCGCGTCGCAATTGTCACGGCCCCCCCAGACACCAACAGTCCCGGCCAAAGCTAGCGCAGCCCGATCAAATCGAAAAGAGCGTTCGCGCAAACGAACAAAAGACGGGAGCGGAGTCTGAGCTTATGTGCGGAAGAATTCGAGGGCCGCTTCCTTGTAGACTTTGTCGCCGACCGTCGTCATGTGATCGCGCCGGGGCACGACCACGGCGCGGCCGTTCGCAAACGCGTCCGCCAGCGGCCCGGGCTGTCCGGTAAGCGCATCGTTCTCGCCGCAGACGACGAGCACGGGACGCTTCGATTGCTTGAGCTCGGCCGCCGTGAACGGATGCCGGTTGGCGCGCATGCAGGCGGCCAGCGCCTGGCGGTCCTTGCCGCTCTGCTCGGCGAATTCGCGGAAACCCTTCGAGATGGGATCGGTGATCTTGTCCTTGTCGGCGATGAGGAGTGCGTCGGCGATGGCCTCACGCGAGCCGAAGGCGCGGCCGAGATAGGAACCGCCCACGCCGCCGATGACGAGTTTTCTGATGATGTCGGGATGATCCATCAGCACATGCATGCTGATGAAGCCGCCCATGGAATAGCCCATCAGGAACGCGGGCTGTGCGTTGGCCGCCTCCATCACGGCGACGATATCTTCCGCCATGATGGCGTGATCGTAGGCGGCCGGGTCGTGCGGCTTGTCGCTGTCGCCGTGCCCGCGGCAATCCATGGCGACGACGCGATAGCCCGCGTCCGTCAGCGTCTCGTACCAGCCCGGGCCTTTCCAGTTCTGGACGCGGCTGGCCGCGAAGCCGTGCACGAGCACGACCGCGGGACCCGAACCCGCGGTCTCATAGGCGATACGAACCCCATCCGGCGCTTTCACGAATTCGGGCATGACGCCTCCCTATTTCCGCTTCGACCTTCGCAAAGGCCGGAACGACTGTCTATGATAGCCGGCGCACCGCGAGGAATATCCGTATGTCATTGGAATCGCTTAAGAAAGACGTCGCCAGCATCGTCGACTCCCTGAAGCCGGAGTTGCTCGCACTGTCCCACGCGATTCACCAGGAGCCGGAACTTGCACTGGAGGAATTCAAGGCGGCGGCCCGGCTGACCGACGCGGTCGCGCGCCACGATCTGCCGGTGCAACGCGAATCGTTCGGCCTCAAAACGGCTTACGTTTCCGAATTCGGCGAAGGCCCCGTGATCGCGATCCTCTCCGAATACGATGCGCTGCCGGGCGTGGGTCACGCCTGCGGCCACAACATCATCGCGACGGCAGGGCTTGGCGCGGCGCTGGCGCTGGCGAAGCTCGGCAAGCGCCTGCCGGGCCGCGTGCGCTACCTCGGCACACCAGCGGAAGAGCGCTTCGGCGGCAAGGAGATGATCGCGCGCGAAGGGGCTTTCGACGGCGTCGACGCAGCGATGATGATCCATCCCGCCAATCTGAACATCATGACGATGCCGTGCATCGCGATCTCGGAAGTGGAAGTCACCTATCACGGCCGCGCCGCGCACGCGTCGGCGATGCCCTATCGCGGATTGAATGCGCTCGACGCGGTCGTCAGCGCCTATCAGTCGATCGCGCAATTGCGCCAGCACATCCGGCAGACCGAGCGCATCCACGGCATCATCACGGAAGGCGGGCTTGCCGCCAATATCGTGCCGGAGCGCGCAGGCTGCCGCTTCTACGTGCGCGCGGCGGACGTGCATGACCTGGCCGAGCTCAAGAAGCGCGTGCAGGCGTGTTTCGAAGCGGGCGCGCTGTCGACGGGCTGCACGGCCGATATCCGCTGGGGCAACACCGACTATCTCGATCTCAAGACGAGCTGGCCGATGGCGGCCGCGTTCGAAAAGAACGCCGTGGCGCTGGGCCGCGAATTCTTCCCCGTGAAGGACATTCCGGCGGGCTTCGCCGGATCCACCGATATGGGCAATGTCAGCCATCGCGTGCCGTCCATCCATCCCATGCTCGCCGTGGCGCCGGCCGGCGTCATCATCCACAACGCGGAATTCGCCACCTGGGCGCAATCCGCCGAAGGCGACAAGGGCGTCATCGACGGCGCCGTCGCCATGGCGCAGACGGCGCTCGATCTGATGACGGATCCGGCGCTGCTCGCCTCCGCGAAAAAAGACTTTGAAGCGACGGCCGAGCTTTCGGCGGCGGCGCTCGCGCGTCTCACGGAAAAAGTGCCGGCGAGCGATCTCGGCGCACATCGCCACGGTCATAGTCATGGGCACGGCGCCGGAGGCTGCGGCTGCGCATGAACGCCTGGCTCATCGTTGCCGCCGTTAACGGATTTCTGGCGGTGGCCCTCGGCGCTTTCGCAGCGCACGGGCTGTCGGGGAGGATCGACGCGCACGCCTTGCAGACTTTCGAGACCGGTGCGCGCTATCACATGTATCACGCGCTCGCGATGGGCTTGGCTGCCATCGCAGGGCGTGGCGCGGCGACTTCCCTTGCGAATCTCGCGGCATGGTTCTTCCTGGCCGGCATCGTCCTCTTTTCGGGGTCCCTTTATCTGCTTGCGACAATGGGCGTGCGCGCGCTCGGCATCGTGACGCCGTTCGGCGGTCTTTCCTTCCTCATCGGCTGGGGGCTTCTGGCGTGCGCCGCAGCCAGGGCCCAGGCATGACGCGCGAAACGGTCCTTGTTGCCGGTGCAGGCATCGCGGGACTCGGCGCGGCGCTGGCGCTCGGCGATGGCCGGCGAAGCGTGACGATCCTCGATCGCGATCCGCCGCCGCCCGACGCGTCACCGGAAGAAGCCTTCCACACCTGGGAGCGCCGCGGCGCCACGCAGCTCCGCCACAGTCACGTCTTTCTGGGACGCCTCACGACGCTGATCCGCGAACGCTATCCGGTGCTGATGGAAGAACTGCTGGCGGCGGGCGCGCGCATCTTCAACTTCAAGGACGGACTGCCGCCGGCGTTGCGCGACCGCTACGTCGCCGTTCGCGGCGACGAGGACATGTCGTTCCTCTTCAGCCGCCGCACCACGCTCGAACTCGTCATGCGCCGTCATGCGGCGCGCCTGCCCGGCATTCAATTCGTCACCGACATCGGCGTGCGCGGACTGCTCGCGCATCGCGAAGGCGGTGTTCTCGTCGTCGACGGCCTCAAGACCGAGCGCGACGGTGTCGTGACCGAATTCCGCGCCGATGTGACGGTCGACGCCAGCGGCCGCAACACGCTCTTTCCCGACTG
The DNA here is from genome assembly GCA_035504555.1 of Rhizomicrobium sp. Lineage (GTDB taxonomy): Bacteria > Pseudomonadota > Alphaproteobacteria > Micropepsales > Micropepsaceae > Rhizomicrobium. The sequence goes on along the minus strand of DATJRP010000001.1, from coordinate 10,184 downwards.
GCTCAAGGCCGAAGGCGTCGAGGTTTTCGAGGAAGAAAGCCCCGCCGGCATTCTCTATTTCACGCGGCATTACCGCCTGCGCGACGGCGCGGCAGAACCTTCGCGCGACGGACCGCCCGGCGCCGGCGATCTCGGCTACATCAAATACGGCGTGTTCAATGCCGACAACCGCCATTTCTCCATCACGCTTGCCGTTCCGGAAATCGAGACCGAATTGCGCATGGGCATCATGAAGCCCGAAACATTCGACCACATCTGCAGCGCCATCCCCGGCGCTGCGCGCTGGATGGATCCCGAGCGTTCGGAGCCCGCCAGCGCCGTCTTCGGCATGGGCAATCTGAAAAGCCTCTGGCGCACGACGATGAAGGACGGCGCACCGCAGGTGTCGAATTTCTTCGCGACGGGCGATGCGGCCGTGCGCACCAATCCGCTTTACGGGCGCGGCTGTTCGGCGGGCGTCGTGCACGCGCATATTCTTCTCGCCGCTCTCGATGCGACGGACGATCCGAAGGAACGCGCCGTCATCGTGGAGCGCGAAACGCGCGCCGCGCTCAGGCCGTATTACGACGCCATGGTCAGACAGGATCTGCAGTCGATCCGCCGCGCCCAGCATGAACGCGATCCGGATTACAAGCCGCGGCTGAAGGCGCGTCTCGTGAAAAGCTTCGTCGAGGACGCCATCACGCCGGCCACGCGCGGCGATCTCGTCGTGCTGCGCGCCTCGTCCCGGGCCTTCCACATGTTCGGCGATCCGGTCGCCTGGCTGAAGAACCCGGCGATCGCCGCGCGCATTCTGAGAATGTGGGCGATGCCCAGGGCGCGAAAGCGCGCGGGCCAGCTCTACCCGCCGGCGCTCGGGCCCAACCGCCGCGAAATGTTGGGCGAGATCGGCCTCCTGGGCTGAACGACAAAACCGTATACGGAGGAAACCATGACCGCCTTCCCGGAGCCCCGGATCGTCAAGACCAACGGCATCGACATGGCGATTTACGAAGCGGGCCCGAAGGACGGCTTGCCGGTCGTCCTCTGTCATGGCTTCCCGGAGCTTGCCTATTCCTGGCGCTTCCAGATTCCGGCGCTCGCGGCCGCGGGCTTCCACGTCATCGCCCCCGATCAGCGCGGCTATGGCGGCACCTCGCGGCCGGCGGATGTGCAGGCTTACGACATGCCGCATCTGACGGGCGACCTGGCGGGCCTTCTCGACGCGCTCGGATTGAAGAGGGCTGTGTTCGTCGGTCACGACTGGGGCGGCCTCGTCGTCTGGCAGATGCCGATCTACCACCCCGACCGTTGCGCCGGCATCATCGGCGTCAACACGCCGTTCCTGGCGCGGCCTCCGCTCGATCCCATCATGGGCATGCGCGCCGTGTTCGGCGAGAACATGTACATCGTCTACTTCCAGCGGCCGGGCATCGCCGACCAGCTGCTGGCGCACGACGTGGGCAAGACCTTCCGCTTCTTCATGCGCAAGAACGGCATCCGCCAGGCCGATTATGCGAAGCTGCCGCAGGAACAGCGCAGCCTCGCACTCGTGCAGGCCCTGCAGACGGACGAAAGCACCTGGCCCGGCGAGCCGCTGATGCCCCATGAAGAGCTCGAAGTGTTCATCCAGACCTTCACGCGCACGGGCTTCACCGGCGGCATCAACTGGTATCGCAACATCACGCGCAACTGGGAGCTTTCGGGCACCATGGAGCAGATGGTGCGCGTGCCGGGCCTCATGATCATGGCCGAGGACGACGTGGTCCTCTCGCCCGCCATGGCGGACGGGATGGAGCGCTTCGTGCCCGCCCTCGAAAAGGTGTTAATCAAGAACTGCGGGCACTGGACGCAGCAGGAACATCCCGAGGAGACCAATCGCGCCATGATCGATTGGCTCAGGCGGCGATTCGGGTGAGGCCTTTAAACCGTCGGGATTCTCTGTAAATCTTACGGTTATGCGCCAAACGGCCGATTCGATCGACACCTTCTCTTACGCCACGGCGGACGATCCGCGCTTCAAGCGCTTTCTCATCCGCCTGATCGAACGCATCACCGGCCAGCCCTATCTGAAATGGCTCTACGAGGACAACCGCGACAATCCGATTCCGGGCGAAAGCTTCTGGGACGCGGCAATCCGCAAGCTCGAACTCAAGATCGTCTTCAACGAGGACGAGCTTACGAAGTGGCCGAAGACCGGCCCACTAATGGTCGTCTCGAACCACCCTTATGGCGTGCTCGACGGCGTGGTGATCTCTCACCTCGTTTCGAAGGTGCGCAACGATTTCCGCGTGCTGACGAATTCCGTTCTCTACCGTGCCGAAGAGATCCGAGAATTTCTCCTGCCGATCGATTTCTCGGAAACCGAGGAAGCACTGAAGACGAACCTCAAATCGCGGGCGGAAGCGAAGGCGCATCTGCTGAAGGGCGGGTGCCTGGTGGTGTTCCCGGCAGGCGGCGTGTCGACGACGCCGACCGTCTGGCACAAGCGCGCCATCGACACGGAATGGAAGACGTTCACGGCGCGCCTTATCACGCAGGCGAAGACGCCCGTGGCGCCTGTGTTCTTCGCCGGCCAGAACAGCCGGCTTTTCCAGGTCGCGAGCCACATCAGCATGACGCTCCGCCTCTCGCTGATCTTCAAGGAAGTGCATGACCGCATCGGCAGCGAAGTGCATGTGCGCGTGGGCGCGCCCGTGCCGTTCGATAAATTGCCGGCAATGGGCGACCGCCATGCCTTCATGAACGAACTGCGCGAGATGACCTACGCACTCGGCCACGACGTGCCGACGCCGCCCAGGACGCGCATCAAACGCCCGCGCACGCCGCCGAAGCGCCGCGCGAGGACGAATTTCTCAGGCAGTCTCGGCCTTTTATGAGCGCCCGCGTAGGACTGTTCGTCACCTGCCTCGTCGATCTCGTGCGCCCGCAGGTAGGCTTTGCTGCGGTCAAGCTGCTGGAAGGCGCCGGTTGCACGGTGGACGTGCCGGCGACACAAACCTGCTGCGGGCAGCCTGCGTGGAACGCCGGCGCCGACGCGCACACCGCCGACATCGCGCGGCAGGTCGTCGACGCGTTCGACCCATTCGACTATGTCGTGGTGCCGTCCGGCTCCTGCGCCGGCATGATCAAGAACCACTATCCGGAAGCGCTGGCAAACGATGCGGATTACGGCAAGCGCGCGCGCGCCCTGGCGGCAAAGACCTATGAGCTCACCTCGTTCCTCGTGCGCATCTGCGGCGTCACGCGCGTGACGGCACGCTGCCCGGCAAAAGCCAGCTATCACGATTCCTGCTCGAGCCTGCGCGAGATGGCCGTGAAGAGCGAGCCGCGCCTGCTCCTGCAATCCGTCGAAGGGTTCGCGCTGTCGGAGCTGAGCGACGGCCAGGTCTGCTGCGGCTTCGGCGGGCTTTTCTCCGTCAAATATCCCGATATCTCCGAGCGCATGGCGGACGACAAGCTCGCCGATGCGGAGAAGGCGGGCGCGGAGTTGCTCGTCGGCGGTGATCTTGGCTGCCTTCTGCATCTCGCCGGCCGCGCCGAGCGCGAAGGCAAGACGCTGCGCGTGCGTCACGTGGCGGAAGTCTTGGCCGACATGAACGACACGCCGGCGCTCGGCGAATCCTCATGAACCAGGATCCGCTCCGCTTCCGCGAAGAAGCCCATGAGGCGCTGTCCGATCCGCGGCTGAAGCAGGCGCTCGGCCGCATCAAATCGCATTTCCAGATGGGGCGCAGCTACGCGGCGCAGCTCTATCCCGATTTCGAAGGGTTGCGCGAACAGGGCCGCGCCATCCGCGACTATTCGCTGTCGCGCCTCGACATCCTGCTTGAAACGTTCGAAGCCCGCGTCACCGCGCGCGGCGGCCATGTCCACTGGGCGCGCGATGCAAAAGAGGCGCGCGAGATCGTCCTGAAGATCCTGCAGGACGCGGGCGCCAAAACCGTCACCAAGGGCAAATCCATGGTGACGGAAGAGATCGCGCTCAATCCCTATCTGGAAGCCAACGGTCTCGTGCCGATCGAGACCGATCTGGGCGAATACATCATCCAGCTTCGCCACGAGCCGCCCAGCCACATCATCGCGCCCGCGTTTCACCTGAACAAGGAAGACGTGGCGGAGACGTTCCGTGCCGAACACAAGATGCTCGACCCGAAACGCAATCTCGACGAGCGCACGGCGCTGGTGGCGGAAGCCCGCGCAGTCCTCAGGGCCGATTTCGAGCGCGCCGACGCCGGCATCACGGGCGCCAATTTCCTCGCCGCCGAAGAAGGCGCGGCCGTCATCGTCACCAACGAAGGCAATGGCGACCTGACGCGGCTTCTGCCGCGCATGCATATCGTCGTCACTGGTATCGAGAAAGTCGCGCCCGATCTGAACGATGTCGCCGTGCTGTTGCGCCTCCTCACGCGCTCGGCCACCGGGCAGCCGATTTCTTCCTATGTAAGTGTCATGTCGGGGCCACGCGCCCCGGGCGAGACGGACGGACCGGAGGATTTCCATGTCGTGCTCGTCGACAATGGCCGCTCGCGCCTGATCGGGACGGAAGCGGAAGACGTGCTGCGTTGCATCCGCTGCAGCGCCTGTCTCAATCACTGCCCGATCTACGGAGCCGTCGGCGGCCATGCCTATGGCGCGACCTATCCCGGCCCGATCGGCGCCGCGCTCAACCCGGGGCTTCTGGGCGTCGCCCAAGCGCACCATCATCCGAATGCCTCGACCTTGTGCGGACGCTGCGCGGAAGTCTGCCCCGTGAAAATCCCGCTGCCCAAGATCATGCGCTACTGGCGCGCCCGCGAATATGCGTCGGGCCTGGCACCCAAGACGGTGACGCTCGGCCTGTCGCTCTGGGCTTTTGCCGCGAAACGTCCGGCGCTTTATCGCCGTGCCGCGGCGCTCGCCGCGCGAAGCCTGCGCGCGCTGGCGGGAAAGCGGGGGCATGTTCGCGCGATCCCGGCAATGTATGGTTGGTTCGTCGCCCGCGACTTCCCGGCTCCGGAAGGCAAGACCTTCCACGAATTGTGGAAGGAACGGACATGAGCGCGCGCGACGCCATTCTTTCCGCCGTCCGCGCGCAGCGCCTGAAGAATGCGCCCCGGCCCGTGCTCTACAAAAGGCCGCCGTCCAACGACGATGCCGTGACGCATTTCGTGGCGCAGGCGACGCGCGCCGCGACCGAAGTGCGAAGGCTCACCCGCATGCAGGACGTGCCCGCCGCCGTCGCCGATGCCCTGCGCGCGCGCAACATGAAGGCCGCCGTGCACGTGCCGGAGAATTCGCCGCTCAAGCGGGCGCTCGCCTGGGATCTGGCGCCGGGCCTCAGCCAGGAATTCGCACCACCCGGTCCCGACGATGCGGCCGTAACGCTCGCACCTTACGGCATTGCCGAGACGGGCACGCTGGCCTATCTCGCGCGCCGCGACGCACCGGCTTCGTGGCATTTTCGTCCCGGGCTCGAGATCGCTGTCATCCGCAAATCCGCCATCCTCGCCGATTTCGAAGCGGTGCTCGCGCGCGTGAAAGAGGACGGCGCCTGGCCGTCGACGCTGAACCTCGTCACCGGGCCCTCGCGCACGGGCGACATCGAGCAGACCCTCGAACTCGGCGCCCACGGCCCGAAAGCGCTGGTGGTGCTGGTGGTGGAGGAGTGAGGAAGTCTATTCTTTTCTCAAAACCATCCAGGAACCATGCGACGGGCGCTGACACGCTAGAGATGCCCGGCCTGTGCGTTGAGCTTGGCCATGATCTTGTCGAGGCTTCCGCGCTCGGCCGGGGAAAGTGCCTCGAGAAGCTTCGCTTCCAGTTCGAGCGCCAAGGGTGCCACATCGTCGTAAATCGCCCGGCCTTTCGCCGTAAGTGACAGCCTCGCGACGCGGCCGTCGTCGACATCCACGGTACGCTGCACACGTTTGTTCTCGACAAGGCGCGCGACCGCGCGGCTCACCTGCACCTTGTCCATGGCCGTGCGCAGCGCCACGTCGCCGGCGGAAAGACCGGGTGCGCCGCCCAGGACCGCGATGCAGCGCCACTCGGGAATGGTGAGATCGAAACGCTCGGAATAGGTGCGCGCGATGGCGCTCGACACGCGGTTGCTCAGGACCGACAGGCGATACGGCACGAAATGCGCGAGGTCGAGGTCGACGATGTCGGCCGTATCATTCGGCATCGGGCTGCTTCGCGGGTTGCGCATTGTCGAACGCGGGCAATTCGAAGCACGCTGCCTCGATGCGTTTCAGCGTCGGAAATGCGTCGAGATCGGTGCGGCCGCGCCGCGCATTCGCCATCTGCGGGATCAGGCAGATATCGGCCAGCGTCGGCGCGTCGCCGTGGCAGAAGCGTCCCGTCTCAGAAGAACCGGACAGCATCGTCTCGATGGCGCCGAGACCCAGATCGACCCAATGCGTGTACCACGACGTGACCTCGTCGTCGTTGTGGCCAAGCGGTTTGCGCAGGTAATTCAGTACGCGCAGATTGTTGATAGGATGGATGTCGCAGGCAACGGCGTAAGCCAGCTGGCGCACGCGCGCCCGCCCGAAGGGATCTTTCGGCAGCAGCGGCGGCTCCGGCTTCACCTCGTCCAGATACTCCATGATGGCGAGCGATTGGCCGATGGCGTGGCCGTCGTGCACAAGCGTCGGCACGATCTCCTGCGGATTGAGCCGCGCATAGTCCTTGCGATGCTGCTGGCCGCCGTCTTTCAGCAAATGCACAAAACGATAGCCCGGTACAACGCCCTTGAGATTGAGCGCTATGCGCACGCGGTAGGCGGCGGACGAGCGGAAATAGCTGTAGAGCGTGAAATCCTCACTCATAACGGACGACCTCCTGGTCGATGGCGCCGAAGATCGACTTGCCATCCCAATCCAGCATTTCGATGCGCACGCGGTCGCCGAATTTCATGAACGGCGTCTTGGGGGCGCCGCTTTCGAGCTGCTCGAGCGTGCGCCTCTCCGCAATGCAGCAGGAGCCGCGCGAATGGTCCTTGTTCGACACGGTGCCCGAACCGACGATCGATCCCGCGCCGAGCGAACGCGTCTTGGCCGCATGCGCGATCAGTTGCAGGAAGGAGAACGTCATGTCCTCGCCCGCGTTCGGCGCGCCGAAACGCGCTCCGTTGAGATCGACCGTGAGCGGCAGATGCACTTTGCCGTCTTTCCACGCTTCGTCGAGCTCGTCCGGCGTCACCGCCACAGGCGAAAAGGCGCTTGCGGGCTTCGACTGGAAGAATCCGAAATTCTTTGCGAGCTCCGCCGGGATGAGATTGCGCAAGCTGACATCGTTGACGAGCATCAGAAGCTTGATGTGCTTTTGGGCCGTATGCGCATCGGCGCCCATCGGCACGTCGTCGGTGATGACGGCGACTTCCGCTTCGAAATCGATGCCCCAGGCTTCGTCGTGCACCGGGATGGGATCGCAGGCACCGATGAAGGCGTCGGAGCCACCCTGATACATCAGGGGATCCGTCCAGAAGGACGGCGGCATCTCGACGCCGCGGGCTTTGCGTACCAACTCCACATGCGTGACATACGCCGAGCCGTCGGCCCATTGATAGGCGCGCGGCAGCGGCGCCATGCACTCTTTCGGATCGAACGGCTTGGCGCCATCGGCGCTGTTCTCGTTCAGAAGGTCATAGACGCGCATGAGACGCGGCGCCGTATGCGCCCAATCGTCGATCGCACGCTGGAACGTCAGCGCGATGTGCGGAACGGCGACGTAGGTCTTCAGGTCTCGCGCGACGGCGACCAGCATGCCGTCACGTCCGTGGCGCAGGGAGGCGAGCTTCATTTGGATTTCCAGCTGTCGGCATAGCCTTTGTCTTCGACCGCTTCGGCGGCTTTCGACATCTCGAGAGGATCGCGCGCGTCGATCATCACGGCGACTTCGTCCGCCATGGTCTTCGCGGCCTTTGCGCCGGCGGCAAACGCTTTGGGATGCGGACCGTGCGTAAAGCCGCAGGGGTGGAACGTCACCATGCCGGGATGGATGTTGTCGCGGCTGAAAAACTCGCCCTGATGATAGAAGATCACTTCGTCGAAATCGTCGTTCGAATGGAAAAATGGCACCTTGAGCGCACCCGGATCGCTTTCGATGGGCCTGGGCACGAAGGTGCAAACCACGAACCGATCGGCGACAAAGGTCGAATGAACCGAGGGCGGAACATGATAGCGATGGCTCATAATCGGTCGAATGTCGCGCCAGTTGATGCGCACGACGGAAAGGTTGCCCTTCCAGCCCGTCGCATCGAGCGGATTGAAGGGATAGGTGATGGTTGTGAGCTCGCCGCGGCGCTTGACGACGACTTTCCACTCGCGCTCGTCGGCTTGTGAGCGAAATGCGGCGTCGAGCTTCGGCACATCCAGCATCGCCGGATCGAATTGCGCGTGCGGGCCCAGGATTCCGCGTTCGGGCAGCTTGTAGGAGCCGTCCGTCGCCTCGACGAGCAGCGCCGCGGTGCGCGATTTGGGCTCGATGCGCCACATCGTGCCGCGCGGCAGTACGATATAGTCGCCTTCGCGATAGGAAAGATGACCGAAATCGCAATAGAGTTCGCCCTCGCCCTGATGGACGAAGATCAGCTCGTCGCCGTCGGAATTGCGCGCCAGCACGCTCATCGCACGGTCACACGCCCAGATGCGCATCTGTACCTTTGCGTTCGAAAGCAGCACGGGCGCCTTGTGATGTACGCCACCTTCCTCGGCCGCCTTCACCGCATCGAAGGCGCGCGGGCGCAACGGGCCCTCGAACGAGGTCCAACCCGTCGGCGGATGGCGGTGATAAAGATGCGTCGCCGGACCGAAAAAGCCTTCGCGGCCGATTTCGCGCTCATAGCTGCCCCTCGGCAGATCCGCATGGGCCTGACGCGAGACTTCGCCTTCGATATGCGGAAACTCGATCCAGTTTTTCGTGCTCATGCCTGCAGCACTCCGCGCTTGATCTGATCGGCTTCGATGGATTCGAACAGTGCCCGGAAATTGCCTTCGCCGAAGCCCTGATTGCCCTTCCTCTGGATGATCTCGAAAAAGATCGGGCCGATGGCGTTCTGCGTGAATATCTGGAGCAGCAGGCCCTGATCTTCCGTTGGCGCGCCGTCCATGAGGATGCGGTCGCGCTTCAGCCGCGGCACGTCCTCGCCGTGACCTTTGATGCGGTTGTCGAGGCGCTCGTAATAGGTGTCCGGTGTATCCTGGAACGCGACGCCCTGCGCCTTCAGCGCCTCGACGGAGTCGTAAATGTCGTCCGTCGACAGCGCGATGTGCTGGATGCCTTCACCGTGATAGAGGTTCAGATATTCCTCGATCTGCGACTTGTCGTCGGAGGATTCGTTGATCGGAATGCGGATTTTCCCGCACGGGCTCGTCATCGCTTTCGACTTGAGGCCGGTCAGTTTTCCTTCAATGTCGAAATAGCGGATCTCGCGGAAGTTGAAGAGCTTCTCGTAGAAGCCCGCCCAAGTCTCCATGTTGCCGCGGAAGACGTTGTGCGTGACGTGATCGATCTCGGTCAGCCCCGCGCCTTCATGCACGAAGCCTTTCGCCGGATCGGTCGGCACGAAGTCGACATCGTAAATGGATTGCGGGCCGTAGCGGTCGACCAGATAGATGACGCTCCCGCCGATACCTTCGATCGCCGGGATGTTGAGCTCCATCGGGCCCACGTGATTTTCGAACGGCTTGGCGCCCAGCGACAGCGCGCGTGCATAAGCCTTCGCCGCATCCTTCACGCGGAAGGCCATGGCGCAGGCGGACGGGCCGTGCGCTTTGGCGAAGCGGCTGCCATGGCTTTCGGGCTCGGCGTTGACGACGAAGTTCACGTCGCCCTGACGATAGAGCGTCACCGCCTTGGAGCGATGGCGGCCCACCGCGCGGTAACCCATGCGCTCGAAGAGGGCATGCAGCGCCTTCACGTCGGGCGCCGTGTATTCGACAAATTCGAATCCGTCGGTTTCCATCGGATTGTCCCAAAGATCAGCCACGCATGCCTCCTGTCTGGCGGCCGGACTGCCCGGCAAGGAGATAGTTTCATATGAAACTAATTGCCGGTCAAGGCGTTCCGGTGGTCGATTGTTTTTGGGGCTGACGTAGATAAGGGAGGGATCTACGGTGGCTGAATGGGGATTAAGCGCTGCAAATTGGGCAAAAAGCAGCAGTTGCGGCTTCTGGAATGTTTTGTCCTGGGAGTGACGGCGCGATCGGCGGCGGATCTGC